>NZ_JACYVG010000002.1:0-732871 GCF_014842205.1 Sphingomonas sp. CFBP 13714
TCTAAAGGCAGCAATCGGGAAATTGCTAGTCGCTTTTGAGCGTCTGCAATTGGGCGAAAGCGGTCATTCGCTTTTGTTGGTTCACGACCTAGTCCGTTACATGCGTAAACAGGATGTCGAGCAGCGCCTGACGCTCCGCGTCCGTGTCGCCGAGCAGCATGCGTCGCGCGTATCGGACCGGCTTCGCACCCTTCGCGGGTGCATCTTCCAGCCCCTCTTGATGCACGCGTGCGATTCGGGCGGCACGCCCGCTGAACCCGACCCACGCCTCGGTGTCGGTCGACCCTGCCTGCAGGTTGGTCGTATTGCGCAGTTTGCGGAACATGGCTTCGCGCTTGATCGTCCCGCCTCGCCGCAGCCGACCAAGGGGCTGCGCCTTACGCGCGGCGAAAGGCTGGCCGTCCGGATCCTGCTGACGCGTGATGCGTGCCGCCTGGCTGTTCCGGAGCGTGCGCGCCATGACACGCAGGATCTTGCTGCGTTCGCCGGCATCGACACGGCGCAGCAGCGCGCCTGCGAGCGCCTCAATGTCGGCGAAGTCGCTCACTGATTGGCCACGAAGCGCGGGTCGTTGGTCTGCGCCACGACTTGGTCACCCATGAGAAGCTGCCACAAGGGTACGCATCTAATTCCGAAGCTGTCAGGATCACCTGCAGGCTCTGTGCGCTCGGCGATGAAACCGCCGCCTTCTTTGGCGGACACGCGCACGGCTTCGTCGAGGTCGATAAAGATCGACACGTCGGCGGTCTCCGCGTCGAGCAGCTCGGACTCGAAGCGAAATGGCTCCTGATCGGTGTGCTGCAACAGGTCGGGCTGATGCTGGGCTATCCACGCGAGGATCGGCACCATGAGATCGTCCACGTCGCCGGCGTAATCCTGCACGACGATATTGGCGGTGTAGCGATATTCGAGGCTGAGCGATCCCGCACCCGCCGCGATCCGTCCCTTGTCGACGAAGATCGACAATCTGGACGGATCCGCCGCAAGCGCGGGCACGAACATCTGTAGCGTCTGCCGCAGGCTTTCCGGCTTCTTCAACGAACGTCCTTCGTCTCAAGGGTGTATTGCATTGCGAGACGATGTCGCCCGGCTCTTGCGAACCGGGCGCATCAATTAACGGATGGGTTTGCCAACGGGCCAATAACGCATGGGATCACCTCCTTTCGTGTTGGTTTCGGAATTGGTCATGAAGCTCACCAGAGGGTGATTTACGGCGATCGTGCGCGGTGGACGTGGCGGGTACCGGCCAATGTCTCATCCTTTTGGCGAGGGGCACGCGGCGGGCGTGCTCCAGTTGATGAGGCGGTCGAGGTGATCAGCGTTGGCGGCGAAGGATCGCGCGAGGCGGATGATCCCGGCGCGGATCCGCGTCGGGATCTGCGCGATCAGCGCCGGATCTTCGGGCAGACCCTCGGGGCGATTGGCGCACCGCAGCAGCTCGGCGGGCGGTGTGTCCTTCACCTTGACGGCGATCGGCGTCGACACGACCGCGGGCGGCGCCTCAGCGTGCCGCCCGCAGGCCGGCAACGCCGTTGACAGCGCGAAACCAGTCACGATCGACAAGGTTCGTCCGTTCAGCTTGCGCATCTGCCATCTCCATTCGTTGTGCGGCCGAGCTCGCTGCCTCGGCAGCAGCGCGCGCGGCGCGGGTGTCGTTGTTTTGTCGGGCATCGTGATCGGCCATCGCCTGGGCGAGCGTGGCAGCAGCGAGCTGGTCGCTGTCGCCCTTGAACTTGACGAGGCCGGCGACGGTCTGCGCGCAGTGCACGCCGCGCGCCGTCTTTCCGATCGCGGCAAAGTCGGTGCCCGACCCTGCGCAGATCAGCTCGGCGCGGTGCTGCAGATCGTCGCGGTCGGCGCTGACCTGGCGGTACTGGACGTACAGCCAGGCGCCGACCGCCGCGACGGCGAGCAGCACGAGGAAGAAGGCCTCGGCCTTCACCTTGGCAAAGAGGGCGCGGATCATCGGGGCAGCTCCTTCAGGCAGAGGTCGCGCTCGGCGCGGCGTCGGCGATCGAGGCCGCGCACGACCTGCCCGCCCGCCCGGTTCCACATCAGGAAGGCGTCGCACGCGCCCCGCCAGTCGCGCGCGTTGAAGCGCCGCGCGACGGTGGATCCGCAATAGCCACCCGTGCCGATGTTGTAGGCGAGGCTGATCGCAGCCGAGAGCTGGTTGGGATGGGTGCGCAGGTTAGGCGTACAGGCGAGAACCGGCTCGGCATGACGAATGAGCGCGGCCTCTTCGCGAAGCGCGCAGCCCTCGATCGTCTCGACCATGCCGGGCTTCACGCCGAGCGTCTCACCGCCGCAGATCGTCCAGACCTTGACGATGTCCTGGTACGCGACGAGCCGCGGCGTGCCGCCCGACTCCCAGCCCGACACGAACGGCGTGACGATCAGCGCGGCTGCCGCGCCAATGACGCCGATCAGCGTCTTGCGCTTCACAGGCGCGGACGATCCCTTATCGGGCTGTGGCATCACTTGGAGTCCTTTCGCGGAATGAGCGCGAGCAGCCGCTCGCTGAGCTTGCCGGGAAGTTCGGCGAGGACGGCGCTGCAGCCGGCGATGAAGCCGGGCGCGCCCTTGAAGGCGACCATTGCGACGAGGAAGCCGATCGCCTGCGATACGAACGGGTGCATGCCGAAGAGCGCGCCGGCCGCGTTGGTGACGAAATAGCTGACGACGATCCCGACCCAGACCTGCGCGATGCGCTGCCCCCATGTGAGGCCGCTCTCGACCAGCAGGCTGACGATCGACCCGAGGCCGGCAGGGATGAGGCTGACGACGAACGCCCACAGCCCGATCCCGAAATCGTGGAGAAAATCCTTCATGCGGTCAGTCCCAGAGCTGGATAAGCGGGAGCGTCCGCGCAGCCGGCGCCATGCTGGCGGGCATCGTCACGCGGGTGCCGAGCGGCAGGACCACACCGACGTCGGCGATGCCCGGGTTGAGCGCGAGGACGCGGCCGATGTCGGGCGCACCTAGGGCGCGCTCGCGCCAGATCAGCTCGTCGAGCGTGTCGCCCTGCTTTGCGGTGAGGACATCGGCCATCAGATCAGCTCGGCGCGCAGCCGCGGGCGGGCGAGCATGTCGCGGATCGCGTGGATCGCATCGCGGCGCAGCTCGACGATCGACGGTTCGACGGTTTCGGCGTCGTGCTGACCCTGTCCCGTCAGATCCGTGTCGCGGTACGCCTCGACCAGCTCGGCCTTGGCATAGGCGCCGATTGCACGGGTGTAGAGGAGGACGAGGCGGCTGGTATCGTCCAGCTTGCGTGACGGCACCGCGGCGAGATCCGCGATGCCGGCAAGCATATGCGCGGCCTGCCACACGGCGAGCTGGTTGCCGACGGTGATCATCGCGCCGGTGACGGCGAGCTTCAGGCGTTCGGGGGTGATGACCTCGCGAATGCGCCGCGCGGCGCGCAGCTCGGCCGGGTCGATGTCGGGGAACCAGCCGTCATTACGGATCGGCGCCTCGGTCGACACGACCGGCGCCGGCATCAGCGATGGCGTGCAGCTGAAGCCGGTCACGCGACAAATACGATTCTGGCGGGCATCGTGCGGTCCTTCGTGTTTTCGGGGGTGGGGATCAGATCGGACGATGGCCCTCAGCGCCGTGGCGCCCTCCCATCCCGCATGATCCGCCCCCGAGCGCCGGGGGCGAGCTTAGGTCGCCGGCGCGGTGCCGGCGGGTTTCGTGGTCGGCTTTGGCGGCGCCAGCGCGCGCTCGAGCCGCTTGATCTGGCCAGCGACGCCGACCCGGTCGTGCAGCGCGACCGCACGGCGAAGCGGGTCGAGCGCGCGCTGCGCGAGCGCGGCAAATTCCGGCTTGGTTGGGTCGATCGCGTCGGCCGCACGCGCCAGCTCGGTGCCGATCGCCTTGTGAAGCTTGGCGCGCACCTGGTCGTGCATGTCCGCGTCGGCAGTCAGCTCAGCGACGTTCTCGAGCACGTCGAGCGGGAACGGCGCCTTGGCAGTCTGCGCGCGGATCGCCGCGTCGGCGATCTCCTCGACGATCAGCGCTGCGGCCGAGCGTTCGTAGCGCGACGGCAGCGGCACATCATAGGTGATGACGTGTTCGGCGAGCAGCAGGGCACGGGCATAGTCGCCGGTGTCGATCAGCCAGACCATCACGGTCGGCAGCACGTCTTCGGCGATGCCGGCGCCGGCGGTGCGCCCGCCGTCGAGCAGGCCGGCAACCCAGTCGGTATAGGCGGGCAGCATCTCGCGCTTCACGTCGATGCGGCGAGCGATCGACTGGATCTCCTTCAGCCGGCGCAGATCGTGCTGCAGCCGCATCGCGATCGATGCGGCTGCGCGCTCGGCGGGCGTACCGGCGTCGGAGGCAGGAGAGGATAACCCGCTCCCCAGGGCAGGAGCCGATGCCATCTGGGATGCGAGAATACGGTCCCGGTGCTTGCGAGCAAGGCTCATGGCATGTCCTGTGGAGAGCGGGCTAACTGGTGGGGCGATGGGCCGGCGCTTACGCGGCCGGCTTTTTGCCCATGATGATGTTCTCGACGAGCGCGACCTTGCCCATGTCCTCGACGACAAAGGCCTGATTGACGCTCTCGTAATTCTCGATCTGGTCGCGCTTCGCGTTGTCCTCGATCTTGCGTCGCTCGCTGCCGATCTGTTCGTAGACCGACAGGTTGGCGAGCGTGGTGATCAGCAGCGCGTTCTTCGGAAACTTCGGCACGCGGACCGCCTGCAGGCCGCCCAGCTTTTTGTCGGAGAGCAGGACGTCGCGGGCGAGCTGTTCGGTCGCCTTGTCGCCGGCCGCATTGACGATCGAGAAATACTTGTCGTGTACGAGATCGCGGCCGACGATCACGACCAGGTCGGTATCGTCGCGGTAATTTTCGTCGAGCAGCTCGATCGCATCGTAGATCAGCGCGTCGACATTGACGAAGTCGACCTCGGTGCCGACCTCGCCCGCGCCGACATAGATCGCGCCTGCGACGGTGACGACGCCGTTGACGCTGGTGGCGGGCGAAAGGTCGCCCTCGCTCAGCACGCGCGCCGGCGCATCGAGGCGGATGTGCTGCAGCCAGCCGATATTGACGTCCTGCAGCAAAGGATACGTGTTCGGATCGGTTTCGACCGCCACCTTCACGCCGTTGAAGCCGATGGTGATGATGTCGAGCGCCTTGGCCCGGACGATCGCGTCACGAATCAGCGGCTGGAAGTTCGGCTGGTGCGCCCATGCGTCCAGCGTTTCGTAGCGGATCAGCGTGTCGAAGTCGGTCTTCTCGCACCGGTAACGCGTCTCGTCGAGATCGCCCGGGTAGCGCGGTTGGCGGTCGTGGATCCGCGTGTCGGTGCGGCTGGCGATCGTGCCCTTCACGCCAACGCCGACCTTGTCGCCTTCCTGCGCGACGACCGGGATGATGTTGATGCTGGTCAGGAACGCACTCGACTGCTGGATCTTGCCGCGCAGCGTCTGCGCGACCGCGGGCGCAACGGTGAACGAGCGGCTGGGATCCTCGACGGCGTTCAGCTTGCCGATCTGCGTGGTGTAGGCGTTGAACTTGAGGCGAGTTTCGTTGCGCATGGGGGCGGCTCCTGGGGCGATTCTGTTCGGGTCGGACGGGGGGCGTCAGCAGTCAGTGACGGGCTCGCCGCTGCCGCCATTGGCGGGCGCCCGGCTGAAGCCGGGTTCGGGCGTCGCTTCGAGCTTGGCGTGCAGCGCCGAAAACTCGCCCTGCAGCGCGGTGTGTGCGTCGGTGACGGGCTTCAGCGCAGCCGCGATCGACGCGGCGACCGCCTGGCCGATATCTGTCGAGAAAGCGGCCGGATCGAAATTGTCATTGGCGGCGACCGGGGGCGCGGCAGGCGTTGCGGGCTTCTCGGGCTCACCCTTCAGCCGGGCGGCGAGTGCCGAGAAGAAGCCAGCGACGGCGCCCTCCACCTTGGCGGGATCCGATGGCGGCGTTTCGAATTCGAGCGCGACGGCGTCCGCGCCTGGCGCGAACAGCGAGCCCGGCGCGGTGCGCGAGAATTGCAGCGCCTGCGTGCCGATCGAGGCGGGCTTGTCGGTGAAGGCAAGGCCGAGCAGCCCGACCTTGCCGCAGCCGGCATAGCTGTCGGTCAGCTCGACCGAGGGGAACGGCTTCTGGTTGTTTGCGACGAGCGCGACGAGCTGGTCGTTGCCGTCGACCTGGCAATAGAGCGCGCGGCGCTGCTCTGTCTTGCCCGCGATCGCGATGTCGTCGGTTTGCACGCGCACCGCGACGACGTCGCCGTATCCGTTGAACGGGGGTTCCGGGCTGTAGCCGGCGAGATGCTCGACATTGATGCGCGGCGTATAGGTGGCGGTGTCGAAGGTCTCGGCGATCTCGTCGATCCAGTCGGCATCGATCTTCCGGCCGTCGCTGATGGTCTGGCCTTCGACGAAGGCGCGGAAGAACTTGCTCTTGGTGCCCATGGCGGTCGGTCCCTCGGGGTTCGCTATCGGTGGGCCGCGTCAGGCGGCATCTGGAAGCCGCAAAGGGACCGAAACCGGGTCATCTCTCAAGCGCGTGGAGGTGTGGGATCGCATTCCACACTCTAGACGCCGTGCGGAGCGGCATGATCGCGCGGCAAGGTCCGCCGCGACATGGACAAGCTCCCCGCAGATACCGGCATGCCGTTGCCGCCAACGACGATGCCGATTCCGATCGACGCCGAGCGCCAGGCGCGCAGCCTCTACTGGCGCGGCTGGGGCGTGACGCAGATCGCCGACGAGCTGGGGCTGAAACGCCCGACGGTCGAGGCGTGGAAACAGCGCCGCAAATGGGACGAGGCGCCCTCGCTGTCGAAGATCGAGGATGCGCTAGAATGCCGGCTCAACACGCTGATCGCCAAGGACGCGAAGACGGGCGGTGACTTCAAGGAGATTGACCTGCTGATGCGCGCGGTCGTTGCCGGCGCGCGCGTCCGCCGCTTCGAAGCGCCCGGCGGTCACGAGGGCGACCTCAACGAGAAGGTCGCCAACCGCAACGCCGGAGAGCGCAAGGCGGGCAAGCCAAGGAACCACTTCACCACCGAGCAGGTCGAACGGCTCGAGCAGCTCTTCCATGACGAGTTGTTCGGCTATCAGAAGGACTGGTGGGGGGCGAAGGATCAGCGCACCCGCATGATCCTGAAATCCCGCCAGATCGGCGCGACCTGGTATTTTGCCCGCGAGGCGCTGCTCGACGCGCTACGCGGGGGCGGCAACCAAATCTTCCTGTCAGCGTCGAAGAACCAGGCGCACATCTTCCGCAACTACATCGTCCAGTTTGCCGCGCGCGTCGGCGTGAAGCTGCAGGGCGATCCGATCGTGCTGACCGCCGATACGATCCCCGACGGCGAGCCCGCGGCCGAGCTGATCTTCCTCGGCACGAACGCGCGCACCGCGCAGGGTTATCACGGCAATTTCTATTTCGACGAGTTCTTCTGGACCTACGGTTTCGAAGAGCTGAACAAGGTCGCCAGCGCGATGGCGATGCACAAGCGCTGGCGCCGCACCTATTTCTCGACGCCGTCGACGATCGCGCACCAGGCGCACCCCTATTGGACGGGCGAACGGCGCAACCGGCGGGTGAAGAAGGCCGACCGCATCGAGATCGATGTCGGCCATGCCCGGCTGCAGGCCGGCGTGGTGTGCGAGGATCAGATCTGGCGGCAGATCGTGACCATCGAGGACGCGGCCGCGCGTGGCTGCGACCTGTTCAATATCGACGAGCTGCGCATCGAATATGCGCCCGACGAATTCGCCAACCTGCTCATGTGCGGGTTCGTCGACGACAGCCTGTCGGCGTTCAAGTTCAACGAGCTGCAGCGCTGCGGCGTCGACGCGATGGTCGACTGGCCCGATGTCGACATGCTGGCGAAGCGGCCGGTCGGCAACCGTGAGGTCTGGGCCGGTTATGATCCGCAGGAGAGCGTCGACGGCGACAATGCCGCGTTGGTGATCGCGCTGCCACCCGAAGGCCCGACCGGCAAGTTCCGCCTGCTCGAGCGCCACCAGATCAAGGGTGACTTTCAGGCGCAGGCCGAGTTCGTGAAGGCGCGGCTGGCGCGGTACAACTGTACCTATCTCGGGATCGACAAGAAGGGTGTCGGCGCGGCGGTCTATCAGCTGCTGCGCGACGCGAAGGTCCGCGGCGTCGTCGCGATCGAATATTCGCTCGAGGTGAAGACCGGGCTGGTCATGAAGGCGCAGCACAGCTTTGCCCGCCAGCGCATCGAATATGACCGCGGCTGGATCGACCTGCAGTCGGCCTTCCTGTCGATCAAGAAGGCGCTGACCCAGAGTGGCAAGAGCGTCACCTTCAAGGCGAGCCGCACCGAGTCCGTCGGCCATGCCGACCTCGCCTGGGCGGCGATGCACATTTTCATCAACGAACCCCTCGACGGCCAGGCGCGCCCGAAAACACGAATGGAGATATTCTGATGGACCAGCGGCCCGCACGCGCCGGCAAGGCGACCGCCTTTTCGTTCGGGGATCCCGAACCCGTGCTCAGCCGACGCGAGATCATGGACATGGTCGAATGCTACCGCACCGACCGCTGGTATGAGCCGCCCCTGTCGCTCGACGGGCTGGCGCGCGCGTTCCGCGTATCGCCGCATCACAGCTCGGCGATCATGCTCAAGCGCAATCTGGTCGTTGCGTCATTCGATCCGGTCATGCGCGGCGCCGGCGCGACTCCGATCCTGTCGCGCTCGGCGTTCGGCCGTGCGGTGCAGGATTATCTCGTCTTCGGAAACGCCTATCTCGAACGCCGCGACAGCGTGATTGGTGGGGCACTGCGGCTCGACCATAGCCTGGCGAAATACACCCGGCGCGGGCTGGTCGATGGCGAGTTCTTCTGGTCGCCGGGTATTGCCGCGGCGACGCCGTTCAAGCCGGGCAGCGTCATCCAGATCATGCAGCCCGACATCAACCAGGAGATCTACGGCGTGCCCGAATATCTCAGCGCGCTGCAGTCGGCATTGCTCAACGAGGCGGCGACGCTGTTCCGGCGTCGCTATTATCTGAACGGCAGCCATGCCGGCTACATCCTCTACGCCACCGGCGACATCGACGAGAACGACACCGACGAGCTGCGCGACGCGCTGAAGAACTCGAAGGGCCCCGGCAACTTCAAGAACCTGTTCGTCCATGCGCCGGGCGGCAAGGAGGGCAGCATCAAGATCCTGCCGATCGCCGAAGTTGGTGCCAAGGACGAGTTTCTCGGGATCAAGAACGCGACGCGCGACGACGTGCTCGCCGCACACCGCACGCCGCCCTCGGTGCTGGGGATCGTGCCGGCGCAAGGGTCCCAGCTCGGCAAGATCAGCGAGGCGGTCGACATGTTCTTCGAGCTTGAGATCGTGCCGCTGCAGATGGCGTTTCTCGAGATCAACGACCGGCTCGGCTTTGACGCCGTCCGGTTCACGCCGCGCGTCACCGCGCCGGCAAAATAGCTTTCGCGTCCGGCATAGCCGGGCGGGGGATGCCGGGCTGCAACCCGGCACACCGACGAGGATCTGTCTCGCCACGACCAACGGCCATCGGCCGTCCCGCACCCGCGCGATCTGCGCGGGCGGGATCTCTACAAGGCGAGGAAATCCAACATGTACACCCTCAATTCCGTTCAGCCCGTCGCACCTGCGGCGGGCTATATCGGCGGCAAGCGCAATCTGGCGTCGCGCCTGGTCGCGATGATCGAGCGCGTCGACCATGACGGCTATGCTGAGCCGTTCGTTGGCATGGGCGGCATCTTCCTGCGGCGCCGGTCGCGGCCGAAGGTCGAGGTGATCAACGACGTGTCGGGCGACGTCGTGACCTTCTTCCGCGTGCTGCAACGCCACTATCCCTACATGATCGACATGCTGCGCTTCCGCGTAGCGTCGCGCGCCGAGTTCGAACGGCTGAAGGCGACGCCGCCCGAGGCGCTGACCGACCTCGAGCGCGCCTGCCGCTTCCTCTACCTCCAGCGGCTGGCGTTCGGGGGACGGGTGAACGGCCGGCACTTCGGCGTCGACAAGACTCAAGGCGCCCGGTTCAACGTCACCAAGCTCGAGCCGTTGCTGGCGGACATCCACGAGCGCCTGGCCGGCGTCGTGATCGAGCAGCTCGGCTATGCCGACTTCATCCGGCGCTATGACCGCGCCGGCATGCTGTTCTACCTCGACCCACCCTATTGGGGCTGCGAGACGGATTACGGCCAGGACGTGTTTGGCCGTGCCGACTTCGACCAGCTTGCTGACCAGCTGGCCGGGATCAAGGGCCGCTTCATCCTGTCGATCAACGACACGCCGGGCGCGCGGGCGACGTTCGCGCGGTTCCATGTCGCCACGGCCGAGACAATGTATACGGTCGGGGCCGGCGCCGCGCGACGCGCGGGCGAGTTGATCGTGTCAAACGTGGCCTTGAGGTGAAGGCTTCGGGGCGGTGTTTACGCTGCCCCGCTGCTTCCCACCAAAAATTTCCATTCCGACGTGATGGACGGCACCGGGAAGGCGCCAGCCACCGCGTCGTGTTTAAGCGGCGATAGAGGCTGCCGGCGCGATAAAAGGCGCGACAACTCTCATGGCCTGTTCAACGTAAAGTGTCTTTTCGCCTACCGGTGCGACGTAGTGCATCGCTTCCTCAGCATCGCGCAGCGAAGCGCCACGGGCGATTATCCACGCCGCCAGGTATTGTGAGGCCATACAGCCTCCGGCCGTCGCCACGTTGCCGTGTGCGACAAAGGGAGCATCGATCACCTCGACGCCCGCCTCGATCACCCAGGGCTTGGTTGTCAGGTCGGTGCAGGCAGGAAGATCGCCAATCAAGCCCAGCTTTGCGAGCAAGAGGGTGCCCGAACACTGCGCGCCAATCAGTTGGCGGGATGGATCAAGGGTGATCCGGGACAGCAGGTCATTATCAGTCGCGATTTCGCGGCTCCTGATCCCGCTTCCAATTATCACGGCATCCGCTTCGGCAGCGAACTCCAAGGGTTTCTGACGCTTGACCGTGACGCCGTTCATGGACGTTACGGAATCGGTCGGCGAGGTCATGTGCGCGGTCCAGCCATGTGCCCTCATCCGATTCAGTATTCCTGCTGCGATAAACGAGTCGAGCTCGTTGAACCCTTCGAATGTCAAAACCGCAATTTGCATGAACGCCTCCCCGGCAAATGTTCAACGTCCGATGTAGCTGGAACCCGAGAAAATGACACGGCGGGTATAAGCCCTTCCTCGCTAAAAGCGGCCGGTCCATTCCCTTACTGATCCCGAACGTTCGAGCTTATCGCGCCGAATGACCGCTTCCGCCCAATTGCAGACATTCGCTTGTCTGCTAACAAGGCATATGCCGGTTGCATCACCCCCAATGCGTCCAAGAACTCCATCGCCTCTGTCTCAGAACGAGGTCGAGTTTATTAAGCAAACGATACAACGCTTTTATGGAACAGACGCAGTCATTCGCAATTTCGGCCCCGACCCAAATCGTTTAGAGGTCCACGTCGAAACTGACGCGGAAAATGATATGCGGAAGTATGACTGCCTTGGAGTGCTTCTTACGCGCATCGATCGAGCGCAGATTAGCCTCGAAGTTACGAGCCGCGGCGAGAAACCGCGTGGATCTGCAAAGCTCGCATACCGCCAAGGTATGATCCTCTAACCTCCGCTTTCCACCAACTCGCGACATTGGAGGTCAACAAAGCGGACGCCAAAAGCAGCCCGGCGGGAAGCGCCCAATTGCGGACATTCGCCGCGAGTGGCAGAAGGCTGAGATGGATGCTGAGCCAGTCATAATTCAAACAGCAGTCAGCACGGACGGCAAAAAGCGTTGGCATCTGCTTCAACGCTCGGACGGCTTCGTGACTTACGACGAAGATACCTTCTTTACTGAAGACCTTAGCGAGTTTGACGCGGGCATCATGGAGTACTGGAGTCCGACGCGCTTTTCCGGTCTGTTCGATACCGTAGTGGAGGCCCGAACCGATGCCCTAGGCACCCTGATCTGGCTAAAAGACGTTCTGTCTGCTGAATAGGCGTGTCCGCTAACCTTCCCTTCCGGCCATTCCGCTTACGCCCATTAACGGACATTCAAATATCGGCTACATGGAAGGAGATGGCCAAGACGCCCGACCCAAATCCTTTTCACCGAATTGTAGGCTGGGTCTTCGCTACTGGCTTTCTGATGCTTATCGGTCTGCCAGTGCTGCTAACCAGCACGATGGGCGAGTGTCTGCCTCACGACCATCAAGAGGTGTCCGACTGCCTTGCTAACAAGCGGATTGAGTTCTTCGCATTGATATTTGGCCTTCCGGTTCTGGCCGCCGTGGTTGGCTTGCTGACGTACCGATGGAGCAAATTTCTTGGCTGACTATGATGTCCTGATCCGATCGATCATAGTTGGAAGACGAGGATCGCGAACGGCCACTTTCCACAACGTTGCGGCATTCACTGGCGGCTAAGCAGAACCAAAAAGAGGACCGGCGGGAAGCGCTCATCCTTGGACGTTGTTTCAGTCCAACTGCTTGCGTTAAATCGGACGTTGTATGGTGCCGCTGGCGAGATCGTCGCAGTTCCGAATGTATATGAAGCGAACCTTGAGCCGAGGCTCGGCCGGCTTGCTACGCGGCCAATCGTCAGGGTTAGACAGATAATCGAATCGCTGGCACGGCAATCCAACGACAAGAGTATCATTACCTTTCCAATTGATGGATGGAGTGAAATCACTGTCTCTGGTCTGATATACGGTCCATCCGTCTTGGCCGACCGGTCGAAGGTAAACACTAGTAGTCCAAACGGTTCCAAGACCGCCTTTAGTTACTTCTACTTCTGAGATTGCCGCACGGTTGGGCGAGTAAACGCGCTTTGTGATCTGCCGATCATAAGCCGGAGCCAGCAGCAATCGCAGCATTGGCCCGCCGACAAGCCAGCAGAGGCCAATGGCAGCAAGGACTAAGACCGCCGCGCGCGTTACAATGCGGGTCCACTGGCGAATGCGAGAGGGTGACGAAATGGTGTCCATCTGGGCAGATTACCCGCACCAAATGCAAACGCCATGCAGGAGATGTCTTGTTTTGGCTATTTAACGCACGAAAGCGGACCGTCGCATAACCACCAATAACGGACATACTGGCTGGGTGTGAAATCCCATCCCACACCCAAGCATGATAGCGCTGCCCTGACCTAACCGACGACATGGCCGGATGGCCGATCCGTCAACCTTCACTGCTGTCGACCTGTCGCGCCTGCCAGCGCCGACTATCGTCGAGACCCTCGATTTCGACACGATCTACGGCCAGATGCTCGCCGCGCTACAGGCGCTCGTGCCGGCGTTCGATGCCACGGTCGAATCCGATCCCGTCATCAAGCTGCTGCAGGTCGCTGCCTACCGCGAGATGCTGCTGCGCGCGCGGGTGAACGATGCCGCGCGAGCCGTCATGCCGGCTTATGCTCTGGGTGCGGATCTCGATAACCTCGCCGCGCTGATGGGCGTTTCCCGCCTCGTCGTCACACCCGCAAACGCCGGAACGGGTGCCCCTGCGGTCCTCGAAAGCGACGACGACTTCCGGCGCCGCCTGGTGTTGGCACCGGAGGGCTATTCGGTTGCCGGACCTGAGGGCGCGTATATCTTCCACGCGCTGTCGGCGTCGCCGGACGTACTCGACGCCAGCGCCACCAGTCCGGCGACCGGCGAGGTACGGGTGACGGTGCTCGCGCGCGAAGGGAACGGCACTGCGTCGCCCGCCCTGCTCGACACGGTGCTCGCCTATGTGTCGGCCGAAACGCGCCGCCCGCTCACCGATCGCGTCACGATCCGCTCGGCGGAAATTGTCGAATATGCGGTCGACGCGCAAATCACGACCTTTGCCGGCCCCGATGGTTCGATCGTCATCGTCGAGGCTCGCAACCGGCTCGCCGCCTATATTGCCAACTCTCACCGCCTCGGCCGCGACATCACCCGGTCGGGGATCTTCGGCGCACTGCACACCGAGGGCGTTCAGAACGTCGTGCTGACTAGCCCGGCCGCCGATATCGTGCTCGATCGCACCCAGGCTGGCTGGTGCACCGCGATCTCCGTCGTCCATGTCGGGCTCGGTGAATGACGCTCCTACCGCCCAACGCAACCGCGCTCGAGCGCGCGGTCGAGACAAGCATGGCACGGATCGGCGACGTCGCGGTGCCGCTGCGGTCCCTGTGGAATCCCAACACCTGCCCGGTCGATCTGTTGCCCTATCTCGCCTGGGCGCTCTCGATCGACGGCTGGTCGAGCGGCTGGTCCGAAACGGTGAAGCGCGCCCGCGTGCGGCAGGCGCTCACGATCCAGCGCAGCAAGGGCACGTCCGCCTCCGTGCGCGACGTCGTTGCCTCGTTCGGGGGCGTCGTGGCGCTGCGCGAATGGTGGCAGATGACGCCGCCCGGCGTGCCACACACCTTCAGCCTGGTCCTCAACGTCACCGACGACCAGGGTGCGCCTGCGGATGCCACCTTTGTCGATGCCGTGATCGCCGAGGTCTACCGGACCAAGCCGGTCCGCTCGCACTTCACCTTCAGCCAGGCGCTCACCGCGACCGCCGGCATCGTGCCCATCGCCGCGGCACGCCCCGCCACTTTCGCCCGCCTTACCATGACCGCGCCTGCGGCCTGACCCGGAGAGATCATGTCGATCACCTTGCGCATTACGGACGCCGGCCGCGCCGCCCTCATCAATGCCGCCCATGACGGCACCAATGCAGTGCAGATCGCGAGCGTTGGCGTCTCGCCAACCGCGATCGTCGCCAGCGCTGGAACCGCGGCGCTTCCTGGCGAAATCAAGCGGGTCTCTACGGTCTCCGGCGCAGGGGTAGCGGCCGATGTCATCCACATCGTGGTGCGCGACGAGACGACCGACACTTACACCGTGCGCAGCATCGCGCTCTATCTGGCAGACGGCACCTTGTTCGCCGCATACGGCCAGGCCGCCCCGATCATCGAAAAGTCGGCGGGTGCGCTGATGTTGCTCGCGATCGACGCGACGTTGCTGGACGTTGCCGCGAGCCAGATCACGTTCGGCAGTGCGAATTTCCTCAACCCGCCGGCTACAACCGAGACCCCTGGCGTTGTCGAGCTGGCCACCGATGCCGAGGCGGCGGGGCTGGCGGACGCGATGCGAGTCCTGACCCCCAAGGCGATGGCGACGATCTTCACCGCGGCGAACGTCCTCGCGCGTCTGCTGAGCGCTGACGGTGCTGGCTCTGGTCTCGACGCCGACATGGTCGATGGGCGCCATGCAGCGGAGTTTGCGCTGCTCACCGGTGCGACCTTCACCGGGCCACTGGCCGCGGCCTCTCTGGAAAGCGGCGCGTATCTGCGTGCCTTTGGATCGACCCCGCCGGTTGGGGGGCGCGGGCTGGAGCTGCTTTACACAAACACCACGGGCATCGTGCAGGCGTATAATCGTGGCACCAACACGCTCGGCGATCTGCTGTTCTATGGCAGCGCCATCGCGCTAACCGCTCCGGTGGCCATAAACGGCGCCCTCAACGTCGCGGGCGCAATCACGCGCTCGGGCAACAGGGTATGGGACCAGGCGAACGATGGGGCCGGATCTGGCCTCGACGCCGATCTGCTCGACGGGCGCGAGGCTGGCGAATTCGCGCTGCTGAGCGGTGCCACGTACACCGGCAAGGTCCGCGCCCCGATCGTCGAGAGCGCGAATTATATCCGGGCGCAGGGCACCGGCATCCCGCAGGACGGCGCCGGGATCGAGCTACTCTATGGCAACACCACAGGCTATCTGCAGGCCTTTGATCGCACGGCTGGCGTGTTCCGCGAGCTCGTCATCTATGGCGCCAATATCAAGCTCGAGCCGCAGGGCGGGACCGTCGGCGTGGCCGGTGGGATGAACGTTGCCGGCGCGCTAACCCGCGGCAATAACAAGGTCCTGGATGTCGGCAATGACGGCGCCGGCTCGGGCTTCGATGCCGATCTGCTGGACGGGCGCGAGGCGACAGACTTCGCACTGGTCGCCGGGGGCTCATTTACCGGGGTGACCGGCCATGCCGGCGCGCGCATTCAGGGCGCGGCATCGTTCGCGGCGGGCGTCGGCCTTGAGCTGCTCTACAGCGGCGGTAACGGCATCCTTCAGCCCTATGACCGCAGCAAGGGCGTGTTCAAGGATCTCGTTCTTTACGGCATGAACATCAGCATCAACCCGCAAGGCGGCGCGGTCGGCGTTGGCGGGGCGATGAACATCGGTGGAGCGCTCACCCGCAGCGGCAACGCGGTGATGGATGTTGGCAACGACGGTGCTGGTTCCGGCTTCGATGCCGATCTGCTCGATGGCCACGAGGGCAGCGAATATGACCGGGTCACAGCCTATAGCTCAGCCTTCAACGGCTACCGCGTCCTCGCCGATGGCACCAAGGAATGCTGGGGCGTCGTCGATGTCCCATCGGGAGGACTCGTCGAGGTCGCGCTACCCGTGGCGCATACCGCCTGGTGCGTCCCGATCGGGTCGGGAGCCGGCGCTATCGGCGTCCGCAGCGTCACTGGCGCCCCGCCGACCAGCTTCACCGTTCGCAACAGTTCCGCCGAGGCACTCACCTTCCGCTGGCACAGCCGCGGCGTTTGATCGTCCATAAGGAGTAGCAAGACCATGAAGACCAGAATCGGCAAATACGACCCGGCGACGCGCGGCGTCCCTGTTACTTTCACCGAGGGCGAGACCGTGCATACGCGCACCGTCAACGCCTGCCACGATGCAAGCGGCGCCTATGATGCTGCCGCCACCCGCGATCGGGTCGCCGACGTTGCGCGCGGGGTCGCGGTCAAGATCGGCCTTGGGGTGATCGTCAACCTGCCCGAGGTGGAGCCCGAGGCGGCAGCAGACGCTACGCCCGCCGGATGAGGCCTTGGGGTGTGGGATCGTATTCCACACCCGCCACACCGCGCGCTGCGCAGGCTGCGGCGCCAATGTCGCGCGTCATGAACGCGCTTCCCGATCCCCGCCGGATTATCGGCAACATCATCCGTCTCGGCACCATCGACAGCGTTGATCGTGCCGATGCGACCTGCCGCGTGCGGATCGGCGAGATCGTCACCGGCGACATCTGCTGGATCGTGCAGCGTGCCGGCAACACCCGCACCTGGTCACCGCCGACGATTGGCGAGCAGTGCCTGCTGCTCTGCCCCGAAGGGGATACCGATGGCGGTGTCGCCGTCCTCGGCCTGTTCTCCGATGCTATGCCCGCACCCTCGACCGAGGATCTGGATCTGATCCAGTTCGGTGACGGTGCCATCATATCCTACGACGCGCACGCGCATCTGCTCGTCGCGCAGCTCCCTGAGGGCGGCAAGGTCCGCATCGACGCGCCGGGCGGCGTGACCATCACCGGTCCCGTGTCGATCACCGGCGCGGTCACGATCACGGGCGACGTCGGCATCACCGGCAAGGCAACCGCCAGCGACGACGTGATCGGCGGGGGCAAGAGCCTCAAGTCGCATGTGCATAGCGGCATCACCGCGGGCGGCGCCGTCTCGGGACCGCCACGATGATCGGCATGAGCGCCGTCACCGGCAAGCCGCTCGAAGGGCTCGACCATCTGCGTCAGTCGATCGCGGATATTCTGTCGACGCCGATCGGTACGCGCGTCGGCCAGCGCGAATACGGCTCGCTGCTCGCCGAGCTGGTCGACCAGCCCATGAATGCGGTCGGCCGCATGCGCCTGATGGCCGCAACGGCTCTCGCCATCCAGCGCTGGGAACCGCGGGTCACGCTGTCGGCCGTCGTCATCGAGCAAACCGGCCCCGGCGTCTTTTCTGCCCAGCTCGCTGGCCGGCGCACCGACGTGACCGGCCCGAGCGCCAGCACACGCCTCACCGTCCCGCTGCCGCGCAGCAGCCCCACCGTTTACGCCTGAAGGAGCCACCATGCACGGCATCACCATTAAAGAAGTGACCGAGGGCGCACGTTCGCTCGTCCTTGCTGCGACCGCAGTCATCGGTCTGGTCGCGACCGCCACGGCGCCGGCGGGCGCCGCAACCGAGGCGCTCGACGCGGCCTTTCCGCTCAATCGCCCCGTCCTGGTCGTCGACCTCGAGGCGGCGATCGGCGTGGCCGGCACCACGGGCACGCTGGCATCGGCGCTCCGCGCTATCGCCGATCAGGCGAAAGCCCCCGTCGTCGTCGTGCGCGTTGCGGCTGGCGCGGATGCCGCGGCGACCAGTGCGAACGTCATCGGCGCTACGGCAAACGGTCTGAAGACGGGCATGCAGGCGCTGCTCGCCGCGGAATCGCAGCTCGGCGTCAAGCCGCGGATTCTCGGCGCGCCGGGCCTCGATACGCAGGCGGTCACGACCGCGCTGGTCATCATCGCGCAGAAGTTGCGCGGGTTCGCCTATGCCGCGGCGATCGGCGCCGACATCACCGCAGCAATTACCTACCGGGCCAATTTCGCTGCGCGCGAGCTGATGCTGATCCATCCGGATTTCATCGCCTTCGACACGAAGGTCGCAGCGAACGCGACCAGCTATGCGGTCGCGCGCGCCCTCGGCCTGCGCGCCCGCATCGACCAGGAGGAGGGCTTCCACAAGTCGCTGTCCAACGTCACGGTGGAAGGCGTCGTCGGCCTCACCAAGGATATCCAGTTCGATGTCCAGGACGAGGGCAGCGATGCCGCGCGCCTTAACGACAAGCAGGTCACCGCCCTCATTCGGGCGGGCGGGGGCTTCCGCTTCTGGGGCAACCGGACCTGCATCGATGCGACGTCGCCCTTCACCTTCGAGACCGCAACGCGCACCGCGCAGGTGCTGCTCGACACGATCGGCGCCGGCATGATGTGGGCGATCGACAAGCCGCTGCGGCCGAGCCTTGCGAAAGACATCGTCGAGACGATTAACCTGTCGATCGCCAGCCTGGTGACCGCCGGGCAGCTGATCGGCGGCAAGGCATGGTTCGTCGCCGACAAGAACCCTGCCTCGAGCCTCGCGCAGGGCAAGCTGTCGATCGACTATGAATTCACGCCGGTCCCGCCGCTCGAGAACCTGCTGCTCACCCAGCGCATCACCGACAGCTATCTCGCCGACTTCTCCGTCGCCTGATCGCCACCAACCTTCCCGACCTGAAAGCTAGGAGCCGATCATGGCACTGCCCCGCAAACTGAAGAACATGAACCTGTTCAATCAAGGCCGCAGCTATATCGGCGAGGTGCCCTCGGTCACGCTCCCCAAGCTGACCCGCAAGCTCGAAGAATATCGGGGCGGAGGCATGGACGGCACCGTGAAGCTCGACATGGGCGCCGAGGCCATGGAGCTGGAATTCAGCGCCGGCGGTCCGTTGCGTGACGTCCTGCTGCAGAGCGCGGCGCCCACCATCGGCGGCCTCTTCCTGCGCTTTGCCGGCCAGTATCAGAACGACGCGTCCGGTACGTCCGACGCGGTCGAGGTCACCGTGCGCGGGCGCCACGAAGAGATCGACATGGGCGAGCAGAAGGTCGGCGAAGGCGGCGACTTCAAGGTCAAGATGGCGCTCGTCTATTACCGCCTCGAGTGGAACGGCGAGGTGCTAATCGAGATCGACGTCCTCAACATGGTCCACATCGTCGGTGGCATCGATCGCCTCGCCGACATGCGCGCCATCATCCTCTGATCCAACCCGCTACCAATCTCCCCAAGGAATTCCGCATGAGCGACACCAACCCCGAACACACGACCGTCAAGCTCGACTTCCCGTTCGCGCGAGGCGACCAGACCATCGACAGCGTCAAGGTGCGCCGGCCGCGCTCGGGCGAGCTGCGCGGGCTCAATATCGCCGACCTGGTGCAGATGAATGTCGCGGCGACCGCCAAGCTGCTGCCGCGCATCACCATGCCGCCCCTGACCGATGCCGAGGTCAACAATCTCGATCCCGCCGACCTGACGCAATTCGGCATGGAAGTGCAGGATTTTTTGCTGCCGAGGGCGGCGAAGGAGCAGGACTCCCGGAGCTGATCGACGACGCGATGGCGGATCTGGCGATCGTCTTCCACTGGCCTCCCGCCGCCATGGACGAGATGACGATTGCCGAGCTGATGCGCTGGCGCACGCGCGCGGCCGAGCGCCACAACCCGGAAAGCTGACGCCATGGACCGCAACCTCCGCATCCGCATGCTGCTCGAGGCCAGCGACAAGGTCACCAGGCCGCTGCGCGATATCATCGGGGGTTCGGCCAAGGCAGCGGCAGCGCTGAAGGTCACACGAAACAGCCTGAAGGATCTGAGCGCCCAGGCGCGCGCGATCGGCGAATTCCGGATCGGCCAGGCCAAGGGTGCGGAGATCTTCGGGCAGGTCGACAACGCCCGGCGCCGGATCCGTGCGCTGCGCGAGGACATCGCCCGCACCGACACGCCTACCAAGCGGATGACCAACGCGCTCGCCGCGGCCGAGGCGGCGGAGCGCAAGCTGGTGCGGACTAGCGAGGACCACAGCAACGTGCTGACGCGCATGCGCTCGGGGCTGACCTCGGCTGGCATCGACGTCCGCAATCTGGGCGCGCATGAAGCCCGCCTGCGGGACAATATCGCAGCGACGACTGCGACGATGGGTCAGCAGCGCGCCGAGTTCGACCGCCTCGACGAGCGGCAGAAACGTTTCGGCCGCGCGCGCGAGGGGTTTGCCCGCACCCAGAACATGGCGACCGGCATTGCCGCGGGCGGCGCGGCCGGTATCGCCACCGGCATGGCGCTCGGCCGGCCGATCCTCGGCGCGATCGGTGACGCGCAGGAATATCAGTCGGTGATGACCGACATCGCCCAGAAGGCGGATCTGGGGCGCGACCGATCCGAGAAAATGGGCCGCAACCTGCTCGCTGCGGCGCGCGCTGCCAACCAGATGCCTGACGAGCTGCAGAAGGGCGTGGATACGCTCGCCGGCTTTGGCCTCAGTCCCGAAAAGGCGGTCGCTATGATGCGCCCTATCGGCCGTGCCGCGACCGCGTACAAGGCGGAGATTGCCGACCTGTCCGCCGCTGCGTTCGCTGCCAACGACAATCTCAAGGTGCCGGTCGAGCAGACCGCGCGCGTCATCGACATCATGGCGCAGGCGGGCAAAAGCGGCGCCTTCGAGATCAAGGACATGGCAGGCGCGTTCCCCGCGCTGACCGCCGGCTATCAGGCGCTCGGCCAAACCGGCACGGGCGCGGTCGCGGATCTGGCGGCTGCGCTGCAGATCGCCCGCAAGGGCGCCGGTGATTCGGCGACCGCGGCCGGCAACGTCGCCAACATCATTCAGAAGATTGCGTCGCCCGCGACGATCAAGGCGTTTTCGAAGTTCGGCATCGACCTGCCGAACGCGCTGAAGAAAGCCTATGCCGACGGCAAGACGCCGCTCGAGGCGATCGCCGAACTGACGAAGAAGGCGACGGGCGGCGACCTCGGCAAGATCGGCTTCCTCTTCGAGGACGCCCAGGTCCAGCAAGGCTTGCGGCCGCTGATCCAGAACCTCGAGGAATATCGCCGGATCCGTGCGACGGCGGCCGGCGCCTCGGGCACGACCGACACCGACTTCGCCGGGCGCATGAAGGACTCGGCCGAACAGACCAGGCAGCTGCGCATCAATGCTAAGGTGCTGGCGGTGTCGCTTGGCAGCATGTTGATCCCGGCCGTCAATGCCATCACCGAGCGCGCATCGCGCTACGCCAGCGTGATTGCGGCATGGACTGAACGCCATCCCGTGCTCGCCAAGGCTATCGCCGTGACCGCCGCGGCGCTCGCGATCATGTTCATCGTGCTGGGCGGTTTCGCGATCGTCATCGCCGCGATCATGGGACCGATCGCTATCCTGAATGCCGGCCTGATCGCGATGGGCATCGCCGGCGGTACAGCGTCGATCGGGCTGCTACCGATCCTCGGCACCGTCCTGGCGATCATCGCCGTGATCGCGCTGCTCGCTGCAGCGGTCTATCTGATCTACGCCAATTGGGGACCGATCACCGCGTGGTTCGGCGCGCTCTGGCACGGTATCGTCGGCGTCGTCACCAGCGCGCTTGGCTGGTTCGCCGGCCTGCCCACGCGCTTTGGCGAGTTCGGGCGCAACATGATCGCCGGCATGATCAACGGCATTACCGGCATGCTCGGCGCGCTGAAGGCGACGATCGTCGGTGCGGCGTCGTCGGCCGCGACCTGGTTCAAGCAGAAGCTTGGCATCCGTTCGCCGTCGCGGGTCTTCGCCGGCTTTGGCGGCTACATGATGCAGGGCCTGAGCAACGGTATCGCGCGCGGCGCTGGCGAGCCCGTGCGCCGGATCGGCAGCCTGTCGCGCGATCTCACTGCGGCACTGGCGGTCGGCACCGCGTTGCCGGCGTTGACGCCTGCCGGGGCAACGTCGCCTCCCGGATCGAATGTCGGATCTGGCAGCGCGGCGTTCGCTGCGGCGCCGATCACGATCAACGTCTATGGCGCGCCAGGCCAAAGCGAGCAGGCGCTCGCCGCGGCGGTGGAGCGTGCCCTTGCGCGCGCGCAGGGGCGCCAGCGCGCCATGTCGCAATCGTCATTTGCCGACCGTCCCGATGGAGCCGACCTGTGAATATGATGGCGCTAGGGATGTTCGTCTTCTCGCTGCCGACGCTCGCCTATCAGGAGCAGCAGCGCAAAAGCGGCTGGCGGCATGCGCGCAGCGGCCGGGTCGGCGCTATCGATGCCACGCAGTTCCTTGGCCGCGAAAACGACAGGATCAGCCTGTCGGGTGCGGCCTATGCCGAGCTGATGGCCGGCCGCGCGTCGCTCGACCAGCTGCGTGACATGGCGGCGGAAGGAAAGGCCTGGCCGCTGGTCGACGGTACCGGCCGCGTCCACGGCGCCTTCGTCATCACCGACATCGACGAAGGGCTGAAGGAGTTCTTCCCCGATGGCACCCCGCGCAAGATCGACTTCTCGATCGAGCTTCTCGAGGTCGCGCAGGATGCGGGCGTCACCGCATGACCGCGGTCAACAACGTCCCCGATTTCAGGGTCACGCTCGACGGCACCGATCTTACCGATCGTATCCGGCCGCGCCTCATCACGCTGCGGTTGAGCGAACGCCGCGGCGGTGACGCAGACCAGCTCGAGATCACGCTCGACGATTCAGACGGCAGGCTGGCGATGCCGCGCGAGGGCGCCACGCTGAGCGTCCAGCTCGGCTGGTCGGCCGGATCGGGCGTGACAGTCGGCCTGGTCGACAAGGGCCAGTTCACCGTCGACGAGGTCGAGCATAGCGGCCCGCCCGACCAGATCACGATCCGCGCGCACGCCGCGGACTTTACCAGTGCGATTGCCACCCGCCGGGAGAAGAGTTGGCATGACACGACCCTCGGCGCAATCGTAAGGGAGATCGCCGATCGCAACCGCCTGACGCCGCGCTGCGCGGCTGCTCTGGCGCCGATCGCCATCAAGGCGATGGCACAGACCCGCGAGAGCGATATTGCGCTGCTGCGCCGGCTCGGGCGCGAGCATGACGCGGTGGCAACGGTGAAGGGCGGCGCATTGATCCTTTCGCCTACCGGTGCCGCGACAACGGCAACCGGCGCGGCGATCCCGGCGATTACGATCCGCCGCGGCGACGGCGATCGTCATAGCTTCCGCATCCGCAAGCGTGAAGAGGCAGGCGGCGTTTCTGCCGACTGGCATGATCGCAAGGGCGCGAAAAAGAAGACGGTGACGGTCGGTAGCGGTGACGGCGAGACTAAGCGCTTGGCGCGGACCTATTCCAGCGAAGACGCTGCCCGCCGAGCGGCGATCGCCGAACAAGGCCGCGCCGCACGCGAGCCGCGCTCACTGGATCTTGGTCTCGCGCTCGGGCGGCTGGAGATTTACCCTGACCGATCGGTGACGGTGACGGGGTTCAAAGGGGAGATTGGTGCCGTGAAATGGCTCGTCGCGGATGTGACGCACGAGCTGCTTCCCGACCGGGGATTTACCACGGCACTGACATTGGAAAGCGTCGTTTAAGATTACATTCGACGGCCGATGAAGACGACCCGCCCGACTATCCTGATCTCGTCTGACGCAACTTCATCAGGCGGGATCGTGGGATTATCGGATAGAAGCGCAATGCGCCCTGACGGTCTCATGCGAAGCCTTTTAATCATCGCGGCATCGCCCATAAGCAGAGCCCACAGCACATCCTGCTCACGAAAGCTGTTCTGCGTTTTATCGATGAGGACGATGTCGCCATCAAGCATCGTCGGCATCATCGAGTCACCTCGACCGCGTGCGAAGACGAGGTGCTCAGGCGGTGCGTCCGTGAGAGCCGACAGCCAGGCGCGAGGAAACCTTCGACGAGTGGTCTCTACCGATAGATGGTCGGTGTAGGTTTCGCCCAAACCGAAAGCCAAATCGATCTCGTCGATTGTGACGAGATCCAGCATGTCAGCGATCACATCCTCGGTAGGGAGCAACATGGCTCCCTCATTCGGATCGTCTACCTGCCCGGCAAGATAGGCCGGCGTCGTTTGCAGTTCCTGTGCAATGCGCCCGATGTGTCGCGAACCTGACGACACCCCCGATACGAGCTTGCCGATCGATTGCTGGGACACGCCAACTCGTCGTGCGAGCTCAGACTGCGAAACACCGTGTTGACGCATCAGGAAGGCTAGGCGTTCGATTTTTATCACGGGCCATTCCTACAACCTAAGATGTAACAGCATACGTACTATTTAGCGTTGACTATCTTACAACGGAGGTTGTAGGAGGGTGTATGCACACGAAAGCGACACCCTTTGAAGCGCTACAAGCGGCGGTTGCTCGGGCAGGCTCGCAGTCAGCATTGGCCCGCGTCTGCGGTGTTTCGCAAACCGCTGTTTGGAAATGGATTCAGCGCAGCAAACGGCTTCCCGCAGAGTTGTGCCTCGTGGTCGAGCGGGAAACCGGCGTTTCAAAACATTCGCTCCGTCCTGATATCTATCCGCTGAAACCTACGCCCAATGTCGTACCGGATCCTACACGCAATATCGCGTGCGATCGCACCGGCATTTCGCACCGGATTGCTCAAGCATGACCACCGTTCGCTCGCCCCGCACTTTCGCGAACGCCATGACACGCGTCGCGGCTTCGCTCTCTTTTGAGACGTGCCGGAAGATCGTCCACCGGTCCAACCGGACGGTGCGCTACTGGTCGGAAGAACGCTCAAAAAAGCGACCTACGATCGAGCAGGCGTTGCAGTTCGACATCGCCTACCGGCTGTCCGGTGGCGAGGGTGCCCCGTTTCTGGACACCTACATGCACAAGCTCGACGTTGCCGTGGAGGCTGCGATCGCCTGCCGCGATGCGCTTGCCGGGGACTTCGCGACCTTCGCGCGTGAGTCCGGCGAAGCCATCGCCGCCGGGTTTGCCGTAACGCTTTCGAACGCCTCCGAGCGCGACATCATCCGTGCCGTCGTCGAGGTCGAGGAGGCCGAGAGCGCGCTGGCCGCGATCCGCCGTCGGCTCGCCAGCATTGCAAGGCTCGTCGCGGGATCGAACACAGCGCCAGTCCGGGGAACACAATGACGATCTTGAAACCTACCAAGCACCGGATCCCCGGCATTGCCTGCCCGCATTGCAGCGGGCCGGCGGGGATCCGCAACAGCGCGGCGTTGACCACGATGGTGCGGCATATCCGCTATCGCTGCGAGAACGACACCTGCGGGCACGTGTTCGTTGCCGAGCTGCAGGTCATCCGCACGATCGTGCCGAGCGCCTGCCCGAACCCGGACATCCGCCTCCCTTTTTCCAACCCGAACATTTGCGGGAGCCGACCGACGCCGGCGAATGACGACAACCGCACCCCGGCCAACGACGACATTGTGACGTCGCCCGCCGCGATTACGCCAGCCCCCGGCTGATCGCGCGCGGCAGCGCCGCACGCCACCTCCCACACCGTCTCCCACCGACCGACCGCCCCGCCGGAAGCCTGCGCTTCCGGTGACGCCAAAGCCTTGCCTGAAAGGATCGAGCCATGTTTCACGTCAATTCGTCGACCCATAGCTGCGTGCCGCTTGCCGCCGCGCAGGTCGCCCCACTCACGCCCGCCGCATATCTCCGCCTCCGCCGGGCCGCGGCGGGCGTATCGGTTTCGGACGCCGCTAGGCGGATCGCACCGAACAACCAGGCTGACGCCGCCAGGCTGATCCGGCAGCTGGAAACCGACGGCACTGCGGCTCGCTATGTCGAGACGATCCACGGTCTGCGCGACGCCTACCCGCTCGACGTCGACGTGTACCTGCAGCTGCGCGATGCGCCTGCCGATGCGCGTCCGCGGATCTGTGTCGGTTGCGGTTGCAGCCACTGGGATCCGTGCGGCTTGCCTGACGATGCCGGCAGCTGTGCCTGGACGAACGAAACGACCTGCACACGCTGCAGCGGCGAGGCCTTTCCGATCACGGTGTACCAGTGAGCGTCGTCGCCATCGCGTCGGGTACGCGCCAGGTCGAGCGTCGCATGCGTCGTCGCCGTGCTGCCAAACTCACGCTGTTGATCGCGTTCGCCTTCGTCTGGATTCCCGTCGCGATCGTCATGGTCATCGCGGGCATGCCGGATCGCCGCGCATGATCGTGCCGCACCTCATTTACGGCGCCGGCATCGGTTTGCTTGTCGGTGGCGGCGCGACGGCGCTCGGCGTCATCACCGCCAGCCTGGTCCCGCAATGGCCCCGCATCGTCCGGCTCGCGCTCGGCAATGTCGAACCCATGCAGCGGGTGTCGGACGCCATTCCACACCTCGCGACTGATGGCGGCCCCCGTCAGCCAAGCCAGACAGGGCATCCGCCAATGTCTCCGCGCTCCCTTTGCTCCCTCCACACCTCACAAAAAGGTTCGATCGCATGACCCAGACCACCGCAGACCGGAACGAAGGCATGGGCGGCGGTCGCGTCGCGGCCGACGAGCTGCGCCTCCTGATCGAACGTGCCGAGCGCCTCGAGGAAGAGAAGAAGGGGATCAGCGACGACATCAAGGACGTAATGGCCGAGGCGAAAGGTCGCGGTTACGACCCCAAGGCGATCCGCAAGATCCTGTCGATCCGCAAGAAGAAGCGGGAGGAGTATCAGGAAGAGGAGGCGATCCTCGAGGTCTATCTCCAGGCGCTGGGGATGCTGTGATGGCCGCCCCAGCCGCCGCCCTGACGCTCCGCTCGCGATTAGTCCTTGTCATCGCTGCCAGCATCTTCGCGTGGATGCTGACACTGGCGGCAGCAGCTGCCGCGGTGCTGTCATGATCCGCCAGCTGACCAAAGCCGAGCGGGGGAGTGTCCGGCACCATGCCCGCCGTCAGTGGCGTACAATCCTGGTGCCGTTCGCGATAATTCTCGTGCAGGGCTTCGGCCGCTCGGTCGTCTGTATGCGCCGACTTGAAACTCGGTGGAGCGATCGGCAACGCCGCCGCCTCTGGCGCCTTCCTGCCGCGCAACGCGCCAGGCGTGCAATGGCGTCGAACAAGCCAATTGACGGGGCGGACGCATGAGCGCGCGAGCGATGATCAAACAGGCTGATCTTACCCGTGTGCTTCGCGCAGCTGAGAAAGTTGGCATTCCCGTGCGCGTCGAGATCGAACCCGGCCGGATCATCGTCACGACCGGGGCAGGGGTCGTCCCCGCCGGTGCGAACAGCCTGGACGAGATGTTCGCGTGAAGCGGCGCTGGCTTCCGAAGCACGTCAGCACGTTCCGCGACCGGCATGGCAAGGCCCATTACCGGTATCGCCGGACGGGCTTCGTCACCTATTATTTTAAGAACGAGCCGGGGACCGACGCGTTTCTGGCCGAGCTGCGCGCGTGCAACGAAGGCGTCAGCGCGCCTGCGATCAAGGCCGGCGCCAACCGCGCCATCGTCGGCACGTTCGACGATCTGCTGTCCCGCTACTACCGCTCGCCCGACTTCCTCGATCCGGGCGAGCGTACGCGCGTCGTCTATCGCGGAACGCTTGAGCGCTGGCGCTCGCGGACCCGCAAGGGGCGGCGATACGGCGAGATCATGGTGCGCGAGCTGCAGCCGCGGCACGTCGAAGCGATGCTCGCCGAACTGTTGCCGCACCGGACGTCGGCGAACATGCTCCGCAAGCGGCTTTCCGCCCTGATGAAGTTCGCCATGCGCATTGGCATGGCCGGGTCGAACCCGGTCATCGTCACGCGGCCCTTCAAGATCAGTGGGGGCGGGTTTCATAGCTGGAGCGAAGAAGAGATCGCGGCCTATGAACGGCGCCACGCGATCGGCACGGTTGCGCGGCTGGCGTTCGATCTGATGATCTGGACCGGCCAGCGCGGCGGTGACGCCCGCAAGATGGGGCCCGCCAGCGTCCGCGACACCCGGCTAGAACTGACGCAGGAAAAGACAAAGGTCTTCGTGTCGCTGCCGATCATGCCCGGCTTGGCGGAATCGATCCTCGCAACACCAACGGTCGGCGCGTTCTTCGTCGTCACCGAGTTCGGCAAACAGTTCTCGGTGAAGGGCTTCGGCAACAAGTTCCGCCAGTGGTGCGACGAGGCTGGCCTGCCGAATTGCTCGGCACACGGGCTGCGCAAGGCCGCCGCGCGCCGCTTCGCCGAGGCCGGCTGCTCGAATCAGGAGATCAAGGCGTGGACCGGTCACACGACCGACAGCGAGGTCGCGCGGTACACAGCCGCAGCCGATCAGCGCACGCTTTCAGACACCGCCGCGGACAAACTTTTGGCTAACCTTGCGGAAAGGTTAGCCAAAGATGCAGCTAAGGCATTGAAATCAGGGGAAAATAAATGAAGTTTGGTGCACCCGACTGGATTCGAACCAGTGGCCTCTGCCTTCGGAGGGCAGCGCTCTATCCAGCTGAGCTACGGGTGCCTGAGGCGTGCGCGTAGCAAAGCCTAGTCGGGTGCGCCAGCCATTTTCTTGGCCGCGCCGATCTTGGCGGCGAGCTTGGGCGGCGGGGTCTTGGGCTTGAACGCGCACAGGTCCGCGACGAGGCAGCGCCAGCATTCGGGGGTGCGCGCCTTGCAGACATAGCGGCCGTGCAGGATCAGCCAGTGATGCGCGTGGAGGCGGAAGGGCTGGGGGGTGGCCGCATCGAGCTTCAGCTCGACCGCGAGCGGGGTCTTGCCGCGCGCGAGGCCGGTGCGGTTGCCGACGCGGAAGATGTGCGTGTCGACCGCGAAGGTCTCTGCGCCGAACGCGACGTTGAGCACGACATTGGCGGTCTTGCGGCCGACGCCGGGCAGCCGTTCGAGCGCGGCGCGGTCGTTCGGGACGACGCCGTCATGCTCGTCGACGAGCATCTGCGACAGCGCGATGACGTTCTTGGCCTTGGTGTTGTACAGGCCGATCGTCTTGATGTGCTCCTTCAGCGCGTCGATCCCGAGCGCGAGCATCGCCTGCGGCGTGTCGGCGATGCGGAAGAGCGCGCGCGTCGCCTTGTTGACGCCGATGTCGGTTGCCTGTGCGGACAAGGCGACCGCGACGACGAGCGTGTAGGGATTGACGAATCCGAGCTCGGTCTCGGGATGCGGATCGGCCTCGGCGAGCCGCGCATAGAAGTCGACGACGTCGGCCTTCTTCACTGGCTCACAGCCCCAGCACGTCGCCCATCCGGTAGCGGCCGGCGGGCTGGTCGGCGAGCCAGAGCGCGGCGCGCACCGCACCCCGGGCGAAGATGCTGCGATCGTCGCCGCGGTGGTTGAGCTCGATCCGCTCGCCTTCGCCCGCGAAGATCACGCTGTGGTCGCCGATCACCGAGCCGCCGCGCAGCGACGCGAATCCGATCGTCCCCTCGCTGCGCGCGCCGACCAGCCCGGCGCGGCTGTCGACGCGCAGCTCGGCGAGCGTCGAATCGCGCCCGCGGGCGGCGGCCTCGCCAAGCAGCAATGCGGTGCCCGAGGGCGCGTCGACCTTGTGGCGGTGATGCATCTCGACGATCTCGACGTCCCAGTCGGGGCCGAGCCGCGCCGCGGCCTCGCGTACCAGGATGCCGAGCAAGGTAACGCCGAGCGAGGTGTTGCCGGTCTGGAGGATCGCGATGTCGGCGGCGGCCGCGTCGATCAGCGACTGGTGCTGCGGGGTCAGGCCGGTCGTGCCGATGACGAGCGCGGTGCCCGCCGCGCGCGCGGCGGCGAGATGCGCCTCGATCGCCGAGGGGGTCGAGAAGTCGACCAGCACGTCGGCGGCGGCGGCGAGCGGGCTGGGGTCGTCGCCGGCATCGACGCCGCCCGCGAGCGTCGCGCCCGCGGTCTCGATCGCGTCGGTAATCGCGCGGCCCATCCGGCCGGCGCTGCCATAGATGCCGATCGCGGTCATGCGGGCCCGGCGGGCGGACGGAGGCGAGGTCGGTGCAATCATGCGCGCGCTTTCGCACGAAGCGGGGGGTCGCGAATAGACCCCAAATCCGCGCGATAGCGTTATCGCGGGACGGGCGGGAGCGACCGTACGAGGTCGAGATCGGCGGGCTTGTCGACATCGACCGCGGCCAGCCCGTACGGCGTCGCGACCGCGGCCGCGACCAGCCCCGCCTTGCGCCCGAGATGCGCGATCGCATCGCTGAGCGTCAGCCGGCCCAGCGCATAGCGCAGCAACAGCCCCGGGCCGAGCCGGCGGACGATCCGCCACGGCCGCTTGCGATCCGCCTCGACCTGCCGCCACAGATCGATCGCGGCGATCGACCTGGGGGTAGCAAAGCGGAACAGGTTGCACCCCGACCATCCGCCATCGGCGAAGCGCAGATAGGTGCGTCGCGTCCCCGGCGCCGCCGCCTCGACCACGTCGCGTCGCGCGAGCAGCACCGCGACATCGGCGTCGGCGGGAATGTCGGCCTGGAACCGCGTGATCCATTCGGGGCGGAGCAGCGCATGATCCGCGGTGGTGACGAGCAGCGGGGTGCCGAGCGCGGCGATCCCGTCGCCGACGCTCAGACTCGGGCCGCTCGCGGCGTCGAGGACCCGCAGCCCCAGCGCGACCGCATGATCGCGCACCGCGTCGTCCGATACCGATACCGCGATCACGCCCGCGCCCGCCTGTCGCAGTGCGTCCGCGACCCGCGCGAGCAAGGTCCGTCCCTCGAGCAGGATCAGCGCCTTGTGCGCGACGCCCGCATAGGCTGCGAGCGGATCGACGCCGCCGCGCGACCCCGCGAGGATCAGCGCGTTGAACGGGGTAGGCACGGCGTCCGTCATGCCGCCTGCCGCGCACGCCAGACGCGCCACAGCACGCCAGGCGCGGCGAGAATCGGATGCCGCTCGGCCCAGGGCGACAGCAACACGGCGATCCCGGTGTGCCGCTCGATCTTCCACGCGCCGTAACGCGCGGCGCCGTCGAAGGTGAAGGCGGCACGCATCAGCCGGGCGATGTTGATCGGCTTGCCCGCGCGTCGCCGCAGCCGCCACGCGCGCAGCACCGCGGCGCGGCGTGCGGCCGGCAGGGCAGGGCGCAGCGCCTCGCCCTCGGCGGTCACGGCGATCCCGTCCGCCGCCCAGGCGAGCGGGAGCAGCCGGTCATAGCGGTCGGGGTCGAAGCCGATGATCTGATCCTCGCGCCCGCCCTTTTCGACGCGGAATTCGGCGGCATAGGTCTGGCGGAACAGCGCCCGCCAATAGTCGCGCGGGGTGCCCGTCTCGGGGCCGAGCGCGGCGGCGAACCGCGCGGCGGAGCGCGCGGCGGCGGCGATCGCCTCGGCGATCCGCGCGGTCGTCGCCTCGTCGCGCGACCACACCAGCGCACAGGGCTGGACGAAGCGCGTCCAGATCGTCGTGTCGAGCGTCCCCGCGTCCGCCGCTTTGGCGAAGGTCGACAGCCGCATCGTCGCGATCTTCGCGCGCAGCGTCTCGCCCGCCTCGTCGAACTCGCGGTAGCTGACGGTCGGCCAGATGCCGCGTTCGGGCGCGCCCGCGGTCAGCACGTAGAAGTCGAGCACGCCCTCGGTCGCGCCGGTCCGCAGGTTCGAGCCGTAGAACAGGATGCCGACCGCGCCGGGCGTCGCCGCAAGCGCCTCGGCGACACGCCGCACCGCAGGGATCACCGGGGTGGCGAGCTGGTCGCGCACCAGCGCGCCGAGCGTCGCGCTCACGGAACGACGAAGCTGATCGGCGCCGCCTGGCGGATCGTCAGCGCGCCGCCCGGATAGACTTCGCCGTCGAGGATGAAGCCCGCCTCCATCGTCACGTCGAGCGCGGGCGTATCGATCCGGTGATAGCCCGCCCGGTCGAGCCATTTGGCGGGCGACCCCGCGACGATCAGCGGCGCGGCGGCGGCGAGCCAGCGCGGCGGCGCATCGACCAGCAGCGTCTTCAGCCCGTCGCGCGCGGGGCCGAACGGCTGGACGCCCAGCGGCATCCGGGTCAGCGTCGAGGCGAGCAGGATGTAGCGATGCGTGTCGGTGTCCGCGACCCGGCCGGCATCGGCGGCGGCATCGTAGCGGACGTGCATCCGGTTGCCCGCGCGCCACATCCCCGATGCGCGCCCGAACAAGGTCTGGACGATCGCCCAGCTCAGCGCGACGCCGACCGCGAACCCCTTGAACGCGCCCGCGCGGTGCGCGCGCTGGGCCAGCCCGGTCGCCTCGACGAACGCGCCCGCGCCGAACAGGAAGCCGCGGAGTTTCTGGCCGGTGCCGGCGCGTTCGACCTCGACCGGGCGACGGACGATGCTCGCGCCGTCGCGCGCCGCGGCGAGCGCCTGGTCGAGCGTCCAGTGATCGGGGATGCCGAGATCGAGTGCGAGCGCGTTGGTCTTGCCCGACGGCACGATCGCGACCCGCGGCATCGCGCCCGTCCACACCGTCGCCGCCGCGGTCAGCACGTCGCGGATCGTGCCGTCGCCGCCGTCGATCACCAAGAGCTCGATCCCGTGCTGCGCAAAATCGGTCAGCACCTCGGCCAGCTCGGCCTGTGTCCGCGGCGTGACTGCCAGCACCGTACCCGACACGAACGGCCGCGTCGCCTCGACGCTGCTGCGGTTGCGGTGGCTCTTGGGGTTGCAGATGATCCCGGTGCGGATCTGCGACGCAGCACTGCGCGCGGTCACGTCCGGTGCCGCGCCGCGTCTGGCCGTTGGAAACGGCACGCCATCAAAGGCCTGGAAATTGGAAACGGCGTCGCTCACACTCTTGGCTACCTGTCGCAGGCTAGTATCGCTACATTTTTATGGCACGTCTGCCCCTGATCGACGCTAGCGCCGATACCGCATCTTCATCCGCACGACCGTCCCCCCGGCCGGCAGCGCCACCCGCGCCGACGCGAAGGAGGGCAGGCCGACCGATGTGGGGGCGTCGTTCGAAAATCCAAACCCCTCCTTGGGCAGGAACAGCGTTCGGTTGAAATCATGGTCGCTGTTCTCGTCATGATATTGCGCGATCGCGTAATAACCGGGCTTCAGCCAGAAACAGGCGTGCGGCTGCGCGGCGGGCACGCGCGCGCGCGCCAGCTTGCCGCCCTTGGACAGGAACCGGCCCTTGTCATCGGGATAGACGGTGAACGCGACTTCGCCGACCGCATTGTGCAGCGTGGTCGCCTCGAGCACGAGCTTGGCCGCGCCGTTGCCGGGCGTGCCGACGCACGTCTCCGCGGCAGCCGCGGACGTCGAGGCGAGCGTTGCACCCGCGGCGAGCGCGAGCAGGAGAGGCAGATTCGTCATGGGGGACCCTTGCAATCGCATAACGGCAATTTGGAGGCCAATGACGTCGGCTCTGTGAACCCGCGCTTTATCGACCGCGGCGGGGCGTGCCGCCCTCAGGGACGGCTGCGCGTCAGATTCGCCGCAGCAAAGCCGAGCAGGATCGCGACCGCGACCGAGCCGATCGCGACGCCCATCGCCACCCCGGACGAACCATAGAGCGGCATCAGCGCGAACGCGCCGATGAACAGCAGGATGACGCCGACGACGCGGATCGCGAACACCGTGCCCGCGCGGTTGACCGCGGTCAGCACGGTGTCGAGGCTGACGGTCGCCAAGTCGAAACACCCCGCCGCCGCGAGCCACAACAGCACCGGATAGGCGCTGCCGAACGACTTGCCGCCGACCAGTTTCAGCATCGGCTCACCGATCAGCGCGACGACCGCGAGGATCGCGAGCGCCGCCGCGCTGCTCGCCAGCATCGTCCGCACCAGGATATAGCGCAGCCGCTCTGGCGCCGCGGTGCGGACCGCGCGGACGATCTCGGGGAAGGCGGCGCGCGACAGGAGCTGCGACAATTTGGCGAGCGCCTGCGCCACCTGTGCCGCGAGCCGGAACGCGCCCGCCGCGGCCGGGCCGATCGACGCGCCGACGAGCAGCAGCGGGATCTGCTTGCTCGACAGGCCGAGCGTCGCGCTGGCATTGGTGCTCAGCGCGAACTTCACCACGCCGGGATTCTCCGCGACCAGCGCGCGCCAGCCGCTGCGCCCGCCCAGCAGCAGTGCGAAGTCGCCGCTGCGCCAGACCATGATCCAGTAGGTCGCCGCGGTGACCAGCTCGGCTGCGGCCCAGGCGATCATGAAGCCGCGGATCGTCGGGTCGAACAGCATCGCCGCGCCCGCGCCGACGAAGCGGATCACCGGCGTCATGCTGTCGGCGAGTGCGGAGAGCGAGAATTTGTCGCGCAGCCGCAGGATGCCGAGCGGGGTCGAGCGGATCGTCAGCAGCTGGATCACCGCGAAGACCAGCGTGTAGTGCATCAGGTCGCGCGGAATGCCGAACGCGTTCGCCCAGATCTGGAGGATGCCGATCGTCAGCAGCGCGCCGAGGATTGCGCTCGACAGGTCGAGCCGCGCCGCCAGCCGGAACAGCCGCGCGAGCCGCGGGCTGTCGCCGTCATGGAGCGGCTGGACGCCGTACTGGACGATGATCTGCCACGTCTGGAAGCCGACGAACGTCGTCAGCGCCTGGACCGCACCGGTGATCAGCGCGAACCGGCCGAAATCGACGACCCCCAATGTCCGCGTCGCAAAGCCGAGATAGAAGAGCGACAGGATCGCCAGCACGCTGCGGCTCGCGAGCAGCCAGCCCAGGTTGCGCGCCGCCGAACGCAGCACGCCACCGAAATCCTTGGTCGTGGGGGAAGGGGCGGGGGCCTGGGTCATGCGCCCTGCGGCCCCTAAAGCGCGCGGTGCGGTGCGGCAAGTCGCGGCTGGCGGGTCGGGGCGTTCGACGCGATCAGGCGAGCCAGCTCGTGATCGCGCCGCCCTTCGCGCGCCGTGCCATCGCCTGGAACAGCCGGACGAGATGGACGACCAGCGAGATCGCGGTCCACGCCGCCACGCCGATGATCCCCCAGTCGGGCCGCGTCACGACCAGCCCCGCGAACAGGATCACCATGTTCGGGTTCCGCCGCGCGGTGATCAGCCGGAACCAGCTGTCGAACCGTTCCCAGACATGGATGTGCATCCCGAACCGGACGATGAACGCCCCCTCGATCAGCCGCTGCGCGACATAGCCGAACAGCATCGTGCCGATCACCGCCCAGAACGTCGCATCGTCGAGTGGCCGGCCATAGGGCGCGCAGCCCGCCGCCCAGGCCCACCACCAGAAGGGCGGATGGACCAGATCGACGCCGTGATCCCACGCATTGCCGAGCTTCGACGCGGTGATCGTGCAGCGCGCGAGCTTCCCGTCGACGGTGTCGAGCACCATGAAGACGAGGCCGGTCGCAAGCCCCGTCCAGAACCAGCCATACCAGAAGGCGATCGTCGCGACGATGCACAGGACCGATCCCATCGCGGTGACCTGGTTCGGCGTGATCCCCGCACGCGCGCAGACCCGGGTGATCGCCAGCGCCCATTCGGGCCAGAGATATTTGGTCAGCAGGTCGGTGACGCCCTTGTACGCGCCGACATAGCTCGCCCGCTCGATCGCGGGGACCGCGGCGGGGACGAGCCGCTCGGCAAACGGCTTTTCGCGCTTGCGCAGCGCCTCGTTGAGGATTCCCTCGTCCGACTCGGCGGCGATGAGCGTCAGCCCGCTGGCGGCGTCGAGCGCTGCGTCCGCGTGCATCGCCGCGGCGACCCGCGCGCGCTCCTCGGCGGTCCGGACATGCGCCAGCACGGGAACGCCCGCGCGCGTCATCACGGTGCCGGGGCGCGTCTTCAGATGCGCGGTCCAGACCGGGTCGAACGCGAACGCCATGTTGGCGAGGATCGCGGCGCCGTCCGCCGCGTCGCTTCCGGCAAAGCCCTGCGCCACGCCGATCCGCCGCAGCCGCTCGTCATTGCGCATCCCCCAGAGCAGGGTCGGATTGTCGCCCAGGGGCACGAGTGCTGGCATGTCTTGCATCCGCTGCCCGATAGCCGATTGCGCGCGGATTGCGAGCCCGGGCTGGATCAGCGCAGCGCGGCGAGCACCGCCTGCGCCGCGCGCGCGGGTGCGCCGCCCGACACGTCGCCGAGCGCGGTCTCGACGAACCGCGTCTGGAAATCCCGATATCCGGGATGCAGCGCGGGCGCTGCGTCGATCGCGGGGATCAGCGCGTCGAGACTGTCGACCACCGCGCCTGCGCCCCACATCGCATAAGAGGGATCGTCCACCCAGTCGGCCCCCAGCGCGTTCAGGAACACGCACGGCCGCGGACTCATCATATATTCGACCACCTGGCTCGACGTGTCGCCCAGATACAGGTCGGCGGCGGCGGTATAGCTGCCATCGACCATCGCGAAGCTGTCGAGATCGGCATGCACGCCCGCGCGGCCGGCGAGCCCGGCGACGAAGCCGCGCAGCTCGGGCGCGCGCTCGACCAGCCGCTGGTGCGGCGCGAAGATCAGGTTGTAGCGGCCGTCGGCGAGAATGCGTTCGACCACCTCGGGGCCACAGCGCCACCAGGACGAGCGATGCGCTTGCCAGTGCGGGGTGTAGAGGATCACCGGCCTTGGATCGGCGAACAGCCGCGCGGCGGGGGTGCGCTGGCGGAACGCGGCCTTCACATAGCCGGTGGTGACGATCCGCTCGGGCGCGTCGCCGCCGTCGATCAGCGCCTGCCGGTCGCGCTCGGCCGCGACCAAGGTGCGCCACCCTGCGCGCCGCCGCCAGTGCCCGCGCGCCATCATCGACCCCGCACCGTGGAACGTATCGATGAACCGCGTCCGCAGCGGCAGCGTCGCGGGCAGCCACAGGCTGGTCTGTTCGGCGCACACCACCACCGGCGTGCGCAACAGATGCGGCAGGAGGCGGAACAGCGTCGGCAGCTTGGGCGGCAGCGGCGGATTGTCGCCCTCGACATGGCCGGGCAGCGCGCGAAACCCCGGCGCGCGCCGGATCGTCACCTGCCCAAGCCCCGTGCTCCAGCGTGCAAGCAGCGTCTCGTGGACCGAGGTACTGACCCACAATTCGATCGGCAGCGTCGGCTCGGCGGCGGCGAGCGCCTCGACGATCGGATAGAGATGCGGGATCAGCAGCGTCTCGCCGAGGAACAGGAACGCGACCTTCCGGCTCATGACGCCTGCCAATGCGCAATGTCCTCGGGCCGGTCGATCTCCTGCCAGCGCGCACCCGCAGGAATCCTCAGCGCGCGGACGCCGGCGCCTTCGGCGACGCGGCGGACGACCGCGTGGTGATAGGCGTGGATCCCCTCGTCCTCGCCGATCACCGCGCGCAGCGCGTCGGCATAGGCGGTGCCGCCGCCCGACAGGATCAGCCCGAGCGACCGGTCGGTCGCCTGATGCCCGACCAGATGCTTGCCGACCGCGATCACCCGCTCGCCCTCCGCCTCGACCAGCATGTCGTCGAGGCCGGGTTCGTGGAGCGGCTCGACCACCAGGGTCACGCCGGGCGCGGGCTCGGCGCGCGCCGCCTGCAGGATCGTGGCGTCGAACAGCGTGTCGCCGTTCATCAGTGCGAACGCGGCGCCCAGATGCGCGCGCGCCGCCCAGACGCTGCCGATGCTGTTGGCAACCGACCAGAAGGGGTTGAAGACCAGCGTCGTCGGCGGGTCGCCGCGCCGCCCGGCCAGATGCGCGGCGATCTGGTCGATACGGTACCCGCCGACGATCACCGCACCATCGAACCCCGCCGCCGCGACCGCGTCGAGCTGCGAATCGAGGATCGCCCGCCCGCCGACCTGCACCAGGCATTTCGGCGTGCTGAGCGTCAGCGGCAGGAGCCGCGATCCGTGGCCCGCGGCAAGGATGATGGCCTTCATGGCACCCGCTTATGCATCAACTGTGGCAGGAAAATGCAGCGCTTCGTCCGTGGATGCGGCACAGAGTCGCGCGCGTCGTCCTGCCTGGTGCTGGACCCCCGCCTGCGCGGGGGAACGGTGGCGGATCCGGTGTGGCAGAAACTGTTCTCCCGCGAAGGCGGGAGCCCAGGGTTACGGGCGATGTCCTGCGTAACCCTGGGGGCACGCCCCTCAGCGCCGCACGATCGCCGCATCGTCGCGCGACCAGCCGCCGCCCATCGCCTGGTAGAGTGTCACATAGGCCGTCAGCCGGTCCGCGCGTGCCTGGACCAGCGACAGCTCCGCGGTCAGCAACCCGCGCTGCGCGTCGAGCTGGTCGATATAGGCCGAATAGCCCGCGCGGTAGCGGTTCGACGCGTTGCGCAGCGCGCCCGCGAGCGCATCGCGCTGTGCCGCGAACGCATTGGCCTGTTCGCCCGAGCGGCGGACGCCCGCAAGGCTGTCGTCGACCTCGCGGAACGCCTGGAGCGCGGTGCGGCGATAGGCGAACGCCGCCTGGTCGCGGCGCGCGGTCGCGGCATCGGCCTGCGCCCCCAGCCGCCCGCCGTCGAAGATCGGGCTGAGCACGCTCGCACCGATCGAGAACACCGCGATCGGATCGGCGAGCGCACTCGACAGCACGACGCCCGCCGAGCCGGTGAGCGCGAGATTGGGCAGCATCGCCGCGCGCGCGCTGTCCAGCGAGCGGTCGGTCGCGACCAGGGTCTGCTCCGCCTGATACAGGTCTGGCCGGCGGCGCAGCAGGTCGGCGGGCAGCCCGTCGGGGATCGCGGGCGCGGCGAGCCGGTCGAGCGGCAGGCCGCGCGGGATCGGCCCGGGGACATCGCCGAGCAGCAGGCTGAGCGCGTTTTCCTGGCGGCTGATCGACAGTTCGGCGGCGGGGACGAGCTGTTCGGTGGCGTGATATTCCGCCTCGGCCTGGCGCAGTTCGAGGTTCGAGGTGTAGCCGGTCTCGGCGCGGCGGCGGGCGATGCGCAGCCCCTCGGCGCGCGCATCGAGCGTCTGGCGCGCGACCGCGAGCCGCTGGTCGAGCGCACGCAACGTGATGTAGCCGGTCGCGACGCTGCTTGCGATCGCGAGGCGGACAGTGTCGCGCGACGCTTCGCTCGCGAGCAACTGCGCCTGCGCCGCGCGGCTCGCCTGGCGCAGGCGGCCGAACAGGTCGAGATCATAGCTGATGCTGACCGCGGGCTGCGCGCCGATCGCATCGATCGGCGTGCCGAGCGCGCCGACCGTCTGCCCGGTGGTGCCGGGCGCCGACCCGTTGACCAGCGGCGTCTGCTGCGCCCGTGCCAGCCGTGCTGCGGCGCGCGCCTCGTCGATCCGCGCGGCGGCCGCCCCCAGATCGGGGCTGTTGGCAAGCGCCCGAGCGACGAGGCTCGTCAGCGCGGGATCACCAAACGCGCTCCACCAGTCCGCCCGGATCGGCGTACCCGGCCCCAGCGCGGTCCGCCACGCCGGCGGCGGCGCAACCGCGGTCGCGGCAGGCGCCTCGGGGCGGGGGCCGATACACGCGGTGGCGAGCAGCGCGAGGGGGAGGGCGGCGGCGGTCCGCCATGCGTGTTTGCGCCGCCACGTCCGCACGCCGCCCCACGCTCGCACTGCTGGCCAACACCCCGGCACGCCGCGCCGCACCCGCACTGTTAGCCACCACCCCGGCGAGGGCCGGGGCCCAGTTGGGAAGGTCGCAGTAACGGCGGACAGCGCTACGTCATCGCCGTCCCCCAACTGGGCCCCGGCCTTCGCCGGGGTGGAAGTTTTTGTGTGGCTTACCGTCCCTGCCAAAATGTTTCCCCGCGAAGGCGGCGATCCAGGCTGGGCTGGAGAACAGGGGCCGAGGGGGTTGGGCGACATCACCGCGGCCCCGGCCCGCCGGCGGTATCGACCCGCGCCTGCACCGACATCCCCGGCCGCAACCGCGCGCTCAGCGGCTGGCCCGGATCGACGCGGATGCGCACCGCGATCCGCTGCGGCACCTTGGTGAAGTTGCCGGTCGCATTGTCCGCCTTCCGCACCGCGAATTCGGACCCCGCCGCGGGCGAGATCCGTTCGACGCGCCCGGTCAGCCGTTCGTTCGCGAGCCCGTCGACGGTGAACGACGCGGGCTGGCCGACCGCCATGCGCGCGGTCTGCGCTTCCTTGAAGTTCGCGATGACCCAGGTTTCGGGCGGCACCAGGAACATCAGCTGCGACCCCGCGGTCACATATTGGCCGAGCCGGACGCCGACCTCGCTCAGCCGCCCCGTCTCGGGCGCGCGGATCACCGTGTTGGCAAGGTCGATCCGCGCGAGCTGGCGCGCGGCCTCCGCGCCCGAGACGCCCGCCTCCTGGCCGCCGCGCCCGACCTCGACGGTGCGGATGTCCTGCCGGGCGATCTCGCGCGCGGCCTTGGCCTGCTGGACCTGCGCCTCCGCCTGGCGGAGCGCGGCGAGCGTCTGGTCGCGTTCGCGCAGACTGACCGAGCCGTCGGTGACGAGGTCGTTGACGCGCGCCATGTCCGCCTGCGCGCGCATCAGCTGCGCCGCGGCATTGGCGACCGCGGCGTCCTGCGCGGCGAGGCTCGCCTGGCGGCTGCGCGCGGTCTGGAGGCTGTTCGACAGCGTCGCCGCCTGCGCGTCGACCTGCGCCTGCGCCTGGTCGATCCGCTGGCGGTAGATGCGGTCGTCGATCTTCACCAGCGGATCGCCCGCCTTCACATCGGCGAAGTCGCGGACGAGCACCTGCGTCACATAACCGCTGACCTGCGGGCTGATCACCGTGGTGCGGCCGCGGACATAGGCATTGTCGGTCGACTGGTAGCTGGTCGCGAACGGCGGCAGCCGCCACGCCGCGAGCACCGCGCAGACGCCCGCGATCACGAGCAGGACGATGACGCCGATGACGCGCGGGCTCGGCGGCTGCGGCCGCCAGCCCGAGCCGACCGGGGTGGCGGGCGTCGCGGCGGGCGCAGGCGCAGGCGCGGCCGTAGGGGCGGCAGCCGTCTCCGCCTGTTTCTCCTCCGTCGCGGGTCCTTCTGCCACCGGGCTGCGGGCGTCGGTCATGTCGTCCTCTCAAGTCGCGCACGGCGTTCGCGTCGTTGGCGTCGCACCATCAGGAAGACGAGATACCCGAACGTCCCTCCGGCGAGAATCGCGACCAAGCGGAAGACGTCGGCATAGGCAAGCACGTTTGCTTCGCGCGTCGTGGTCTGCGACAAAATCGCCGCGCCTTCCGCGCTGCGCAGCGTCGGGTCGACGATCACCCGGCCGACCGCGGCGCCGCCCGCGGCGATGCGCTGCGCGACGATCGGGTCGGTCGGCGAGATCTGCTGGACGAGCGCCGCGCTGTTCGCCTTCTCGCGGACCACCTGATAGCTGCCGAGCAACGCGGTCCCACCGAGCCCGCCGAGCGAATTGATGATCCCGAACAGCGCGATGAAGCTGATGATGTGCCCCGCACCCTCCTTCAGCGCGCGCGTCATCCCGAACAGCAATGCCGGCCCCAGGAAGAAGGTCGCGGAGAAACCGATGATCGCCTGCGTCACGTACATCTGCGGCGCGCGCGTCAGGCTGGTCGCATAGGAATCGAACCACGCCGCCACCGCGACCAGCCCGATCGCGAGCATGATCGGATGGCCGAGCCGCTCGACGTCGAGGGTCACCGCGCTCGCGATCACGCCCGCGACCGACGCGACGAAGATGATCAGGAAGAACGGGATGAGCTGGTCGTTGTTCTGCCCCAGCACGGTCAGCAACCCGACCGCGGCATAGGTCTGTTCGGACAGCACGATCCGCGCCATCACGATGACGACGGTGAAGCGCAATATGTCCGCGCTGCCGAGCCAGCGGGTGTTGAGCAGCGGGTTGACGCGGTGATGCTCGACGACGATCGCGGCGGCGAACATCGGGATCGCGACGATCAGCGCCCAGCCGATCCACGGCGCATTGGTCCACCACAGGATCCGCCCCAGCCCGAGCACCGCGGCGAACAGCGCGGTCGACCCCGCGAACAGCACGAAGGTGAGGAAGTCGAGCGGCTCGAACGCCTTGCTCCGCGTCGTCGGCGGCAGCCGCAGCGCGGCGACCGCGGCGAGCGACAGCAAAGCGAGGCCCAGCTCGAACAAATACAGCGTCCGCCACTGCGACATGGCGAGCAGATCGGGCGAGAACAGCCGCGCGAGCGGCGTCGCGCATTGCGGGATGCCGATGCCGAGCACCACCGCCTTCAGCCGCCATTTCGCGGGCAGCGACTGCATCACATAATAGAGGCACAGGCTGCTGAGCGCGGCGCCCGCCATCCCGCTGATCGCGCGCACCGCGATCGCGGTGGCAAAGCCGTGGACGAACAGATGCGCGAGCGTCACCAGCACGTAGAGCGTGAGGAAGATCAGCGCGAAGGGCCTGAGCCCGAACTGCGCGCGAAACTTGATCATCAGCAGGTTGATGCTGACGTTCGTCATGACATAGACCGTCGGCAGCCACGCGATCTCGGCGGGATCGAGGCCGAGCGCGCCCTGCAACGTATAGGTGTTCGCACTGATCAGCGCATTGCCGAACCCGACCGTCAGCCCGAGCAAAATGCCGATCAGCGCATAGGCGATCTGGCGATGCCGCGGATGCGCGGGCGAACCCGGCGAGCCGGGAAGGACGGGCAGTTCGTGCGGTGCGAACGTCCAGTCTTCCTCGCTCAGGAAGCGTCTGATTCTCCGGGCGATCATGGTCGCTGTCTTGTGGCATGATCACGGAGGCGCGTCATCCGGGAAGACGGGGCGCGGCAAGCGACGCGGGTCAGAAAAGCACACCACCCCGGCGAAGGCCGGGGCCCAGTTGGGGGACGGCGGTAACGACGGGCCGCCCTCCATTACTGCGACCTTTCCAACTGGGCCCCGGCCTCCGCCGGGGAGGTGCGCATATCCAACGCGCGCCCCCCCATGCTGCACCGCAGCGGAACATCCCCGCACCCGCACCGTTGCGCTGTCATGCGCATATTCAGATCGCTCCACATACCACCCGAATGGGTCTGGCTGGAAAGCGTCGCCGTGGTCTCCGCGGCGGTGCTCTTCGCGCTGGTCGCGCACTGGCTGACGATGCGGATCGCCGGCCATGCGCAGCGGCGGTCGACTGCCAAGACCGACGGACTCGTCCTCGCGCGCGTCCGCCGGCCGCTGCGCGCGGTGTTCGTCGCGGTCAGCGTCGCGTTCGTCGCGCGGATCCTGCCGATGGACGACGATATCGAGGAATTGTGGAAGCAGCTGCTCGGCTTCCTCGTCCCCGCTTTGCTCGGCTGGCTCGCGGTCGCCGCCCTGCGCGCATTCCAGGACGTGATCGAGATCCGCTCGGACATCACCGTCGAGGACAATCTGCGCGCGCGGCGCAAGCGGACGCGCGCGGCGATCCTCGGCCGGATCGGCACCTTCTTCATCATCTTCATCAGCGTCTGCCTGATGCTGCTGAGCGTCCCCGGCATCCGTTCGATCGGCGTCACGCTGATGGCCTCGGCGGGCATCGCCGGCCTCGTCGTCGGTGCCGCCGCCCAGCCCGCGCTCAAGAACCTGATCGCCGGCGTGCAGATGGCGTTCACCGAACCGATCCGGCTCGACGACGTGCTGATCGTCGACGGCGAATGGGGCCGCGTCGAACAGATCAACCTGACCTTCGTCGTCATCAAGATCTGGGATGAGCGCCGCCTCGTCGTGCCGGTGTCGAAGTTCCTCGAACAGAGCTTCCAGAACTGGACGCGCGAGACCAGCCAGCTGATGGGCTCGGTCTTCTGGTATGTCGATCCGTCGACCGATGTGCCCCGCCTGCGCGAGAAGCTCGCCGAGGTGGTGAAGGCCAATCCGCGCTGGGACGGGCGGTTCTTCAACCTCCAGGTCACCGACATGAAGGCGGACGCGGTCGAACTTCGCGCGCTGATGACCGCCAAGAACGCCTCGGTCGCGTTCGACCTGCGCTGCGACGTCCGCGAGGCGATGCTGGCGTTTATCACAGCGGAAATGCCCGAGGCGATGCCCCGCGGCCGTCTGCTGATGGCCCCGGACCCCGTGCGCGGCACCGCGTCGTAACGCTGGCGCGGCTTACGGCATCCGTTTCGTCAGGATGACGGGTTCTGAGGAGAGCCCGTCACCGCTCGGCGCCATCCCAACTCAAGCCGTCATCCCCGCTCAAGCCATCATCCCCGCGGAGGCGGGGATCCATATTGGCTGGCCGTGAAGGGGACTCGCAGGGGTAGCCAGTCCGGATCCCCGCCTGCGCGGGGATGACGACGTTCGTTACGCCTCGACATGCTCCGGCGCATCCTCGAGCGCCGTGATGAACAGTTCGCACCACCACATCACGTCCTCCTTGCGGACGTTGTCGATCAGCTTCTCCCAGCGCGCCTTGCGCTCCGCCAGCGGCATCTTCAGCGCGCGGGCGATCGCGTCGGACATCTCCTCCGGGCTGTACGGGTTGACCAGCACCGCATCCGACAGCTGCGCCGCCGCGCCAGCGAACTGCGACAGGATCAGCACGCCGGGATCCTCGGGATCCTGCGCCGCGACATATTCCTTCGCGACCAGATTCATCCCGTCGCGAAGCGGCGTCACCAGCCCGACCCGCGCCGCGCGGTAGATCCCCGCCAGCACGTCGCGTGGGAAGCCCTGGTTGACGTAGCGGATCGGCGTCCAGTCGATGTCCGAGAATTCGCCGTTGATCCGCCCCGACATCGAATCGAGGTTCGCGCGGATCTCCTGATAGGTGTCGACCTTCTCGCGGGAGGGCGGCGCGATCTGGAGCATGTAGACCAGCCCGCGGTGATCGGGGTGCGACGCCAGGAACCGCTCATAGCCCGAGAAGCGCTCGGCCAGGCCCTTCGAATAATCGAGCCGGTCGACCCCGACGATCAGGCTGCGCCCGGTCGCCGACATGTACATGCGCTCCTTCGCGTGGCGCGCGGTGTCGCTGCTCGCGGACTTCTCGAAATCGGCGGTCTCGATCCCGATCGGCGTCGTGATCGCCTTGATCGTCCGGTCGCCGACCGTCACCCAGCCATCCTCGCCGACCACGCCGTCGAGCTGGCTGGTGACGTAATGCAGAAAGCTGTCGAGCCAGTCCTGCGTCTGGAACCCGACCACGTCGTAGGCGAACATCGATTCGACCAGCGCGCGGTGGCTCGGCAGCGACAGCAGCATCGCCATCGGCGGCCAGGGGATATGGAGGAAGAAGCCGATCTTGTTGTCGACCCCCAGCTTGCGCAGTTCGCGCCCCAGCGGCACGTGATGATAATCATGCACCCAGACGAGATCGTCGGGCTCGATCAGCGGCAGCACCGTCTCGGCAAAGCGCTTGTTCACGCGCGCATAGCCGCTGGAGAAATCGCGTTCGAACTCGGTCAGGTCGATCCGGTAATGGAACAGCGGCCACAAGGTCCGGTTCGCATAGCCGTTATAATATTCGTCGAAATCCTGTTCTTCGAGGTCGATCGTCGCGGTGGTGACGCCCTTGCCCTGCTGGAAGTTGATATGCCCGGTAAAGGTCTCGGTGGTCGCACCCGACCAGCCGAACCAGACCCCGCCCTTTTCGCGCAACGCCGCGAGCAGCGCGACCGCGAGGCCACCCTGGTTGCCCGACGGCGCGTCGACCGATTGCACGCGATTCGAAATGACGACCAGGCGACTCATCGTACGGCGCTCCAGGGTTTGCTGAGGAGGACGGCGCAGTTGATCAGCCCCACCAGTGAATAGGTTTGCGGATAATTGCCCCACAGCTCGCCGGTGTTGGGGTCGATATCCTCGGACAGCAGCCCCGCGGGCGTACGCCGCGCGACCATCTCGGCGAACAGCGCGCACGCATCCGCGGTGCGGCCGGTCGCGTGCAGCGCCTCGATCAGCCAGAAGGTGCAGACGTTAAACGCGGTGTGCGGCAGGCCGAAATCATCCTCGGTCGCATAGCGCAGCATGTGGCTGCCGCGGCGCAGACCCTCTTCGACCGCCTTCAGCGTCGACTGGAAACGCGGATCGTCGGGCGCGAAGAAACGCAGGTCGAGCAGCTGGATCAGGCTCGCGTCGAGATCGTCGCCGCCGAACGTCGCGGAGATACGCTGAGTCTCCTCGCGCCACGCCGATGTCTCGATCGTCTTGCGGATCGTGTCCGCGCGCGCATTCCAGAACGTCCGGCGATCCTCGAGCCCGAGCACGCCCGCCGCATTGGCGAGCCGGTCGCACGCCGCCCAGCACATCGCCGCGGAATAGGTGTGGACATGCGCCTTGGTGCGCAACTCCCACAGCCCCGCATCGGGCTTGTCATAGGTTTCCCAGGCGCGGTCGCCGACGAGTTCGAGGCTCTTGAAATCCTCGTGGCTCGACATGCGGAACAGTCGCTGGTCGAAGAAAGCCTGGACGTCGGACAGGATGATCTGGCCGTAGGCGTCGTGCTGGATCTGCTCGTATGCCTGGTTGCCGACGCGGACCGGACCCATGCCGCGGTAACCCGGCAGCGCGGGCGCGACGCGCTCGACCAGCGTCGCCTCGCCGCCGACGCCGTAGAGCGGCTGGACATGCCCGCCCTTGGACGCATCGACGATGTTGCGCAGATATTCGAGATACCCCTCGAGCACGTCGAGCGCACCAAGCCGGTTGAGCGCCTGCACCGTGTAATAGGCGTCTCGGATCCAGCAATAGCGGTAATCCCAGTTGCGCTCCGACCCCGCATGCTCGGGGATCGAGGTGGTGAGCGCGGCGACGATCGCGCCGGTCTCCTCGTGCTGGCACAGCTTCAGCGTGATCGCCGCGCGGATGACGACGTCCTGCCATTCGACCGGGGTCGCCAGGCCACGCACCCAGTGGCGCCATTCGTCCTTGGTCCGCGTCAGCATCGCCTCGGCCGCCTCGTGCAGCACGCCGGCAAAACTCTCGTCGGGCCCCAGGAACAGGTGCATCGGCCTTTCGAGCCGGAACCAGCGCTCGCCGACGATATGCCCGACCGGCGCATCGGTGGTCAGCCGCAGCGTCTGGTCGTCCATCAGGAAGCGGATATGGTTCGACCCCTGCGTATGCGTGGTCGGCTGGCCCCAGTTGGTCGCGACGCGCAGGCGGATGCGGATCCGCGGGCTGCCCGCGACGGGCTTGACGATCCGCACGAAGCTGGTCGGGCGATAGGTCCGCCCCTCGCGCACGAAGCGCGGACAGAAATCGGTGACCTCGACCGCGTTGCCCGCCTCGTCCTCGTGCCGGGTGACCAGGATCGGGGTGTTGCGGATATAGGCCTGCGTCGTCTTCGCGCTGCCCTCGAGCTCGATCGCCCAGAGCCCCGTCTCGGGGGCGTCACCACCGAGCAGCGCGCAAAAGGCGGGGTCGCCGTCGACTCGCGGCACGCAGCCCCAGACGAACGTGCCGGTCCTGTCGATCAGCGCGGACACTTGGCAATTGCCGATCGGCCACAGGTTCATGTCGGGGGTCGGGCCGGACGGGGTCAGGCTGCTGGCGGACTGGGTAGCGGTCATCATGATTCCAATATGGCGGCAATCCAGCCGCGAAGGGCCGCGACATCGTCGAGGCGGTAGGTGGCGGCGGTAGGGCGTTCGGGGCCGATCAGGATCCCCGCACCGCCCAGCGCATGTGCGGCGACGAAACCATCCTCGTCGGTGACGTCGTCGCCGAAGAAGAACGGGCGGCTGCCGACCAGCGCCGGCGCGGCGATCAGGTCGCGCAGCGCCGCGCCCTTGTCGCCGGGGGTGCGCAGCTCGACCATCATCTTGCCGCGCTGGAGCGTCAGGCCGTGCGTGCGGGCGAGCTCTTCGGCGAGGCTTACCGCATCCGCCTCGAACGCCGGCGCCATCCGGTAATGCAGCCCGGCCCCGAGCGATTTCGCCTCATAGACCAGCGCGTTCGCCTCGGCATAGACGCGCAGCGCCTCCGCGGCGGTTTCGAGCGAGGCGGGGCGTTCGGCGGCGACATGGCCATCCTCGGGCGTGCGGCGTTCCGCGCCGTGACTGCCCGCGACCGCGAACCGGCGGGCATGTTGCCCGAGCATCGCGTCGAGCTGCGCGATCGACCGCCCGCTGATGATCGCGACGCGCGCCGGAAAGCGCAGGGCGAGCCGGTCGAGCTGGTCGAGCAGACCTTGGTCGACGACCACCGCATCGGGGGTCGGGGCCAGATCTACCAGGGTGCCGTCAAAATCGAAGAACAGGCTGGCGTCGTCGCGGACGTGCGGCGGGGGTGCGAGGACTTCAGTCGCAGGCTGGCGTTCGGCAAGCATGGTCGTCTAACCCCCGGCTGTGACGCTCCGTTCCGCTGCAGTGCAAAATTGGAACGGGTGCGGTTCGATTGCCGTCATAGCAGGGGTTGGGGTTCGGGGCGATGCTTCGGGGCCTTCACCAACCCCAACCCCCACCCACAGCTCGCCCCGGTTGCGACAGGTTGCGACACGAAACCACTGGACGAGGGAAGGGGCATTGCGTCATGCCTGCCGCCCATGTCCCGCGTCCGAGCTTTCCTCCTTATGCCCGTCCTGCTCGCCGGCTGCTCGGTCGGGCCGGATTATCGTCCGAAAGCGGCGGCCGAGCTGGGGGTGCCCGACGCCTATTCCGTCACCCCCGCGACCAGTCCCGAGGACCTGACGCGCTGGTGGCAGCGGTTCGACGACCCCGTGCTCGGCCAGCTCGTCGAGCAGGCTGCGGCGACCAATCTCGACATCGCACAGAGCGTCGCCCGCCTCCGCCAGGCGCGCGAGAGCTTGGTCCAGAACCGCGCCTCGCTGCTCCCCACGCTCAGCGGCTCGGGCGGCTATCAGCGCAACGAGAATCTGCGCGGCGGCGGCCGGTCGTTCACCTTGCCCGACGGCACCGTCGTCGATACCGGCGGCGGCGGCACCAACAGCTTCACGCTGGGCGCGAGCGCCAGCTACCAGGTCGGCGTCTTCGGCGAGATCCGCCGCACGATCGAGGCGAGCCGCGCGGAGTACGCAGCCTCGGGCTACGACTATGCGACCGTCCTCATCTCGATCGAGAGCGAGGTCGCGCGCAATTACGTGCTCGCCCGGCTGTATCAGCAACAGCTCGCCAATGCGCGCGCGTCGCTGACGATCCAGGACGACAATCTCGAGATCGCCGGGTTCCGCGTCCAGGCGGGGCTCGTCTCCAGCCTCGACCAGGAACAGGCGCGCGCGCAGCGGGCCCAGACCGCCGCGACGATCCCCAGCCTCGACCAGCAATATGCCGCCGCGGTCGCGCGGATCGGCGTGCTGACCGGGCAGGCGCCGGGCGCACTCCGGCCGCTGCTCGCGCCGGTCAAGCCGATCCCGGTCGGGCCGAAGGCGGTCGGCGTCGGCATTCCCGGCGACACTTTGCGCCAGCGTCCCGACATCCGCTCGGCGGAGCGCGCGCTGGCCGCCGCCACCGCGCGGATCGGGGTGGCCAAGGCCCAGCTCTATCCCGCGCTCGCGATCACCGGCAACATCAACACCAACGCCACCTCGATCGGCAATATCGGCGATGCGATCACCGGCGGGCTGTTCGCGGGGCTGACCCAGGCGATCTTCAACGGCGGCCGGCTGCGCAGCCAGGTGCGGACCAGCGAGGCCGCCGCCGACGGCGCACTCGCCTTCTACAAGTCGACCGTGCTGACCGCGCTCGAGGATGTCGAGAATGCGGTCGTCGCACTCCAGACCGCGCAGGAACGCGAGCGGCAGTTCGCCATCGCGCTCGATGCCGCGAACAACTCCGCGATCCTCAGCCGCAGCCAGTATCGCACCGGGCTGACCGACTTCACCACGCTCAACCAGCAGGAGGTCGCGCTGCTGTCCGCGCGCAACGGCGCGACCCAGGCGCGCGCCGACGCCGCGACCGCGCTGGTCGCGCTCTATGCCGCGCTTGGCGGCGGCTGGGACGCGACCGTGATCCCGCAAGCGCCCATCTCCAATCCAGAGGCACGCTGATGGCCGACGCATCGATCGACGACTTTCTGGGCGTGAGGCCGCAAGCCCCCTGGAAACGCTACATCAAATGGGTCGCGATCGCGGTCGGCGTCGTGCTGCTCTGCCTGCTGCTCGCCAAGTGCTTCGGCGCGAAGGAGCAGACGCAATATTCGACCCAGGCGGCCGAGCGCGGCAACCTGACGGTGACGGTGTCCGCGACGGGCAAGCTCGCGCCGACCAACCAGGTGACGGTCGGGTCGCAGCTGTCGGGGCTGGTCACCAAGGTGGTCGCCGACGTCAACGACCGTGTCGTCGCGGGCCAGCCGCTCGCGCTGATCGATCCCGAACAGCTCGACGACCAGATCCGCCAGGGCAATGCGCAGCTCGCCGCCAACCAGGCGCAGGTGAACCAGGCGCAGGCGACCGTCGCCGAATCGCGCGCACAGCTCAACCGGCTCGAGGAAGTCGCGCGGCTGTCGGGCGGGCGCGTGCCGTCCAAGACCGAGCTTCAGGCCGGGCGTGCCGATTATCAGCGTGCGCTCGCCGCGCAAAAGGTCGCCGAGGCCAATGTCGTCGCCAGTCGCGCCGCACTCGCGCAGAGCCAGACGCAGCGCGCGCGCGCGATCATCCGCTCGCCGGTGACCGGCGTCGTGCTCGCGCGGCAGATCGATCCCGGCCAGACCGTCGCGTCGTCGTTCAACACGCCGACGCTGTTCGTGATCGCCGAGGACCTGACCAAAATGAAGCTCGAGGTCGCGATCGACGAGGCGGACGTCGGCGAGGTCAAGATCGGCCAGCGCGCCAACTTCACCGTCGACGCCTTTCCCGGCAAGACCTTTCCCGCGACGATCACGCGTGTCGATCTCGGCTCGAACCTGACAGTCAGCTCAGCGACGTCGTCGAGTTCAAGCACCAGCACGACGACCACCACCGGCCAGGTCGTGTCCTACGCCGCCGACCTGACCGTGGCCAATCCGTCGCTGACGCTGCGCCCGGGGATGACCGCGACCGCGGACATCGTGACGTCGGACAAGCAGCGCGTGCTGCTCGTCCCTAACGCCGCATTGCGGTTCAAGCCGACCGCCGCGTCGGGCGATGCGGGCGGCGGGATCGCCGGGTCACTGACCTTCCGGCCGCGGCGCGGCGGCGGGGCGGAGCGCACCGCGACGCTCGGCCGCGGCGCGCAGCAGACGATCTACGTCAAGGGCGCCGACGGCACGCCGCAGCCGGTGCAGATTACCACCGGCGACACCAACGGGACGATGACCGAGGTCCTGTCGGGCAATCTCCAGCCCGGCGCGCAGGTCATCACCGGCCAGCTCGCCAGCGGGTCGGACGAGACCAAGCGCGGTGGCGGCGGTGGCCGTCGCGGCGGCGGCGCGAGCAAGGGCGGGGGCGGTGGCCAGTAATCCGCCCCTGATCTCGTTGCGCGGCGTCACCAAGACGTACGGCGCGGGCGCGACGATGTTCCAGGCGCTGAAAGGTGTCGACCTTGACATTGCCGGCGGCGATTTCGTCGCGGTGATGGGGCCGTCGGGGTCGGGCAAGTCGACGACGATGAACATCCTCGGCTGTCTCGACGTGCCGAGCGCGGGGACGTTCCTGTTCCGCGGTCATCATGTCGAGACGCTCGACCGCGACCAGCGCGCGCTGCTCCGCCGTAAATATCTCGGCTTCGTGTTCCAGGGGTTCAACCTCCTGTCGCGCACCTCCGCGCTCGAGAATGTCGAGCTGCCGCTGCTCTATCGCGGCGACGAGAAGCGCGCGCGGCGTGCGGCGGCGATGGCGAGCCTCGACACGGTCGGGCTGGCGGACTGGTGGGACCACACCCCCGCCGAGCTGTCGGGTGGCCAGCAACAGCGCGTCGCGATCGCGCGCGCGCTGGTGACGAACCCCGATGTGCTGCTCGCCGACGAACCGACCGGCAACCTCGACAGCGAACGCTCGGTCGAGATCATGCAGCTGCTGACGCGGCTCAACGCGGAACAGAACATCACCGTGCTGATGGTCACCCACGAACCCGACATGGCCGCCTTCGCGCGCACCGTCGTCCACTTCAAGGACGGCCTGGTGGAACGCATCGAAAGCCGCCACGAGCAAGGCGAAAGGGTCGAGTCATGATGGCCCAGACATCATACACTTACGCCCCCACCCGACACCGTCATTCCCGCGCAGGCGGGAATCCAGACCGGCAACCGTCGCGACAAGCCCGCCAGCCCTCGAGCATCTGGATCCCCGCCTGCGCGGGGATGACGGGTCTCTTCTGTCGGTCTTTTGGCCAGGTTCGACGGGACCACGCTGGCGGGATGACCCGGTAATGTTCGGCACAACCCTCTCGCTCGCGCTGCGCTCGATCCGCCGCCACATCCTGCGGTCGTTCCTGACTATTCTCGGCATCGTCATCGGCGTCGGGGCGGTCGTGACGATGGTCACGCTCGGCAAGGCGACGACCGCCGCGGTACAGCAGTCGATCTCCGCGCTCGGCACCAACATCCTGCAGATCCGGCCGGGTCAGGGCTTTGGCCGCGGCGGCGGCGGACCGCGGCCGCCTGATTTCAAGCCCGAGGACGTCACCGCGGTCGCCAACCAGATCGCCGGCGTCACCGCGGTCGCCCCCCAGGCGCAGGCGACCGCCACCGCGATCTATGAAGGCGCGAACTGGTCGACGACGATCAACGGCACCACCAGCGCCTATTTCCAGGTCCAGCCCTGGCCGCTGGCGACCGGGCGGATCTTCACGCCGGTCGAGGAAGCCTCGGGCAAGGCGGTGTGCATCATCGGCAATACCGTACGCACCAACCTGTTCCGCGGGGGAGACGCGGTCGGCCTCCGCATGCGGATCGGCGCGATCAGCTGCGACGTGATCGGCGTGCTGTCGACGCGCGGGCAGGCGGGGTTCGGCGGTGATCAGGACGACGTCGTCATCATGCCGATCAAGGCGGTGCAGCGCCGCTTCACGGGCAATCGCGACATCCGCCTGATGTTGGTGGGCATCGACCAGAAATTCTCGACCGCGACCGTGCAGGCGTCGATCACCGACCTGCTGCGCGAACGCCGGACGATCACCGCGGGCAAGGAGGATGATTTCAACATCTTCGACACCAAGCAGATTTCCGACACGCTGACCGGCACGACGACGCTGCTGACGGGCATCGTCGCGGCGGTCGCGGGGATCAGCCTGGTCGTCGGCGGGATCGGCATCATGAACATCATGCTGGTGTCGGTGACCGAACGCACGCGCGAGATCGGCATCCGGCTCGCGATCGGCGCGGTCGCGCGCGAGGTGCTGTTGCAGTTCCTCGTCGAGGCGATCGTGCTGTCGTGTCTGGGCGGGCTGATCGGGCTGGTGATCGCGCAGCTGGCGATCGCGATCATCGCGCCGCTGATCAAGGTCCAGTGGCTGTTCGTGCCCGAGATCAACCTGTTCGCGTTCGGGATCTCGGCGGTGATCGGCGTCGTCTTCGGCTATTTCCCCGCACGCCGCGCCGCCGCGATGAACCCTATCGACGCGTTAAGGCACGAGTGATCGCGGCGCGCGGGTCATGGACCAGCGCCTGTAGCCGCTCCAGATCCTCGGGCGTGTCGATGTCAATCAGTTCGGCCGGCGCGGTCACCACGTGCCGCCCCGCGCGCACCAGGTCGCGCGCACCCGCATCGCCGTCGAGCGAGAGCAGGAAATCGAACCGGTCGCGGGCGAACAGGGCAGGGGGCGACGGCCTCACCCCGTCGCTCGACGCGACCACCGCATCCGCGCTGTCGGCGGCATCGAGCATCCGGTAGACATGCGCCGCGGTCACGCGCGGCATGTCGGCCAGCGCGATCAGCACCGCCTGCGCACCGTCGTCCTTGGCGCGCTGCACGCCCAGCTTGACCGACTGTGCCATCCCCGCCGCGGGATCGTCGTTATGCACCACTGCATAGCCATGGCTCGCGAAGTCGAGCGTGCAGCCATCGGTGACGACCAGCCGGTCGCGGAACGGGATCGCCTCGAACGCGGTGACGACGTGCAACCCGACCGGCTTGTTGAGGAACGGCACCTCGAGCTTGTTCGGGATGCCGAACCGCTGCGATCGGCCCGCGGCGAGCAGGATGAGGACGACGTCTTCAGCGGCGATCATGGAAGGCTCCGATCATGGCGGCGGCGACCGACAGCGCAATCTCGGACGGCCCGATCGCGCCGATGTCGATGCCGACGGGTGCGTCGATCCGGTCGATATTCTCAGGGCTGACCCCCGCTGCGGCCAGCCGTTCGCGCCGCGCCGCATGGCTCTTGCGGCTGCCGAGCGCACCGACATAGGCGGCGTCGGTCGCCAGCGCGGCGATCAGCGCGGGGTCGTCGATCTTGATGTCGTGGCTCAGCGTCACCACCGCGGTCGACGGACCCGGGCGCAGCGCGGCGATCGCCTCGTCGGGCCAGCGATCGTCGAGCGTGACGCCGGGAAAGCGCTCGTCGGTCAGGAAGCGCGCGCGCGGGTCGATCACGACCGTCGCGATCCCCAGTTCGCGTGCGAGACCCGCCAGCGCCTGCGCGATCTGCACCGCGCCGACGATCAGCAGGCGGCGCGGCGGATCATAGCGGTTGACGAACACCTCGCCCGTCTCCGCCGGCCGCGCATCGCTGTGCCCGGTGGCGAGGTCGGTGGTGACGGTCAGCGCATCGCCCTGGTCGCGCGCATCGGCGATCCGGTCGAACAATTCGGGATCGAAGCCTTCGGCGGAGACCGGCTGGACCATCACCGCGATCTCGCCGCCGCAGGGCAGACCGACTTCCCACGCGGCGGCATCCGCGACGCCGTAGTTCCGCAGCTGGAACGGCGCGCCCGCGATCACGTCGGCGGCGGTCGCGAGGATGTCGCTCTCGACGCAGCCGCCCGAGACGGAGCCTTCGAACCGGCCGTCCTCATGGACGAGCATGTGGCTCCCCTTGGGACGCGGCGCGGAGCCCCAGGTCGAGACGACCGTGGCGATCGCCATCCTCTGGCCCTTCCAGGTCTTCGCCGCGGCAATCACGCTATCGTTTTCGGCCATGTCTTCTCTCTCTTCTCGTTCCTCCGCATCGGCGTGGGAACAGACGTTACACCGCGGGCAAGCCCTCGAGCAGTTTGTCGAGCGTCACCGGGAAATCACGCACCCGCACCCCCGTCGCATTGTAGATCGCGTTGGCGACCGCCGCGCCCGCACCCGAAATGCCGAGCTCGCCGACCCCCTTGGCGCCCGCGGGATTCGCCGAATCGTCGATCTCCTCGATGAAATAGGCTTCGAGCTGCGGAATGTCGGCGTTCACCGCGACGTGATATTCGCCGAAATCGGGGTTCACGAACGCGCCGGTGCGCGTGTCGACGACCCCCTCCTCGGTCAGCGCATAGGCGATGCCCCAGGCCATGCCGCCGATGATCTGGCTGGTCGCGGTCTTGCGGTTGAGCACGCGGCCGACGTCGAACACGCCGAGCATCCGCCGCACCCGCACCTCGCCGCTGACCGCGTTGACCGCGACCTCGACGAAATGTGCGCCGTGGCTCGCCTGGCTGGTCCGCTTGCTCTCCTTGCCCGGCCCGGTCTTGCCCATCGCGACGATCGGCGCACCGCGCAGCAGGTCGGCAAGCTTCACCTGCCGCCCGCCCGCGCTGACGCACCCGTCCTTGAGGCTCAGCTCCTCGGGCGCCGCGTTCATCCGGAGCGCGAGCTCGGCAAGGATGTCCTCGCACGCCAGCACCACCGCGGACACCGCGCTCCCTGCACCGAACGACCCGCCCGACCCGGCAGTCGGCGGGAAGTCGGTATCGCCCAGCCGGACGTCCACATCCGCAACCGGCAGCCCGAGCATCTCGCCCGCGGCCTGCGCCAGGATCGTGTAGGTGCCGGTGCCGATATCGGTCATGTCGCATTCGACCGCGGCGCGACCGTCCGCCTCGAGGCGCACGCGCGCCTGCGCCTGGACGGTGAAATTGCCGCGCAGGCTGGCCGCCATGCCGATCCCGATCAGCCATTCGCCTTCGCGCACCGATGCGGGCGCGGGGACGGCGGCGGGCCAGCCGAACCGCTCTGCCCCTTGCGTGTAGCAGTCCAGCATGCGCCGCGTGGAGAAGGGCTTGCCGCTGCCCGGATCGCAGTCGGGCTCGTTGCGGCGGCGCAGCTCGATCGGGTCGATCCCGAGCTGCACCGCGAGCTCGTCCATCGCGCATTCGACGCCGAACGTGCCGACCGCCTCGCCCGGCGCGCGGACCGCGCCGCTCGCGGGCAGGTCGACGCGGACGAGGTCGGTCCTGAACCGCCGCGATTCGCCGCGATAGAGCGGGATCGTCCCGAACGGCACGGGTTCGAGGAACGGCGCGTCGTCATTCTGCGCGGCGACGCTCTCATGCCCCATGCCCTGGATCACGCCGCGTTCGTCCGCAGCGATACGGATGCGCTGCGTCGTGTGCGAGCGGTGGTGGACGACATAGGCGGTCTGGCGCCGCGGCAGCGCGATCTTGACCGGGCGGCCGACCGCCTCCGCGGCGATCGCGGCGAGGATCGCCTCGGGGCCGACCCCGGTCTTGCCGCCAAAGCCGCCGCCGACATAGGGTGCGAGCACGCGGACCTTGTCGGCATCGATCTTCAGCACCTTGGCGATCGTCTTGCACGCGGCGCCGATCACCTGGTTGCTCGACCGCACCGTCAGCCGGTCGCCGTCCCACCAGGCGGTGGTCGCGTGCGGTTCGAGCGCGGCGGGGAAATGCACCGGCGTCGTATAGGTCGCATCGAGCGTCACGGCCGCTTCGCGCATCGCCGCATCAAGGTCGCCCATGTCGACCGGCGGCACGAAGCCGATCGCGGGATCGGTATCGACCGGCTGCGCCTCGACGTCGAACCGGTCCTCGCCCGCCTTGGTCTCGACGCGGACCAGGGCTGCGGCATCGCGCGCGATCGCCTGGTCCTCGGCGACGACGACCGCGACGGGCTGGCCGAGATGAAGAATGGTGTCGGTATCGAACAGCGGCAGCGCGCTGGAATTGGATTCGCCCGCAGGCATGCGCGGATCGCCGTGGAGCACCGCAATCACCCCGGGCATCGCCTCGGCCGCACGCGCGTCGATGCTGAGGATGCGGCCGCTGCCGACCGGCGTACCGACGATCGCGGCATAGGCGACGCGCTCGGGCGTGCCCTCATAGGCATAATCGGCAACGCCGGTGACCTTGGCCGGCCCCTCGACCCGATCGATCCCGCGCCCGAGAACCCCCTGCGTCGCCCGGTCGAGCCCGGCCGGGCGAAACGCGGCGTCCATTACATGGTCGGTCATAGGCTCGTCCTCGGGTGTGGAGGGTCTGAGATAGGAGGGGAGGGGGTGTTTGACGAGGGTGGGGGTGTGGTCTCAACGCAACCCCGATGAAGGATGGCGCAGCGCCAGCTCGACCCAAGCGACGGCTGGTGCCGTCCCCTCACCATCACCCCGGCGAAGGCCGGGGCCCAGTTGGGAAGGTCGTCGTGAAGAAGGGCGATCCGCTGTCAGGAAAGTCCCCCAACTGGGCCCCGGCCTTCGCCGGGGTGGTAGCAAGGAGGGTAGCACCCACCCCACCTGTTTCCCCGCGAAGGCGGGGATCCAGCTTTACTAAGGGTGCCGTTTGTGGCTCCTGGACCCCCGCCTCCGCGGGGGAACAGGTCAAACCGCCGGCAACTGATCCAGCAGCTTGTCCAACGTAATCGGGAACTCGCGCACCCGGATCCCCGTCGCATTATACACAGCGTTCGCAACCGCCGCGCCCGCGCCCGAAATCCCCAGCTCGCCGATCCCCTTCGCATGGATCGGGTTTGCATGGATGTCGCGCTCGTCGACGAAGTGGACGTCCATCTGCGGCACGTCCGCATTGGCCGGCACGTGATATTCGCCGAGATCGTGGTTCACCAGCTTGCCGGTGCGCGTGTCGTGGATCAGATCCTCGGTCAGCGCGGTGCCGATGCCGAAGGTCATGCCGCCAAGGCACTGCGACCGCGCGGTCTTCGCGTTGAGCACGCGCCCTGCCGCGAACGACCCGAGCATGCGCCGCACGCGCGTCTCGCCGGTGATGACGTTGACCGCGACCTCGGCGAAATGCGCACCGAAGCCTGCCTGCGACGTCTCCTTTTCCTGCTTGCCCGGCTTGATGTGCCCGGTCGCCTCGAGGCCCTTGCCGACCAGCTCGCCGATCGGCGTCGAACGGTTGTCGCCGATCGCCTTGCCGTCCTTCAGCGTCAGGCCGTCCTCGTCGACGCCCATCGCCTTGGCGATCTTGCCGCGCAGCATCTCGCAGGCGAGATAGACCGCGGTCCCCGACGAGGCCGCACCCCAGGACCCGCCCGAACCCGCGGCGGGGGGATCATTGGTATCGCCCAGCGACATGGTGATGTTCTCGACGGGGATGCCCAGGATCTCCGACGCGATCTGCGCGAGGATCGTGTAGCTGCCCGTGCCGATATCGGTCATCGCCGACGATACGGTCGCGGTGCCGTCGGGATGGATCTCGACCTTGGCGGACGATTCCATCATCATGTTGCCGCGCACAGCCGAGGCGACGCCCATGCCGATCAGCCACTCGCCCTCGCGGCGCGTGCCGGCCTTCTGGCGCTTGTCCCAGCCGAACCGAACCGCACCCTCGTCGAGCGCGCGCGTCAGGTTGCGCGACGAATAGGGGACGTCCTTCTCCGGATCGATCCGCGGATCGTTGCGCTTGCGCAGCTCGATCGGATCCATGTCGAGCTTTTCGGCCAGCTCGTCCATCGCACCCTCGAGCGCGAGCATCCCGACCGCTTCGCCCGGCGCGCGCATCGATCCCGACAGGACGAGGTTCACGTCGACCAGCTCATGCGTGATCAGCCGGTTCTCGCCGCCATAGAGCAGGTGCGTGCCGATGCCCGCGGGCTCGAAATAATCCTCGGTCGACTGGTTCGAAGCCAGCGTCTCGTGCCCGATCGCGGTCAGCTTGCCCTCGGCGTTCGCCGCGAGCCGGACGCGCTGCTCGGTGTTAGAGCGACGCACGGTCGCCTCGAACACCTGCGGGCGCGACATGACCGCCTTGACCGGACGGCCGAGCTGCTTGGCGGCGATCGCCGCCGCGACGCTCTCGGGCGCGATGCCGAGCTTTGACCCGAACCCGCCGCCGATATAGCGCGCGACGATCCGGACCTTCTTCTCGGACAGGCCGAGCGACTTGGCGAGCTGCTGCGCGTCCGACGTCGGCATCTGATAGGCACCGTACAGCGTCAGCGAGCCGTCCTCTTCCCACACCGCGGTCGAGGCATGCGGCTCCATCGCCGCCGAATTCTGGCTCGGCGTGACATAGGTCGAATCGACCGTCACCGCCGCATTGGCCATCGCCGTGTCGACATCGCCCTGCTTGAAATGCGCAGGCGCGGCATCGTCGGGGGGCGTCCGCGTCTCGTCGCGGTGCGCCGCGAAGTCATACTGGCCCTCCGCCTCGTCATACACGATCGGCAGGCGGGCCGCCGCATCGCGCGCGACCTCGAAGCTCTCGGCGAGCACGATCGCGACGATCTGGCCGAAGAACGCGATGTCCTTGACGCCCTGCGTCGGTGCATCGGTCGCGCCGCCCTGGGCGGACACGCGGATGAACTGGTCGAAGTCGGTGACGACGTCGAGCACGCCGGGGATGCTCTTCACCGCGTCGACGTCGATCGACACGACCTTGCCCGCGGAGATCTTCGTACCGACGAGCACGCCGTAGGCCATGTCGTCGAACTGATATTCCGCCGCATAGGTCGCGGTGCCGCTGACCTTCAGCGGACCGTCGATGCGGTCGAGCGGCTTGCCAATGACGCCCTGCACGCCGCTGTCCAGAAGACTGTCCGGATGCGGCTTGTCCATCGTCAGGCTGTTGGTGGTTCCAAAACCGAACATATTTATGCTCCCGTTACGGTGCGCAGCGTCGCGATAAGCGTGCGACGCGCGAGGGGGATCTTGAAGTCGTTCGAGCCATAGCCCTTGGCATCGGCGAGCAGCGCAGTGGCCGCGGCCTCGAAGGCCTCGTCCGACGGCGCCTTGCCGACCAGCGCGGCCTCGACCGCCGGATTGCGCCACGGCATCGGCCCGAGCCCGCCAAACGCGAGCGAGGCCGACGCGATCACGCCGTCCTGCACGTCGATCACGGCCGCGACCGAGACGAGCGCAAAGGCGTAGGACGCACGGTCACGGACCTTGCGATAGGCCTGCTTGCCCTTGGGCGGCGCGGGCAGCTCGATATGCGTGATCAGCTCACCCGTCTCGAGCACGGTCTCGATCTCGGGCGTCGATCCCGGCAGGCGGTAGAATTCGTGAACCGAGATGCGCCGGCGATCGCCGTCCGCCTTCAAGGTCACGATCGTCGCGTCGAGCGCGCGCATCGCGACCGCCATGTCGCTCGGATGCGTCGCGATGCACTGCTCGCTCGTGCCGAGCACCGCGAGGATGCGGTTGAAGCCGCCGATCGCTGAACAGCCGCTGCCGGGCTCGCGCTTGTTGCACGCGGCGGCGGTGTCGTAGAAATAATAGCAGCGCGTCCGCTGGAGCATGTTGCCCCCGGTCGACGCCTTGTTGCGCAGCTGGCCCGATGCACCCGCGAGCAGGGCGCGGCTCAGCACCTCATACTTCGCGACGACGCGGCGGTCGGCGGCAAGGTCGCTGTTCGGCACCAGCGCACCGATCGTCAGCCCGCCATCCTCGCGCTCCTCGATCTTCGCCAGATCGAGGCGGCTGATGTCGACGAGCGTGTCGGGCGTCTCGACCTGCAGCTTCATCAGGTCGAGCAGGTTGGTCCCGCCCGCGATGAACCGCGCGCCGGCCGTCCCGGCATCCCGGACCGCGGCCTCGGGGGTCGCGGGTTTCTCATAGGTGAAGGTCTTCATGCCACCATCTCCCCGCGCGCATCGGCGTCCATCGCGGCGTCCTTCTCGTCCGCGGACCGGCCCTTGGGCGCGGTGTCACCGACTTCGCGGATCGCATCGACGATGTTCGGATAGGCGGCGCAACGGCAGAGGTTGCCGCTCATCCGCTCCGAAATCTCGGCATCGTCGAACTTCGGATCGGTCAGGTCGCCCGATGCATGGCTGGCCCAGCCCTTCTTGACCTCGTCGAGCATGCCGACCGCCGAGCAGATCTGGCCAGGCGTGCAATAGCCGCACTGGTAACCGTCATGCCGCACGAACGCATCCTGCAGCGCGTGAAGGTTGCCCGGCTGGCCGAGCCCCTCGATCGTCGTGATCTCGTCGTCCTGGTGCATGACCGCGAGCGTCAGGCAGGAATTGACGCGGCGGCCGTTGATCAGGACGGTGCACGCCCCGCACTGGCCGTGGTCGCAGCCCTTTTTCGAGCCGGTGAGGCCGAGATGCTCGCGGCACAGGTCGAGCACCGAGGTGCGGATATCGGGCTCGGCGTCATATGATTGACCATTGATCGTGAAATGCATGGGGTCGCCCCTTCTGGATCCGGGAAATATGAGGACTGAACGCCGATGCGTCGAATGGTTTCCTATTGCGATTGGCTCTCACGGATCGCCGCACTGGTGCTTGGCGTCGCCGGCGGGCAATCTGTTGCGATGACACCGAAAAATTCTCCCTCGACGCCCCCGATCGTGATCGCCCACCGCGGTGCGAGCGGGCTCCGCCCCGAACATACGCTCGCCGCCTACGACCTCGCGATCGATCAGGGCGCGGACTTCATCGAGCCCGACCTGGTCCCGACGAAGGACGACGTGCTCGTCGCACGGCACGAAAATGCGATCGCCGACACGACCGACGTCGCCGACCGTCCCGAATTCGCCAGCCGCCGCACGACCAAGACGATCGACGGGCACAACCTCACCGGCTGGTTCGTCGAGGATTTCACGCTCGCCGAGCTGAAGACGCTGCGCGCGAAGGAGCGGCTGCCGAAGCTCCGCCCCGCCAACACCGCCTATGACGGCCGGTTCGAGATCCCGACGCTCGCCGAGATCATCGCGCTCGCCAAGCGGCGCTCCGCCGAGACGGGCCGCACGATCGGCATCTATCCCGAGACCAAGCATCCGACCTATTTCGCCGGCATCGGCCATCCGACCGATCTGCTGCTGGTCGCGCAGCTGAAGGTGGCAGGCTGGGATTCGGTGACGGCGCCGGTGTTCATCCAGTCGTTCGAGGTGAAGAACCTCCAGCGGCTCCACGCGGTGACGCGGGTGCGGCTGATCCAGCTGATGGACGGCGAGGGCGGCCCCGCCGACGGTGCGCTGCCGAGCTATGCCGCGATGATCACGCCCGCGGGCCTGAAGGCGGTGGCGGGCTATGCGTATGGCATCGGCCCGAACAAGGGCATGTTGTGGGCGGGCACGACGCCGTCGCCACTGGTCGCCGACGCGCATGAAGCGGGCCTGCGCGTCCATCCCTGGACCTACCGCGCGGAAAACATGTTCGTCTCCGACCGCTTCCGCCGCGGCACCGACCCCGCCGCGCACGCCGACATCGCCGCGGAGATCGACGCCGGGCTCGCGCAAGGTATCGACGGATTCTTCACCGATTTTCCGCTATACGGGGCGCAGGCGCGCGATCGGCTGCGCGCGGGAGTGAAGTAGATGCGTAAGGTTCTTCCCGTTCTGGCGATCCTGCCCCTGATGACCGCGGGCTGCATCAGCACCGCGACGTCGATCGTGAAGGCGCCGTTCCAGGTCGCGGGCAAGGCGGTCGACTGGACGACCACCAGCCAGGAGGAATCGGACCGCAATTACGGCCGCAAGATGCGCAAGCAGGAGGCCGAGGAGGGCAAGCAGCGCAAGGAACTCGCCAAACGCTGCAGGAAGGACCCCCGGCGCGGCGAATGCGGGCAATATCAGGGGTACCGCGCGGGGGAGTGACAGCAAAAAAAAACACCACCCCGGCGAAGGCCGGGGCCCAGTCGGGAAACGGAAGTAACCTCGCGCTGACCTCAGTCACCAACGTCCCCCAACTGGGCCCCGGCCTTCGCCGGGGTGGTAAGGAGAAATCGCTCCTGCAATCCTGTTCTCCCGCGAAGGCGGGAGCCCAGTCTGGGTCCCCGCCTTCGCGGGGACACAAGGGGGCAACCCTTCAAAACCACCACATCACCGTAGCCGGAAACGGCGTCCACCACCCGACCCGCACGCCCGCAAACCGCAACGCATCCCCCGTCCACGCATTGCACGTCGCCACCCCGCTATAATGCCCCCGCGCATCGTAGAACGCGTCATAACCGGCATAGCCCGGATAGGCCCGCCCTCCCGGCCGGATCGTCGCCGCGATATACCCCGCCAGCCGCCGATACTCCCGCTTGCTCAGCATCACCGCGCGCACGTCGCCACCCGGCACCGGCGCGGCAAGATGCTCGACGTGCAGCAGCACCGCGTCGCTGCCGGTCGCCGACGCCACCACGGTCCGCAGCTTCACGTCCGCCCAGGTCGGCGTCTCGAGGAAGAACGCCTTCTCCCCCCAGCCGATCGCCAGGTGATCGGACGCGGCATAACGCGGGTCGCGCAGTTCACCGGGCCGGGCAAACCCGCGCCAGTCCACCCCGGCTGCGACCTTCGGGACGATGATCCCGGTATGCACCCCGTTGCTCTCGACGAAGATGCGTATGCCGCGCGGGGAAGGGCGCCAGTCCCGGTTGGTCGAGATCGCCCCGCCGACCAGCCCCGCCACGGCATATGCTGCAACGAGCCCGAAGACGACCGCAAGGATCCTTAACGACCAATGAATCCAGCGCGTTTCCGTTGTCATTCGGTCATGCTAGACGATGGCCATGCTAGAAGAAACGCACGTGCTCAGCACGCCGCCCGAAGGGGCACCCGACTGGACGATCCCGCAAAACTGGTCGAGCTATACCGCCGAGGATCATGCGACCTGGGACACGCTGTTCGCGCGCCAGTCGAAACTGCTCCCCGGTCGCGCCTCGAACGCGTGGCTGCGCGGGCTCGACGTGCTGAAACTCTCGAAGCCCGGCATTCCCGATTTCGAGGAACTGTCCGAACGGCTGATGAAGCTCACCGGCTGGTCGGTCGTCGCGGTGCCCGGCCTCGTCCCCGACGACGTGTTTTTCGATCACATGGCCAATCGCCGCTTCGTCGCGGGCAATTTCATCCGCCGTCCCGACCAGCTCGACTATCTCCAGGAACCCGACGTCTTCCACGACGTGTTCGGCCACGTGCCGATGCTCGCCGACCCGGTCTTCGCCGACTATCTTGCGGCTTATGGTCGCGGCGGCCAGCGCGCGCTCGGGCTCGACGCGCTCAAATATCTCGGCCGGCTCTACTGGTACACGGTCGAATTCGGCCTGATCGCCGAGCCCGAGGGGCTTCGCATCTACGGCTCGGGCATCGTCTCGAGCTTCGCCGAAACCCGCTTCGCGCTCGACGACCCCAGCCCCAACCGCATCGCGCTCGACCTCGCGCGCGTCATGCGGACGGAATACCGGATCGACGATTTCCAGCAGAACTATTTCGTCATCCCGAGCTTCGACGAACTGCTGCGCCTGACGGTCGAGACCGATTTCGCACCGCTGTACGAGGAACTGAAGGCCCAGCCCGACATCCCCGTCGCGCAGATCGAACCCGGCGACGTCGTGCTGACGGAAGGCACGCAGGCCTATGCAAAGGCCAAGGCTGCGGCCTGAACCCAGCCGCTAACCCCAAACCCGCCCCGGCGAAGGCCGGGGCCCAGTTGGGAAGGCTGTGCGATTCATGCGCGAAGGTTCACCCAACTGGGCCCCGGCCTCCGCCGGGGTGGTGTAGAGTGTGAGGCGAGGCGCGGGCCGCACCCCGATGTTCCCCCGCGAAGGCGGGGGCCCAGTCTGGACCCCCGCCTTCGCGGGGGAACAGGCGTCCTGAGGAAGAGCTTTCAGAATTTCAGCGCCGAGCCGTATCACCTGGTAAGACCGAACGCCCCCCACCCACGAACCACCCCGGCGAAGGCCGGGGCCCAGTTGGGCGAACCCCGGAGATGGAACCGAACGGCCATCCCAACTGGGCCCCGGCCTCCGCCGGGGTGGTGCCGGGTGTGAGGCGAGCCACGGGCCGCACCCTCAACTTCCCCCGCCTTCGCGGCGGAGCAGGATCAGATATCCAGCGCCCACCCGTCGCGCCCCTTGGGATCGAACGGCCCATCCGCCACGAACCGCGTCGCCCCCGCGCGCAGCCGCAGCACGCTCCAGTCCCCGCGCCGGTCGACCGCCTCCAGCGAGCACCCGCACGCCATATACGCCGCGACCACGCCCGCGCGCTGCGTCTCGAGCAGTCCCGCCAGCACGATCGTCGCCCCCGCATCCGCGATCGACGCGATCTCGGGCGCCATCGACACCAACGGCCCCGCCAGGATGTTGGCAATCACCAGGTCATAGGGTGCGCGCGCGACGATCGCGTCGTCGAGCGTCCCGTCGGCCACCACCAGGTCGATCCCCGCGACCCCGTTCAGGTCCGCATTCTCCTGCATCACCTCGATCGAGACCGGATCGATATCCGTCCCCATCACCGCCGCATCCGGCCACAGATGCGCCGCGGCAAAGGCGAGCAGCCCGGTCCCCGTGCCGATGTCGATGACGTTGGCGAAAGCCGCATCCGCCAGCCCGTCGAGCATCGCCAGGCACCCGCTGGTCGTCTCGTGATGCCCCGTTCCGAACGCGCGGCTCGCCTCGATCAGGAAGGCGCGCTTCCCCGCGGGCACCGCGTCGGCATGCGCGCGGGTGTGGACGAAGAACCGCCCGACCGACAGCGGCTCGAGCCCCGCCTGGCTCATCGTCACCCAGTCCGCCGCGGCCAGCCGCTCGACCGCGATTCTGGCCCCCGCCGCGCTCGGCACCAGCGCGCGCACCGCCGCGACCGTGTCGGCGCCCGGCTCATGCTCGAAATACGCGTCGAGCCGCCAGGATTCGACGTCGTCCTCGATCTCCTCGGTGGTCATCAGCACCGCGTCGGCGGGAATCGCATCCCCCAGATCGCCGCTCGCATCGATCGCTTCCGCCTCCGCGCGCGTGCAGGGGAGGGTGAGTTTCCAGCTCTCAGCGGACATGGCTGGCGCCGTTCACGTCGATCACCGCGCCGGTCATCGACGCCGGCGCCTCGAGCGCGCAATAGCGCGCGACCGAGGCGACTTCGGCGGGGTCCGCGACCTTGCCGAGCGGAATGTCGGCGAGCAGCGCATCGCCGCCGCGGCTCGACAGATACTCCTCCGCCATCCCGGTCATCGTGAAGCCGGGGCAGATCGCGAACGCCAGGATCCCCTCGCGGGCATAGCCGCGCGCGATCGTCTTGGTCATCGCCACCATCCCCGCCTTCGACGCGGCATAATGCCAGTGCGCGGGCGAATCGCCGCGATAGGCGGCGCGGCTGGCGATGTTGACGATCCGCCCGGCAAACCCGCGCGCCTGCCAGTGCAGCACCGCGAGCCGGCACAGTTCGGCGGACGCGGTCAGGTTGACCCGCATCGTCCGCTCCCATTGCTGGGTCCAGTCGCTGTCACCCAGCGGGCTCGCCTCGAACACCCCGGCATTGTTGATCAGCACGTCGATCGTGCCGCCGGCCTGTTCGAGCGCGGCGTTCCAGAGCGCGGTCGGCCCGGCGGGATCGGCAAAGTCGGCGGGGAGCCCGCTCGCGCTGCCCCCGTTGCTGCTCTTGTGCCCGATGACGGTGGCGCCCGCGTCGGTCAGCGCCTGGTGAATGGCCGCGCCGATGCCCCGGCTCGACCCTGTGAGTAGGATGGTCATGCGCGGTGCCTTAGCGCGCCCGGTAAGGGTCCGTCACCTGCCCGATTGCACGGCGGTGAGGTCGCTCACGCCACGCTGGACGAAAACCCGTCGGCGGCCCCGCGCAGCACGCTCAGCTTGTCGTCGATCAGCCCGAAATCCTGGCCGAGCAGCGTGATCTCGTTGGCGACCGCCTCCGCGTCGCCGCGGATCATGTCGATCGTCGCGGACATCGTGTCGGCGGCCAGCGCGGTCTCGTCGACCGCGGCGGTGATCGACGCGACGGTCCGCGCCTGCGCGTCCATCGCCTGGCGGATCCGCACCGCGCTGTCCTGGACCTCGCCGACGGTCGTGCGGATGCCGACGCTGGTCGTCACCGAGCTGTGCGTCGCGGCCTGGATCGCGGCGATCTTGGTCGCGATGTCGTCGGTCGCGCGCGCGGTCTGGCTGGCGAGGCTCTTCACCTCCTGCGCCACCACCGCAAAGCCGCGCCCGGCATCGCCCGCGCGCGCCGCCTCGATCGTCGCGTTGAGTGCGAGCAGATTGGTCTGCCCCGCGATCGTGCGGATCAGCCCCAGGATCGATTCGATCGACTGGGCATGCGCGCTCAGCGTTTCGGACATGCCGACCGCGTCGGTCGCCTGCGCCGACGCGCGGTTGGCGATCTCGGCGGCCGCCTCGACCTCGATCCGCGCGCCCTCGATCGCGCAGATCAGTCCCGAGGCGGTATGCGCCGCCTCGCGCATCGCCAGCGCCGACTGTTCGGCGGCGGCGGCGACCTCGCTCGTCTTGCCCAGCACGCTGCGGGTCGAGGTCGACGCGCCCATCGCCTGGACGCGGATCCGCGCGCCCAGCTCGGCGGTGTCCTCGATCGACGAGGCGATGCTCTCACGGAACGCCGCCGCCCGCGCGCTGCGGGCGATCCGCGCCGCCTCGGCATCGGACGCGCTCAGATGCGACGCCATGATGTCCGCTTCGATCAGCGCGAGCCGCTGGATCACGTCGCCCAGCATCCGCATCGACGTGGTGTCGGTGCCGACCCGTTTGGCGATCAGCCCGAGCGTGACGCTGTGCGCGAACGCCAGCGCGGCGAGCAAGGCGGGCAGCGGGATGTTCGCCTTGCGCGACTGGACCGCATGGTCGATCGCGATGTCCCGCCACGCCAGGTCATAGGGGGAGAGATATTTCAGCCGGACATAGTGCGCGCTCGCGACGATGCTGCGCTCGAGTCGCTCGGGGGTGAAGGCGGGCCGGACATGAAGCGCGCTCTCGAGCGAGAGGTAATGCCGCCAGAACGTCTCCGCGATCAGCCGGTGGTCGGCGGCATCCAGCATCGCGGTCAGCGTCGCGCAGCTCGGCCCGATCGCGCCGTCCCAGTCATAGTCGCGCACGCGTTCGTACAGCGGCCGGCCATCATTGCCCCAGTCCAGCGTGCCGTGTGGCACGCCATTGCTCATGCGGTCGATTGGCGCGGTCATGCTCCCCCCTTGTGCCGTCCGTTATGCAGCCACCTTCGCGATGAATACGCCCGCGCTGGTCTTCAGATTGCTCAGCCGGCTGTCGAGCATGTCGAAGCCCCGGCCGACGCCGTCGATCTCGGTCGCCACCATTTCGGTATCCGCCCTGATCGCCGCGATCGTCGTCGACATCGAATCGGCGGCGAGCGCGGTTTCGTCGACCGCGGCGGTGATCGCGGTGACGGTCTGCGCCTGCGCCTCCATCGCGTGCCGGATCCGGTCGGCGCTGTCCTGCACCTCGGCGACGGTCGCCTTGATGCTCGCATTGGTCGCGACCGTGCCGCGCGTCGCCGACTGGATCGCGGCGATCTTGGCGGCGATGTCGTCGGTCGCGCGTGCGGTCTGGCTGGCGAGGCTCTTCACTTCCTGCGCCACCACCGCGAAGCCGCGCCCGGCATCGCCCGCGCGCGCCGCCTCGATCGTCGCGTTGAGCGCGAGCAGGTTGGTCTGGCCGGCAATGTCGCGGATCAGCCCCAGGATCGACTCGATCGACTTGGCGTGATCGCTCAGCGCCTCGGACATGCCGACCGCGTCGGTCGCCTGTGCGGATGCGCGATTGGCGATCTCGGCTGCGGCCTCGACCTCGCTGCGCGCATCCTCGATCGCGCGGATCAGCCCCGCGGCGGTCTGTGCGGCCTCGCGCATCGCGACGGCGGACTGTTCGGCGGCGGCGGCCACCTCGCTCGCCTTGCCCAGCACCGCGCGGGTCGAGGCCGAGCTGCGGACCGCCTGCTCGCGCAGCACATGCCCCTCGTCGGTCGCGGTCTCGACCATTGTCGCGATTCCGTCGCGGAATTCGACCGCCAGCGTGTCGCGCGCGCCCTGCGCCGAGAAGTTGCGATATTTGGTATAGATCGCCACGGTGATCTCACCTTCCAGCGCCGACAGCCTCATCAGCGTGTCGATATACAAGGAAAGTCGGTCATTGTCGCGCGCCACGCTCTGCATCAGCACGCCGAGCGCAGCACGGTCGCTCGCGCTGATCATCGACAGCAACGCCATCGGCGACACGTCGGCGGCATAGGCCGCGGCGACCGATCGCTCGACCGATTCGACCCAGCCGCGCGCATTGGTGTTGAGGAAGCGGTCGCGCAGGAAATTGCAGCCGACCTCGATCATCGCGTCGGCCTCGTGCGGCGACCAGATCCGCTCGTTGCTGAAACAGCGCTGCCACTGTTCCCAATAGGCCTGGGAGATGGTGACGACATGCGGTTCGATCAGCGCCCAGAGCTCGCGGCTGGCCGCCGCGAGCGAGCCGTCAAAGTCAAACGCGCGCAGCCGTGCGGCCAGGTCGATCTGGGTGGCGATCGACCCGGGGGCCGGCATGTCGAGTGAGGTCAAAGGGTAAACTCCGGATCGCGTTGCCCGGCCAGCGCTAACGGTGATTCCTTAAGGCCAGGTTAGGGATCGATGCCGCGGGGCAGGGGGCGCCCGCCGCCCCGCCCGACCAACCGCCCGGTAGCCCCTGCGCATTGCCCTGGGTTATCAAGCCGGGCGGCGATGGGTTGCATCGCAGCACATGGCGTCTAATAGACCGGCAAACCGTTCGTTACTCGCCCTTCGTACTCGAGGACACAGCCCTTGGCATCGCGCAACCCGGCACGCCCGCTTTCTCCCCATCTGCAGGTCTATAAATGGGGCCCGCACATGCTGGTCTCGATCCTGCACCGCGCGACCGGCAGCGGCATGGCGACCGTCGGCAGCCTGCTGCTCGTCTGGTGGCTCGCCGCGATCGCCTCGGGGGATCAGGCCTATGCGACCTTTGTCGACGTGTTCACGACCGATACGGGCGGGCTCAACATTCTGGGCTATGTCATCGGCATCGGCCTGACCTGGTCGCTGCTCCAGCACATGATGACGGGCATCCGCCATCTGGTGATGGACACCGGCGCCGGTTTCGAACTTAAGCGCAACCGCATGGGTGCGCGCGCCACGATCCTGGCCAGCACGCTGCTGACGGTCGCCTTCTGGCTCTACATGGGGATGAAGTAATGGGTTCGGGTACGCCAGTCGGCCGCGTCCGCGGTCTGGGCAGCGCCAAGCACGGCACGCAGCATTGGTGGCAGCAGCGGCTGACCGCCGGCGCCAACATCTTCCTGATGGCCTGGCTGATGGTCGCGGTCGCGCGGATGCCCGCCTATGACTATGCCTCGGTGCATCTGTGGCTCCAGTCGTCCTGGGCGGCGATCCCGATGGCGCTGCTGATCCTGTCGGTCTTCTACCATTTCCGTCTCGGTCTGCAGGTCGTGATCGAGGATTACATGCACGGCGAAAGCCGCGTCGTGACGATGATCCTGCTCAACCTGTTCACCTTCACGCTGGGCGGCATCGCCCTGTTCGCGATCCTGAAGGTCGCCTTCTCCGGAGCTCCTGCGTAATGTCAGCTGCCTACAAGATCATCGATCATACCTATGATGCGGTCGTCGTCGGGGCCGGCGGCTCGGGCCTGCGCGCCACGATGGGCATCGCCGAGAGCGGCCTGAAGACCGCGTGCATCACCAAGGTCTTCCCGACCCGGTCGCACACCGTCGCCGCCCAGGGCGGCATCGCCGCGTCGCTCGGCAACAACTCGCCGGATCACTGGACCTGGCACATGTTCGACACCGTCAAGGGCTCCGACTGGCTCGGCGACCAGGACGCGATCGAGTATCTGTGCCGCGAGGCGCCGCAGGCGGTCTACGAGCTCGAACATGCCGGCATGCCGTTCAGCCGTAACGAGAACGGCACGATCTATCAGCGTCCGTTCGGCGGCCACATGCAGAACATGGGCGAGGGCCCCCCGGTCCAGCGCACCGCCGCTGCCGCCGATCGTACCGGCCACGCGATGCTCCACGCGCTCTACCAGCAGAGCCTGAAGTACAACACGGACTTCTTCGTCGAGTATTTCGCGCTCGACCTGATCATGGAAAACGGCGTCTGCCGCGGCGTGATCGCCTTGTGCATGGAAGACGGTTCGATCCACCGCTTCCGCAGCCACCAGACCGTGCTCGCCACCGGCGGCTATGGCCGCGTCTATTTCTCGGCGACCTCGGCGCACACTTGCACCGGCGACGGCAATGCGATGGTGCTCCGCGCCGGGCTTCCGCTGCAGGACATGGAGTTCGTCCAGTTCCACCCGACCGGCATCTACGGCGCGGGCGTGCTCATCACCGAGGGCGCACGCGGTGAGGGCGGCTACCTGACCAACTCCGAGGGCGAGCGCTTCATGGAGCGCTATGCCCCGTCGGCGAAGGACCTCGCCTCGCGCGACGTCGTCAGCCGCTCGATGGCGCTCGAAATGCGCGAAGGCCGCGGCGTCGGCAAGAATGGCGACCACATCTTCCTGCACCTCGATCACATCGATCCGAAGGTTCTGGCAGAGCGCCTGCCCGGCATCACCGAGACCGGCAAGGTCTTCGCGGGCGTCGATCTCACGCGCCAGCCGCTGCCCGTCACGCCGACCGTGCATTACAACATGGGCGGCATCCCGACCAACTTCCACGGCGAGGTCGTCAACCTCGTCGGCGGCAACCCCGACGCGGTCGTCCCCGGCCTTTTCGCGGTCGGTGAGGCCGCCTGCGTCTCGGTCCACGGCGCCAACCGCTTGGGCTCGAACAGCCTGATCGATCTCGTGGTGTTCGGCCGTGCGACCGGTCTGCGGATCCGCGACACGCTCAAGCCCGGCACCGCGCACGCGCCGCTGCCCAAGGGTTCGGAAGATCTCGCGCTCACGCGTCTCGACACGTTCCGCAATGCGAGCGGCGGGTCGCCGACCGCGCAGATCCGTCTCGACATGCAGCAGACGATGCAGAAGCATTGCGCGGTGTTCCGCGATACCGAACTGCTCAACCAGGGCGTCGAGAAGATGGCGGGCATCTACAACCGGATGACCGACGTCGCCGTGAAGGATCGCAGCATGATCTGGAACACCGATCTGGTCGAGACGATGGAGCTCGACAATCTGATCGGCCAGGCCGTCGTCACGATGAACTCGGCCGCCAACCGCACCGAGTCGCGCGGCGCACACATGCACGAGGATTTCCCCGAGCGTGACGATGCCAACTGGATGAAGCACACCATCACGACCTTCGACGGCTGGGGCGGCAAGGGCGGTCAGACCAAGATCGATTTCCGCCCGGTGCACGACTACACGCTCACCGACGACGTCGACTACATCAAGCCCAAGAAGCGGGTCTATTGATGATTTGGGCCATCATCGCGATCGGGTTTCTCGTGCCCGTCGCGGTGGGGCTGCTGACGCGGTTCCCGCCGATGATCGCCGGCTTTCTCTGGCCGGCGATCGTCGCGATCGGGACCGCGATCTATATCTACGGCATCGAAACGCGCGCGCCCGGCGAAGACCCGCAGAAGATCGCCATCACCTTCTTCGCGCTCTTCTCGCTCGCGGGCGGCGTCCCTGGCGGCCTGGTCGGCTGGATCCTCCAGCACAAGCGACAGGCCAATCCGGCACTCGACCGGGACATCTGACCTCAGGGGCTGGCGGGCGCATTCGCTGCCGCTTCCAGACGATCCGCCAGCCACATCTTGATGAGCGCCTGACGCGTGACGCCACGCTTGCGGGCCTGCACGTCGAGACTCTCTACCATCCACGTGGGGAAATCGACGTTCACGCGCTTGGCCTCCAGCGCAGGCTTGCGCGGGCTGGACCAGTCGAAATACGCGCTGACATCCTCGCCCTCGTCGAACCGCCGGTCGAGCTCGTCGGCTGAGATAGCCTTGTACAGCACGGATTTAGCCGGTGCGGGCGCGTTCATAAGCCAGTTCCTCATAATCTCTCGCGCGGCGAACCGAGATGATCCGGGTCGCCGTACCGCGATCGGTGACGATCGCCGTCCACAGGCGATCGCCGATCCGGCCGATCACCAGTTGCCGGTCTTCGCCCACATGGCGCTGGGCCGATCCGACGACGATCCGCTCGTCATCGCCCCACAGCGCCTGAGCTTCGACGAAATCAATACCGTGCTTGACCGCGTTGGCCGCGCTCTTGTCCGGGTCGAATTCGAACATGCCCAACTCTACCGCAATTTCGGTATAGAATCTATACTCCCGGTCTTTTGCGGACGACATCGGAACCGCTCGATACCGCGGTAAGTTTGCCCGCGCATGACCGACACCTCCCCCGCTTCGAACGCGCGCAACTATCCGTTGCTCGCCGTCCCCCATGTCCAGCTGCACGGCCCCGTCGACGACGCGATGTACGACAGCTTCAAGGCGCAAGTCGCGGCTGCGCCGACCGAGGGGCCGCTCGTCGTCTCGATCACCACGCTTGGCGGCGACCCCGAAATGGCGCGCGCGATGGGCGACCATATCCGCCTGCTGCGCGAATATACCGATCGCGAGACGCTGTTCCTCGGCAAGGTCGCGGTCTATTCGGCTGGTGCCACCTTCATGTCCGCCTTTCCCGCCGACAGCCGGTTCCTTACGCGCAACAGCCGCCTGATGATCCATGAGCGCCAGATGACGAGCACGATCCAGCTCAACGGCCCGCTCAACGCGCTGTCCTATACGCTGAAGGCCAAGCTCCACGAGATCGAGGATTCGATCAACATCCAGGAAGAGGGCTTTCGCGATCTCGTCCGCGGCACCAAGGTCGATATCGAGGAGCTCAAGGCCAAGGCACCGTCCAACTGGTATATCGAGGCGGAGGAAGCGCGCGATCTCGGGCTGATCCTCGACATCATCTGACGGTTGCGGCGGTCCGTGCCGCGCCCCACATGTGACTCATGTTGCACCCGCGAAGCTAAGGATTTGCGGGCAGGGCCCCTGTCATGTATCGGCTCTGACAACCTTGTCATCACACCACGGACGGACCGCTCGCAATGGCCGAATTCTCGCTCCCGAAAAACAGCGTCGTTAAGAAGGGCGTCAAGCACGCCTCGACCAGCGGGGGCAAGCGGCTGAAATCGTTCAAGGTGTATCGCTACGATCCCGATAGCGGCGAAAATCCCCGTTACGATACGTTCGAGCTCGACCTCGACGAGACCGGCCCGATGGTGCTCGACGCGCTGATCAAGATGAAGGGCGAGCAGGACAGCTCGCTAACCTTCCGCCGCTCGTGCCGCGAGGGGATTTGCGGCTCCTGCTCGATGAACATCGACGGCAAGAACGGCCTCGCCTGCACCACTGCGATCGAGGACTGCAAGGGCGAGGTCCAGATCACCCCGCTGCCGCACATGGACGTGATCAAGGATCTCGTCCCCGATTTCACGCATTTCTACGCGCAATATTCGTCGATCAAGCCCTGGCTCCAGACCGTCACCCCGCCGCCCTCGGGCAAGGAGCGTCTCCAGTCGCCCGAAGACCGCTCGAAGCTCGACGGCCTGTACGAGTGCATCCTGTGCGCCTGCTGCTCGACCTCGTGCCCGAGCTACTGGTGGAACGCCGACAAGTTCCTCGGCCCCGCGATCCTGCTCCAGGCCTATCGCTGGCTCGCCGACAGCCGCGACGAGATGACCGGCGAGCGGCTCGACGAGCTCGAGGATCCGTTCCGCCTCTATCGCTGCCACACGATCATGAACTGCGCGAACGCCTGCCCCAAGGGATTGAATCCCGCCAAGGCGATCGCCGAGATCAAGAAGATGGAAGCCGAACGAATCGTCTGATCCGGCAGGGGGAGGGCGGTCCCCTCCACCCCGCTCTCGCCCCGCCTCGCTCCACCCTCCGTTCGTGCTGAGCGAAGTCGAAGCACAGGCCCGGGGCAGGGCGCGGCGCTCCCCCACCCCCGTTCGTGCTGAGCGAAGTCGAAGCACAAGCCCGGGGCAGGTGGTGGCGCTCCCCCAACCCCGTTCGTGCTGAGCGTAGTCGAAGCACAGGCCCCGGGGCAGGGGGTGGCGCTCCCAAAAGTCCTTCGACTTCGCTCAGGACGAACGGAACTCATGACCACCCCCCATTTCCTCGACGCCGAAGACCCCGCAAACCCCGGCTGGCGCAGCTGGACCCTGTCCGACCCGACCCGGTTCAACACGCTCCTCGGCCCCATGCTCTACCGCGTCGACGGCCACCTCGTCCGCGTCCGCATCACGCCCGAGCGTCGCCATTCGAACCTGCAGGACAATGTGCACGGCGGCGCGCTGCTCGGCTTCATCGACGTCGCGCTCTTCGCCGCCGCACGCGGCTTCGGGCTGATCACCGCCGGCACCGCGGTGACGCTCGACCTCAACACCCAGTTCATCGGTGGCGGCCGCATCGGCGCGCCGATCGAGGCGCAGGTCGAGGTGCTGAAGGAAACCGGCCGCCTCTTGTTCCTGCGGGGCCTCGTGGTGCAAGGCGACGACGAAGCGAAGATCGCGGCCTTCTCCGCGACGATCCGCAAGCCGTCGCCTAAGCCGCCGAAGGGCTGACCCCGACCGCTATCACCACCCCGGCGAAGGCCGGGGCCCAGTTGGGACACGATCATTGTTCAAGCGTAGCGTTCTATCACGGCGACCTTCCCCCCTGGGCCCCGGCCTCCGCCGGGGTGGTAAAGGCCAATGACCGTCCTCGCCGCCTACGAAGCGCTCGTCGCCTCGGGCGAACTCCGCCCCGACCCCGAACAGGCCGCCGCCGCCGCACGCCTGAACACGCTCGCTACCGAACTCGCCGCACCCGTCGCGACCGGCTTCTTCGCGCGCTTTGCGAAAAAGCCGGCGCCGCGCGGCGTCTATCTCTGGGGCGGGGTCGGCCGCGGCAAGTCGATGTTGATGGACCTGTTCTTCGCCGAGGTTGCGGTCGACCGGAAGCGCCGCGTCCATTTCGGCGAATTCATGCTCGAGGTCCATGCCCGCATCGCCGCCGAGCGTCGCAAGGAGGTCGGCGACCCGATCGTCCCCGTCGCCACCGCGATCGCCGAGGAGACCCGGCTGCTGGCGTTCGACGAGATGATGGTCACCAACAGCCCCGACGCGATGATCCTGTCGCGGCTCGTCACCTCGCTGCTCGATTCCGGCGTGACGATCGTCACCACCTCGAACCGCCCGCCCGCCGATCTCTACAAGAACGGCCTCAACCGCGAGCATTTCCTCCCCTTCATCGCGACGATCGAACAGCGGCTCGACGTCCTCCCGCTCAACGGCCCCGTCGATTACCGCCGCGACCGGCTCGGCAGCCAGGACACCTGGCTCGTCCCCAACGGCGCCGAGGCCACCGCGCAGCTCTCCGCCGCGTTCTTCCGCCTCACCGACTTCTCGCCCGACGACAGCGAGCATGTCCCGTCCGAGGAGCTGATCGTCCAGGGCCGCGCCCTGCGCGTGCCGAAATCGCTCAAGGGCGTCGCGGTGTTCAGCTTCAGGAAGCTGTGCGGCGAGGCGAGGGGGGTGGCCGACTATCTCGCCATCGCCCGCAAATTCCACACGATCATCCTCGTCGGCATCCCCAAGCTCGGGCCCGAAAACCGCAACGAGGCCGCGCGGTTCGTCGGCCTCATCGACGCGCTCTACGAGCACAAGGTCAAGCTGCTCGCCGCCGCCGACGCGCAGCCGGGCGATCTCTACGCGAGCGGCGACGGGCGGTTCGAGTTCGACCGCACGATCAGCCGGCTGGAAGAGATGCGCTCCGAGGAGTATCTGGCGGAAGGGCATATCTGACGCACCCCAAACACCACCCCGGCGAAGGCCGGGGCCCAGTTGGAAAGGCAGTCGTAACGAAGAACTGCGCCTAGTTTGCACCGTCCCCCAACTGGGCCCCGGCCTCCGCCGGGGTGGTCCAGCGCACGTCGGCAAGCTTATTGCTCCTGCGAACGAGTTGCAATAACGAGACCACTTTTCCGCTTTAACGGTTGCCGTAGCGCCATAATGCGCGTAACCGGCGTCACCAATCACCCCGCACATCAGACGGAGACGGATTGGAATGGCTCGCAAGAAGATCGCGCTGATCGGCGCCGGTAACATCGGCGGCACGCTCGCGCACCTCGCAGCACTCAAGGGTCTGGGCGATATCGTCCTGTTCGACGTGGCCGAGGGCATCCCCCAGGGCAAGGCGCTCGACCTGTCGCAGTGCGGCCCGGTCGAAGGCTTCGACTCGACGATCACCGGCTCGAACGACTATGCCGATATCGCAGGCGCGGACGTCATCATCGTCACCGCCGGTGTCGCGCGCAAGCCCGGCATGAGCCGCGACGACCTGCTCGGCATCAACCTGAAGGTCATGAAGGCCGTCGGCGAGGGCATCAAGGCCAACGCACCCGACGCATTCGTCATCTGCATCACCAACCCGCTCGACGCGATGGTCTGGGCGCTGCGCGAATTCTCGGGTCTGCCGCACCACATGGTCGTCGGCATGGCCGGCGTGCTCGACTCGTCGCGCTTCAGCCATTTCCTCGCCGACGAGTTCAAGGTCTCGGTCAAGGACGTCACCAGCTTCGTGCTCGGCGGCCACGGCGACACGATGGTCCCGGTCATCAGCTACTCGACCGTCTCGGGCATCCCCGTCCCCGATCTCATCGCGATGGGCATGTCGAGCCAGGAAAAGATCGACGCGATCGTCAAGCGCACGCGCGGCGGCGGCGGCGAGATCGTCGCGCTGCTCAAGACCGGCTCGGCCTATTACGCGCCCGCCACCAGCGGCATCGCGATGGCGGAAGCCTATCTCTACGACCAGAAGCGCGTCCTGCCCGCCGCGGCATACGTCTCGGGTGAATATGGCCTCGACGACCTGTATGTCGGCGTCCCCGTGGTGATCGGCGCCGGCGGCGTCGAGAAGATCGTCGAGATCAAGCTCGACGACGAAGCCAAGGGCAACCTCCAGGTCTCGGTCGACGCGGTCAAGGAACTGATCGTGGCGTGCAAGGGTATCGACGGTAGCCTGAACTGATTTGAGGACATGAGCTGATCTGCTGTTCCCCGGCGAAGGCCGGGGTCCAGTTGGGAGAAGTCCCGTGATGGATACCGCCTTCTGCGTCTACATCATGGCCAGCAGGCGTAACGGCACGATCTATCTCGGCGTCACCAGCAATCTTCCCAAGCGTGCTTGGGAGCATCGCAACGGGGTCGTCGCAGGATTTACGAAGAAATACGGTTGTCATCTACTCGTCTGGTACGAAGTCTATGATGATCTGGACGCCGCCCGGCAGCGTGAGCTGCAGATGAAGGAATGGAAACGGGCCTGGAAGGTGAAAGCGATCGAAGGGATGAACCCGAACTGGGATGATCTGTTTGATACGCTGACGCCAGACTGACCCGCCTTCCCAACTGGGCCCCGGCCTCCGCCGGGGAACGAGAGAGAGAAAACTAGATGAGCATCCTCGTCGACAAGAACACCAAGGTCATCACGCAGGGCATGACCGGCGAAACCGGCAGCTTCCACACCAAGATGGCGCTGGAATACGGCACGCAGATGGTCGGTGGCGTCACCCCCGGCAAGGGCGGCACGACTCACCTCGACCTCCCCGTCTACAACACCGTCGCCGAAGCGAAGTCGGTCACCGGCGCGACCGCGTCGGTCATCTACGTGCCGCCCCCCTTCGCGGCCGACTCGATCCTCGAGGCGATCGACGCACAGATCGAGCTGATCGTCGCGATCACCGAGGGCATTCCCGTGCTCGACATGGTCAAGGTCAAGCGCGCGCTCGCGGGCTCCAAGTCGCGCCTGATCGGCCCGAACTGCCCCGGCGTCCTGACCCCCGGCGAGTGCAAGATCGGCATCATGCCCGGTTCGATCTTCAAGAAGGGCTCGGTCGGCGTTGTCAGCCGTTCAGGCACGCTCACCTATGAGGCGGTCTTCCAGACCTCGAACGCAGGCCTTGGTCAGACGACCGCGGTCGGCATCGGTGGCGATCCGGTCAACGGCACGAACTTCATCGACGTGCTCGAGCTGTTCCTGGCGGACGACGAGACCAAGTCGATCATCATGATCGGCGAAATCGGCGGCGACGCCGAGGAGCAGGCCGCGCAGTTCCTGATCGACGAGGCCAAGCGTGGCCGCAAGAAGCCGATGGCCGGCTTCATCGCGGGCCGCACGGCGCCTCCGGGTCGTCGCATGGGCCATGCCGGTGCGATCGTCTCGGGCGGCAAGGGCGATGCCGAGAGCAAGATCGCGGCGATGGAAGCTGCCGGGATCAAGGTCTCGGAAAGCCCCAGCCTGCTCGCCGAGACGCTGCTGAGCGTGCTGAAGGGTTGATCTTACTACCCCTCTCCCTTCGGGGAGAGGGAAGGAGCCGCCATTTGGCGGCGGAAGGGTGAGGGCACGTGACCGCCCGTGCCCTCACCCTCCCACCCGCAAGTGCGGGCGGGCCCCTCCCACTCCCCCGCGGGGGAGAGGGAAACTGAGGACGAACGACATGGGCTACGAAGGCCAGGATTTCAGCGATATCGCAGCCGGCGTCAGCCCGGCGTTCGTAGAGACGCTCTACGCCAAGTTCACCGCCGATCCGGCCTCGGTCGAATCCGGCTGGCGGACGTTCTTCGAGGGGCTCGAAGGCTCCGCGCAGGGCCCGAGCTGGGAAAGCGCGCGCTGGCCGCTGACCACCACGGACGATCTCACCGCGGCGCTCGACCCGACCCAGATGGAGCCCGCGCCCAAGCCCGCAAAGGGTGGCGGCAAGCCTGCTCCCGCCGCCGCCGCGCCCGCGCCCGTCTCGAAGGACGAGATCGCCAAGGCCGCGGCCGACGCGATCCGCGCGCAGCTGCTGATCCGCACCTACCGCGTCCGCGGTCACCTCGCCGCCAATCTCGATCCGCTCGGTCTCTCGAAGCGCGAGATGCCCGAGGATCTGAAGACCGAATATCACGGCTTCTCCGACGCCGACATCGACCGCAAGGTCTATCTCGGCGGCACGATGGGCTTCGAATGGGCGACCATCCGCGAGCTCGTCGACACGCTGCGCAAGAATTATTGCGGCAATGTCGGCCTCGAATACATGCACATCGCCGATGTCGAGGAGCGCCGCTTCCTCCAGGAGCGCATGGAGGGCCAGGACAAGGCGATCGAATTCTCCGTCGACGGCAAGAAGGCGATCCTCAACAAGGTCATCGAAGCCGAGCAGTGGGAGAAATTCCTCGGCAAGAAGTATGTCGGCACGAAGCGCTTCGGGCTCGACGGCGGCGAATCGATGATCCCCGCGCTCGAATCGGTCATCAAGTATGGCGGCCAGATGGGCGTGCGCGAGATCGTCATCGGCATGGCGCATCGCGGTCGTCTGAACGTGCTCGCCAACGTGATGGCGAAGCCCTTGCGCGTCATCTTCCATGAATTCGCCGGCGGTTCGGCCAACCCCGATGACATCGGTGGTTCGGGCGACGTGAAGTACCATCTCGGCACCAGCACCGACCGCGAGTTCGACGGCCACAAGGTTCATATGAGCCTCGTCGCCAACCCCTCGCATCTCGAGGCTGCCGACCCGGTCGTGCTTGGCAAGACGCGCGCGATCCAGACGCTCAACAACGATCTGAAGGACCATGTCGCTTCGCTGCCCGTGCTGATCCACGGCGACGCGGCGTTCGCGGGGCAGGGGATCGTCTGGGAGTGCCTCGGCTTCTCGGGCATTCGCGGCTACAACACCGGCGGCTGCGTCCACTTCATCATCAACAACCAGGTCGGCTTCACGACCAGCCCGCAGTTCGCGCGCTCGTCGCCCTACCCGTCCGACGTCGCCAAGGGTGTCCAGGCGCCGGTCTTCCACGTCAATGGCGACGATCCCGAGGCGGTGACCTTCGCCACCAAGATGGCGATGGAATTCCGCCAGAAGTTCCACCGCGACATCGTCATCGACATGTGGTGCTATCGCCGCTTCGGTCACAACGAGGGCGACGAGCCCTCCTTCACCCAGCCGCTGATGTACGACATCATCCGCAAGCACCCCGGCGTCAGCTCGGTCTATGGCAACCGCCTGATCAAGGAAGGCGTGATCGACCAGCCCTGGATCGACGAGAATGTGAAGCAGCTCACACTCCGTCTCGAGGGTGAGTTCGAGGCGGGTGCGTCGTACAAGCCGAACAAGGCGGACTGGTTCGGCGGTCGCTGGACCGGCCTCAGCGCGCCGACCGACGGTGCGTCCGCGCGCCGCAACGTCGAGACGGGTCTCAGCCAGAAGCTGTTCGACTCGCTCGGCCGCACGCTGACGACCGTTCCCGAGAGCGTAAAGATCCACAAGACGCTCGCGCGCGTGCTCGATGCCAAGCGCGAGATGTTCAAGTCGGGCAAGGGCTTCGACTGGGCGACCGGCGAAGCGCTAGCCTTCGGCGGCCTGCTCTCCGAAGGATACGGCGTCCGTCTGTCCGGCCAGGATTCGGGCCGCGGCACCTTCTCGCAGCGTCACGCGGTCTGGGTCGACCAGACCGACGAGCACAAGTACGTGCCGCTGCAGGAGATCGAGCACGGCAACTTCGAGGTGCTCGACAGCCCCTTGAGCGAATACGGCGTGCTCGGCTTCGAATATGGCTATGCGCTCGCCGACCCGAAGACGCTCGTCCTCTGGGAGGCGCAGTTCGGCGATTTCGTCAACGGCGCGCAGATCATGATCGATCAGTTCATCACGTCCGGCGAGTCGAAGTGGCTCCGCGCCAACGGCCTCGTGATGCTGCTCCCGCACGGCTATGAAGGGCAGGGGCCAGAGCACAGCTCGGCCCGTCCCGAGCGCTTCCTCCAGTCCTGCGCGGACGACAATATCCAGGTCGCGAACTGCACCAGCCCGGCGAACTATTTCCACCTGCTCCGCCGGCAGATGCACCGCAACTTCCGCAAGCCCCTGATCGTGATGACGCCCAAGTCGTTGCTCCGTCACAAGCTCGCGGTGTCGAACGCCGAGGACTTCCAGGGCGACAGCCACTTCCGTCGCCTGCTGTCCGACACCAACGGTGCGGCGGATGTCGACACAAAGCGTCTCGTCCTGTGCACCGGCAAGGTCGCGTACGACCTGATCGAGGCACGCGATGCGGCGGGCGATACGGACACGCAGATCGTCCGCGTCGAACAGCTCTATCCCTTCCCCGGCAACCCGATCGCCGAGCGCGTCGCCAAGATGCCGAACCTGGAAGAGATCGTCTGGGCGCAGGAAGAGCCGAAGAACAACGGCTACTGGTTCTTCGTCGAGCCGCTGATCGAGGAGGCGCTGGCCAGCGTGAATTCGCCGGTCAAGCGTGCGCGTTACGCCGGGCGCAGCGCCTCGGCCTCGCCCGCGACCGGCCTGATGAAGCGTCACCAGGCCGAGCAGGGCGCACTCGTCGCCGACGCGCTCGGCCACAGCGTCCGCGACGAGATCCGCCGCACCCGCGCGAACTGAACCTTTTCTACCACCCCGGCGAAGGCCGGGGCCCAGTTGGGATGGTAGATATAATTGAGCGAAACGCCGGCCAATCAGCGTTTCGTAACTGGACCCCGGCCTACGCCGGGGTGGAGGAACCGAGAAAATGGCAACCGAAGTCACCGTCCCCGTCCTGGGTGAATCGATCACCGAAGCCACCCTCGGCGAGTGGCTGAAGCAGCCCGGCGATCCCGTCGCCGTCGACGAGCCCATCGCCAGCCTCGAGACCGACAAGGTTTCGGTCGAGGTGCCCTCGCCGGTCGCCGGCGTCATGGGCCAGCACGCGGTCGCAGTCGGCGACACGGTCCAGGTCGGCGCGATGCTCGCCACGATCGACTCGGGCGACGGCGCCGCCGCAGCGCCCGCCCCAGCTCCTACCAAGGCACCCGAGCCCGCCGTGACCGCAACGCCCGCGGCGCCCGCCAAGGACGAGTCCGGCGCAGGCTACGGCGACCAGCCCGGCGCCGGCACCAGCGACTCGCCCGCAGCACTCTCGCCGTCGGTCCGCCGCGCGGTGCTCGAGCACGGCGTCGACCCCGGCACCGTCAAGGGCACCGGCCGCGACGGTCGCATCACCAAGGAAGACGTGACCGCCGCCGCCTCGAGCAAGCCCGCTCCGGCCGCAGCACCTGCGCCCGCACCGGCCGCAGCGCCCGCAGCCTCGGGCCGCGGTGAAGAGCGCGTCCGCATGACGCGCCTGCGCCAGACGATCGCCAAGCGCCTCAAGGAAGCGCAGAACACCGCCGCGATGCTGACGACGTTCAACGACGTCGACATGACCGCGGTGATCGAGGCGCGCGCCAAGTACAAGGACCTGTTCGAGAAGAAGCACGGCGTCCGCCTCGGCTTCATGGGCTTCTTCGTGAAGGCCGCGACCATGGCACTGCGCGACATCCCATCGGTCAACGCGTCGATCGACGGCGACGACATCGTCTATCATGATTACGCCGACATCTCGGTCGCGGTCTCGTCGCCGGGCGGCCTCGTCGTCCCCGTGATCCGCGATGCCGACCAGATGTCGGTCGCGACGATCGAGAAGACGATCGGCGACTTCGGCAAGCGCGCCAAGGACGGCGCGCTCAAGATGGACGAGATGAAGGGCGGCACCTTCACCATCTCGAACGGCGGCGTGTTCGGCTCGCTGATGTCGACCCCGATCATCAACCCGCCCCAGTCCGCGGTCCTTGGCCTCCACCGTATCGAGGAGCGCCCGGTCGTCGTGAACGGCCAGATCGTCATCCGCCCGATGATGTACCTGGCCCTCAGCTACGACCACCGCCTGATCGACGGCCGCGAAGCCGTGACGTTCCTCGTCGCGCTCAAGAACGCGATCGAGGATCCGACGCGCATCCTGATCGACCTGTAAGTATCTAACCACCCCGGCGCAGGCCGGGGCCCAGTGGGGAAGGCCGCGGTGACGAAGCGCCTCGCCCTCCCCATATATCTCCCAACTGGGCCCCGGCCTGCGCCGGGGAAGTAAGAGAGAAGCGACAATGGCTGACTATGACTATGACGTCCTCGTAATCGGCGCAGGCCCCGGCGGCTACGTCGCCGCGATCCGCGCCGCACAGCTCGGGCTGCGCACCGCCTGCGCCGAGAGCCGCGACACGCTTGGCGGCACCTGCCTCAACGTCGGCTGCATCCCGTCCAAGGCGCTGCTCCACGCATCCGAGCTGTACGAGGAGGCCAAGGCCGGTCACATGACTAAGTTCGGCGTCGAGTTCACCGGCGTCACGCTCAACCTCGACCAGATGCACGCCGAGAAGGCCAAGGCCGTCAAGGAACTGACCGGCGGCGTCGAGTTCCTGTTCAAGAAGAACAAGGTGACCTGGCTCAAGGGCAAGGCCGCGTTCCAGGACGCGCACACCGTCGACGTCAACGGCCAGACGGTCACCGCGAAGAACATCGTCATCGCCACCGGCTCGAGCGTCATGCCGCTCCCCGGCGTCGAGGTCGACCAGACCACGGTCGTCGACTCGACCGGCGCGCTCGCGCTCCCCAAGGTGCCCGAGCACATGGTCGTCATCGGCGGCGGCGTGATCGGTCTCGAACTCGGCAGCGTCTGGCGTCGCCTCGGCGCGAAGGTCACGGTCGTCGAATTCGTCGACCAGATCCTCCCCGGCTTCGACGGCGAAGTCCGCCGTGAGAGCGCCAAGCTCTTCAAGAAGCAGGGCATGGAGCTGAAGCTCTCGACCAAGGTCACCGGTGTGACCGTCGACAACGGCGTCGCGACCGTCACCGTCGAGCCCGCCGCGGGCGGCGCGTCCGAGACGATGACCGCCGACGCGGTGCTCGTCTCGATCGGCCGCAAGGCGAACGTCGACGGCCTCAACCTCGAAGCCATCGGCCTCGAGCTCAACAAGCGTGGCCAGATCGAGACCGACCACAGCTTCAAGACCAAGGTCGACGGCGTGTGGGCGATCGGCGACTGCGTCCCCGGCCTGATGCTCGCGCACAAGGCGGAGGACGAGGGCGTCGCGGTGGCCGAGAACATCGCCGGCCAGACCGGCATCGTCAACGAGGACGTCATCCCGTCCGTCGTCTACACGATGCCCGAAATCGCCGGCGTCGGCCTCACGGAAGAGGCTGCGAAGGATCTGACCGAGATCAAGGTCGGCAAGTTCCCCTTCGCCGCCAACAGCCGCGCCAAGACCAACCGCGACACCGACGGCTTCGTCAAGGTCATCGCGGATGCCAAGACCGACCGCGTGCTTGGCGTCTGGATCGTCTCGAGCCTCGCCGGCACGCTGATCGCCGAAGCCGCCATCGCGATGGAATTCGGCGCGACCAGCGAAGACATCGCCTACACCTGCCACGCGCATCCGACGCATGCCGAGGCGCTCAAGGAAGCGGCGATGGCAGTACAGGGCAAGCCGATCCACATCTGACCGCGCAAGGCCGTAGCGAAGCTACGGCCTAGCACCCAGCGGTCAGACCGGCCGGCGGCGCTCCAGCGCCGTCCGACGACAGGGGCTTCGCCCCTGTCCGGCCAAGCCCGCTCAAGCTGCGTTTCGGAAGGGCGTCGGTGGAAACCCCACCGGCGCCCTCTCCACGTCTCCCGATCGCGCGCGAAACGTCCACGCTCTCAAGCCCAAACCCCATAAGCGACCCGCACCCCCCATCCGTCATCCCGGCGAAAGCCGGGACCCACGGTTACGGCGAACCCGGCGATACCGCGCCGTCATAACCCGGCCCGCGACCATGGGTCCCGGCGTCCGCCGGGATGACGGGGGATGGGGGTGGGAGCGATAAAGTCACACCCGCAGAGCCGGAGCCGCGGCGTCCGCCCAGCGGCAGTCCGCACCCGCAGCCCCCGGACTCGCAGTGATCTCCTCTGGAGCAGCCCGCCCCCACACCCCCCGCGGAGCCGCAACGACCCGCACCCCATCCGTCATCCCGGCGAACGCCGGGACCCATGGTTACGGCGGACCCGGCGATCCCGTGCCGTCATAACCCGGTCCGCGACCATCGGTCTCGACGCCCGCCGGGATGACGGGAAGGGGAGGCGCCACAAAATCGCTCCCGCACCCGCCACAACCCGCCCCCTCCCGTCATCCTGGCGAAAGCCAGGATCCAGAGCCGCAAGCGCAACCCCCCACGGCTCTGGATCCTGGGTCGAGCCCAGGATGACGGAAGAGGTGGGCGCAATATGTCTCTCAACCAGTCGATCGCCCGGCCACCGCGGCTGGCTCACCCGCGACACCCCCCCCCCCCCGTCATCCCGGCGAAAGCCGGTACCCAGAACCACAAGCGCGCCCGCCCGCTGCCCTGAGTCCCGGTTCGGGCCGAAATGACGACAGGCAGGGGGTTGCCTCGTACCCTGCCAACCTCCACCAACCGCTCACCCGCACCTCACCGCATCCATCCCTCACCTCGGGTCGAAACTGAGCCAGATTAGTGCAGTTGTTAGCAATCCGTTTACCAGCCCGGCATAGCCACTCGTCTCCACGCCGCGGCGACGCCATCGTCGCGACCGGCCGTGCAAGGAGCCTGCCCGTGCGTGCGTTGATGATCCTGGCGGTAGGAACGGCCTGTCTCGCCGGCTGCGCGACGCAGCCCCGGGGCGGTAGCGCGGGCAAGGCCCCGGCCGTGGCGGCGGAGCCCGTACCGGTCGCCCCAAACTGGACGACGATCGCGACGCCCGACGACCGCGCCCGGCTCGCGGCACTCGGCGACAGCTGGACGCGCGCGCGCGCCGCGGTGCCCAGACGGCTGGCGGGCAAGATCGCGGCCGAGGGTGCGCTGCTCGATCCCGCAGGCGCGCTCGACCTGCCCGCGCTGTCGCCCGGTTCCTATCGCTGCCGGCTGGTCCGGCTCGGCGGGCGGGCGGGCTATGCGAGCTTCGCGCCCGATTTCTGCTATGTCGACGGCGACGGCGCGGGGCTCTCCTTCACCAAGCAGACCGGCACGACGCTGCCCGGTGGTTGGCTGCACCCCGACAGCGACCGGCGGCAGGTGTTCCTCGGCACCGTCCGCACCACGCCCGCGCAGGTCGCGCCGCCCTATGGCACCAACCCCGCGCGCGACGTCGCAGGCGTCGTCGAACGCGTCGGCCCGCTGCGCTGGCGCCTCGTGATGACGCGCGCGGGGCAGGGCGCGATCCTCGATCTCTACGAGCTGGTCCCGGTGCCGCCTGCGACGCCCGCGACGCCGCGCTGAGCGCAGAATCCTCCCCCTTTGCGGGGGAGGATCGGAAGCATCAGCCCTTTGGCGGCTTGGCGAAGTTCGCCGCGAACCGCTCCACGCCCGATGCGAACGAGTCGATCACCTTGGCGAATTCGGGCGGCAGCGCAGCAGCGTCGCTCCTGGGCGGTTCTGGCGTCTCGCCCGCGAACGGCCCGCTGCCCGCCGTCGACGCGCCCGGAGCCTCCGGCGAAGCCTCGGCCGAGGGTTCTGGCGGCCTGGGCGGCTTCGGTGGTTCGGGCGGTGCAGGTGGCGGCGTCGCCCCACGCATATCCTTCGCCGTGATCGCGGTCGCCGCCATCATCAGCCCGGCCGCGATCACCTGGCGTCCCGCGGGCGTGCCCATCTGCCGCGTCAGTGCCGCCGCGATCCCCGCGAACGGCGCCGCGCTGCCATGCTTGCCCGCCTTGGCAGACCAGCGCGCCTCGAACCCATCGCCTTTCGTCGCGCCCGTCTCGGCCTCGCGCTCCCGCGCCTCGCGTTCGCGACGCTCCTTCTTCTTGCCCATCTCGGTCTCCAGCACTGTATTGTACTAACAATACACTATGTAACTATCGTCGGCACCTTGGACAATGGTTCGGCGTTACCCATCTTTGCGAGCACCCGCCCGGCGCCCTCCCGGGCTTGTCGCGTCCGAACAAATGTGGAACAGACTTCTTTATGCTGACCAAGATTTCCGTACGCGGCGCGCGTGAACACAACCTCAAGGACGTCGATATCGACATCCCCCGCGACACGCTGACGGTGATCACCGGGCTGTCCGGCTCGGGCAAGTCGAGCCTCGCCTTCGACACCATCTATGCCGAGGGTCAGCGCCGCTACGTCGAGAGTCTGTCCGCCTATGCCCGCCAGTTCCTCGAACTGATGCAGAAGCCCGATGTCGACCATATCGAGGGCCTCTCGCCCGCCATCTCGATCGAGCAGAAGACGACGTCACGCAACCCGCGCTCGACCGTCGCGACCGTCACCGAGATCTACGATTACATGCGCCTGCTCTGGGCGCGCGTCGGCATCCCCTATTCCCCCGCGACCGGCGAGCCGATCGCCGCGCAGACCGTCAGCCAGATGGTCGACCGCGTCATGGCGCTCCCCGAGGGCACGCGGCTCTATCTGCTCGCGCCCGTCGTCCGCGGCCGCAAGGGCGAGTATCGCAAGGAACTCGCCGAGTGGCAGAAGGCGGGCTTCACGCGCGTCCGCATCGACGGCACGATCCACGACATCGACGAGGCGCCCGCGCTCGACAAGAAGTACAAGCACGACATCGAGGTCGTCGTCGACCGCCTCGTCGTCGGCGGCGAGATCGCCACGCGCCTGGCCGAGAGCTTCGAAACCGCGCTGAAGCTCGCCGAGGGCCTCGCCTATGTCGACCCCGCCGACCCGGTCGAGCCGCACACCCCCAAGTCCGAAATCCTCGGCAGCAACGCCCCCGACGGCCGCATCGTCTTCAGCGAGAAGTTCGCCTGTCCGGTCAGCGGCTTCACCATCTCCGAGATCGAGCCGCGTCTCTTCTCGTTCAACGCCCCCCAGGGCGCGTGCCCGGCCTGCGACGGCCTCGGCGAGAAGCTGCTGTTCGACGAAGACCTCGTCGTCCCCAACCACATGCTCAGCATCAAGAAGGGCGCGGTCGTCCCCTGGGCGAAGTCCAACCCGCCGTCGCCCTATTACATGCAGGTCCTCGGCAGCCTCGCGCGCGAATACAAGTTCGACATCGAGACCCCCTGGGGCGAGCTCTCCGAAGAGGTCCAGCGCGTCATCCTGCACGGCTCGAAGGGCAAGCCCGTCACGCTCACCTTCATCGACGGCAAGAAGAAATACGACGTCTCCAAGCCGTTCGAGGGCGTCATCGGCAACCTCAACCGCCGCCTGCTCCAGACCGAGAGCGCGTGGATGCGCGAGGAGCTGAACAAATACCAGTCCGCCGCCCCGTGCGAGGTCTGCGGCGGCGCGCGCCTGAAGCCCGAAGCGCTCGCGGTCAAGATCGCGATGAAGGACATCAGCTACGCGACCCACCTCTCGGTCGTCGACGCGCTCCAGTTCTTCACCGACATGCCGCAGCATCTCGGCGACCAGCAGAACGCGATCGCCGAGCGTATCCTGAAGGAAATCGTCGAGCGCCTCGGCTTCCTCAACAATGTCGGCCTCGACTATCTCAACCTCGACCGCACCAGCGGCACGCTCAGCGGCGGCGAGAGCCAGCGCATCCGCCTCGCGTCGCAGATCGGCAGCGGCCTGTCGGGCGTGCTTTACGTCCTCGATGAGCCCAGCATCGGCCTGCACCAGCGCGACAACGACATGCTGCTCAAGACGCTGCGCCGCCTGCGCGATCTCGGCAACACCGTGCTCGTCGTCGAGCATGACGAGGACGCGATCCGCACCGCCGATTACATCATCGACATGGGCCCCGGCGCGGGCGTCCGCGGCGGCCAGGTCGTCGCGCAGGGCACGCTGAAACAGATCCTGAAGTCGAAGGGCAGCATCACCGCCGACTATCTCAACGGCACGCGCGAAGTGCCGGTCCCCGCCACGCGGCGCAAGGGCAACGGCAAGAAGCTCACCGTCCACAACGCCACCGCGAACAACCTGACGGGCGTCACCGCGAGCATCCCGCTCGGCACCTTCACCTGCGTCACCGGCGTCTCGGGGTCGGGCAAGTCGAGCTTCACGATCGACACGCTCTACGCCGCCGCCGCGCGCGAGCTCAACGGCGCGCGCATCGTCCAGGGCAAGCACGACAAGATCACCGGCCTGCAATATCTCGACAAGGTCATCGACATCGACCAGTCGCCGATCGGCCGCACCCCGCGCAGCAACCCCGCCACCTATACCGGCAGCTTCACGCAGATCCGCGACTGGTTCGCCGGCCTGCCCGAAGCCCAGGCGCGCGGCTACAAGCCCGGCCGGTTCAGCTTCAACGTCAAGGGCGGCCGCTGCGAGGCGTGCCAGGGCGACGGCGTGCTCAAGATCGAGATGCACTTCCTCCCCGACGTCTATGTGCAGTGCGACGTCTGCCACGGCGCGCGCTACAACCGCGAGACGCTCGAGGTGAAGTTCAAGGGCCACAGCATCGCCGACGTGCTCGACATGACTGTCGAGGACGCCGCCGAGTTCTTCAAGGCGGTCCCCCCAATCCGCGACAAGATGGCGATGCTGGTCGAGGTCGGCCTCGGCTACGTCAAGGTCGGCCAGCAGGCGACGACGCTCTCGGGCGGCGAGGCGCAGCGCGTCAAGCTCGCCAAGGAACTCTCGCGCCGCGCGACCGGCAACACGCTGTATATCCTCGACGAGCCCACCACCGGCCTGCATTTCGAGGACGTCCGCAAACTCCTCGAGGTCCTCCACGCGCTCGTCGAGCAGGGCAACACCGTCGTCGTGATCGAGCATAATCTCGACGTCATCAAGACCGCCGACTGGGTCCTCGACCTGGGGCCGGAGGGCGGCGTCAAGGGCGGCGAGATCGTCGCCGAAGGCACGCCGGAAAAGGTCGCCAAGGCCAAGGGCAGCTTCACGGGCAAGTATCTGGCGCCGTTGCTGGAGAAGAAGGTGGTGGCGGCCTGACCCAAACGCCCTCTCCCCTCAGGGGAGAGGGCTGGGGAGAGGGGCGTAAAGGAAGGTCTGCCACGCCTGCCAACCGACCGATCAGGATCGCGGAACGACAACCGCGCTAGGTTAGCGGCGTTGCAAGCCGGAGAAGGTGGCGAAGGCCAAGAGCAACTTCACGGGCAAGTGTCTGCCGCCGTTGCTAGAGAAGCGGGGTGCTTTAAATTGAACTAAATGGAAGCTCAAGTTGATGTCCAAACGAAGCGTCGAGAACATCCCGGCCCGATCGGTAATTTACTTGCCGCAGTAGCATGTTGGAGTTTTCATAATTCTGAACTATTGGATTGGAATAAAGAGAATTTTCTGCGATCGATATCTGACGCATGCTCTCGTCGTTTAGATGGCGCTCTATAAAATCTCGTAAATCGGGGCCGGGCTGCAAGTTCCAGAGCATTATTCGTCTTATGGCGCGGAGCAAGTTTCCATTAATGCTTGGGTTAGGGCGCAAATTTATATCGATAACCCGCCGCTTTAATTTATTAAGGTAATTGGGCGAGGCATAGACTCTTTTGTCTTTTAGGCCATAGGCCGAAGAGTCGCAATCGAAGAACGTGCAGCGAGTTATATCGCGTACGGTCGCTACTTCAACGTGGCCATTTTTTGCAGCCCAAGTTGTTTCTAGGGCCCAAAAATCCACCTTCCACAAAGGATGTTGATAAGCATAGCCGCCAAAGCGGTTTTTTGCCGCCCCAAGGCGGGCCGCCAACTTAGCAACATCCTCGGATTTTGCTTCTATAACTAAGTCGATATCTGATTTAAATAAGTCTGGCCCTCGTCTTGCAAAATCGCGCACCATCCCACCAACAATTGCCACATCCGGAAAGTCTAAGAAATTTTTGCTTAGAATCTCGCGAAGACGAACCAATGGCAATGAGTCATCATCCCACAAGTATCGATCAATTCTTCGTTTGAGATCGTATAAGTCATTTGGTACCAACATCGTCCAACTGCCTAATATCTTGCCACAACCGAATTGCGAAAGTGTCTGTCATGCCCGATATCATGTCGGTCAGGAGGCGGAGTTCGCGATAACGAATAGAACCTGCCGTATCCTTAGCGTCATGGGTTCTAATGGCATCCTCTATATAGTTCGGGCTAATTAGTGAGTACGCGTATTTGCTGACGGGACTTGTCCTTCGGGAGGTCATGTCGCCGTGTAATTTCCGCTGTGCAATTGCGTTCCAAAAAACGGACATTAGGCCGTGAATGGCTTCTGCTCCCTTAGCTTCCATGCGGAGCACGCTGGGTGCCCCAAACGCGTACTGGCGAGCGACATCTTTGAGCTTATCGCAAAGGTCGCTTCCATCCATCAGGGGTGTTTCATATTTGAAATCAAATATGGCGGCTCCGTTCGTAATAAACTTATCGCTAGCTTCGCGTATCAACGCACTGATAAAAGTAGCACGCAAATATCCAATCTTAATATCTCGTGCAATTTCTGGTCGATGTCCTGCACTTCTAATTTTCGTAAAGTGGCCTTGAATGTCGATATACGCCTGTGACTTATTGAGTATGTTGCAGCTTGATATCAACTCAATCACATCATCTGGCGAAACGACATTTTTCTTCATTGCGTCATCAACGTCCAAAACCGAGTAGGCAATGTCGTCGCAGGCTTCCATAATCCACGTAAGGGGGTGTCTGTCGCCCTCAGTCAGGCCCGTTTCGTTTCGAAGCCATTGAACAATTATTTCCTCCGATCCAAAATACCCAAACTTTTTTCGTGTCTTTGAAGCACTATCCTGTTGTCGAGCACCGATCGGGTATTTTAGAGACGCGGCTAACGTTGCGGCGGTTAATCCTAATCCAACATTCGCAACTGAAGTTTGAAGTTTTGTAACGAGCCTGAATGTCTGTGGGTTTCCGTCAAAGTCTAAAAACTCTGAACGTAATTCCAACGGGACTGGCATTAGCCCTTCACCGTCTCGCGAATGCCTTGAAAAGATCCAGTCGCTGCGTTCAAGAAACCACTGTTTGATGGCCTGCTCGCCCTGGTGCCCGAATGGGGGGTTCCCTAAATCATGAACTAGCCCAATGGACGATAGAATAGGTTGTACGACATCATACAAATGTACACCGGTAAATAGTCCAGGGGCTTTTTCATAAATTCTGGTTCCGATAGACTTTGCTAGATTCGCAACTTCGTGTGAGTGCGTCAGACGGGTTCTCACCCCATCATTTTCGTCCATCGGCCAAACCTGAGTTTTGTCGGAGAGACGGCGTACAGGAGTTGAAAATAGTAGCCGATCGTAGTCGCGTTGAAAATGTGATCGGTGCTCATTTGGATCGGCAAATGTGCTTGCACCGGTCTCTGGGAAACGCGCATTTGACCAAATCGATGCCATGTTTTTATCCTTCCGGTGACACATGCCCGATCGTAGCTCACCGCTCAACAACCATAATCTGATATTCGTTCTCAAGACGTTCCGAGGGGGTGATGTTGTGATCAGCGGTGGTTTTCGGATGTCAGGATGACTATCAACTGCCGCAGGCAGCGGCCCATTCCACCGCCAGCCCGACCCGCCCTCGCGAAACTCCGCGCGCACGTCGGGATCAACCCGCACCGTTTCCTGCTGCCTGACCCTGCACCCCCTCGGCCGAGTCGCGCCGTCTCTGCCGCCCGATCCGGCCCCCCACCGCCGCCCCGCCGCCGAATTGCACGAAACACCTCGCCAAAAGGTACGGAATGACCGCCCCGTGGGGCTGTCCTACTACCCCCGTTTCAGCATATCTGATCGGTCCTCTCCCCTCGGGATAGGATCAAACCGTGAACAAACGTTCCGACACGCCGCCCCGCGCACCGGCCTTCGCGACGGTCCCCGGCACCGACTATGCCGCGCTCTACGCGCCCGAGCCCATAAAGCCGCGGATCACCTCGACCGCCGACACCCCCAGATGGGGCGGCACGCCCGCGCGGCTCCGCGTGCAGCCCGGCCCCGCCGTCTCGGGCGCCGGTCTGGCGGTCCCCCGCGCGATCGTCTCCGGAGGCGGCGCCCCCGCGAGCGGTCCCCGCACGGACGATCGCTACACGGCCGTCATGGCCTCGCCGCCCACCACCTTCGTCACCGGCGGCGCGGAGGAGGACGACGACGACCCCCTCGACACGCTCGCCGCCGTGGCGCCGCCCCGCGCGTCCGCCGACCCGGACACGCCCGGCGACCACCCCGACCCGCACCAGCCCGCGCTCGACGCGCTCGACCTCATGCCACCGGGCGCCGCCTGTGGCTCGCGCCGCCAGGACGGCTGGTCCGCCGCCAACCAGCGCCGCTTTCTCGAGGCACTCGCCGAGGGGCACGGGGTTGATGTCGCCGCGCGCCGCGTCGGCCTGTCCGCCACCTCGGCCTATGCGTTCCGCCGCACCGCCAAGGGCGCGGTGTTCGCGCTCGGCTGGCGCGCCGCCGCGCTCGTCGCGCGCGATTCGATCGCCGAGACGCTGCTCGTCCGCGCGCTCGAGGGGACGGTCGACACGATCGTCCGCGGCGAGACGGTCATCACCCGGCACAGATATGACAACCGGCTCGGCCTCGCGCTGCTCGCCCGGCTCGATCGCCAGGCGGAGAGTGCGCCCGATGCCGATGCCAAGGCCGCGCGGCTCGTCGCGCAGGAATTCGACGCCTATCTCGATCTCGTCGGGCGCGATCAGGGCGCGGCGCGCGCGGGGCTGTTCCTCGCGCGGCGGACCGGCGGGGTTGGGGCCGGGGCAGGGGGTGCCGATGATCCCGCGGGCGGCGACGCGCATGATCTCGCGCCGATCTACGCGCTCGCCGCCGCCGACCGGCTCGTCCGCACCGGCGTCGCGACCGCGGCCGAGGTCGATATCGCCGATCTCGATCCCGCCGCGCGCGCCGGCTGGAGCGGCGAGCAATGGGCGCGCGCCGAGGCCGCCGGGATGGTCGCGCTCGCCCCGCCGCCGCCCGCGCCCCCTCCCGCCGCGGACGACGAAACCGCTTCATCGTCTCAACATTCGCAACATTCGGCCGAGGAGGAGGAGGAGGACGACGACGACTATGACGACGACGATGATGACTATGCGGAGGCGGGGGACGTCGGGGGCGCGCTGCCCGGTTTCGACCCGCCGGTCTGGCGCTGCGCGGCGACCGGCGCATGGCGCACCCGCTTCCCGCCGCCTGCGGGGTTCGCGGGCGCGGTGGTCGGCGATTATGGCGACGACGACTATGCCCGTGCGCTCACGCCGGCCGAGGCCGAGCTGATGGACGCGGCGCAGGACCTGTCGCGCGCGTCGCTCGCGGCGTCGGAGCGGCAGGATCGCGACCGCTGGTTCGCGCGCGTCACGACGCGGATCGCCGCCCTGACGGTTCAGCTCGCCGCGTCGGCGGATCCCGGCGACGGTTCCGGTGCCGAACCCGGCCTCGATCCGGGAACAGGGTTGCACGCAAGCCGTTGAGGCTGCGCAACAACCAGGACATTCGTCATGCCAACCCCCGTGCGTCACCCGCACCGCAAGCCCAAGACCTTCGGCCGCACAGCGATCGCCGCGGGGGTCGCCGCGCTCGGCCTGGGCGGCGCGCTGCTCGCGGCCTGGCTGCGCCGCGCGCCCGCCAATCCGGCCGAGCATGCCGCCCCCGATCTCGCCCCCGCCCGCCCGCATCCCGGCCCCGCCGACCGCGCGCCGGAGGCCTTCCGCCCCGATCCCACCGCGGTCCCGACCAAGGCGGAATATGAGTCGCTGCGTCCCGCGACGTTGCCGGTCACCTGATTTCAGTTTTTTCACGGAGAGTTTCATGAGCATTTTCAGCAAGATCAAATCCGCCATCTTCGGCGAAAAGGGCCCGCTCGGCAGCGGCCATTTCGGCACCCCCAAGCCCGCCGCACCGGCACCCGCGCCGGCCCCCGCCGCCATCGCCCCGAAGCCCGCCCCCGCTGCTCCGGCGGCACCTACTCCGCAGACCGCCCCCGCCGCCACCCAGCCGGTCGATGTCGAGGCGGTGCTCTCGGGCATGGCGTCGCGCAAGAATTCGGATCTCAACTGGCGCAGCTCGATCGTCGACCTGATGAAGCTGCTCGACCTCGACTCCAGCCTCGACAACCGGAAGGAGCTCGCCACCGAGCTCGGCTATACCGGTGCCAAGGACGGCAGCGCGGAGATGAACATCTGGCTGCACAAGGCCGTGATGCGCGAACTGGCCAAGAATGGCGGCACCGTCCCCGCAGGTCTGCAGGACTGAGTGCGCAGGCGCCGGCAACCAAGGCCGGCGCCGAGCATTGAGGTGATACCGACAACCCTCTGAAAGGACACCAAATGCGCGCTATGACGCTGGGCCTTATGGCCGCCTCCACCCTGATCGCCGGCTGCGTCGGCGGTGGCGGCGACCGCTACGGCGTCGACCCACGCTATCGGTCCTATGACTATAACCGGCCCGACCCTGCCTATGGCAGCTACGACGCCGGCCGCTACTACCGCGACGACCGCCGCTACCGCGAACGCCGCCTGTCGAACAACGACCGCATCTACCGCGGCAATGACGGCCGCTATTATTGCCGCCGCAACGATGGGACGACCGGTCTGATCGTCGGCGGCGTGGCCGGCGGCGTGCTCGGCAACGTGATCGCACCCGGCGGTTCGGGCCTGCTCGGCACCGTGCTCGGCGCCGCCGGCGGCGCGCTCGCCGGACGTGCGGTCGATCGTGGCAACACCCCGGCACGCTGCCGCTAATGACCGGGGCCGGCGGCGATATGTTACGCCGCCGGCCTTGGCGCTGCGGGGGATCTTTCTGACGGTAATGGTCGTCTAAAAACACCGCCAGATTTGCAATTTCGGGTCGTTTGGCCCATATGAAGATTTGCTACAGTCGCATATCGACGGTTCTTGGCGCTTTGCGGCACCTTTCTCCTTCTTTCCCTGCTCCGCGGCATCGGGCGGTCCGAACCTCGGATTGCCCCATAACAAAGAAGGAGCCATCGCATGGCTATCACTGGCACCGTAAAGTTCTTCAACGCCGACAAGGGCTATGGCTTCATCGCTCCCGATGGCGGTGGCAACGATGCATTCGTGCACATCACCGCGGTTGAGCGCGCCGGCATGCCCACGCTGAACCAGAACCAGCGCGTCACCTACGAGCTCGAGCCCGACAAGCGCGGCAAGCAGTCGGCTGTGAACCTCCAGCCGGCCGACTGAGGCTGTCGGCGGACTTGTCCGCCGATGACTGATTTCGGTTGCGGCGCGGCGACCCATCTGGTCGCCGCGCCTACTTCCTCTAGTTCCTCAGGAGCGCAGCAGCATGGCCGATAATCCAGAATTCTACCGGGCCCGCGCTGAAGAAGAGCGTCGCAACGGCGATGCCGCCTCGCTCGACAACGTCCGCGACCGCTGCCGCCGCGCCGAAAAGGCCTGGGATGACATGGCCAGCCGCGCCGAGCGTACGCAGACATTGCGCGCCGCCCGCGAAGCTGCCCCTCCCGGTGGCGAGCGCATGGCGAACTCTACCATGATTCCCGCCGAATAAGATCGGCTCTGGACGGCCGCCGCTATCGGCGGCCGTTTCCATATCCAGCGTTTGGGCATGGCGACATGCCGCAACGTCAGCGCAACCCGCCGGTATCCTTCCACCGGTCGAGTATTTCCGGCGCGGGTGGTAATCGATCCGCCTCGGCAGGCGTCGATCCGATCCCCGCATTGGTTTGCACCGTAGCCGACATCACGACACCCGAACCCGAGGCGCCTCTGGCGCCATCCGCGATGTCTGGCCGCGCTGTGGTCGGAAGTGCTGCAAATGCCGCGCCGGTGGCCCTACCTGGCAGCGGCTCACGGCCGAGATAGTGCTGCTTAAAGGCCGCAGCGGTGCCCCAATAGCCTTTCCACCGGTGGAAGAAATGTGCGCCGACCACCGCCGTCATCACCAGACTGCGGCTCCAAGGCGGCGTGACGGCATAGGTATGATAATGCGTTGCCAGCCCGACCGGCGAATACACATAGCCTGCCAAAACCATCGCCGCATTCCGCTCGGCCCGGACCCACGCAAGCCTAGCCGGCGCGCGCGCGGTCGCGCCGTCACAGGCAAAGCTGAATTGACATGCAGTCGGTGCCCCGCCCGAATGGGGCCCCTGATAGACCACGCCGCAGATGCTTGCCGGGAAGGCGGGATGGCGGACACGATTGAGAATGACCTGAGCAACCGCGCGTTGCCCGGCATCGGGTTCGGATGCGGCCTCGTAATAGATCGCAGTCGTCAGGCAGAACAACGCCCGGGCCCGGTCCGCCGCGCTGGTCCCCGTCATTGAAAAGGGACGCGCTGCCACGACGCCGGGATCCCCTGTACGAACATCAACGGAACTGGGCACCTTGGGGAGGGCGGTCGTTCCCGTCACCCCGGGGACGGGAGCCCCAAAGTCCCCGGGAATGCTCTTGAGGGCATTGCTATGGGGCCCCTCGCCATCACCGCCGCGCAGAGGTGTCCCGGCATCCCTTGGCGCGTAGCGGAACGCCGCGTGCGCAAACAGCGCGGTCGACGCGATCACGCCGGATATGGCCACCGGCAACCATCGTCGTCTCGATGACCGGGAGGCCCAGCGCGCCGTGTTCAAAATCCCGCTATCCTTGCGCCACCGTCATCAAAGACGGCCAGCCATATCGCAGCAAACCCTACCGTTCCGCTACCGAATGCCCGCGATCGTCGCGGCGAGGGTTATTTAAGTGCGGCGGTATCGAGGTTTAACGCAGCCTCAGGGATAACCTCGGCCTGTGGATAGGCCTGTCGAAGCGAGGGGGCGAACTGCCTGGCATCGCCGACGACCACGATACTAGCCTTTTTGGGATCGAGCAGCGCCGCGGCTGCGGTTTGGACTGACGCGGAATCAACTGCGCCAACCTTTGCCGTAAACTGCTGCAGTTCATCGACGCTGACGCCGTTCTGGACATAAGATCCCAGAATTCCCGCAACGCCGGACGTCGTCTCGATCCCGCGCCCGAAATTCCCGACAAGTACCGCCTTGCGCGTTTCCAGTTCACCCGGGGATACGGGCGCCTTGCCCATGCCCGCCAGTTCAGTTGCGATCAGCGAGACCACTTCCGTTGCGGTAGGGTTCTTGGTCTGTGTCCGCGCGGCAATCGTTCCCTGTGTCTTCCCCGCGTCCAGCGTGCTGCCGGCGCCATAGGCCAGACCGCGCTTGATCCGGATTTCCTGGTTCAGCCGTGAAGAAAAGCCTCCGCCAAGTACGGTGTTCGCTACCGCCAGCGAATAATAGCGGGGGTCGGTGCGCGCGATCGCCGGCCGGGCGACGACGACGCCAGCCTGGCCCGCATCGGGCATGTCGACGACGATCACGCGAGGCGCCGGGTAATCGATCGGCATGCCGGGTGTCGTCGCCGCGCCGGTCTTCTTCCAAGGGCCGAATTGGGCGTCGGCCAGCGTCTTCGCCTGCGCCGCGGTGACGTCGCCGACCATGATGAGCGTAGCCTGATCGGGGCTGAAGCTGCGCGCATAGGCCGCGGTGATGTCGGCCCGGGTTATTGCCTTCAACGAGATCGGCGTGCCGCCGATCGGCGCGCCATAGGCGGACGCGCCGAGAACCGCCCGGTCGGCGACCAGTGCGGCAAGCTGCGCCGGATTCTTAAGCGCGAGCGATACCGCGTCGATCTGCTGTGTCCGCGCGCGTTCGATTTCCTCGGGAGCGAACGCAGGATGCATCGCCACATCGGCAAGGATCGACAGGGCAGGGGTAAGCTGATCCGCCTTCACCGTGACATCGACCGAGGCACCGTCGCTGCCTGCATCGCTGCCGATCGATCCGCCAAGGCCTTCGATCTCCCGTGCTATCTGCGTGGCCGTTCGCGTGCGCGTGCCTTTGGTCAGCAACTCGGCCGCCAAGCTGCTGACGCCTGCTTGATTGGCAGGATCGGTTGCCGCGCCGCCACCGGTAACGAGATAGGCGGTGACGATCGGCAGATCGTGCCGCTCTACGGTGATAAGCCGCATGCCATTGGCGAGCTGCGTCGAGATCGGCTGGGGCAGGGTCGGCGAAATCGGTGTACCGGGGGCGGGGGCAAGGACGCGCTGTCCTTCGGCGGCGGGGGTAACGATCTCGACGTTGGCGGGCGCCTTAAGATCGGCGACGTGGACGCTGGGAGCCACATCGATCGTCGCGACCCGCGTCGCGGCCGGCTTGGCATCGAGCGGGAGATACCGGATCGTCGCGGATTGCGCGTCAGCCAGATAGGTCCGTGCGACGCGCTGGATATCTGCGGCCGTGACCTGCGCAATGGCCGTGAGCTGCCGGTCCGCGGCCCGCGGATCGCCATCCACGATCACTGATGAAGCAAGCGTGCTCGCCTTTCCTTCGGCGGTTTCCCGGGCAATGATCGATGCAGTCAGGATCTCGTTCTTCGCCTCGGCCAGTTCGGCAGGGGTGACGGGGGCGTCGCGCAGCCGTGCGATCTCTCGCTTGAGCGCGGCCTCGCCAGCGTCGACGCTCTTGCCCCCGGCCATGATGGCATAGACGACCAGATTGCCGGTCGACTGCTTGCTGTCGATCATGGCGTCCGCGGACTGTGCGAGTTGATCGCGGTAGACGACGCTTTCGTAGAGCCGCGAGCTTTCGCCCTCCGACAATATCGCTTTCAGGAGACTGAGCGCAGAGATGTCGGCAGCGCGGTCCGCCGGGATATGATAGCTGATCAGCACCGCGGGGAGCGGCGTGTTGGGCTCGTAGACGGTACGCGTCACGGCTTGGGTACGGGCCGGCTCGGCGACCGTTACCCGAGGAATTTCCCCGCTCGGCTTCTTGATGGGGGCGAAGTAGGTGTCGATCCAGCGGTCGAGCTGTGCAGGCTCGAAATTGCCCGAGACGACTAGGACCGCATTGTCGGGTCGGTAATAGGTTGCATGAAAGGCGCGGACGTCGTCGATGCCGGCGGCTTCGAGATTTTCCAGGCTGCCGATCGTACCACGTGCATAGGGATGTCGCGCATAGGCGAGCGCGGGATAATAGAGCGAGAACAGCTTGCCATAGGGCCGAGCCAGCGTGCTCTGGCGAAGCTCCTCCTTCACGACGTCGCGTTCGGAGGCGAAGCTCTTAGGCTCGACCACGAGGCTCGCCATCCGGTCGGCCTCTGCAAACAGCAGACGCTGCAGGTGATTGGCCGGAACCACCTCGTAATAATTCGTATAGTCGTCGTTGGTCGATGCGTTGTTATAGCCGCCGACGTCCTCGGTCAGCCGGTCCATCTGTTCTGACACCAGGTTGCGGGTCGATTTGAACATCAGATGTTCGAACATATGGGCAAAGCCGGACCGGCCCTTGGGATCGTCCTTCGACCCGACGTCATACCAGACCTGGACCGACACGTTGGGTGTCGCCGTGTCCCGGATGGCGTAGACACGCAAACCGTTGGCCAGCACGCGCTCAGTGAAGGCGAGCGGCTTTACCGAGACGTTCGACATAGATTTTGGGGGGGCGGACTGCGCCACCACCGCTGCAGGACAACAGGCTGCGCCAAGCAGCAAGGCGGAGCGGAGGAGGCGCATCTGTGTCCTTACTTCTGGGTACGCGAGCGGTTAAAAAGCACCGCGCCGGCGATGGCGGCAGATCCTATGCCGACGCCAAGCCCGATCTTTGCAAGCGGCCAGGTCTTCGCCTTCTCGACGGTCGCCTTTGCTGCGGCTTCGGCGTGAAGCTTTGCTTCCTTGGCTGCGGCGAGGATTTCGTTGGGTGTATCGTCGTCGGCAGCCGTTGTGATGGGGTCGGTCACGTCACTCTCCTAACTCGATTTCCGACCATACTCCGCTCGGAAATCATTTGCGAACTTCGTCAATGTGCCGGCGGCGATCGCAGCGCGCAGATCTGCCATCAGCGTTTCGTAGAACCAGATATTGTGCTCGGTCATCAACATCGCGCCAAGCATCTCGCCCGCGCGGACGAGATGATGCAGATAGGCCCGGCTCCAGGTGGCGCAGACCGGGCAGGCACAGTCGGCCGCCAGCGGCGACTGGTCCTCGGCAAACCGGGCGTTGCGGATGTTGATCGGGCCCTTGCGCGTGAACGCCTGTCCGGTCCGCCCGGATCGCGTCGGCATGACGCAATCGAACATGTCGATTCCGCGCTCGACAGCGCCCACGATATCGTCAGGCTTGCCGACGCCCATCAGGTAGCGGGGTTTGTCGGCGGGCAATTGTCCGGGGGCGAAATCCAGGCATCCGAACATCGCCTCCTGTCCCTCGCCGACCGCCAATCCGCCGACCGCATAGCCATCAAAGCCGATATCGATCAGCGCGTCCGCCGAGGATTTGCGGAACGACTCGTTCAGCGCGCCTTGCTGGATTCCGAAGATCGCGTTGTTCTCCGCATGCGCACCGCCTGCATCGAAGGCGTCGCGCGATCGCCTCGCCCAACGCATCGATCGTTCCATGGCGGCTGCCTGAACCTCACGCGTCGACGTCGTCGGGACAAGCTCGTCGAACGCCATGACGATGTTCGACCCCAATAATCGCTGGATCTCGATCGACCGTTCGGGGCTGAGCAGGTGCCGAGTACCATCGAGATGCGATTTAAACGACACCCCTTCCTCGGACCGCTTGGTAAGATCTGCGAGGCTCATCACCTGATACCCGCCCGAGTCGGTCAGGATCGGCTTCGACCAGCCCATGAAGCCGTGAAGCCCGCCCAGTCGCGCGACGCGTTCCGCGCCGGGACGCAGCATGAGATGATAGGTGTTGCCGAGGATGATGTCGGCCCCGGCGGCCGCCACGTCGTCGGGCTTCATCGCCTTGACCGTCGCGGCGGTGCCGACCGGCATGAAGGCGGGGGTACGGATCACGCCGCGCTGCATCGCAATCTGACCTGTGCGCGCGGCGCCATCGGTGGCAGAAATGGTGAAGTCGAAACGAGGGGACACGGGATGATCCATTAACGGCGCTTGCCGCGCGGTGGGGCGTTGGGGGCGAAGCTTCTGATCGTGAGCAGCTCCTCGCGCACGAGCACACCGTCCCGGTTGCGGTCGAAGCGGAGAAAGAACTGCGCAAATCTGGCCTGAAGCTCGGCAAGGGTGATCGCGTTGTCGCCGTCGCGATCGACTTCGAAGGGGCTGGGCAGGGCGTTGCGATCGCCAAGCCATTTCAGCGACCAGTCGGCATAGGCGATATAGCCGATCTTACCTGTCGTGCTGCCCTCGGCGCCCGCAAAGCTCCGCGCGAGGCAAGTGTCGAGTTCGGGCCTGGTCACGCGCGCGTCGCGATCCGCATCGCAGGCGGCGACCAGCATTGCGGCCGGTTCGGCAAAGATCGTTGCGGGCGGTTGCGCGACCCCAGCGGAAGGCACGACCTGCAAAGCCAGAATCAACGGGATCAACATGGGCCGGTCATGGCAGCAGCAGGCTGGCATCGCCATAGCTGTAGAAGCGATACTTGGCCGCAATTGCATGCGCATAGCCGGCCTGCATCCGCTCGCGTCCCATCAGCGCCGATACCAGCATGAACAACGTTGACCGCGGCAGATGGAAATTGGTCATAAGGCCATCGATCCCCTTGAAGCGGTAGCCCGGCGTGATGAAGATCGCCGTGTCGCCCTCAAACGGGCGGATGACGCCGTCGTCACCGGTCGCGCTCTCGATCAGTCGCAGCGATGTCGTGCCGACGGCGATCACCCGGCCGCCGGCGGCGCGGACCGCATTCAGCCGGTCCGCCGTGGTCGCATCGATTCGGCCCCATTCGGCATGCATCTGGTGATCGTCGGTATCGTCCACCTTCATCGGCAGGAACGTGCCCGCACCGACGTGCAGCGTCAGCGTTGCCTTCGCGATGCCCGCAGCCTCGAGCGCCGCCATCACTGATGGGGTGAAGTGCAGCGCCGCGGTCGGCGCCGCGACCGCGCCGGGCTCGGCGGCGAACATCGTCTGGTAATCCTCGGCGTCGCGCGCGTCCGTCGGGCGCTTCGCCGCGATATAAGGAGGCAAGGGCATTCGCCCCGCGCGATCAAGCAGCAGTTCGATCGGTTCGTCGCCAGCGAATTCGAGCGCGTAGCTGCCGTCTTCTGCCCGGTCGACCGCCCGGGCGACGACGCAGTTGCCGAAATCGATCGGATCCCCATCGCGCAGACGGCGCGCATTTCGAATGAAGGCGCGCCAACGCCGCGGCCCCTCGCGCTTGTGCAGCGTCGCCCCGATCTTCGCCCCGGACGATAGCTGCCCGTCCTGCTCGATCCCAGCACGACGTCCTTCGAGCTGCGCCGGAATGACCCGCGTGTCGTTGAACACCAGCAGGTCGCCGCGACGCAGCTGTCCAGCCAGATCCGTGACGCGTAGGTCGCGTGTTGCATCCCCTTCTAAGACCAACAGCCGTGCGGCATCGCGCGGCGTTTCGGGCCGGAGTGCGATACGGTCGGTCGGCAGGTCGAAGTCGAAAAGGTCGACGTTCAACGGACTCTCACTTCTTCGCGGGGGCCTTCTTGGCAAGCTTGGGCTTTGCAACGACCGCCTGTGCTGGCCCCGACTTGCTGCTGCCGGTCCCCGGCAGGGTTACAGGCGCGCCCAGTGCCGATGGCGGGGTAACGGGCGCGGCGACATAGGCCGGCGGGCTGTCCGCAGCGATATAAGCGTGCAGGATCCGCGAGGGGTTTGCCGGCGGCTCGCCGCGCTCAATGGCGTCGACATATTGCATGCCGTCGATCACCCGGCCGAACACGGTATATTTCTTGTCGAGGCTGAGGCGCGGCTGAAAGACGATGAAGAACTGGCTGTTCGCGCTGTCTTCCTTTTCCGAACGCGCCGCGGACACCGCGCCGCGAACGTGCGGCAGATAATTGAACTCGGCCTTCACGTCGGGCAGGGGTGAGCCACCGGTACCGTCACCCTTTGGATCGCCGCCCTGTGCCATGAAACCGTCGATCACCCGGTGAAACGCCAGGCCGTCGTAGAAATGCTGCCGGGTCAGGGTTTTGATGCGCTCGACCATCAAAGGGGCGACGTCGGGACGAAGCCAGATCGTGACCCGGCCCCCCGTCGACAGGTCAAGCAGCAGCAGGTTCTGCGTGTCCGTCGTCAACGGCGGGGTAGCGCGTCCGGCAACGGCGGGATCGATGATCTGGGCGGACGCAGGCGCCGCGACGAGGCACCCGAGGATCGCAAACATACCGGCGAAAAAGCGCATCAAATCCCTACTCGCATTGGCCATGAGGCCGGGGCCGACCTTGAAGCCCGCCGCTTAGAACAAATCCGTGCTTGCGCCAAACTGAACATCGTCCGCCGACTGACGTCCCGCGCGCGTCAACTTCCCTTGCGGCCGATCCGGTTGACGCGGGCAATGACCTCTTCACTGACGGCAGGCGGCACGAATTTGGCTATGTCCCCGCCGAAGAGCGCGATTTCCTTGACCAGCTTGCTCGCAATCGGCTGCAGCGCGACATCCGCCATCAGGAACACCGTCTCGACCCGCGGATTGATCTGCTGGTTCATCCCCGCCATCTGATACTCATATTCGAAGTCGGCGACGGCACGCAGACCGCGGACGATGACCTTTGCCCCTTCGCGCTCGGCAAAATCCATCAACAATGAGTCGAACGCGACCACGTGGATCTCGCCGGCCACGCCGTCTACCTCACGCCTCACCATCGCCATGCGTTCCTCGATCGTAAACATCGGCGATTTGGAGGCATTCGTCGTGACGCCGACGACCAGCCGGTCGACCAGCTTCGCGCCACGCCGGATGATGTCCATATGGCCCAGCGTGATCGGGTCGAACGTACCCGGGTAAACACCGACCCTTACGGTCTCGTGGCTTGCCGTCATGGTCGGTGTCTCCGGAAGAGGTCAGCGGTCGCGGTCAAGCACGAAGCGTGCGATCTCGCGGAGCAGATCGGCCTCGCGGCCATAGCTGTGCAGATGTGCGATCGCCTGGTCGACAAGCATGCGGGCCTGTTCACGCGCGCGATCCGCGCCGAGCAGCGACAGGAACGTCTCCTTGCCCGCACCGGCATCCTTGCGGAGGCGTTTACCCGCCGCCGCCTCATCGCCTTCGGCGTCGAGCAGATCGTCGGCGATCTGAAAGGCGAGCCCCAGATCGTGCGCATAGCCGCGCAGGCCAACCCGGCCCTCGGGCGCAATCCTGCCAAGAATGGCGCCTGCTTCGACGGACGCCAAAATCAGCGCACCGGTCTTCATCTGCTGAAGCCGGGTGACAGTGTTCAGATCGAACCGGGCATTCTCCGCCTCGAGATCCATCATCTGGCCGCCGGCCATCCCAGTCGGGCCGGACGCCTTGGCAAGGTCGAGCACCAGATCAGCGCGCACGAACGGATCGGGGTGTGTTGCCGGGTCGGCGAGGATCTCGAACGCCAGCGCGTGGAGGCAGTCACCTGCGAGGATCGCGCATGCTTCGCTGAACATCTTGTGCACGGTCGGCTTGCCACGACGCATGTCGTCATCGTCCATGGCCGGGAGATCGTCATGGATCAGCGAATAGACATGGATCGCCTCGATGGCCGTGGCCACCCGCGCCGCACAAGCACGGTCGACCCCGAACAGGCTGGCGGTCGCGAAAACGAGCAACGGGCGTAGCCGCTTGCCGCCGCCGATCGCGGCATGACGCATCGCGCTATACAGGTCCGCACGCGGATCTTCGGGAATCGCCAGAAGGACGTCGAACTGCGCGTCGATCTCTGCGGAAACCTCAGCGAGCGCTTCCGCCAGCGATTGCGGCAAGGTCGTCATGCGCGGCTCAACCTGCCGCAAAGGGGCGAACCCCAGCCGGCTTACCCTCGGCATCGAGCCGGATCGCTTCGATCCGCGCCTGCGCAGCATCGAGCCGATCGGCACAACGCTGGCGCAGCTTGTTGCCGCGTTCGTAAAGCTCGATCGCCTGCTGCAGCGGCGTATCGCCACGCTCGAGCTGCCCCACGATCGTCTCCAGCTCTTTCAATGCCTCTTCGAATGAGAGGTCTTCGGTCGGCGTTTCCATGGGTGCTGCTATGGAGCAGGCGCGCGACGGGGGTCAAGGACGCGTCGACGGCGGAGGCTATGCCGCGACCGGCACGCGCCGAGTTTGCCGCGAATTCTAGCGCAACCGGTCGACGGTCCAGGTGTAAAGCACCGATATGCCGATCAGCCCCAGGTCGACTGCAGCCTGCATCCTGTGCGGCGCGGGGTCGGACGGGTCATGCGTGATGAGGCGGATATCCGCCGTCGGTCGCGGCATTACTGCGAGCGTCAGCACCAGCGCAGCGACAGCGAGGGCAGCCTTACGATTACGCATCGTCATTCTCCCGGGCGAAGCTGCATCCTGACGTCGTTAATCCGCTTTGACAAGCCGCGGCACCAGGCACCGCACTCAGGCGGCCGAGACGAGGCTGACCGCGCTTCGCGATCGATCGCGGCCCGCCGCTTTGGCCTCGAACAAGGCGCGGTCGGCGTCGCGGTAGAGCGTCTTCCAGTCGGCGTCGTGCAACAGGGGGCCGGTGCACGTACCGATGCTGGCGGTGACGGTGATATCATACGGCATCGACTGGCCGCGGACACGGTCGCGGATTGCGCAGGGCGAAACCGATGTCGAGGCATCGACGAGGATAGCAAACTCCTCGCCACCAATTCGGGCGATGAGCGTATCGGTTGGCAGTGCGCTGCGAAGCGCACGGGCGAAGGCCCTCAACACCTCGTCGCCGCCATCATGACCGATCGTTTCGTTGACCCGCTTGAAATGGTCGATGTCGGCGATCAGCAGCGTCTGCTGGCCGAGGCGGCCAATCGCACGTTCCAGGAAGGCGCGACGATTGAGCAGGCCGGTCAGCGGGTCAGTATCGGCAAGCAGGCGCGCCGCGATCTCCTGTTCCCGCGCGGCGTCGCGTTCGCGGCTCAGCAACAGGATGCGATAGGCAATCGCCGTGCTCGACAGAAGCGCCTCGATCGCCATCGCGATGACCGTCGAATTGTCGACCAGCAGGCTCGGCTCGACCATCCCGAAGCTGCTGGCGATGCGAAGCCCGGACATGACGATCGGTGCACCCCACGCAAGCGCAAACAACCACAGATAATTGCTGCGGACGCGCCACGCGCGCCACAGGATGATCGCCACAACCCCGATGAACCCCAGATATGCGATCGACATGCCGGTATCGAGGACATGGATCGCGCGGGGGGCGAGCATAACCCAGAGCCCCGCCATGCCGACCAGCCCGACCATCACAGCACTGCTGAGCGGCCGTACCCAACCCGAGAACACGGCGCGTTCGAAAAAGCTGCGGGCGAAAAGGAGTGCTGTGCTGGCTGATGCGGCCAGGAACAGTATGTTGAGCCGCTGGCGGTCGTTATTGTCGAGGCCCGTAAAGACTTGGCCCGCAGCACCTGACGACGTCGATACATAGGCCAGCAAGCACAGGACGAGGAGGCAGTAGACCGGCTGGAAAGCCTGGCGAAGCGCACCCCATAGCGCTAGATTGTAGACGATCAGCGCGATCGCCATGCCGGCAAAGGCGCCGTAAAGTGCGCCGCGCACGATCTCCGTCGTCGCCGCCTCGCCATGATCCGCCAGTACCGGCTGCAGGATGACGCCGCGAAGATTCGTGGCGCCTTCGACATGCCACAGGAGGCGCACTGGTGGCGCGTCATGGCGCGGCAGCGGTTGCGAGAGGACGGCGCCGAGGTTCAGGATCTCATGGGCGGTTTTTGGCGTGACGCCGACATGGCGAATCGCACCATCGGCATAGCGGACGTAGAGCGTGATGCGCGTCATCCAGATACTGCCGATACGCACGCTGGTGCCGCGTAGCTGAGCGGCGGGAAGCGGCTGTGACAGGACCCAGAAATCACCCGGGCCGAATCGGCGCTGTGGGGTGGTGCAGTCGAATCGTTCCGGCGTCTTGAACAGGGCCGGCGCCGTCATGCCGGGTGCTGCGCGGACGAGACAGGTCGCCAGAGGGAAGGCGGTCGCGGCGGCGGGCGGTGCAGTCACCAAGCAGAGCGTCCACAGCAGCAAGACCATGACCCACCGCATATATGCCCATATCCCCATGACATGCCTCGTAAAGCGCGTTCGGCAAAGAACGGTAAACGTGGCTGGCTATGGCACAAAAAAACCCGGCGGCAAGCGCTGCCGCCGGGTCTCATAAACGCGGCTTGACGCCGTCTCGCTGCTACTTGGCAGAGACGGGTTCAGCCTTCCCCTTCTTCTTGGGCTTTTTCGGCGCCGCACTTTCAATCGCGAACGAAAGCGCACCATCCTTCATCTTCACCGTCACCTCGCCGCCATGGACCAGTTTCCCGAACAGCAGCTCCTCGGCAAGTGGCTGCTTGATCTTTTCCTGGATCAAACGCCCCATCGGACGTGCTCCGTAGAGCTTGTCATAGCCCTTCTCGGTGAGCCACGCCTTCGACTCGTCATCGAGTTGGATATGGACGCCGCGGTCCGCCAGCTGAAGCTCGAGCTGGAGAATGAATTTGTCCACGACCCGGGCGACCACGGTCGTCGGCAGATAGCCGAACGGCACGATCGCATCGAGGCGATTGCGGAACTCCGGCGTGAACATCTTCTGCACCGCCTGTTCGTCCTCGCCTTCACGCGTAAGGTTGCCGAAGCCCACCGTCTCGCGCGCCATGTCGCTGGCCCCCGCATTGGTCGTCATGATCAGGATGACGTTGCGGAAATCGACCGACTTGCCGTGCTGGTCGGTAAGGCGCCCGTTGTCCATCACCTGCAACAGGATATTGAACAGGTCTGGATGCGCCTTCTCGATCTCGTCAAGCAGTAGCACGCAATGCGGATTCTGGTCGACGGCATCGGTCAGCAACCCACCTTGGTCGAACCCGACATAGCCCGGGGGCGCACCGATCAGACGGCTGACCGAGTGCCGCTCCATATATTCGGACATGTCGAATCGCTGGAGCGGGATACCCAGGATCGAAGACAGCTGCTTGGCCACCTCCGTCTTGCCGACGCCGGTGGGGCCGGTGAACAGATAGTTGCCGATCGGCTTCTCTGGCTCGCGTAGACCCGCTCGCGCCAGCTTGATCGCCGAACTGAGCTTTTCGATCGCCGCATTCTGCCCGAACACCACGCGCTTCAGATCTGTTTCGAGCGTGGCGAGCGCGAGCTTGTCGTCGGTCGAAACCGATTTCGGCGGGATGCGCGCCATGGTCGCGATGACCTGTTCGATCTCCTTGGGGGTGATCGTCTTCTTGCGCTTGTTCGGCGGCACCAGCATCTGCATCGCACCGACCTCGTCGATCACGTCGATCGCCTTGTCGGGCAGTTTGCGGTCATTGATGTAGCGCGCGCTGAGCTCCACCGCCGACTTGATCGCGTCGGGGGTGTATTTGACGTTGTGGTGGTCTTCGAACGCCGAGCGCAGGCCCGCCAGAATCTTGATCGTGTCCTCAATCGTCGGCTCGTTCACATCGATCTTCTGGAATCGCCGCAGCAGGGCGCGATCCTTCTCGAAATGATTGCGGAATTCCTTGTACGTCGTCGAGCCAATGCAGCGGATCGTGCCGCCCGAGAGCGCCGGCTTGAGCAGGTTTGACGCATCCATCGCACCGCCGCTCGTCGCGCCGGCACCGATGACTGTGTGGATCTCGTCGATGAACAAGACCGCGTCCGGCATCTTCTCCAACTCGTTGACGACTGCCTTCAGGCGTTCCTCGAAATCACCACGATACCGGGTGCCTGCCAGCAATGCGCCCATGTCGAGCGAATAGATTACCGCCGGCTTGAGCACGTCGGGGACCTCGCCCTCGACGATCTTGCGCGCGAGGCCTTCCGCGATCGCGGTCTTGCCGACGCCGGGATCGCCGACATAAAGCGGATTGTTCTTCGAGCGACGACACAGGATCTGGATTGTGCGATCCACCTCCGGCCCGCGCCCGATCAGGGGATCGACCTTCCCGTTCTTGGCTTTCTCGTTCAGGTCGACCGTGAATTGTTTGAGCGCGCTTTCCGTCTTGCCCTTCTCCTGTCCCTTGGTCGGCTTCTCGTCGTCGGCACCCTTAGGTGTCGAGGCTTCGGTCGGCTGCTGCCCGCCCTTGCCGACGCCGTGGCTGATGAAGCTGACCGCATCGAGGCGGCTCATGTCCTGCTGTTGCAGGAAATAGACGGCATAGCTTTCCCGCTCGCTAAACAAGGCAACGAGCACATTGGCACCCGTCACTTCGTCGCGGCCCGAAGACTGAACATGAAGGATGGCGCGCTGGACGACGCGCTGAAAGCCGCTCGTCGGCGACGGATCGGTCGCGGCATCGACCTTGAGCGCATCAAGCTCGGTGTCGAGATAATGCGCTACCGTGGTTTTCAGCTCGCCCAGGTCGACGTTGCAGGCGCCCATGACCTTCGATCCGTGCTCGTCGTCGATCAACGCCAGCAAGAGATGCTCGAGCGTCGCATATTCGTGGCGTCGGGACGATGCAGCCTCGAGTGCCTTGTGCAGGGTGGTCTCGAGGGCGGGTGCAAATGACGGCATTTACATTACTCCTGTCGGGCCACGCAGACGCAGGCCCTTTGCCACTATGTCGGAACGGTAATCGATCGCATCAAGCACTTGACCCCGCCGGCCTGCGTTCCTGCACCGTCCAAATGTGGAGCGCCGAGACGAGGTCGAGGACATCACCGTCTAAATAGGTCGTCGGCGCTGGCGCGGTGGCTGATCGCTCGATCTTTTTTCAACTGGCAGCGTGCAATCTCGCCTTGCAGCACGGTGATCCGCGCATCGAGCTCGGCGACCGAGAGCGAGTCGATGTCCTGACGCACGAGCGCATCGAGGAAATCGTCGGGACGAGAGGGGGCGTCATCCGGATCCATTGCGCCTGTAACGTTGACCCGCACCGGAGTGATGTCAATAAGGCACGGGAATCCAAAGGGGCGTCTCGATCACATGACTGCAAAAACCGTGACTCCGCGTTACATCGTCCCTGACGTCATGAAGGCAATCGATCCCGAAGCCCCGGGAGGCCCTGAAGTGCTCGTCCTTGTGAAGCGCGCCGTGCCGCATCCCGGAGCCGGCGAGGTCCTCGTCGAGATCGCGGCGGCGGGCGTCAATCGTCCCGAGGTGATGCAACGGCAGGGTAAATATCCGCCGCCGCCCGGTGCCCCGTCGATCCTGGGCATGGAGATTGCCGGGACGATCGTCGCGGTCGGCGACGGGGTCGGCGAGGAACAGATCGGGCAGCGGGTCTGTGCGCTGATCACGGGCGGTGCCTATGCCGAATATGCGGTTGCGCCGTTCGGCCAGTGCCTCTCCGTTCCCGAAGCGCTGACGATGATTGAGGCCGCGGCGATGCCCGAGACGCTGTTCACGGTGTGGACCAACCTGTTCGAGCGCGCCTATGCCACCGAAGGCGATACGGTACTCGTCCATGGCGGCACCAGCGGGATCGGTACGATGGCGATCGGCTTGTGTGCCATCTTCGGGATCGACATCATCGTCACCGCGGGCTCGAAGGCGAAATGCGAAGCCGCGCTCAGCCTCGGCGCGACGCATGCGATCGACTACAAGACCGAGGATTTCGTTGAACGGGTCAAGCAGATCACCGGCGGCAAGGGTGTTGCGGCCGTACTTGATATGGTGGGTGGCGACTATGTCGCGCGTAATCTGCAATGTCTGGCCGAAGACGGGCGGCACGTGTCGATCGCGGTTCAGGGTGGGGCGAATGCGACGGTGCCGCTGTTCGAGATCATGCGCCGTCGTCTGACCTTGACGGGATCGACGCTGCGCCCGCGTGATACCGCATTCAAGTCACTCGTGGCCGATGAACTGGCGCGGACGGTCTGGCCGCATGTCGAGGCCGGCAAGCTCAAGCCAGTGATCGATCGCGTCTTTGCCTTTGCCGACGCCCCGGCGGCGCATGCGAGGATGGAAGCGGGCGATCACGTCGGGAAGATCGTGCTGTCCATGACGTGACGCGGGCACGCCTAACCAGGCTGTCCCCAAGCCGCCTCTGCAATTCGTGACGGAGGCTGTGCGTCGTCCGATGACTTAGAACAGTCACCGGACTGCGACTGCCATGTCATATTGCGCCGCTAGACAGGACCGCAACGAACAGATTTGCGGGGCAGGCCGATGGACACCGTCACGTTTCCAACCGACGCGTTGCCGATAGCCGATGTGGCGGACATCGCGGACTTCATCCATTCGCGACCCGTCATGCCCGAACGCGTGGTCGACCGGCGGCAATATCGCACGATCTGGATTTCCGACGTCCATCTCGGCACGCGTGGCTGCAACGCGGCGATGCTCAACGACTTTCTCGACCATGTCGACAGCGAGACGATGTTCCTGGTCGGCGACATGATCGACGGCTGGCGACTGAAGAAGAAATTTTACTGGCCGGCGGCGCATAACGACGTGCTGTGGCGGCTGCTCAAGCGCGCGAAGCGCGGTACGCGGGTTGTCTATATTCCAGGCAACCATGACGAGGTGTTCCGGCAATATTCGGGGCTCGACTTCGGTGGGATCTCGATCCGGCGCAAGGCGATCCACGAGACCGCCGACGGCCGCCGCCTGCTGGTTCTGCACGGTGACGAGTTCGACGCTATCACGCTGGCGCATCGCTGGGTCGCGCATATCGGGGATGCGGCGTACACATTGCTCATGGGGCTCAACCGGTGGGTGAACGGCGCGCGGCGACGTCTCGGCATGCCCTATTGGTCGCTCTCGAAGCATGCCAAGGCCAAGGTCAAGAACGCGGTCGCCTTCATCTCGCATTTTGAAGAAGTCGTTGCGCACGCGGCTGGCGTGCGGGGGGTCGACGGCGTCGTGTGCGGACACATCCATACCGCCGAAATGCGCGATATTGCCGGCGTTGCCTATTATAATGACGGCGACTGGGTCGAAGGCTGCACGGCGCTTGTCGAGCATTTCGACGGGCGAATGGAACTGCTTCACTGGGCAGACGAGATCGCCGCACGCGAAATCGACAACGTCGTCACGCTGGCCGCCTGACCCACGTCAATTCGGCTCATGCCGCGATTGCCCAAGGAGACCCCGATGCGTATCGCGATCGTCACCGATGCCTGGAGCCCGCAAGTCAACGGCGTGGTTCGCACCCTGAAGTCCGTGCGGCGGGAACTCGAAGCGACGGGTCATCAAGTGCTGATCATATCCCCCGCGCAGTTCGCCTCGATGCCGTGTCCGACCTATCCCGAGATTCGGCTGGCCTTTGCACGGTCGGGCGCAGTCGGACGATTGCTCGAAAGCTTTGGTGCCGATGCGATACACCTCGCGACGGAAGGTCCGGTCTGCCTCGCTGCGCGAACCTGGTGCCTGGCCCGAGATCTGCCGTTCACGACCGCCTATCATACCCAGTTTCCCGATTACATCGCGGCACGGACGGGCGCGAACCCCGCCTGGATATGGCGCTATATTCGCTGGTTCCATCGTCCCGCCGAGTCGATCCTGGTCTCCACGCCCTCCGTCGCGGCAACACTTACTGCACAGGGGCTGCATCAGGTTCGCGAATGGGGGCGAGGCGTCGATTTTGCACAATTCGGGCTGGACGGCGCCCGTGATCCTGAGATGGCGGCGCTGCCCGGGCCGATCCTGCTCTATGTTGGGCGCGTCGCTGTCGAGAAGAATGTCGAGGCCTTCCTGTCGTCCGCGCATCGGGGAACGAAGGTGGTGGTCGGCGACGGGCCCGCCCGCGCCGCGCTTGCACGTCGCTTCCCCGATGCCGTGTTTCTCGGTCAGCGCGACGGACAAGGGCTGGCGGCGGCCTATCGGACTGCGGACGTCCTCGTCTTTCCGAGCCGCACCGATACGTTCGGGCTGGTCATGATCGAGGCGCTGGCGTGCGGGACTCCTGTTGCAGCCTATCCCGTCGCCGGCCCGATCGACGTACTCGACCCGCGCGTTGGCGTGATGCATGAGGATCTCGACGAAGCAATCGCGGCGGCACTGACCCGCGATCCCGTCGCCTGTGCCGCCTATGCTGCCCGGTACAGTTGGCCCGCAAGCGCACGCCAGTTTCTGCGTGCCCTCGTCCCGCTTGCCCGTCCACTCGATCGACCGCGCATGGCGGCGTGATGCGGCGCGACGATCGCGCGCTTGCCTGTTAGCCATGGGCGCACTAAGTCATGTGTCATGTCAGGCCGCTCCGAAAGGGGCGGCCCTTTCTATTTTTACGGAGTTTCCGCCGTGGCCCAGCCGCTCATGCCCCATGCGACCGCCGCCTGGATGGTCGATAACACTGCGCTCAGTTTCGAACAGATCGCAGATTTTTGCGGTCTGCACATTCTCGAGATCCAGGCGATCGCCGACGACACGACGTCGACGAAGCTGACGGGGCGCGATCCCGTCCGCGCGCATGAGGTCACGCAGGAGGAGATCGACAAGGGCGCGGCCGACCCCGATTATCAGCTCAAGATGATCAAGGGCCCCGAGCAGGTCCGCCGGACCAAGGGCCCGCGCTATACGCCGGTGTCCAAGCGCCAGGACAAGCCCGATGGCATTGCCTGGATCATCCGCAATCATCCCGAGATCACCGATGGTGCAATCTCGCTGTTGATCGGCACGACGCGTACGACGATCGCCGCGATCCGTGACCGCAGCCACTGGAACATCGCCAACATCACGCCAAAGGACCCGGTCACGCTCGGCCTGACGTCGCAGCGCGAGCTCGACGCCGCGGTTGCCAAGGCCGCCAAGGCGGCGGGTATGGAAGCACCGACCGACACGCGTCTCGAAGGCGATCGTGAGGCGCTGCTCGAGCAGCTTCGTAACGAGCGTACGCAGGCAGCGGCGGACGCGCAGTTCGTCGCAGAGGGCGGTGTCCTGCCGGTCAAGCCGCTGTTCGACGACCCCTTCAAGCGCTGAACGTTCCCGGTCCCCGCGTGGCGCGGTGCGGGGCCGGTACGGGCTATCGAATAGGTTTGCGGTCCTGACGGCGCGGGGATGGCCGGCGGCACAGGGCGTTGAGGGCACGCGGCATGGCTGATGCGCGTGTCGGCTCGGGGACTATCTCTGGTGCCTGGTGGTTGCTACCTGCAGCACATGACGTCGCTGCCGGCTCCACCAGATGAACCGCTAACACACAAGGGGCTGGTCTACCCCTTGGGCCACCGCGAGCCCGAACCCGGTAACGTATTTCGCATCGCTCCCGGCGTTGATTGGGTACGCCTCAAGGTTCCCGGTCCGCTGCGCCACGTGAATTGCTGGATGCTCGCCGATGGCGACGGCGACGCGCTCGTCGATACGGGCATGAATACGCCGGAAGCTCGCGACGCCTGGACCGCAATCCTGGCAAGGCCGAAGTTGGGCGTCCGCATCACCCGCGTGATCGGCACGCATTTTCATCCCGATCATATCGGCCTCGCTGGTTGGCTATGCGAAACGCACGACGCGGCGCTCGTCATGACCCGGGGCGAATGGCTGACCGCACGAATGCTGGCCGCTGATGCCAGGGATGCCGTTCCCGCCGAAATGCTGGCATTCTGGCGCGGTGCGGGCTGGGACAGTATGCAGATCGCGCATGCCAGTGCGAAGGGGTGGGCGGGATTCCGCAAGATCATCACGCCGCTTCCCTTAGGTTACACGCGGATCACCGACGGTGACGTGTTGACGGTAGGGCGCGATGACTGGCGGGTCGTGATCGGGTCGGGCCACAGCCCAGAGCATGCATGCCTTCTGAACGAAGTATCGGGCATCCTGATCGCCGGGGATCAGGTTCTGCCCCGTATCAGCCCCAATATCTCTTTAGGCATCACCGAGCCGCATGCGGATCCGCTGGGCGAATGGTTTGCCGCGATCGCCCGGCTGAAGACATTGCCCGCAGATCTGCTGGTCCTGCCGGGGCATGGCGATCCGTTTACTGGTCTTCATATCAGGCTTGACGCGATGGATCGTGAGCACCGCGAACGGCTCGACGAACTCGCTGCCTTTCTCGCCGAGCCGCGTCGTGCGGTCGAGTGTTTCGGACGGCTGTTCCGGCGCGCAATCGGCCCCGATCTGCTCGGCATGGCGACGGGTGAAGCGCTCGCGCATCTGCGTCGGCTCGAGGTCGAGGGTCGCGCCGTTCGGGACAGTGTCGATGGCGTGTGGTGGTGGCGCGCAACGTGAGCTAGCATCAGATCAAAGCCGGCAGGAGAGGCCCCATGTGCGACGAGCATACCGCAGACGATAACGAACACTATCTCGCCGCCATGTCGCGGCGCCAGTTCGGCGTGATGACCGGGGCCGCAGGCCTCGCGATGCTGTTGCCCGTGCCGGCCGATGCGAAGCCGATCAGCGGACGCGAGGTGTCGATCAAGACGCCCGATGGTCAGGCTGACGCCTATTTCGTCGCGCCGGCCACCGGGACTCATCCGGGCGTGCTTGTCTGGCCGGACATCATGGGTCTGCGCCCAGCGTTCCGTCAGATGGCCGATCGACTCGCGCAGTCGGGTTATGCCGTCCTTGTCGTCAATCAGTTCTATCGGTCGACCAAGGCACCGTTCCTTAGCCCCGGTGAATCCTACGACCAGCCGGCCGTCCGCGCTCGAATTGCACCCTTTCGTGACGCGCTTACACCCGAGGGTACGGTCCGTGACGCCAAATCCTTCACCGCGTTCCTGGATGCGCAACCGCAGGTGGATCGCAAGCGCGGGCTGGCGACCACCGGCTATTGCATGGGCGGGCCGATGGTAATCCGCACCGCTGCTGCGGTATCGGGACGCATCCGCGCGGGGGCGACGTTCCACGGCGGGGGGGTCGTGACCGACACACCCGACAGCCCGCACCGGCTGATCCCTGCACTGAAAGGCAGCTATCTGATCGCGATAGCGGCGAACGATGATGCGCGCGCACCGACCGAGAAGGACGTGCTGCGGGCGGCCTTCGCGACAGCGAAGCGTCCGGCCGAAATCGAGGTCTATCCGCAAACGATGCACGGATGGTGCCCGCCCGACAGCAAGGTCTATAATCCGGTGCAGGCGGACCGTGCGTGGGGCCGCATGCTCGCGCTGTTCGCGACGGCGCTGGCGTAAGATTCATCGCTGCTTCGTTCGACGGCACAACCCGCTGGGTGCGATCCGCGATCGCATCTTGACGGCACGGCATCGCCATGAGACCATCGTTCACTCTATGTTCTTGAGGGGCGAGCCATGACGTTGACGCTGTATTCGAATCCGATGTCGCGGGGGCGTATTGCTCGCTGGATGCTTGAGGAGACCGGGGCCGCTTACGATACGGTGATGCTCGATTATGCGACGACGATGAAGGCGGCGCCGTATCTTTCGGTTAATCCGATGGGCAAGGTGCCCGCTATCGTCCATGACGGCCACGTCGTTACCGAATGCGGCGCGATCTGCGCCTATTTGGCCGACGCCGTGCCCGAGGCGCAATTGGCGCCGACGGCTGACGAGCGGGCCGACTATTATCGATGGCTATTTTACGCGGCCGGGCCTCTGGAGGCGGCAATCACCAACCGATCGCTCGGCGTGGTCCCGACCGAGACGCAGCAGCGGATGGTCGGTTATGGAAGTTTCGAGGCCGCGATCGCCGGACTTGAGCATGCCGTTGCGGCGCATAGCTATATCGCGGGCGAACGCTTCACGGCAGCCGATGTCTATGTGGGTGCCCAGGTCATATGGGGATTACAGTTCGGCACGATGCCGAAGCTTGCAGCATTCGAGGCCTATGCCGCCCGCCTGACCGAACGCGCGGCCCATCGGCGGGCAGCAGCGCTGGATGATGACGCTATGGCCAAGATGGCGTCATGAAGTTGCGCTAGGAGGTCGAATGCCCGATCAGGCGGCCTAGGACGCGAGCTAACCCGCCAGCGCCTGTGGCCCCATCGCGCGGGCATTCGTCAACTCGGCCACGTGCCCCCGCACTCCCAAGGCGATCGCCGCGTGGATCGACGATCAAAACGGCGAGCGCGCGCTTGTGTCGCTATCGCTCCTATGGTGGGCAAGCCTGAAGTTAGTCTCTCGGCATCACTCGTATCCGCCAATCACGGCATTCAGGAAGCTGGGGAAGGGGCCGTTCCACCCGTCAACCGGCGCGTCGGGCACGGTACTGCGGCGGGTCGCCCGCACGGGATCGACCTTTGGCTCGCGTGCCTGCTCGGGCATGGCGGTCGACGGTGCTGGCGGCACTGTCGGCACCGGGGCCGCGGCAGGACGTTCCGCGACCGGCGCGATGGGCATTGCCGGAGCAACACGGGGAAGCGCAGGCTGTGCGGCAGGGACCGGTTCGTCAATCGGCGTCCGAGCCCAGCGCGATGGTTTCGGCGTGGCAGCGGCCATGGGCGCTGCGATTTCGGCAGCTGCCATCACTTCGTCCTCGACGGCATGGGCAACGACATCGGCACGCGGCACCCGCCGCGTCCGCGACCGCTCGCGCCGCGGTGGCAGCTCTTCATTGCTATCGGACGACGCGGTAGCCGCCGGAGCCAGCGCTCTCGGCTCGGACAGCTTTAGCCGCTCGATCGTCTGGCCCGTCAGCTTTTCGATATTCTGGATATTTTCGGAATCGTCGGGTGCGACGAAGGTATAGGCTGTGCCCGTTGCACCCGCACGGCCCGTACGGCCGATCCGGTGGACATAATCGTCTGGATGCCAGGGCGCGTCATAGTTGAAGACGGTCGACACGCCCTTGATGTCCAGACCACGCGCAGCGACGTCCGAGGCGACAAGGATCGTCACCACACCGTTCTTGAACAGGTCCAATTCGGCGAGGCGCTGGGGCTGCTCCATGTCGCCATGGATTTCGCCTGATTTGTAACCCGCCTGCTTCAACACCTTGTTGAGGTCGCGCACGGTCGTCTTGCGATTGCAGAAGATGATCGCGTTGGTGACCTCGTCCTGCGCCAGGATCCGGCGCAGTGTCTCGCGCTTCGCGGTCTGGCTGGCGACGGGGACCAGATACTGCTTGATGTTGAGATTGGTCGATGCAGGGCGCGAGACCTCGATCGTCTTGGGGTTCGACAGAAACTTGTCCGCCAGCTTCTTGATCGGCGGCGGCATAGTCGCCGAGAATAGCAGCGTCTGGCGCGACTTAGGCAGCTTGGTGCAGATTTCTTCGATGTCGGGGATGAACCCCATGTCGAGCATCCGGTCCGCCTCGTCGATGACCAGCAGCGAACAGCCGTTGAGCATGATCTTGCCGCGGCCGAACAGGTCCATCAGCCGGCCCGGCGTGGCGATCAGGACGTCGACGCCCTTTTCGAGCGCGGCGAGCTGGTCGCCCATCGACACGCCACCAATGAGCAGCGCCATCGAGAGATGCGAATTGACGCCGTATTTCTCGAAGTTTTCGGCAACCTGCGCGGCAAGTTCACGGGTCGGCTCTAGGATCAGCGAGCGCGGCATCCTGGCGCGGCTGCGGCCATGGGCAAGAATGTCGATCATCGGCAGCACGAACGACGCGGTCTTGCCGGTGCCGGTTTGGGCGATGCCGATGATGTCACGCATCATCAGAACCGAAGGGATCGCGCCGGCCTGGATCGGCGTCGGCTCGGTATAGCCGGCGTCAGTGACCGCCTTCAGGAGTTCTTCGGAAAGGCCGAGATCGGCAAAGCTCATTTATATGTCCGGGAAAAGGAGGGCGCGCATTATTCCCTCAAGCGCCCCGCCGCTCGCGGATTTCCAGCAAAATGTCAAGGAAAGCGGGTGGCGGCACGACGAAAGTCGCACATCACCCCTGCCGTCTTGTCTATTGCTTGAGCTTCAGAGTCTTGAAGTCATCGATTTCGCAGCGCGCCCCGGACCGCATGCGAATCGCGTCGCGATCGCGACATATCAGACCGTCACCGCTCGGCCGCAGGTAAAAGCCCGGATAATAGTCGAGTGGTTTGCAGTCGCCATCAAGCTTCGCGCGCAATCGCGTGCCGTCCTGCATGACGAGATCGACCGAGCCCGGCTGGCCGAGAAAGGCGCCTGCTATCTCCGCGACGGCGACGCATTTGGGCCCCTTGCGCTCCTTCCACTCGCGCGGCTTCGACAAGGGCGCGCTACCGACGGGTTGGGCCGATCGCCTGAACATGCGGGGGACGCGGATGATGATGCGCTCGTGGATCGAGACCTGCGTGATCTCGACGCGCGCGCGCGTCGGCGCGGCGGGGTTCGCCACGGCCGCGAGGGGGGCGGTGAGGGCGAGGAGGGAGGCGGGAAGCGCAGGGTGAATCATGATGTCGCTAAGCAGCGTTAACCGCGATCGTTGAACGGGAGGTGAATTGCGCTTAGCGGCGCAGTCATGACGCCCGAACAGATGCAGATGCTCGACGCGCTTGCCCCGCAGCTCGAGCGCAAGTCCATCGTCACCGATGCCGCCGATATCGCCCCCTGGCTGAACGACTGGCGCGGCCGGTTCCATGGTGCAGCCCCGCTGATGCTCGCCCCGTCGTCGGTTGCCGAGGTGTCGGCGATCGCCCAGGCCGCGCTGGCATTCCGCGTCCCGCTGGTACCGCAGGGCGGCAACACGTCGATGGTCGGAGGGGCAACGCCGCCCGCCGACGGCCGTGCCGCCCTGCTGTCGCTGCGCCGTCTCAACCGGATCCGGTCGATCGATGCCGAGGCCGGCCTCGCGGTGGTGGAGGCAGGCGCGATCCTGGCCGATCTCGACAACGCTGCGCAGGCGGTCGGCCAGCGCTTCCCGCTGACGCTCGGTGCCCGCGGCAGCGCGACGATCGGCGGCCTGGTCTCGACCAATGCCGGCGGCACGCAGGTGCTGCGGTTCGGGACGATGCGCGGGCTGGTCGCAGGGGTCGAGGCGGTGCTGCTCGACGGCAGCGTCCATGACGGCCTGTCTGCGCTGAAGAAGGACAATCGCGGCTACGACATCGATCAGCTGCTCGTCGGATCCGAGGGAACGCTGGCGATCGTCACCGCAGCCACATTGCGGCTGGTGCCAGCCGTGGCCGCACGCGCGGTCGCCTGGGTCGGGGTCTCCGGACCCGACAGCGCGCTCCGGCTGCTCCGCCGCTTGCAGGCGGCGACCGACCGTGTCGAAAGCTTCGAGATCCTGCCCCGCGAGACGCTAGCGGCAGCGGTCGCGCATCTCCCGGGAACGCGTGCGCCGCTCGACGGCGACCATGCCTGGCATGTCCTGATCGAGGCAACCGCACCGTCCATGGACGGCGAGACCCCTGCGGCGCTGCTCGAACGGCTGCTGGGCGCTGCGCTTGATGCAGGGCAGGCTGAGGACGCCGTGATCGCCGCCAGCGAAGCGCAGGCCGCGGCATTCTGGCGGATCCGTGATTCCCTGTCCGCGGCCGAACGTGCGCTCGGCCCCGCCACCCAGCATGACATCTCGGTCCCGGTCGAGACGATGCCGCGCTTCATGAACGATGCAGCGCGGGCCTGCGAGGTGCGGTTTCCTGGGACGCATGCCAGTGGATTCGGTCATCTGGGCGACGGCAATGTCCATTTTCACGTCCGCGCCCCGGAGGGCACCGATCCCGCGCGCTGGTATGCCGAGGATGCGCCGGTCGTGACGCGCTTCGTCGACGATCTGGTCGTCGCGGCCGGAGGATCGATCTCCGCAGAGCACGGGATCGGCCAGATGAAGATCGGCGAGCTGGAGCGGTTGTCGTCGCCGGCACGGCTGACGATCCTGCGCGCGGTGAAGACCGCATTCGATCCGCACGGGCTGCTGAACCCCGGCAAGCTCGTCACGCTTGCACGGGCAGGCGTCACGCCATAGAGCCTCGCGCCAATCGCCGGCGTCCTGCCGCCCAGATCCTCTGACGAAACACTGGAGATACATGATGGCCAGCGCACCGCAGCTTCCGCTCTTCTACAACGGCCTGGAGCCGCTTTCGAGCGACACACACGCCGATTACAAGGTCCGCCCGCAGGAGAGCGCGCCGTTCCTCGTCGGCCAGCATGCGATCCCGATCACCGTCGACGAATTCCCGCTGGTGCAGCGTCACATGCCGATCGTCTTCTCGGTCGGCGACGATGCGATCCCGCTGGCGCTGATGGGCCTCAACGAGGGCGTCAACGTCTTCATCGGTGACGACGGCAAGCTGACCGAGAACACCTTCTACGTTCCCGCCTATATCCGCCGTTATCCATACATGCTCGCGCGGCTGCATCCCGATGCACAGGAGCTGTCGCTCTGCTTCGATCCGACCTCCGATGCGCTCGGTGCGTTCGACGAGGGCGACGCGCTGTTCGCGGATGGCGCGCCGACCGAGGTCACCAAGTCGATCCTGGCGTTTAACGAATCGTTCGAACAGGCCGGCGCGCGCACGCAGAACTTCATGAAGGAGCTGCGCGAACTCGGCCTGCTGATGGACGGCGAAGTCTCGATCCAGCCCGACGGTGCCGAGCAGCCCTTCGTCTATCGCGGGTTCCAGATGGTCAACGAGGAAAAGCTGATCGACCTGCGCGGCGATGCGCTGCGCAAGATCAGCAAGTCGGGCATGCTGCCGCTGCTCTACGCACATTTGTTCTCGCTCGCGCTGATGCGCGACATCTTTGCGCGCCAGGTTCAGCTCGGCAAGACGCCGCTGCCGCAGCTCGGCGGCTGATCCGTCCGCGCCGACCGATCGCAGTGCGGTCGGTCGGCGCAGCGGATACGGCTCGCTCGCGCGGGAATCCCGGGCTGCGATCGTTGCGGCGCAGAATTTTTCGCGTCGGGGTTGAACCAAAATCCCGCTCGCCCATTTTAGACCTGTACGGCACCGTGTCCCCCCCTTTCGCGGCGTCGTACGGCACGCTTCTAGCGTGCCTCCTCCCTGAACCTTGGCCACCTCGTGCTTCGCGCACGGGGTGGTTTTTTTATGTGCCGAGCTGGGATCCCGCTGCGGGGAATTGGTGTCGCTGGCGTTGGCCCTTATTCGGCGGCTGCGGCCCGGGTGGTGGCCGATGCGCCCATGGCCAGCGCCTCGTTCGTCAAGGCCGTGAGAAGGGCCTTGAGCAGCCGCACCGTCGCATCCACGCCGGTGCCCAGCCCGTCGAACTGGCGATCCAGATAGAGCGATCGATCGAATTCGAGCTGGATCGCGTGGATCCCTGCAGTGGGGCGCGCGTGCCGTTCGAGGATATGCCCCCCGGCATAGGGCGCGTTGCGGGCAAAGGGCAGGCCTGTATCCGCGATCTCGGTCTCGAGGCAGGCTAGGAAGCGCGGATCGGCGCTGCGGCCGAAGCGGTCCCCCAGCACGATCCGGGGCGGGCTGCCGCCCGGTACGCCCGCCGCCGAGAGCGGCGGCATCGAATGGACGTCGAGGAGGATCGCGATCCCGAACTTCGCCTGCGCTGCAGCCAGCGCGTCGTGCACCGCGTCATGATAGGGGCGGTGGTCGTTGGCGATCCGGCTGGAGATGTCGGCGTCGGTAAACCGGCGCCGCCAGAGGTCGGGCGCGGCGGCTGCCCGACGCGGCACCAGGCCGAGGCCGCTTCGCAGCTTCGCGGAGGGTTGAGGCTGCGCCATCGGGTTCGCCCCCTCGTCCACGCGGGGATCGCGCTCGGCCTCGCTGCGGTTGAGGTCGATCCAGGCGCGTGCCCGGGTCTGCACGATCATCGTCTCGACCGTCCGTGCCCGGGTGGCGACGATGTCGATATGACGGTCCTCGAGCGCCACCACGGTGTCGAACGGGACGCGCAACGCCTCGCGCAAGGCGGGCGGATAGTCGCGACCGGCATGCGGTACCGACATCACCACCGGGCTGGCAGGCGGCAGGTCGCCGAAGCGCGTGAACGAAGGAGACTGCATGCGGAAAAGCGTAGGGCGCATTGCATGAACGGGCAAACGATCTGGAAATCTTAACTGCTTATGGAGTAACGGACCGCTAAATCACGGGAATATATCGATGTTGCGAATCCTGCTGGCCGAGGATGATCAGGTCATGCGCGAATATCTTACCCGCGCCCTGCAGCGATCGGGGTATGCGGTGACCGCGGTCGACCGTGGCACCGCGGCGATTCCGCTGCTCGAGACCGAGACGTTCGACCTGTTGCTGACCGATATCGTGATGCCCGAGATGGACGGCATCGAGCTGGCACAGCGTGCTGGCGAGCTCTGCAAGAACCTCCGCGTCATGTTCATCACCGGCTTCGCAGCGGTTACGCTGAAGGCGGGCAAGACGATGCCGCAGGCGCGCGTGCTGTCCAAACCCTTCCATCTCCGCGACCTAGTGGCCGAGGTCGATCGGCTGTTCGAGATGGATAATGCAACAAGCTTCAATTGAGCGCTTGCGCCCCGCGATAAGCGCGGCTAGTGGAGCGCTCCGGCGGGCGTGTAGCTCAGTGGTAGAGCACTGTGTTGACATCGCAGGGGTCGCAAGTTCAATCCTTGCCACGCCCACCATGGAATTGACCCTACCCGGTCTTTCTCGTCTTTGCAGACAGAAAGCCGGGTAGGGATAATTCGAAGCGGAGGATGTCCTCAGGGACGTCCGGGCTTCCCAAACCCCATCATGTCATTTCTGGATCTTCGTGAGCACGGCCCTTAAAGGGGGTCGGACTCGGGAGCGCGGATCAGTGCGCTCCCGCGGGATCAGAAGCCCAGCCGCGCGCGGGCGACGATACGGTCGCCGCTGTGTCGCGCATCCGCAAACGGGCCGGTCGCATCGGCGCGTGCGATGTCGGTGCCGATATAATCGACCCCGAGCGTCAGCGGCCCCTGCTGGCGTTCGACGCCCAATCGCCAATCGGTATAGCTGCCACCGGGACGCAGCCGCTGTATGCGCAGCGGATCCGTCGTGGTGCCCGAGGAGTGCCCGATACCCGCGAGCAGTGTGTAGGGCGTCCCGGGGATCCCGGCATCGGCATTCGCATAAAGATAGACGTTGCTGCCCCCCAGCGCATCCTGCGACGGGGCGAACTCGATCCCACCGACCAGACGGGCCGGACCATAGCTGTACCGCGCGGACGCGCCGATCTCGGCATAGTCCATCCCGGTGCGCGCGCCGGCGAACAGATGCCCGGTCGCGGACGTCCGGAGCGTGACCGCGCCCAGATCCCACCCCGTCGCCAGCATGACGTCGACGACCGCGTCGGCGCCCGCGTGGCGGTCGGCGTTGCGGAGCGTCGTGACACGCGCGGTCGCGTCGATCCGGCCGAGCGACGCCGCCGCATCCGCGGACAGCACCGCGCGGCCCTCGCTCCAACTGAGCCCGCGGCGTGCCTCGTCGGTGGCGACCTCGATCCCGCCGGAGGGCGCGACCTGTGCCCGCACGGACGTTGGGAGAAAGGCTGCCGTGCTGCACAGGGTCAGCGCGAGTGTATGCGTGAAGGGGCGCGTCATCCTGCGGCCAACGCTCCGTGGATCTGATCGAGTTCGGCGCGGAGTACGTCATGGTCTTCCTGTGCCATCGCGGTCACGTCCTGATGCAGGTCGCGCGTCTTCTCGGCGACCTCGCGCGCGATCGCGGCGCGGCTGCTGCTGCACCATCCCGGCTGGTGGCCCGCCGCGACGCCATCGCGCGCGAAGTTGCGCGTCATCAGCGTCCCCGACGACGCCTTGGCGTGCCGGTCGACGATCATGTTGGCGGTCCAGGCACAACGCAGCGTCGAGGATTGTCCGGCTGGTGCGACCGCGCCGATCTGGCGGTGTTCGACGACGACCGCGCCGCGATAACGGACCTCCACGGGGCCGCTGTGATGATCGACCCGCGTGGTGTGTTCGATGGTCGGTGCGGCCATGGTGGCGGCGGTCGCGAGCGCGAGGCCAGCGAGCAACATATGGGTCATGTTCGTCTCCTTTCGGGTCCCGGCTTATGCTGGCCGGTGACGCTTCCAAGTCTGGGCACGGTCGATTGACCATGCCCTTTGAACGCGCGCGTCTGGCGGTTCGTTGCGCCGGTACCGCGTCGGGCCGGGGGTGCGACGTCCTGCGTGCGGCAATTCGGGGCAGCGCGCCACGGCGGCGCGGTGGTGTTGACACACCATTTACCGCGGGTATGGCAGGGCGCTCAGAGCGTCGGTTGCAGCGACTTTGGATGATCCGGTATGGTCCGCGCCCGTGCGCGGCGACGCCGGCCCCGGTCCACTGGCGCACGCCGCATGCCGTTTACAGGAACGATCACCATGACCGACGATCCGATCATCATCGCCAGCTATGCCCGCACCCCGATGGGTGGATTCCAGGGGGCCCTGTCAGGGGTTACCGCGACCGAACTCGGCGCGACCGCGGTCAAGGCGGCGGTCGAGCGCGCACGCGTCGACCCGGCGGTGATCGACCGCATCTATATGGGCTGCGTCCTGCCCGCCGGGCTAGGACAAGCGCCCGCGCGACAGGCGGCACTCGGTGCGGGGCTTCCCGATTCGGTCGAGGCCACGACGATCAACAAGATGTGCGGATCCGGAATGCAGGCCGCGATCATGGGGTTCGAGGCACTTGCCGCCGGGACCGTCGACGTGGTGGTCGCGGGCGGAATGGAGAGCATGACGAATGCGCCCTTCCTGCTCGCCAAGCATCGCGGCGGCGCGCGGATCGGCCATGACGTCGTCTCCGATTCGATGATGCTTGACGGTCTCGAGGATGCCTATGAAAAGGGCAAGCCGATGGGCGCGTTCGCCGAGGACACGGCGGGGGCCTATCAGTTCACGCGGGCGGATCAGGACGCGTTCGCGCTCGAAAGCCTCGCGCGGGCGAGTGCGGCGGTCACCGGGGGGCATTTCCGCGACGAGGTCGTGCCGGTGACGGTCAGGACGCGCGGCGGTGACGTCGTGGTCGTCGAGGACGAGCAGCCGGGCAAGGCAAAGCCCGAGAAGATCCCGGGCCTGCGCCCCGCCTTTGCCAAGGACGGCACGATCACCGCGGCGACCTCGGCGTCGATCTCGGACGGTGCCGCGGCGCTGGTCCTGACGCGGGCGAGCGTCGCCGCGCGGCTGGGGCTGGCGCAGGAGGCACGGATCGTCGCGACCGCCGCGCATGCGCACGCCCCCGCGCAGTTCACGACCGCGCCCGTCTCGGCGATCCGCAAGGTGCTCGACCGTGCGGGCTGGACGGTCGGGGATGTCGATCTGTTCGAGGTGAACGAGGCGTTCGCGACGGTGGCGATGATCGCGATGCGCGACCTCGCAATACCGCGCGGCCGACTGAACGTCAATGGCGGCGCCACCGCGCTCGGCCATCCGATCGGTGCAAGCGGTGCGCGGATCATCGCCACGCTGGTCGCTGCACTCAAGGCGCGGGGTCTGCGCAAGGGCGTGGCGGCGTTGTGCATCGGTGGCGGCGAGGCGACGGCGGTCGCGGTCGAACTGGTCTGACGCAGCCCGGCTGGGGCGGGGGACCGCATGCGCGCCCCCGCCTTTGCTCTGGCGTCAGGTCTTTGGCGAAAGAGGCTTTTCGCCGGCGGTGCAATGCTGGCATGAGCCAGCGATGACCATTATCGCGCGATCGCGTCGCCTGTCCGCCGTCCTTCTCCTTCCGCTCGCGCTCCCGACGCCGGGCATCGCGCAAAACGTTGCCCCATCGCCCGTCACCGAGACGCCGCCGGTGATCGTCGTCACCGGGCGCGGCCTGGCGGATGCACCCGGTGACCGGGCCTATGATATCGTCACGATCGAGCGCGACCGCATCCAGTCGAGCGCGAGCAACCGGCTGGAAACCGTGCTCGCCGATGTCGCGGGGCTGCAGCAGTTCCGCCGCTCGGATTCACGCAGCGCAAATCCTACCAGCCAGGGCATTTCGCTGCGCGGCATCGGCGGCAATGCGTCCAGTCGCGCGCTGCTGCTGTTCGACGGCGTCCCGCAGGCCGACCCGTTCGGCGGGTGGGTCGCGTTTCCCGCCTATGCGACGGGCCGGCTGGGCCGGATCCGCGTCACGCGCGGCGGCGGCAGCGGTTATCAGGGGCCGGGTGCGCTGGCGGGAACGGTCGAGCTCGAAAGCGCTAGTCCCGATCAGCTGACCCCGTTCCAGGCGGGTATCGCCTATGGCAGCCGCGATTCGGTCGACGCGCAGGCCTCCGCGGCGCTGGTCCGCGACGGCGGTTTCGCGGTCGTGTCAGGGACCTATGCGCGCGGCGACGGCTTCACGCCGACGGTCGCGGGGTCGCGCGGCGCGGTCGATCGCCCGGCACCGTATGAACAGGCGTCGAGCGCCGTGCGCACGGTAATCGCCGTCGACGCGACCACCGAGCTGCAGCTGAACGCGAGCGCCTTCACCGACACGCGCGACCGCGGCAGCGATTTCACCGACAATCGCAGCGAGGGCGCGGATGCCAGCCTGCGGCTAGTCGGCCGGGGGCGCTGGGGCTATTCGCTGCTCGGTTATCTTCAGACTCGCGCCTTTACCTCGAGCTTTGGCAGCATCAACGCGGCTCGCAGCGCGACGACCCAGTCGCTCGACCAGTATAATACGCCCGCGACCGGGCTCGGTGCGCGGTTCGAGCTTCTCCCGCCGCTAGGTGAGGCGATCACGCTGCGGCTCGGTGCGGACATTCGCGACGTCAGCGGCAAGACGCAGGAGCTATTCTTTTTTGCCGGCGGCAATCCAACCCGGCGACGTGAGGCGGGCGGCAGCTCGACCACGTCGGGGCTGTTCGCGGACGGCAGCCTCGTCGCAGGCGATGTGACGTTCAGCCTTGGCGGCCGGATCGACCGCTGGACGATCGACCAGGGTTATCTGTCGGAACGACCGCTCGCCGGGGGGCTGCCGGTCACCGACCTGCGCTATGCCGATCGCGAGGGCACCGAAACGACGGGCCGCGCGGGGATCGCCTATCGTCCCGTCGACGCGGTTACGCTCCGTGTCGCAGGCTATCGCGGCTGGCGGCTGCCGACGCTCAACGAACTCTATCGCCCGTTCCGCGTCGGCAACGACACGACCGCGGCCAATGCGCTGCTGTCGCCAGAGCGGCTGACCGGGGTCGAGGGCGGGGTCACGCTGGCGCCCGCGCCTGGGGTCAGCATCGCCGCGACCTATTTCTACAACAGGCTGAAGGACGCGATCGCCAACGTCACGCTCTCGTCGACCGCGACGAGCGCGTCGCGCGTCCGCCGCAACCTCGACGCGATCCGCGCGCATGGGTTCGAGATCGATGCTGCGTATCGCCCCGGCCCGATCGGCGTCCAGGCCTCTTGGTCGCACGTCAATTCGACCGTGGACGCCTCGGCCGCCGCGATCGCGCTCGACGGGCTGCGTCCGGCCCAGACGCCGCGCGACCAGGTATCGGCGACGGTCGACTGGCGCCGCGATGCCGCCGCCGCATCGCTGACGGTGCGCCATGTCGCGCGCCAGTTCGACGACGATCAGAACAGCCGCAGCCTCGATCCCGCAACCACGCTCGACGCCTATGCGGCCTATCCGCTCACCCGCGAGCTGGTCGTCGAGGCGCGCGCGGAAAACCTGTTCGATGAAACTGTCGAGGCGGGAATCAGCAGCGGCACGATCGTCGAACGTGCGACGCCGCGCACGCTCTGGATCGGGCTGCGCTACGCCATGCGGTAACGGACGGATCGGGGCCGGGCGAGGGCGGGCAGGCGGGAAGGTCATCGACGATGCCGCGCGAGCGCTCTATCCCGCGCGGGTGATCGATATTCCCGCCCCGCTCCGCCTGCGCCTCGACGGCGACGCTCTTGTCCGCAACTGGCAGACGCTCGACCGCATGAGCGGCCGCGCCGCGTGCGGGGCGGCGGTCAAGGCGAACGGCTATGGCCTGGGCGCGGTCGAAGTCGCGCGGCGTCTGGCGGGGGCGGGGTGTCGCGACTTCTTCGTCTCCAACTGGCGCGAGGCCGTCGAGCTGGCGCCGCTCGGCCTCGCGGTGTCCGTCCTGCACGGCGTCCGCGACGAGGACATGGCGGCCGCCCGCGCCGGCATCGCGCGCCCGGTGCTCAACACGCCGGCACAGGTCGCGCGCTGGAAGGCCGGGGGCGGGGGCGCATGCGACGTCATGGTCGACACGGGGATGAACCGCCTCGGTGTGTCCGCGCAGGATATTGCCGACGGGCTGCTCGACGGCCTCGAAATCGAGACGCTGATGAGCCATCTCGCCTGCGCCGATGAGGACGCGGCGATGAACGCGGTGCAGCGCGATCGGTTCGCGGCGTTGCAGGGGGTGACGGGGGCGCGGCGAATGAGTCTCGCGAACTCCGCGGGGATCGCGCTGGGGCACGACTATGCGTTCGATCTCACCCGTCCGGGGCTGGCGGTGTATGGCGGGGTGCCGCGAGGGGAACTGGGCGAAGTGATTACGCCGGTGGTCTATCCCGAGGCGGAGATCCTGCAGGTCCGGCGGGTGTGCGCCGGCGACGCGGTCGGGTATAATGCGACATGGACCGCGAAGGCCGACACCGATGTCGCGGTTGTCAATCTTGGATATGCCGACGGGTATTTCCGGGGATTTTCTGATACGGGGATGGTGTTCGCACGTGGTCAGCGCCTGCCCGTCCTGGGTCGCGTTTCGATGGATCTGGCCACGATCTCGTTAGATGGGGCTGATGCTGTGAGCGAAGGCGACTGGGTTTCGTTCGACTATCATCTTCTTGCCGCGGCTTTGGCTTCAGGGATGAGCCAATATGAGTTGCTGACCGGACTTGGCCGACGGTTCGTGCGGATCTGGGGTTGATCGGTCATGCGCTTTCGGGCCCGGTCCATACGCTAAACGGTCTTTCGCGGATCCATCGGGTGGCTAGCCACTTGACGCCTGCGGTGACCGGTTCTCCCGCATGCTGCGTCGCAGGATCAATCGAACCATTCGCCCGGACATTGTCGAAAATGATTGCGTCGCCGACGCTGGGCGTCACCCGGAGCGCATTGTTCACAAAATAGGTGGCACCGCCGGAAAAGCCATCGTTGAGATAGACCAATACCGTCCGGATGCGCTGATTGCATGTAGTCGGCAATGCATCGACGTGCGGCCGAAACTGCTGGCCACATTTGTACCGCAAAACCGCCAGTGCCTCACCTTGCCGCCAGTCGGTGCCCGTCGCTGCGGCAAGACGACGGTTCAAAGCCTGGACGACGAGCGTCTCGCGAGTCGGTCCGATGACTGCGCCATCCGACGTCCGGACAGGATTGGCGATGTTTTGGCCTGTCCGTGGGTCGGCCACGGTCGCGGGCTGCAACATATCGGCCGCGCATTGCGCGATGTGGAGGCATTCCTCCCGCGTGAACAACTTCGCGATATGCCGTATGTCGGGATGCTTGCCGATCGTCTGCGTACGCGGCAGTGCAGGCGGAGCGCCGTCGGCGGTCAGCGCCATTTTTGCGAGCAGGAGCCGCTGCGCGGCGGCGGTTGCATCCGTTTTAGCAACATCATCGAGCAAGCCGCAGGCACGCGACCAATCCGCCGGGGCGCCGCTGCCGTTCGCAGTGAGCGCAATCTCGATCAGGGCAGCGTCCGTATTGCCAAGCGACGCGGCGTGGCGAAGCAGCGCGCGCGCTCCTGGCAGATCGCGGGGTACGGGGGCGCCAGTAAGCTTCCACATTGCCAGTTGGAACATCGCATTGATGCTGCCCGACCGTCCAGCTTGGTCCATCAGCGCAACCGCCTCGCGGATGTTGCCCGTGTGGAGTAGGCGTTCGGCTCTCGCCACGGGATCGTGGTTCATCAATCATCCAAAAAGGGGCCGGTGGAAACCACCGACCCCCGCCATATCGCACGTCAGCTTCGTTGGTAATTAGACTAGAACCGGGCGCGAACACCCGCGTAAAAGTTCCGACCACGAATGTCGTAGATGGAACTCCCCGCCCCGGTTCCTGAACTGCCGAGTGGGGGCAGCTTGTTCAGCACATTGTCAACGCCGAAGTAGAACTGGAAGTCGCTCCCAACACCGCCGTCGTTCGCCAGGTTCCAGGTGAAACGGACGTCGTTGTAAAACACATTCGGGTATTTGCGGATATCGGAGTAGTCGGCGTTGTTTGGCGGGCAGCCAGCCGAGGTGCAAGCCGCGGGCAACGCATTGAAGTCCTCATAGGCATTGACCCACATCGGCCCGATATAACGCAGGCGATAGCCAAAGCTGACCGCGCCAACAGTCAAATCCGTGTCGAAGCGGGCTTCGTCAACCGGATCACCAAGCTCGCCGAGCAGGCGGTTCTCGAACGTGGGAATAGCCGGGTTCTCGAAGTTGCTGCTCTTCAGGCCATGTACGTAGATTACGCTCGAGTTGATACGGACGTTGTTGGCGATTTCGGCGCGGTAATTCACGTTGACGTCGATACCGCGGCGCACACGCTTGGCGAAGTTGACGCCGGCCGATACCAGCGAGTTCCCCAGTATCTGACCAGGCTGCTCGCCAAACGATCCCGTGCCGGGGCCGCGGAAGCGCGTGAAGAGCGAACAGAAAATATTCTCAAGAGAGGCCTGGTCGTAGCAGTTGTTCGCGATCGTCTGCGCCGACAGAGAGACGATCACGTTGTTCACCTTGATGTCGTAATAATCGACACTCAGCGACAGTCCTGGCACGGCTCGAGGCGTCAATACCCCACCCAGGGTCAGCGACTTCGAAGTTTCCGCATCTAGGTTGGCATTGCTGCCGCTGATGATGTTGAGCGAATAGGAAACGTTGGGCAGACCGGCGAGAAGGCCCGCGCCGAGGTCAGCAAGGCAATTGCCCGCGCGGTTGGGATTGTTGGCGATGTTGCCCGACGCGCAAGGATCGAGAAAACCTGGTGCGAAGTTCGGAACCGCGGGGAAGCCAGTCTCCGAAACGTTCGGAGCGCGCACCGACTTGCCGTAATTACCGCGGAAGCGGATGTCGGGTATCGGGGCCCATTCCCCGCCAAAATTATACGTGTAGACCGTCCCCACAGCGCCCTTGTAATCAGACACGCGACCAGCCCCGCTGAATGTCAGCTCGTGAAAAAACGGCATCTCCTTGAGCAGCGGGATGCGAATTTCGCCGAATGCTTCCTTCACCTCGAAGGCGGGCGGGTCGAATTCGCCGATTATCACCGCGTTGGTCGCGCCGCTCTCGACGAACGGATCATTCCGGTAGCGTGCACGCTCCTTGCGATATTCGCCGCCAAGCGAGAAGCCGATTGGACCACCCGGCAGCTCGAACAACTGGCTCAGATCGCCACCAACGAAACCCTGGATGTCGAGCTGCGAAAGGCTGGCCTTGTGGCGGGCATTGTAGCGGAAATAGTTGGCCGCCGCCGTGTTGTCGGCGCCACCGAACGGATTGTACGGGACACACGCCGCGATATCAGTGGCGAGACGCGAGTCGCTACCTGCGAACGGGACTGCGGCGGCCGGATCGAACTGCGCACGGCACTGGATCTGGCCGGTCGTCGGGTTGGTACCGGCGTCGAGCGACAGCAGGAAGCGCTGACGATCGAGATAACCGAACGTTGTCGTGTCCTCCTTGAACTTGCCGTAGTTTCCGGAGATTTCGTAGTTCCAATCGCCGTTGAAATTGCCGCGAACGCCACCGACGATGCGGTAGGTGTCACGCCGGAACTTCTCGTCTCGGATGCCTGAGTCGGCGAGCACTCGCGAGTCAACGAAACGATATGTACCAGCAGCGATCGCCGCGCGATCGGCCGCGTTTAACGGACCGCCGATGCCCTGGCCGCCGAAGGTCGTGCGGGTCGTCGTCGGCGAGCAGGCGGCAGTCAGGCTGGTGTTGCAGCCCGATGCCAGAATCGCATTGGCAAGCGTCGCACGATCGGCCGGGTTCAAGAAGGGATTGTCGAGCCGAACCCGCTCGCGAACGTCATACTGGGTAAAGGTTCCCTGGATGAACGAGGGGCCCGCGTTCGAGCCAAGTGCGTCGACGCGGTTCCATTTTGCTTCCACAAACGGGACGAACGCATCGCTGACCTTGAAATGGCCGAGCAGGTTGAAGTTGAGTCGCTGCTGGTAGGGCAGCACCGACAGAAGCTGGTCTTCGCGACCGGTCTGGCCGTTGCCACCAAGAATGCCGCCAATGATGCCCTGGCCATAGCGCGTTCCGGTTTGCGGCGTCAGGCGTCCCGCCTGATTGAAGACATAGGTGCAGTTATACGCGGTGCCGCCGGTTGTGCCTGGGGCGCCGTTAGTCGAACCGATCCCCGTGCCGCAACCGGGGTTTGTCGACAATTGGGTGATCGGCACCAAGCCGTAGCGGTTGATGCTGGCCGAGCGGATGTCGCGAAGGAAGACTCGGTCCGGAAAGCCGTCACTGCCGTTCGCCAGGCCGGCGGGGTCGACATCGACGATGCCCAGGCCGTCGACGCGGCGGAACGACGGAATGTCCGACCCGAAGACGCGCTCCTGATGCGAATATTCGCCGTGTAGCGTCAGGTTGCCGCGGCCGTCAGCGAAGTTCTTGCCGACCATCGCGGAGACATATTGATTGCCGCCAAAGCCCTTTTCGGAAACGCCGGCCTGTCCACGGATCTGCGCACCGTCATAGCTGTCGCGCAGGACAAAGTTAACCACGCCGGCGATCGCGTCTGAGCCGTACACGGACGACTGAGCGCCGGTTACAATGTCGACCCGCTCGATTAAGTCGTTGGGGATCGAGCTTACATCGGGTGAAACCGCGTTGTTGAGAATATCGGCGGAAACATGGCGACGCCCATTGACGAGCACGAGCGTGCGCGAAGTACCAAGGCCGCGAAGATCGAGGAGGCTGAGGCCGGCGATGCCGATGCCCGAGCCCGGATTCTGCTGTGAGAAGGTGCTGCGAAGTTGTGGCAAGTCGTTGAGCGTATCGCCCACGTTCGTGTTGCCACGCTGGAAAAACACATCGCCGGCGACCGATGTGATGGGAACCGCGGAGTCGAGATTCGGCCGACGGATGCGCGAACCCGTGACCGTAATCTCTTCGGGCGGCGTATCATTGTCACTCTGGATGCTGCTGACCGGTGCCGTGGTGGTTGGCGTCGTGCCGTCGGCATTGGCCGTCGGTGAGTTCGCATCCGGAACGGCTTGGGCGAGCGCGAAGCTCGGCACAAGCGTCAGCGCTCCTACGAGCGCTGTAGCGCTTAGAAGGCGTGGTAACATTTTGTAATCCCCCGTTTCGGCTTATTTGCCGTGATAGGGTCAAGCTGACGGGAGGGGATTTGGCTTGCAAAAGGTTTGTTACGCTAGCCTGAACAGAATACCACCTTTTGTTCGCCAAGTGTTACAGGGATGCAACAATAGGTAACGGACGCTACCTTTCGATGCACATGGCAATCCCCATGCCGCCGCCGATGCACAGCGTGGCAAGGCCCTTCGTCGCGTCACGCTTCTCCATCTCGTAGATCAGCGTCGTCAGCACACGCGCGCCGCTGGCGCCGATGGGGTGGCCGATCGCGATCGCGCCGCCATTGACGTTGACCTTGTCGGCATCCCAGCCGAGCTCCTTGCCGACCGACAACGCCTGGGCGGCAAACGCCTCGTTCGCCTCGATCAGGTCGAGATCGGCGATCGTCCAGCCGGCCTTCTCCAGCGCGCGGCGCGTGGCGGGGACGGGGCCGATGCCCATGATCGACGGATCGACGCCGGCGGAGGCCCAGCTGCGGATGGTTGCGAGCACCGGACTGCCGCGGCGCTCGGCCTCGTCGCGGCGCATCAGCACCAGCGCGGCGGCGCCGTCGTTGAGGCCGCTCGCATTCGCCGCGGTGACGGTGCCGTCCTTCTTGAACGCCGGCCGCACGCCCGACACGCTCTCGATCGTCGCGCCCGCGCGGATATATTCGTCGTCGCTGACGATCGTGTCGCCCTTGCGGCCGGCGATCGTCACCGGTGCGATCTCGTCCTTGAACCGGCCCGATCCGCGGGCCGCCTCCGCCTTGTTCTGCGAACCAACCGAGAAGGCGTCCTGTTCGCTGCGCGTAACCTGATATTGCTCGGCGAGATTTTCGGCGGTGATGCCCATGTGATAGCCGTTGAACACGTCGGTCAGACCGTCGCTGACCATCGTGTCGACAAGGCTGAGATTGCCCATCTTCTGGCCCCCGCGGATCGACTGGGCATGCGCGGACAGCGACATGGATTCCTGTCCGCCCGCGACGACGATCGTCGCATCGCCGGTCTGGATCGCCTGACACGCCAGCGCGACCGCACGCAGCCCCGAGCCGCAGACCTGGTTGACGCCCCAGGCGGGGACTTCCTTGGGAACGCCCGCCGCCATCGACGCCTGACGCGCAGGGTTCTGCCCCTGCGCCGCGGTCAGCACCTGGCCGAGGATCACTTCGGAGACATCGGCGCCGTCGACACCCGCCTGCGCGAGCGCCGCCTCGATCGCAGTGCGGCCGAGCTCATGCGCGGGGACGGTGGCGAAGGCGCCGAGGAAGCTGCCGACCGGCGTACGCTTGGCGGCGGTGATGACAATGTCGCTGGGGTGGGTGGCGGTCATGACGGGTCCTCTCGTTTTGCGGATGCAATACGCTAGCCGAGCGAATCTATCCAGTTCGCGAGCGGCTCCCACAGCTGGGCGCGGGCACGGCTGCCGACGATCATGCCGACATGGCCGGCATCGACGTCGCGCCGGTCCGCGAGCCCGATCGCGGTGGCGGCGGGCACGATCCGGTCGTTGCGCGCGACGAATTCGACCGCGGGGCAGGACAATGCCCGCGGGGCGATCGGGCGACCGGCAATCCGCCAGAGACCACGCCCAGGAAGGTCCCGGGCGATCATGTCCCCGAACAGCGCGGCGGCGGCAGCGGCGGGGAGCGGCGCACCCGCATTCGCCCAGTCCTCCAGTCTGACGAACGCGCGCGCGCCGGGGCTGGTCGGATCGCGGTCGGCGAACGTCTCGTATTTCGCGATCGTCTGCGCGGGCGCGAGCTGCCAGAACCCGCTTTGCAGCACTTCCATCGGCAACAGCCCCGTCTGGCGCGCGAACGGAGCAGCGGCGCGCCAAAGTCGCGCCATCTCCGCGCGCGCGATCTCGCCATAGCCGGCGAAATGCCAGGGTGCGGCGATCGTCGCCAGCCCCGCCACCCGCGTCAAGGCGGCAGCGGCGACGGCGAGGGTGCCGCCCAGGCAATAGCCCACCAGGATCGGCGGTTTGGCAAATCCTTGCAGCAGGGGCAGGAGGATGCGCGCGACATGCGCGTCGAGGTCGAGGTCCCGATCGTCGGGCCCCGGCGATCCCCAGTCGAGCAGGTAGGCACGGTATTCCCGCGTGGCCAGCCACCGCATCAGCGACGTGTCCGCGGAAAGATCGAGGATCGCTGCGGGGTTGATCAGCGAGGGTATGACGATGACCGCCGGCTTGCCCGTAGTGCCACCGCCATAGTCGCGCAGGACCGCCCGGCCGGCCGACGCGCGGATCGGGCGGGGCGGCAAAGGCAGATCCCGGGGCGCGGCCTGATAGCGGTCGAGCCCGGCCAGCGCCCGCGCGCGGCGGTCGGGCGATGCTGCGGTTTCGTTGCGCAACATGGCGAGGAACAGCGGCAACGGCCGTGGACCATGTTGCGGCGCAATGTCAAAGCGCGTAGCGTTTGCCCCGGTCACGTGGAGGGGCTGCATATGAAGAAGCAAAGCACGGTCGACGGGCTTGTCATCATCAAGAAGTACGCCAACAGGCGGCTTTATAATACCGAAACATCATCCTACATCACGCTCGATCATCTCGCGACGATGACTCGCGAGGGCCGTGACTTCAAGGTCGTCGATGCGAAGACCGAAGAGGATATCACGCACAACGTCCTCACCCAGATTATCATGGAGGAGGAAAGCCGCGGCGAGACGATGCTGCCGGTCAATTTCCTGCGCCAGCTGATCTCGATGTACGGCGATTCGATGCAGAAGATGGTGCCCGGCTATCTCGAGGCATCGATGGACAGCTTCCGCCGCAATCAGGAACAGTTCAAGACCGCGGTCGAAGGGGCGTTTGCCCATTCACCCTTCGCCGACATTGCGAAGCGTAATCTGGCGATGTTCGACGTTGCAGCGCAGGCCTTTGCCCCCGGCAATGCTGCGGGTGCAGCATCCCCCGCACCAGCAGCCGCCAGGCCGGCGGCAACGAAGGACGAGGAGATCGCTGCCCTGCGCACCGAACTCGCCAGTCTTCAGGACAAGGTGGAAAAGCTCGGGAGCTGACATGGCACCGCTGCTGTGGACGGCGAGCGGCGGCTTTGCGGCGCTCGCGATCGCATCGGGTCTGGGCGCCCGCCGTCGCCATCGGCGGCGCGATCCCGACGCGGTCGGCTGGGTCGACTGGCCGACCGTCCAGATGCTTTCGCTCATCGGGCTGGCGGTAACGATCGGGCTGGCGTTCAAGACCTAGCTGGCGGAGCGGCGGCCGAGCCGCGGCCTCGACCTTCGGCCGTGCGCCGGTTACTATCCGCGCCAACCGTCAGGAGGGCAGGGCATGGACACGCTGGTGAGCACCGAATGGTTGGCGAACGCGCTCGAGACCAGCGTCCCGGGCGCTGGCGATCTCAGGGTCGTCGACGCAACCTATGCCGAGGGTCGCGACGCTGCGGCGGACTATGCGGCGGCGCATATTCCGGGCGCGGTGTTCTTGAACCTCGCCGAGCTTCGCGACACCGACAGCGACCTGCCCAACATGCTGCCGTCGCCTGCCAAGTTCGCCAGCCGGATGCAGTCGCTCGGGCTCGGCGATGGCAGCCGCATCGTGCTGTACGACAGCTCGCCCTGGCGCACGGCGGCGCGCGCCTGGTGGATGCTGCGGACCTTCGGTGCGCACAATGTCGCGATCCTCGACGGCGGTCTGGCGAAATGGCAGGCCGAAGGGCGCGAGACGGAGTCGGGCAAGCAAGCGGTGCGGCATCGCCACTTCACCATCTGGGCCGACGACAAGGCTGTTCGCACGAAGGACCAGATGACCGCGAACCTGTCGAGCGGCGCCGAGCAGGTCGTCGATGCACGCTCCGCCGCCCGGTTCACCGGTGCCGAGGCAGACCCGCGACCTGGCACCGCATCGGGGCATATCCCCGGATCCAAATCACTGCCCTATGCCACGCTGTTCAACGCGGACGGCACGTGGAAGACGGGCGACGCGCTGCGATCGGCATTCGAGGGCGCGGGCATCGATCTCGCCAGGCCGATCGTCACGACCTGTGGATCGGGAATCACCGCAGCCGTCCTGGCGTTCGGCGCGCACCTCCTTGGCAACGAAGCCGCGCTGTACGACGGCAGCTGGTCGGAATGGGGCGGTGATCCGTCGACTCCGAAGGCAATGGGCGCGAAGGCGACAGGAACGCAATGACCGAAACGACAAGGCCGGTCGGCGACGGCACCAAGGTGGTGCTCGCCGGACGTCGCGCGGAATGGACTCGTGGTGTCGGGGAAGGGGCGATCGTCAGTCCGCCGGTCTGGCGGGCGTCGACGATCCTGTATGATTCCGTTGGCCATCTTCGCGACAGCGCGACCCGCGATACGCATCACCGGCTGTTCTACGGTCGCAAGGGCACGCCGACGCAGTGGAGTCTTGCGGATGCGCTGACCACGCTCGAGCCCGGGGCGGAGGGCACGTTTCTCTATGGATCGGGGGTCGCGGCGATCGCGGCGGCTTTGCTCTCGGTACTGTCGCCGGGCGACGAACTGCTGCTGGTCGACAGCGCCTATGACCCGACGCGCGGGATGGCGAACGGCCTGCTCAAGCGGTTCGGCATCACGACCCGCTTCTACGACCCGCTGATCGGTGCGGGGATCGCCGACCTGATCGGCGAAAAGACCCGTGCGATCTTCATGGAGAGTCCCGGCTCGCTCAGCTTCGAGGTGCAGGATATCCCCGCCATTGTCGCGGCCGCGCGCGCGCGCGGCGTGACGACCCTGCTCGACAATACCTGGGCGACGCCGCTGTTCTTTCCGGCGATCGGCCACGGCGTCGATCTGACGATCCTGGCGTGCACCAAATATGTCGTCGGCCATTCGGACGCGATGCTCGGATCGGTGACGGCGGGGCCCGGCCATTTCAAGGCGCTGCGCGAGACGAGCTTCCAGCTGGGGCAGATCGCCAGTCCCGACGATTGCTGGCTCGGTAGTCGTGGGCTGCGCACGATGGCCGTCCGGCTGGCCCAGCACCAGTCGAGCGCGCTGGCGATCGCGCAGTGGCTGGAGGCGCGTCCGGAGGTGGCGCAGGTGCTGCATCCTGCCCTGCCCGGATGCCCGGGGCACGACCTGTTCATGCGTGATTTCAAGGGATCGAGCGGGCTGTTCTCGTTCGTGCTCGATGGCGGTGACGACGCGTCGCGGGCCGCGCTGATCGACACGCTCGAGCTGTTCGGGATCGGCTATAGCTGGGGCGGGTTCGAAAGCCTGGCGCTGCCGGTCGATCCGCACCGCTATCGCAGCGTCACCCGCCGCGAGGTCGCCGGGCCGATGATCCGCCTGCAGATCGGGCTCGAGGATCCGGCGGACCTGATCGCCGATCTCGATGCCGGGCTTGCTGCCTTTCGGGCGGTGCGCGGCTAGCGACCTTGCTCGCCGGACGTGATCGGGTACAGCGTGCCGGCCATGCACACAGAACCGCCCGACGCTGGAGGCCCGGTCTTCGATACGGCGTTTCAGGCCAGGCTCGACCTGCTGTTCCGCTGGCGCCGTGACGTCCGCCGGTTCCGGCGCGACGCGCTGCCCGCGGCCGCGGTCGACGCGCTGCTCGCGGTCGCCGACGCCGCGCCGTCGGTGGGGCTCAGCCAGCCCTGGCGGTTCGTGACGATCGACGACTCCGCGCGACGCGACGCGATCCGCGTGGACTTTGCCGCCTGCAATGCCGCCGCGCTGGCCGGGCAAGACGAGGCGCGTGCCGCGCTCTACGCCCGGTTGAAGCTTGCCGGGCTCGAGCAGGCGCCCGTCCACATCGCGGTGTTCGTTGAACCTGATCCGAGCCAGGGTCATGGTCTGGGGCGTCAGACCATGCCGGAAAGCGTCGCCTATTCCGCCGTGATCGCGATCCACACATTGTGGCTGGCGGCGCGCGCGCAGGGGATCGGGCTCGGCTGGGTCTCGATCCTCGACCCCGCGCGGATCGCGCACATTGCGGGCGTGCCGGAGCGATGGCGGTTCGTCGGCTATCTCTGCCTCGGTTATCCCGAAAGCGACGCGGACATGCCTGAATTGGCGCGTGAGGGGTGGGAAGCGCCGCGTCGCACGCCGATCCTGCGTCGATAGGCCGGCGCGCACCCAAGCGTCGCGACCGAGACGGTGTGGCCGGTGCGCAACATCCATGGCGTCAACACCGCGCCTGGCGCAATAATCGCTTGTGCAGTGCATCAACGACTGTCATTCATTTGTCACCGCAGGAAAGACCGTGCTCGGAGGCCATGCCTCGATAGATGCGGCGTCCGCGGGTGCAGGCGGGGACATCGAATTTCCAGTTTCGAAAGGGAAACGATGCGCTTCTCCACTATCCTCTTCGGCGGCCTCGCGCTGGCTGCCGCACCCCCTGCGTTCGCGCAGGATACGGCGCCACCCAAGGACGTCACGGTCAGCGGATCGGTCGGACTTGTCAGCGACTATCGCTTTCGCGGTGTGTCGCAGTCGGACGAAAATCTCGCGGTCCAGGGCGGCATCACGATCGCGCACAAGAGCGGCGTCTATATCGGCACCTGGGGATCGAACCTCGCCGGTTGGGGCACGTTCGGCGGCGCCAATATGGAGCTCGACCTGATCGCCGGGTACAAGCTTCCCGTCGGCGGCGGTACGCTCGACGTCGGCGCGACGTGGTACATGTACCCGTCGGGCTTCGACAATACCGACTTCATCGAGCCCTATGCCAAGCTCTCGGGCACCGCCGGCCCGGTCGCGCTGACCGCGGGCGTCGCCTATGCGCCCAAGCAGCAGGCACTGGGCCCCTGGTATTCGAACGGCACCTCGGCCGCCAACGGGGTCTATGACCGCGTCAACGCTAAGGATTCGAACCTCTACCTGTGGGGTGATGTCAGCAGCGGCATTCCCGATACCGGCCTGACCGTGAAGGCGCATGTCGGCTATTCGAACGGCAACAAGGGGCTCGGGCCATTTGCCACCAGCGTGTCGCCGACCGGCGAATATTTCGACTGGCTGGTGGGTGCCGATTACGTGATTCCGGGCACGCCGCTGACCCTGGGCGTCGCCTATGTCGATACCGACATCAGCAAGGCGGAGTCGGCGTATCTCCAGCCGAGCTTCAGCCGAGGGCAGGACGGCGTCGGTTCGATCGCCAACGGAAAGGTGCTGGCGTCGCTGACCGCCGCGTTCTGAGGTAGCGCGAGTGCTGACGTCGTCCTGGCGTTCGGCCGGGATGGCGGGAGCGCGCGGTTGCGGCACTTTGCACCGCCGCTGCCTGCCTACCTCTCGTCACCCAGCGGAAGCTGGGGTATCCACGGGACAGGGGCGGGCGGGGTGGCCATCGACCGAACACGAAAAAGGGCGGCCCCCCTGCGGGAGCCGCCCTTTTTCGCGTCTTGCGGCAGCCGCTCAGTTGGCGGTTGCGCGCGCATCCTGGCCGTCGCCTTCGGGGGCGGCAACGATGTCGCGCGTGGTCGAACCCTTGTCGATCACGGTCGTGCCGGGATCGCCCGCGCTCGACCGGATGCCGGGATCGGCGGCGCTGGGGCCAGCTTCGCTCAGCACGCCGGCTTCGGCAGGGCTGCGCGCAGCGGTGCCGCCGAACAGCGCGTCGAGCGTCTGGGCGTTCGCGGCGGTATCCTGCGGCCGTGCGGCACCCGGCTGCGGCGGGACCAACGCGAAATCGGGGGGGATGACCAGCGGGGCCTGGCGGGCGACGGCGAACTCGTCCGGCCGCGCACGATCGAGGCTCTTGCCGGCGCCACAGCCGGACAGCAACGCGACGCTCGCCAGACCGGCAGCCAGGGGCACAAACTTACGCATGGGAATTCTCCACAGGGGGCTTCTCGCGCACGAGCAGCGCCCGGACAAGCAGGACGAGCACGCCGACAGTAATCGCTGCATCCGCGACATTGAAGACCAAAAACGGGCGCCACTCGCCGATATGCAGGTCGGCAAAATCGACGACATAACCGAGCCGGATCCGGTCGAGGATATTGCCGACCGCACCGCCGAGCACGAAGCCCAGCGCGATCTGATCTGCCCGGTTCTTTTCGCGCGTCATCCAGATTGCGACCCCGACCGAGATCGCCCCCGTCAGCAGCACCAGCGCCCAGCGCGTCAGATGGCCATCGGCGGGCAGCAACCCGAGCGAAATGCCGATATTTGGCACGAAGCGCAGGTCGAAGAACGACGTGATCGTCTGCGCATCGCCGAGCGAATCGATCCCGAGCGGGCGCGTTACGGCCCATTTGCTGAGCTGGTCGGCGAGGAACAGCGCGATCGCCGCCCCGAAGCCGGCCTTTGGCAGGTTACGCATGCGCCACCACCTCTTCGCACCGGTCGCAGAGCTCGCCGTCGGTCGTCACCTCGGGGAGGTGGCGCCAGCAGCGACCGCATTTGTGGAAGTCGGTGCGCGTCACGGTGACCGCATCGCCCGGCGTGACCTTGGCGACGATGAACGCCTCGGCCAGAGCGTCGGCGTCGAGCAGCATCGATGGGACGGTGATCTCGGCCTCGAGGCTGGACCGCACGGTCTTCTCGCGGCGCAACGGCTCGATCGCCTCGGTGACGGCGACGCGCAGCGCGCGGATCTCCTGCCACTTGGCGCCGACCACGTCGTCCGCGTCGAGCGACGGCAGCGACGGCCATTCGAGATAGTGGACCGAACTGTCGTCGCTCGGGAAGCGCGACTGCCAGACTTCCTCCGCGGTGAAGCACAGCACCGGCGCGGCGTAGCGGACCAGCGCGTGGAACAGCACGTCGAGGACGGTGCGGTACGCGCGGCGCTTCACGTCGCCGGGCGCGTCGCAATAGAGCGAGTCCTTGCGGATATCGAAGAAGAACGCCGACAGGTCCTCGTTCGCGAAGTCGGTCAGCAGCCGCGTGTAGCGGTTGAACTCATAGCCTTCGGCCGCCTGGCGCAGTTCGGTGTCGATCATGCCGAGACGGTGGAGCACATAGCGCTCGAGCTCGGGCATGTCGGACACCGCGACGCGCTCGGACTCGTCGAAACCCTCAAGCGCGCCGAGCATGTAGCGGAACGTGTTGCGCAACTTGCGGTAGGAATCCGACGCGGTGGCGAGCACCTCCTTGCCGATCTTCACGTCGTCGAAATAATCGGTCGAGGCGACCCACATGCGCAGGATGTCCGCGCCGCTCTCGCCGATGATCTTCAGAGGATCGACGACGTTGCCGAGCGACTTCGACATCTTGCGCCCCTGGCCGTCGAGCGCGAAGCCGTGGGTGAGGACCGCGTCATAGGGTGCGCGACCGCGCGTGCCGCAGCTTTCGAGCAAGCTCGACTGGAACCAGCCGCGATGCTGGTCCGACCCTTCGAGGTACAGGTTGGCGCGTGTGCCTTCCCCGTAGCGCGCTTCGACCGTGAAGACGTGGGTGCAGCCCGAATCGAACCAGACGTCGAGGATGTCCTTAACCACCTCATAGTCGGCGAGCGCATAGTCGGGGCCGAGCAGCGCCTGGTGGCCGTCGGCGTACCACGCATCCGCGCCGTTCTGGCGGAAGGCTTCGACGATGCGCGCGTTGACGGCGGGGTCGCTCAGATACTGGCCGGTGGCGCGGTTGACGAACAGCGCGATCGGCACGCCCCAGGCGCGCTGGCGCGAGATGACCCAGTCGGGGCGGCCCTGCACCATCGACGTGATCCGGTTTTCCGAGCGCGCGGGGATCCAGGTGGTCGCGGCGATCGCGTCGAGCGCGATTTCGCGGAGGGTTGCGCCGTTGCTCGACCCAGGCCCTTCGACTTCGCTCAGGGCGAACGGCGGGGCTGCCGCATTCCCAACCCCGTTCGTGCTGAGCGAAGTCGAAGCACCTTGGGTGCCGACCGACGTCGCCGCATCCATCGGGATGAACCATTGCGGCGTAGCGCGGAAGATCACCTTGGCCTTGGAACGCCACGAATGCGGGTAGCTGTGCTTGAAGTCGTCGCTCGCCGCGAGCAGCGCACCGGTCGCGCGCAGATCGGTGCAGATCGGGCCGTCGGCGGCCACGAACTTCTTGTTGATGACGGACCCTTGCCCGCCGAGCCAGGCCCAGTCGGCGCGGTACATGCCCGCACCGTCGACCGCGAAGACGGGGTCGATGCCGTACTGCTTGCAGAGCTCGAAATCGTCCTCGCCGTGATCCGGCGACATGTGGACGAGCCCGGTGCCCGCGTCGGTGGTGACGAAGCCGCCGGGGAGGAACGGGCGGGGTTTTGCGAAGAAGCCGCCGAGTGCGTGCATAGGGTGGCGTGCGGTCGCGCCTTCGAGATCCGAGCCTTTGCCGCGCCACACGATCGCGCCTTCTGCTCCGTCATCCCGGCTTTCGCTGGGATCACAGGAGGAGAGGGTACGGGCATTGAAACTGCCGACGAGCGCGTCTGCGATCAGGAACCGGCGATCGCCGTCCGCCAGCAGCACATACTCGATCTCAGGCCCATAGCTCAGCGCCTGGTTCACCGGGATCGTCCACGGCGTCGTCGTCCAGATCACCGCATGCGCACCGACCAGTTCGGGCGCGTTCGGCGCGTCGACGATCTCGAAGGCAACGTCGATCTGCGTCGAGACGATGTCCTCATATTCGACCTCGGCCTCGGCGAGCGCGGTCTTTTCGACCGGCGACCACATCACGGGCTTCGCACCGCGGTACAGCTGGCCACTCTCGGCGAATTTGAGCAGTTCGCCGACGATCGTCGCCTCGGCGTCGTACTTCATCGTGAGGTACGGATCGGCCCAGTCGCCCATCACGCCGAGCCGCTCGAACTCGCCCTTCTGCACGGCGACCCATTTTTCGGCATAAGCGCGGCATTCGGCGCGGAACTGGTCGACGGGGACGTCGTCCTTGTTCAGCTTCTTCGCGCGATACGCTTCCTCGACCTTCCACTCGATCGGCAGGCCGTGACAGTCCCAGCCGGGGACGTAGGGCGCGTCCTTGCCCATCAGCGATTGCGAGCGGACGATGATATCCTTCAGGACCTTGTTCATCGCATGGCCCATGTGGATGTCGCCGTTCGCGTACGGGGGGCCGTCGTGCAGGATGAACCGCTCGCGCCCGAGCCGCTGTTCGCGCAGCCGGTCGTAGATGCCGAGCTTTGCCCAGCGCTCGAGGATCGCCGGCTCCTTGGCGGCGAGACCGGCCTTCATTGGGAAGTCGGTCTTCGGCAGGAAGACGGTGTCGCGGTAATCGCGGGCGGGCGCAGGAGTATCGGTCATAAGTGGGCCGGGCTGTAGCCGAGCCGGGAGCCCGTTGCCATCCCCCCTCCCATACGCAACGGCGCCGCGGCAATCAGCCTAGAATGGTGCGTGCGCGGTCGCAGTCGATGTCCATCTGCGCGATCAGCGCGTCGAGGCTGTCGAACTTCGCCTCGGGGCGCAGATAGTCGATCAGCGCGACCTCGATCGTCTGCCCGTACAGGTTCTCGGCAAAATCGAAGAAATGTGGCTCAAGCAGTTCCTTCGGCGGATCGAAGCTCGGGCGGATGCCGAGGTTCGCCGCGCCCTTGAGCACGCGGCCGTTCTCCAGCCGGCCGGTCACCGCGTAGATCCCGTAGGCGGGGCGCAGATAGTTGCCCATGTCGAGATTGGCGGTCGGATAGCCGATCGTGCGGCCAAGCTTGTCGCCATGCTGCACCACGCCCTCGATCGCGAACGGACGCGTCAGCAGCCGAGTTGCGGTCGCCATGTCGCCGGCACGCAGCGCCTCGCGGATCCGGGTCGAGGACACCGTCTCGCCATCCAGCGCGACCGCGCCGACGGTTTCCGCCCGGAAGCCGTGGACCGGGCCGCGCGCGGCGAGCGTGTGGACCGTGCCGCTCTTGGCATGGCCGAAGGTGAAGTCCTCGCCCGTCACCACGCCGCCGATCCGCAGATTGCGTTCGAGCCGGTCGGCGACGAACTGCTCGGCGGTCAGCGCGGCGAGATCGCCGTCGAAATGGAACACCACCATCGCATCGGCGCCAGCGTCTGCGAACAGCCGTTCGCGCTGGTCGAGCGTCGTGAGGCGGAAGGCGGGCGTATCGGGGCGGAAATGGCGGACCGGATGCGGATCGAACGTCGCCACCAGCGCGGGGCGACCCTCCGCCTTGGCCCACGCGATCGCGCGCGCGACCACCGCCTGGTGACCGAGATGGAATCCGTCGAAATTACCCAGCGCCACGATCCCGTCCGCCAGATGCGAAGGGATGGATGCGCCACCGTCGAGCCGTTGCATGCACGGGTCAGTACCCAGACGCCGCGGATGACGATAGTCCTTCCGTGTCGTTGTCTCCCGCGCCTCCTTGTTGTCTCGCGAAGGCGGGAGTCCAGTCCGAGCTCCCGCCGTCGCCGGAGAACAGTCTTTACCGGCGGGTGAGGGTGACGAAGCTGTAGGGTGGGCGCTGCTTTTCGCCCGGGTGGTCTTCGCGGGCGATCTCGTGCCAGCCGTCAAACGCGGGGACGAAGGCGTCGCCTTCGGGTTCGTCATGGACTTCGGTGAGCTCGATCCGGTCGGCATGGGGGAGCAGCTGCGCATAGATCTGCGCGCCGCCGATCACCGCGACGTCGTCGCCGGCCATCGCGAGCGCCTCGTCGATCGAATGTGCCACTTCCGCGCCGTCGGCATGCCAGTGGCCGCGGGTGAGGACGATGTGGCGGCGGCCGGGGAGGGGGCTCGGGAAGCTCTCGAACGTCTTCCGGCCCATCACCATCGGCTTGCCCATCGTCAGCGCCTTGAAGCGCTTGAGATCGGCAGGGAGGCGCCAGGGGAGCTGGCCGTCGCGGCCGATGACGCCGTTGCTAGCGCGGGCAAGGTAGAAGGTGATCATGCGGCGCATCATGGCGGATATGGGGGCGGGGGGCTATGCCTGTATCACCACCGCGGCGAAGGCCGGGGCCCAGTTGGGGGACGTCGGTGGTGAAAGACGGCGCTCCGTTACGACCACCTTTCCACCTGGACCCCGGCTTTCGCCGGGGTGGTAAGAAGCGGGGGAATCAGTTCGGGGCGTGTTCCTTGACGTACGCCTCGGGATCCTTCTCGACGACCTTCACGCCGTTCAGGTGGTTCGCCTCGAACGCCGCGAACCGGACGCCCAGCTCGTGCCGCTCTTCCAGCGTCGCATGCTTGCGGAAGTCGGTCAGGCCCTGGCGCTCTTCCTCGGCGAGGTGGTCGCTGTTCGCCTTGTTGCATTCGCCGACCGCCTCGAACCACGCGTCCGAGCCGACCGGGTGCTTGTCGACCGCTTCGCCGGTTTCGCGGATGTCGTTGTGATCCTCGATCGCGTCCTCGGTCTCCTCGGCGGCCGAGTCGGCGTCGTTGCCGCCGGTGCCGATCTTCATCAGCCGCGGGTAGAAGAAGCGTTCCTCCGCCTCGGCATGCGCGTCGAGCAGGTTCTTGAGGCGGGTCCACAGTGCCGACAGCGCCTCGGTGTCCTTGGCGTCGATGCTGTCGATCTGGGCGAACAGCGCGCGCTGCTGAGCATGTTCGTCGAGGATGAGCTGGGTGATGTCCATGATGGCCTTCCGAATGGGTTCGGACGGTCAACCGCGCGCGCCGTCGCGGGTTCCTATTGCGATTCGCTCTCTGTTTGGGCGGCGGGCCTAGACCGCGACGGGTGCCTTGATGTGCGGCTGCGCGACGTAATCGTGGAGTACGAAATCCTCATACTCATATGCGTCGATCGAGTCCGGCGTGCGCGCGATCTCGAGCCGCGGGAGCGGGCCGGGGGTGCGGCCGAGTTGCAGTCGTGCCTGCTCGAGATGGTTCGAATAGAGATGGCAGTCGCCGCCGGTCCAGATGAACTCACCGACCTCGAGTCCGCATTGCTGCGCGAGCATATGCGTCAGCAGCGCGTAGCTGGCGATGTTGAACGGGACTCCAAGGAAGATGTCGCCCGAGCGCTGGTAGAGCTGGAGCGAGAGCTTGCCGTTGGCGACATGCGTCTGGAACAGGCAGTGGCAGGGGGCCAGCGCCATGGCGTGCAGATCGCCCGGGTTCCACGCGCAGACGATCTGGCGGCGCGAGGCAGGGTTGGTCTTGATCTGGTCGACCAGCTCGGCGATCTGGTCGATATGGCGACCGTCGCCGGCCACCCAGTCGCGCCATTGCTTGCCATAGACGGGGCCGAGATCGCCGCTCTCGTCCGCCCATTCGTCCCAGATCGCGACCTTGCGGTCCTGCAGCCAGCGGACATTGGTGTCGCCGCGCAGGAACCACAGGAGTTCGACGATGATCGAGCGCAGGTGAAGCTTCTTTGTCGTCAGCACGGGAAAGCCCTGTGCGAGATCGAAGCGCATCTGCGCGCCGAAGACGCTGAGCGTGCCCGTGCCGGTGCGGTCCATCGTCTCGGCTCCGGTCGAGAGCACGCGGTCCATGAGGTCTAGATATTGGCGCATCGCGACGGCCTAGCGGTGCGGGGCGGATCGCTCAAGCGGATGCAGTTGTGGATGCGACCGGGGCGACGATGCGGCAGTCGAGGCGGTGCCCGCGTCGCCCGCCTCCGCTCCGATCATTGCCGACCTTGCAGCGGCGTGCGCGCTGTTCGCAAGACTCGGGCATGCACCGACTGAGGCGGTGGCGGTCGCCTATCTTGATCCGAATCGGAGGCTTTTGGGCATGCGGCATGTGGCGGGCGGGCGCGATCAGGTGCGGATCGCGGTGCGCAGTATCGCTGCCGATGCGCTGGCGTTCGCGGCGCAGGGGGTGGTGATCGCGCACAATCATCCGAGCGGGGACGTGACCCCGAGTACCCGCGACGTGGCGTTTACCCGTGCGCTGGCGGCCGGGTTGCGGACCGTGGAGGTCGTGCTGTTCGATCACGTGGTGATCGCTGGCGAGCGGGTGGCGAGCCTGCGCGCGATGGGGGTGGTCTGACGGTCCGGAGCAACACCTGCTCCACCCGGTGGCGCTATTTCGTCCGGCAGGCGCGGATTGCCTCGGGCGCGGGGCGCGGGCCAGTCGCGCGGAACATGGCCATATAGCCGCCTGCCGACGGCATCTCGTCCCTGTCGACCTGCGTATAGCCGACCGCCGCGAACTCGCATTTGAGCAGTGCGGGCGGCGTGCCGTGGTTGCGCGTCTCGCGATCGGCATCGACGACGACGACCAGTCCGTCGGGTTTCAGCGAAGGGCGAAGCCGCCACAGGAATTCATAGGGCTGCTCGATCTCATGGTACATGTGCACCATCAGCACGCGGTCGAAACTCGCCGGGGGCAGCTTCGGATCATTGGGTTCGCCGAGTCGCACGCTGACATTGGCGAGGTCCTCGCGCGCGACGCGCTCCGCCAGCTGGTCGCGCACGCTCGCGACGATGTCCTCGGCGAGAACGCGACCGTCCTTGCCGACGCGGGCGGCGGCGCGGATCGTGTAATAGCCCTCGCCTGCGCCAATATCGGCGACCGTCATGCCCTTGCGGATATCCGCCTTGGTCATGACCTCGCCCGCTTCGTTCAACCGGTCGCGCGCTTCCTCGTTCGACCAGCGCGCGGAGACGATCGACGCGACCGGTCGGTCAGCGGCGGGGAAGGGGCCCGCATCCTTGGGTTCACGCTGGATCAGCGGTTTGCTGCCATCGCATGCCGCTAGCAGCCAGATCGGGGACAGCAGCAGGGCCAGGACGCGCGTCATCTTCAATCGACGTCCTCCACCTCGACCGCCTCGCCGGTCACACGCTGCGACAGCGCGGCGGCCATGAACGCCTCGAGATCGCCGTCGAGCACGTCCGACGGACTGGTCGAGACCACGCCGGTCCGCAGGTCCTTCACCATCTGGTACGGCTGCAGCACATAGGACCGGATCTGGTGGCCCCAGCCGATATCGGTCTTCGACGCATTCTCCGCATTGGCCGCCTGCTCGCGGATCGCGAGCTCGCGTTCATAGAGCCGCGCGCGGAGCTGATTATAGGCCTCGGCCTTGTTCTTGTGCTGCGATCGCTGGTTCTGACACTGCACGACGATGCCGGTCGGGACGTGCGTGATGCGCACGGCCGAGTCGGTCGTGTTGATGTGCTGGCCGCCTGCGCCCGATGCGCGATACGTATCGATACGCAGGTCGCTCTCGTTATACTCGACCTCGATATTGTCATCGACGACCGGATAGACCCAGACGCTGGCGAACGACGTGTGACGACGCGCCGCGGAATCATACGGGCTGATCCGCACCAGCCGGTGAACGCCGCTCTCGGTCTTGGCATAGCCATAGGCGTTCTCGCCCTTCAGCAGCAGCGTCGCGGACTTGATCCCCGCCTGCTCGCCCGAATGCTGGTCGACCAGCTCGACCTTCAGCCCGTGGCGTTCGCCCCAGCGCGAATACATCCGGCTGAGCATGCCCGCCCAGTCCTGACTCTCGGTCCCGCCGGCACCGGCATTGACCTCGATATAGGTGTCGTTGGCATCGGCCTCGCCCGCGAGCAGCGCCTTGATCTTGTCCTTGTCCGCGCGGGCGGCGAGTTCGGCGAGCGCGGCGACGCCGTCCGCTTCCATCGCGGTGTCGCCCTCGGCCTCGGCCATTTCGATCAGCTCGGATGTGTCGCTGAGCTCGCTCTCGATCGCGCGCGTCGCACTGATCGCCTCGTCGAGACGACGACGCTCGCGCATCACCTCCTGCGCAGCCTTGGGGTCCGACCAGAGCGCCTGATCCTCGACGCGCGCGTTCAGCTCGTCGAGACGACGCAGTGCGCGGTCCCAGTCGAGAAAACGGCGCAACAGCGCCAGCGCGTCCTTGATGGTGTCAACGTGAGCCTGCGCTTCGGCGCGCATGGGTATTCTCCAGTGTTGGGGTCGGCATGAACAGCCAGCCCCGGAATATGGGGACGGCTAGTAGATTCCGCCCTGTCTTTGCAAGAAATCGCTGTCGCGCGGAGCCTCTGCCTTGGCGGCGGCGGTCGGCGCGGTGGTGGTGGTGGGGGCGGGGCCCGCACGGCGCGCGGCACGCCGCGGTTCGCTTTCGGGCTTGAACGCTTCCCAGATGACGCCCGGCTTGGGATCATCGGTGTTCGGCCATGTCCCATAGACCGGACGGCCGCTCCCCCGGTCGATCCGGACCATCCGGATGCCCGCGGGTGCGCGGAATGGCAGCTTGGGCAGATCGGCATAGGCCTTGACCGCGAACTGTTTGAAGATCGGCGCCGCCAGCGTGCCGCCCTGCGCTGCGCTGCCAAGGTTCCGCGGCGTATCGAAGCCGATATACAGCCCGCCGACATATTGCGGGGTTCCGCCGATGAACCAGACGTCGGTCGGGCCATTGTTCGTGCCCGTCTTGCCGAACATCGGCCGATCGAGATCACGCAGCGTCACGGCGGTGCCGCGCTGCACCACGCCTTCGGTGATGTGGACCATCTGATAGGCGGTCATCGCGTCGAGCACCTGGCGCTGGCGCGCGACCGGACGCGGCATCGACTTGCCGTCCCAGTCGGGGGCGTTGCACCGGTCGCAGGCGCGCCAGTTCTCGGGCCAGATTACCTTGCCGTGCCGATCCTGGACGAAGTCGATCAGCGACGGCGGCCCGCCTTTGCCGTTGTTGGCGAGGATCGAATACGCGTTGACCATCCGCCCCACGGTGGTCTCGCCAGCACCCAGCGCGAAGGAGAGATAGGGCGCGTAATCGCCGACGCCCATCTTCTTGATGGTGGCAACGACCTTGGGCATGCCGGTCTGCGCGGCGGCGCGGACCGTCATCAGGTTGCGCGACTGTTCGATGCCCCAGCGCATCGTGTGCGGCCCGGCGCCGCCCGAATTGCCGAAGTTGCGGAAGCATTTCTGCCCCAGTCGTGCGCCCTGATAGACACAGAACGGCCCGTCGACGATGATCGAGGCGGGCGTCATGCCGTTGTCGAGCGCGGCGGAATAGACGATCGGTTTGATCGTCGATCCGGGCTGGCGCATCGCCTGGGTCGCGCGGTTGAACGCCTGCAACCGGTCGTCGAAGCCGCCCTGCATCGCAAGGACGCGGCCGCTGGCAGGCTCCTCAACGACGAACGCACCCGAAACCTTGGGGATCGCCCGGAGCGCGAACTCGCCGCCTTCGGGCGCAACCGCGATGATGTCGCCGGTCTTGATCGCCCCGAACGCATTGCCGCCCTTGCCGCGCACCGCCATCTGCGCGGCATAGCGCGGCAGCGTGCCGGTCTTGCCGGTGCGGAAGCCGAGGTTCCAGCTATTGCCGTCCTTGCCGGTCACGATCGCCGCCACCCAGTTGCGGTAATCGAGCGCGATGTTGCTGTTGAGCAACGGCTGGAGCCAGTTGTCGTCCTCGATCGCGACATGGCGGATCGGCCCGTTCCAGCCGCGCCCGCTGTCGAAGCGGACCAGGCCATCACGCAAGGCCTGCTGCGCCAGATCCTGCAACCGCGTGTCGAACGAGGTCCGCACCCAGAGGCCGCCCGAATAGACGCTGTAAGGGCCATCCTTCGCGCTTTCGCCAAACTTGGCCATAAGCTGGCGACGGACTTCCTCGACGAAATAGCCGCCGACGCTTTCAAACCGCGGCGTGCGTCGCAGCACGACGCCGAGCGGTTCGGCGTTCGCCGCATCGAACTGCGCGCGGGTGATGAACCCGTTCTCGAGCATCCGGTCGAGCACATAGTTACGCCGCGTCATTGCGCGGTCGTGATAGCGCACCGGATCGTAATTCGACGGACCCTTGGGCAGGATCGCGAGATAGGCGATCTGTGCGAGATCGAGCTGGTCGAGGTCCTTGTCGAAATAGGCGTGGCTGGCGGCTTCGACGCCGAACGCGTTCCGGCCAAGCGCGATCTGGTTCAGATAGAGTTCGAGGATCTGAGGCTTGGTCAGCGTATCCTCGATCTTATACGCCAGCACCGCTTCGCGCAGCTTGCGCGTCGGCGAATATTCGTTGCCGATCAGAAGGTTCTTGGCGACCTGCTGCGTGATCGTCGATCCGCCGCGGGCGCGTCGGCCGCTGCCGATCTTCGAGACATAGTCAAAGACCGCGCCGGCAAGTCCCGGAAAGTCGACGCCGTGATGCTCGAAGAACGACTTATCTTCCGCCGCCAGGAACGCATTGATCAGCATCGGCGGATATTCGGCGAAGCTGAGCTCGACGCGACGTTCGCGCGCATAGCTGTGGATCGGCGCGCCATCGATGCCGCGCACATTGGTCGGCAAGGGCGGTTCGTAGGTGCGCAGCGTATCGACCGAGGGAAGGTCGCGGACGACGATCAGCCAGAAGCCGAACAGTGCGATCAGCCCGAGGCCGAACAACGCGAGCGCCGCCTTGGTCCAGCGGCTCGCCCAGACGCGCGCGACACTGCCGCGCAGCCTGTCGGTGGTCCGGCGGGTCGCCGTCGAAGAGTTTGGGGAAGGATCGGACGCCATATTCGTGCCCCGCGTCTAGCAGGTTCGCGCGTCCTTGCCAGCCGCGTTCGGCGGGGTGGGGGCTGGGCACGACGGTCGCGGTGGTGCGCGGACCCCTGAAAAGCGGTTGCGCCACGATCGATCTGTGGCAGCAGGCGGCGATGACCCCGCCGCCGCTACCGATCCTTGCCGTCCTGCCCGAACTGCTTACCGCGCTGCGTGCGCGGTCCTCCGCCGTGCTCGTCGCGCCGCCGGGCGCGGGCAAGACGACCGCGGTCGCGCCTGCGCTGCTCGAGCAAGCCTGGTGCACCGGCGAGATCCTGCTGCTCTCACCCCGGCGCCTCGCCGCGCGCGCCGCGGCGGAGCGCATGGCAGCGACGGCGGGCGAGCCGGTCGGGCGGACCTATGGCTATGCGACGCGGATGGACAGCAAGCGATCCGCGGCGACGCGCGTCACGGTCGTCACCGAGGGCATCTTCGTCGCGCGGATCCAGTCCGACCCGGAACTGGCGGGGGTGTCCGCGGTGCTGTTCGACGAGGTGCACGAACGCAGCCTCGACGGCGATTTCGGGCTCGCGCTCGCACTCGATGTGCAGGCGGGCTTCCGTCCCGACCTGCGACTGGTCGCGATGTCGGCCACGCTCGACGGCGCGCGGTTCGCAGCGGTGATGGACGACGCCCCGGTGATCGAGAGCGAGGGGCGGAGCTATCCGCTGACGCTGCGGCATATCGGTCGCTCGGCAGAGGCGCGGATCGAGGATGGCATGGCGGCAGCGATCCGCCGCGCACTCGGCGAGGAGCAGGGGGGCGTGCTCGCCTTCCTGCCCGGCGTCGCGGAGATCGAACGGACCGCGGACCGGCTTGCGAACCTGCCCGACGACATCGTGGTGCACGAACTTCATGGCAGCCTCGATCCGGCGGCGCAGCGTGCGGCGATCCTTCCCGAACCCGATGGCCGTCGCAAGGTCGTGCTGGCGACCAGCATCGCCGAGACCAGCCTGACGCTCGACGGGATCCGGATCGTCATCGATTCCGGTCTCGCGCGGCGCCCGCGGTACGACCGCGCGGCGGGCATGACCCGCCTCGTCACCGAACGCGCGAGCCAGGCCGCGGTCACGCAGCGCGCCGGCCGGGCCGCGCGTCTGGGCCCCGGCACCGCCTACCGGTTGTGGGAAGAGGCCGCGACCGCTGGGCTGCCGCGCTATGATCCGCCCGAGATCCTCGAGGCTGATCTGTCCGCGCTGGTGCTCGCCTGTGCCTTGTGGGGTGTCGCCGATCCCCGCGACCTGCGCTGGATCGATGCGCCGCCCGCTGCGGCGATCGACGAGGCGCTGCGCCGGCTGTCGACGCTCGAGGCGATCGATGCAGACGGTCGTCCGACGGCGCATGGCCGTGCGATCGCGAAGCTGCCGATGCCGCCGCGCCTTGCCCATATGCTGTTGCGCGCCGGGGAGCGGGGGCTGGCAGAGGTCGCCGCGCAGGTCGCGGTGCTGCTCGGCGAGCGCGGGATCGGCGGCCAGGACGTCGATGTCGAAACCCGCCTGCGCCGCTGGAAGACCGAACGCGGCGCGAAGGCGCAGGCCGCGCGCGGGATGGCCAAGCGGTGGGCCCGCCTCGCACCGTCGCGCGGGTCTCTCTCGCCGGCAGACGGGGGCGTCGCCACGTGCATCGCGCTTGGCTATCCCGACCGCGTCGCCCGGCGGCGTGATCCGTCCGGCGAAACCTGGGCATCGGTCGGCGGACGCGGGTTCCGGCTCGATCCGACGTCGCCGCTGGCGCGTGCGGAGTGGCTTGCGGTCGCCGATACGCAGGGGGCCGCGGCGGGCGCGCGGATTTTGTCCGCGGCGGTGATCGACCAGGCGACGGTCGAGGCGCTGTTCGCCGATCGGATCGAATCGCGCCGCACGGTCAGCTTCGACCCAGCGACCGGCGGCATCCAGGCTCTGCGCGACCGGCGGCTCGGCGCGATCCGCTTGTCGAGCGGTCCCGACAGCGGCGCCGATCCCGACGCGATCCTCGCCGCGCTGCTGGAGGCGGTTCGCGAGCATGGCCTTTCGCTGCTCCCGTGGAGCGACGGCGGGCAGGCGTTGCGCGACCGCGCCGCCTATGCAGGCGTGCCGCTCGACGATGCGGCGTTGCTCGACCGTCTGGACGAATGGCTCGCGCCGCTGCTCGTCGGAAAGCGCCGACTCGATGCGATCGCCCCGGGGGCACTCGTCGAGGCGTTGCGCAACCTGCTCGGCTGGGATGCGATGCAGACGATCAACCGCCTCGCGCCGCCCGATTTCACGAGTCCCGCGGGCAGCACGCACGCGATCGACTATGCCGCCGAGGGAGGGCCCCGTGTCGAGCTGCGCGTCCAGGCGCTGTTCGGGCTCGGCGTGCACCCGACCATCGGCGAAGCGCGCGTCCCGCTGGTGCTGAGCCTCACGTCACCGGCGGGACGCCCGATCCAGACGACGCGCGATCTGCCCGGGTTCTGGGCGGGGAGCTGGGTCGCGGTCGCCAAGGAAATGCGCGGTCGCTACCCCAAGCATCCCTGGCCCGACGATCCCGCCGCGGCATCGGCGACGCTGCGCACGAAAAAGGCGGATGCAAGGGGCGCAACTTCGCGATAAGGGGGGGCCATGCCAACCGCCCGTATCTTCCAGCGCCCCAAGAACGCCATGCAGTCCGGCAAGCACCGGACCGACAGCTGGCAGCTCGAATTCGAACCCTCGGAGCCCAAGCGCCCCGACCCGCTGACCGGCTGGGCCGGCAGCGGCGACACGCGCGACCAGCTCCGCCTGTTCTTCCCGACCGCCGAGGCCGCGATCGCGCATTGCGAGCGTGAAGGGTTCGGCTACACGGTCGTACCGGCGCCGCAGAAGACGCTGAAGCTGCAGAGCTACGCGGACAACTTCAAATAAGCGACTACCCGACGCCGTTCCGGCGACGGGGCTGAAAACGGCTCAGCGCGCTCGTCGCTAGAGGATCGATCCCGCGAGGATCAACAGCATCTTTGCGTCGATCGCAACGCCCGCCTCGCGCTTTGCCGCGATGAAGGCGGGAATGTCGGCGAGCGGTACGCGGTGGACGGTGATGTTCTCGTCACCATCGCCGCCGCCGTCGCCGACCCTGGTCAGCCCGGTCGCACGAACCAGGGTGAAGCATTCCGACGTCATCCCCGGCGACGAATAGAAGAGCCCCAGATCCTCGATCGCGGCCGCGCGGTAGCCGGTTTCCTCCTCGAGCTCGCGCCCGGCGGCGACCGCGACGCTCTCGCCCGCGGTCTCGTCACCCACCAACCCGGCGGGCAGTTCGAGGCAGGCGCGGCCCAGCGGTACGCGAAACTGTTCGACCAGGATGACGTCGCCCGCGTCGATCGCGACGATCACGGCTGCCGCGATCTGCCCGCGGCGTTCCGCATATTCCCACGTGCCTTCGGTCTGCACGGTCAGGAACTTGCCCGCCCATACGGTCGTGGTCATAATTCGATCAGCCTGTCGGGAAGTTCGTTGATCGCCGCACCGGTTCGCGGGAAATGCTCGGCGAGCACCGTGCCGATCTGCGCGACGGCATCGGCCATGCCGTCTGCGGGCCGGTCGTCGCGCACCGCGGTGAGCACGGCCGCCATCGCCGCACCCCAGATCTCGTTCGGCACGCGCGAATGGATGCCCGAGTCCGCGACGATCTCCGCGCGGTGTTCGGCAAGCGACAGGTACAGCAACACGCCCGTCGCGCCGCGCGTGCGCTTTTCCGCACCCGCCCGGAACAGCATCACCGCACGCCGGCGCACCCGCCGCGATTTTGTCGCGCCCGGCGTCAGCGCGAGTCGTAGCGCGGGGATAGTGAGAAGCAGGCGCATACCCAGGAACACCAGCGTCATCAGGACGAGCGCGATCGCGAACAACGCGCCCTGTGGTGCCGACTGCGCCCAGGGATCGACGAGCCGCGCATAGATCTGGTCGGCCGCCACGGGATGCAGCGCGAGCACTGCAAGGCTCAGCAGCATGGCGAGCACGGACCATTGCAGCGAGACGTCGTGATAGGCGTCGGACTGGCGCGCGACGATCGTGACGATCTCGCCCGTCGTCGTGGTTTCGGCCTGCGTCACAGCGGCGGTGACGCGGCCGTGATCGGCTTCGCTCAACCGCATGTCACCAACTCCCCGATGCGCCGCCGCCGCCGGCAGATCCGCCGCCGCCGCCGCCAAAACCGCCGCCCATCCAGCCACCGCCGCCGCTGTCGCCGCCGCCGCCGCCCCAGCTGCTACCGCCGCCGCCGCCGCGCCGTGACATCTCGTTGGCGATGCTCCACAGCACGATCGGCAGTGTCCCGTTGCCGCCGCCACCGCTTGAATAGCGGGTGCCACCGGCACGCCGCGAGATCATCGGAATGACGATCGCGGCGGCCACGATCCCGAAGATGATCAGCCCGATCGGCACGCCGCCACCGTTGCCGGACGGCGCGCGGCGATGCGTCTTGTCATATTCCGCCGCCGCCGCGCCGACCTTCGCGCGGGCCTCTGCGTCGGGCAAAGCGAGCTGGTCCGCGACCGCATTCGTGCCCGCGACGATCCCGCCGGTCATGTCGCCGGCCTTGAAGCGCGGCAGGAACTGCTGGTTGATCACGACGCTCGAAAACGCGTCAGTCAGGACCGGTTCCAGCCCATAGCCGACCTCGATCCGCACCTTGCGATCGTTCGGCGCGACGAGCAGGATCGCGCCGTTATTGGCGTCCTTCAGCCCGACCCCCCAGTTCCGCAGCAGGCGATAGCCATAATCCTCGATCGGATAGCCCTGCAGATCGGCGATGGTCGCGACGACCAGCTGGTTGCCCGTCGCCTTTTGCAGATCGTCGAGTCGTTTGGTGAGCGCAGTCTCCTGCTCGGGCGGGATCACGTTTGCCGAATCAACCACGAAGCCGGTGAATTTCGGGAAGGTCTGGGCGCCTGCGGTGCCGCTGCCGAGCAGCACCGCGAAGAGGAGCGCCGCGAGGACGCGGATCATGCCGCCGGCTCCGCGATCAGCTCGCGTTGCCGAAGTTCACCGTCGGTGCCGTCTCGGCCCCCGGCGTGGTCGCGGCAAATGGCACCATCGGCTTTGCGCCATAGAAGATCTTCGCGCCGACCGCGTCGGGGAAGGTGCGGATCTTGGTGTTATAGGCCTGGACTGCGCCGTTATAATCGCGTCGTGCGATCGTGATGCGGTTCTCGGTGCCTTCGAGCTGGCTCATCAGCGTGGTGTAATTGGCCTGGCTCTTGAGCTCGGGATAGGCCTCCTGCAGTCGCTGCAGCGACAGCCCGACGGCACCCTGCACGCGCGAGAATTGCTCGATCTTCGCCGGGTCGGTCAGGTCGTCGCCCGAGACCTGCACCGTGCTCGCCGCGGCGCGCGCCTGCGTCACCTCGACCAGGATGCTCTTTTCCTGCGCGCCGGCCGCCTTGACCGTCGCGACGAGGTTGGGGATCAGGTCGGCGCGGCGCTGATAGTCGTTCTGGACATCGGCCCAGCGCGCCTTAACATTTTCCTCGGCGGTCGGGATGCTGTTGATCCCGCAGCCGCCAAGCGTCGCCGCGAGCGCAACGACGGCGGATCCGCGAAGAATCTGGGCATAGGACGACATCGGGGCTCTCCTGCTGGTCTGTATCACCCCCATAGGACAGCGGACCGGCTTGGCGAAACCGAAATCGATGGCTAGCGTGCGGGGGACTGGAAAAGGGGGCGCAAATGCTCAAGGAATTCAAAGCGTTCATCATGCGCGGCAACGTGCTCGATCTGGCTATTGCGGTGATCATCGGGGCGGCGTTCAGCAAGATCGTCACCTCGCTGACCGACGACGTGCTGATGCCGGTGATCGGCAAGATTTTCGGCGGGCTCGATTTTTCGAGCTATTTCTGGCGGATGGGGCCTGTCCCCGCAAACTATGTCGGGTCGCTCAGCGACTATGCGGCGTTGAAGAAGGCGGGGGTGCCGTTGCTCGGCTATGGCGCGTTCGCGACGCAGCTCGTCAACTTCGTGATCGTCGCCTTCATCATCTTCATGATCCTGCGCGTCGTGAACCGCGCGGCGGCGCTGATCGAGCGTGAAACCGCGCGGCTCAAGCGTGAGGAAGAAGCGACTCCGGTCGCGCCGGCGCCCGAGCCGGTCGAGATCGCGCTGTTGCGGGAGATCCGCGACGAGCTCAAGGCGCGCGGCTGATCGTCCTGGCCCTCTCCCTGCGGGGGAGGGCGGGATCAGGCTGCGGCCAGATCCTCGGCGTTCGCATCCGCCAGGCTCGTGCCATCGAGGATCCGCGCGGTCTCGTCGCGGACGCGCATCATCGCAAAGCGGATCGCGCAGTCTGCCTCGCTCTTGCAGTCGAGGCAGGGCCGATAGGCCGTGCGGCTGACGCAGGGCACCAGCGCGAGCGGGCCCTCGATGATCCGGATGATCTCGCCGAGCGAGATCAGGTGGCTGGGGCGCGACAGGCGATAGCCGCCCATCTTGCCGCGATGGCTGTGCAGCAAGCCGGACTCGCGGAGGTCCGCAAGGATCAGCTCGAGAAACTTGCGCGGTACATTGGCCTCCGCCGCGATGCGGGTCATCGGGATCGGTGGACCCCCGACCGGGGCGCCGCCAAGGAAGATCATCGCGCGAAGCGCGTAGCGAGAGCGCTGCGTCAACATAATACAGATTTCTATGCACGCGGTTTGTGGCGAGCGAAAGGCCGCAAAGGGCAAAATCACAGGCTTTTAATCGGCCGACCGCCGCTCTATATCACAAGCGTCATCGGGGGAATTCTCCTCTGGTGACTATGGCGATAAACCGTGGCGTGTCATAGACACAGCGGACCCGGGGGCAGTACCCGGCGACTCCACCACCGCCCTCTTCGCAAGAGGGGGACGATGACGGGGTCGAACTAGGATCGACGTGTGTTCAACGACGCTATGTTTCGCTCGGAATGGGACCACCGCAACGGCCCATACACAAGTGCCAACGATAACGAAGCACTCGCAATTGCCGCATAACTGACGGTCTAACGACCTAAGTTATACGGACGAAAGCGCGGTTCGGGCCACACCGGGCAACAGAAGTGGAAACCGGCGGTACGGGGGGCACCGAGCAACAGAAGCTCCCCACTCAAATCCTATTCAGATCGGTGTATGCCCGCCGTCAGGCCGCCAGTTGGGCGATCAGGTTGTCGAGCCGCGGGCTGAACCCGACGATGCCGATCAGCAGCTGGACGAGGCTCAGCATTCCCGCGCCCCACCAATAGGCCAGGTGCACCCGCCCGCGCAGTTGCGCATCGAACAGCATCGCAGCGCCCAGATAGGCCATGGTCGCGATGAATATCGCCCAGGTCCCGGACGGACCCATCAGCGGCATCGGCAGGATGCGCCCCAGCGCGGGCGACATGATCAGGATCGTCGCGGACAGCATCAGGCGCTTGTGCCAGTCGGACCGGTGTCTCAGCTGGATCGCCCAGCCCGCCAGGATCGCAAAGCCGATGATCTGAAGGTCGAGCGCGAGGAAAAGGCCCGGCGTGAAGAAGGGCGGGACGCGGTTGAGCCGGACGGCCATGACCGTCGTCGCGACGCCCACCACGACCATGACCGGGACCAGACATGCGGTTGCGACGCCCAGTCGCCGGTGCGTCGCGATCGACCCCCGGTCGACCAGCCAGTTCTGCGCAACGTAGAGGATGATCCAGCCGAAGAAGACGGCAGCGTGCAGATGGACCTGGGCGGGAAGCCCGACGATGTTCCAGTCCGTCCGCTGCAGGTCCAGCCCGAACCCCGCGAAGACGGTGACCGCGATGATCGCAGCCAGCATGAGATAGAAACGCCGCTCGGCGGTGATCGCCGACACGCTGGTCGCCAAGGTTGCCATGATGCCCCCGCATCTTTGCTGCCTTGGCCGAGAATGCGCATGCACGCTGGACGCTGCAAGCCGATAGCAGCGTGTCCGGCCGTCATTCTCGTACAAATTGTAGAACGCGGATCCCGCGGCATCGCGCCGCCGGCTTCCGCAATCGTGATCGCCACGAAAAAGGGGACCCGGTTGCCCGGATCCCCTTTCGCTAGTTGCCAGTCGGCAAGATCGCTTAGTCGCGATCGCCCGTCAGGAACGCCGGAGCGAACTCGGGGGCCTTGTCGCCGTCCGAACGCTCGGCGCGGGGCGCGCGCTCGCCGCCCTGACCACCGCCGTCGCGACGCGGGCCACGGCCACCGCCGTTGCCGCCATCACGACCACCATCGCCGTCACGACGCGGGCCGCGGGGACCACGATCACCGCCGCCGCCTTCGCCGCGCGGGCCACGACCGCCACCGCCGTTACCGGCATCACGACCACCATCGCCATCGCGACGCGGACCGCGCGGACCACGGTCACCGCCTTCGCGCGGCTCACGGGCAGGACGCGTGTCCTCCAGCTCTTCGCCGGTCGTCTGGTCGACGACGCGCATCGACAGGCGAACCTTGCCGCGCGGATCGATCTCGAGGACCTTGACCTTGACTTCCTGGCCTTCGCTCAGCGCATCGGAGACCTTCTCGACGCGCTCGTTCTTGATTTCGGACACGTGGACGAGACCGTCCTTGCCACCCATGAAGTTCACGAACGCACCGAAGTCCACGAGATTGACGACCTTGCCGTCATAGACCTTGCCGACTTCGGCTTCCTCGACGAGGCCCTTGATCCACTTGATCGCGGCTTCGATCTGCGCGGGGTCGGACGACGACACCTTGATCACGCCCTCGTCGTCGATGTCGACCTTGGCGCCGGTCTGCGCGACGATCTCGCGGATCACCTTGCCGCCGGTGCCGATGACTTCACGGATCTTCGACTTCTCGATCGTGAAGGTCTCGATACGCGGTGCGTGTGCCGACAACTCCTCACGCGTGTGGTCGAGCGCCTTGGCCATTTCGCCCAGGATGTGCGCACGGCCTTCCTTGGCCTGTGCCAGCGCCTTGCCCATGATCTCCTCGGTGATGCCGGCGATCTTGATGTCCATCTGCATCGTGGTGATGCCCTCGGACGTGCCGGCGACCTTGAAGTCCATGTCGCCGAGGTGATCCTCGTCGCCAAGGATGTCCGACAGAACCGCGAAGTTCTTGCCCTCGAGGATCAGCCCCATTGCGATGCCCGACACCGGACGCTTCAGCGGAACGCCTGCATCCATCATCGACAGCGAACCGCCGCAGACCGTCGCCATCGACGACGAGCCGTTGCTCTCCGTGATGTCCGACAGAACGCGGATCGTGTACGGGAACTCTTCCTTCGACGGCAGCACCGGGTGCAGCGCGCGCCAGGCAAGCTTGCCGTGGCCGACTTCGCGACGACCCGGCGCACCGAAGCGACCGACTTCACCGACCGAGTAGGGCGGGAAGTTGTAGTGGAGCATGAAGTTTTCGTACGACAGACCGTTCAGGCCGTCGATCATCTGCTCTGCGTCGCGCGTGCCGAGCGTGGTGGTGCAGATCGACTGGGTCTCACCACGCGTGAACAGCGCCGAGCCGTGCGTCCGCGGGAGGAAGTGGACCATCGCTTCGATCGGACGGATCTGCGTGGTGGTGCGGCCGTCGATGCGGGTGCCGTCCTTGAGGATGGCGCCGCGGACGATCTCAGCCTCCAGCTTCTTCATCAGCTTGCCGGCTGCCATCTGGTCCTGCGGAGTCGCATCGGCAAAGGCGGTCTTGCCCTTGGCGCGTGCGGCGTTCAGCAGGTCCGAACGCTTGGACTTGTCGGTCACCTTGTAGGCGGCCGCAATGTCCTTGCCGATCAGCTTCTTCAGCTTGTCCTTGGCGGTCGACAGGTCGGCCTGCTCGGCCATCTCCCAAGGATCCTTGGCAGCCTGCTCGGCCAGATCGATGATCAGGTTGGCGGCTTCGCGGCATGCCTTGTGCGCGAACTGGACCGCGCCGAGCATGATCTCTTCCGAAAGCTCCTTGGCTTCCGACTCGACCATCATCACGGCCTGGCCGGTGGCGGCGACGACGAGGTCGAGATCACCCGCCTTGGCTTCGTCGAGCGTCGGGTTGAGTATGTAGGCGCCATCGACATAGCCGACGCGGGCTGCACCGATCGGGCCCATGAACGGCACGCCCGAGATCGTCAGCGCAGCCGACGCCGCGACCATCGCGAGGATGTCCGGCTCGTTCTCGCCGTCATACGACAGAACCTGGCAGATCACGTTGATCTCGTTGTAGAAACCCTCTGGGAAGAGGGGACGGATCGGGCGATCGATAAGACGGCTGGTCAGCGTCTCCTTTTCGGTCGCGCCGCGCTCACGCTTGAAGAAGCCACCGGGGATGCGGCCGCTTGCGGAGAACTTCTCCTGGTAATGGACGGTGAGCGGGAAGAAATCCTGCCCTTCCTTGACGGTCCGTGCAGCCGTGACGGCGCACAGAACGACGGTCTCGCCGAGGGTGGCGAGCACGGCGCCGTTTGCCTGACGGGCCACGCGGCCGGTCTCGAGCGTCAGCGTCTTGCCGCCCCACTGGGCGCTTACGGTTTTGGTATCGAACATTTCGTTTCCTTCACTCCGGCGGCCAGATGCCGACCGGGGCCTATGTGCGAGCTAAGCCGGCTCGCGGCGGTGTGGAGCGAGTTGTCGCTCCTTGCCAGTCCACCGAATTGCGTCCTGGCGTTTGCCTCCGCGCGCGATGGCGCGGAATCAAAGTCGTATATACAAAAACGGCCCCCCGAAGGGAGCCGTTCGTTTTACTTGCGGAGACCGAGCTTCGCGATCAGATCCAGATAGCGCTGGCCGTCCTTGTGACGGAGATAGTCCAGCAGCGACCGGCGCTTGTTGACCATCATCAGGAGACCACGACGCGAGTGGTTGTCCTTCTTGTGGCCCTTGAAGTGCTCGGTCAGGTTCTTGATCCGCTCGGTCAGGATCGCGACCTGGACTTCGGGCGAACCCGTGTCGCCGTCCTGGCGTGCGTGGATCTTGACCAGCTCGGTCTTGCGTTCAGCGGTAATCGTCATGAATTCTCAGTCCTTCGACATCACAGATTGAAACCGCGAACGACCCGGACGTCTCCGTCCTCGACCTCGACCAGCGCGACCGGGACAGCGTCCAGCTCGGCGAAGTATTGGCCATTGTCTGCGGCGATCCCGGCCAAGATACGCCCCTGTCGGAGCGCCCCTGCCTGGTCGGGGGTGAGGGAGAGAGCCGGGATGTCGTCCAGCGCCACCCTCAAGGGCAGTAGTACATCTTCAAGCGCGGAGGCCTTAGCGAGTTCGTCCAGTTTGTCCAGCGATATCGCCGATAAGAGGTCGAACGGACCGGCCTTTACGCGGCGCAGCATGGTGACGTGGCCGACGGTTCCGAGCGCCGGCGCGATGTCGCGCGCGAGGGAACGGATATAGGTGCCCTTGGAGACATGCGCGGTGAGGGTGACCGCCTCGAGACGCGTGTTCTGTAGAGCCTCATCATCACCGCGGACGGGATGGGCGGTGAGTGCGTAGATCGTCACATTCCGGCTGGCCAGCACCACGTCCTGCCCGGCGCGGGCGAGGTCGTAGGCGCGCTCGCCATCAATCTTGAGCGCGGAATAGGCGGGGGGCACCTGCGCGATCGGGCCGGTGAACTGCGCCAGAACCGCCTCGACCGCTGCCATTGTCGGGCGCACGTCGGAGGTGGCGATGCTTACGCCCTCGGCGTCGAGCGTGTCGGTCTGAACCCCGAACATTATGGTGAAATCATAGATCTTGTCGCTGTCGAGCATCCGCCCAGCAAGCTTGGTCGCCTCGCCGACCGCGATCGGCAGCACGCCGGTCGCGAGCGGATCAAGCGTGCCGCCGTGGCCGACCTTGAACTTGCCATAGCCGCCGTTGCGCAGCGCGCGCTTCACGGCGGACACGCCCTGCGTCGAGCCCAGCCCCAGCGGTTTGTCGAGTATGATCCAGCCATGCATGTCGTAGGATCCTTGAAGATTGGGGCAGGGCGAGCCCCACCCACTCCGTCATCCTGACGAAAGTCAGGACCCAGAGCCACGAGAGACGGTGTTTGGTACCCTGGGTCCTGACTTTCGTCAGGATGACGGGAAGGGGCGAAGGGCAGGGAGCTACCCCAAAGCCTCGGTGAAATGCCGCCGGCACAACGCAACATAGCGGTCGTTGCCGCCGATCTCGGTCTGCTGCCCCTCGGCGATCGCGCGGCCGTTCGCGTCGACGCGCAGGTTCATCGTCGCCTTGCGCCCGCACATGCACACCGACTTGATCTCGACCAGCGAGTCGGCCAGCGCCAGCAGCCGCGCCGAGCCGGGGAACAGCGCGCCCTGGAAATCGGTCCGCAAGCCGTAGGCGAGCACCGGGATGCCGACCACGTCGCAGATCTGCGCGAGCTGGTCGACCTGAGGCGCAGTCAGGAACTGTGCCTCGTCCACCAGCACGCAGGAGATAGCATCCTCGGCGTGCTGCCGGGCGATGCAGGCTCCGATATCGGTCTCCGCGTCGAACGCGATCGCCGGTGCCTCCAGCCCGATCCGCGACGTGATCGTGCCCGCCGCAAAGCGGTCATCGATCGCGGCGGTGAACAGCATCGTCCGCATCCCGCGCTCGCGGTAGTTAAAGTCCGCCTGGAGCAGGTTGGTCGACTTGCCCGCGTTCATCGACGCATAATAGAAATACAGCTTGGCCATCGGCTCAACCCAAAGACGCGTCGCGCGGCGGCGTCAATCCTCGGACAGGTCACGCGCGATATGCGGATCGCGCAGCAGTGTGTCGATGTGCGTGCCCTCGTCGAAGCTCTCGTCGGCGACGAATTTCAGCTTGGCGGCATAGCGCGTCTGCACGCGGGTCGCGACTTCGCGCTGGAGATAGGCGGTGTTCGTCCGCAGCGCCTTCAGCACCTTTTCCTCGTCCTTGCCGAGCAGCGGTTTCACGAAGACGGTGGCGTGACGCAGGTCGGGGGACATGCGCACCTCGGTGATCGTGACGAGGTGCTTTTCGAGCACCGGATCATGCACGTCGCCGCGCGCGAGGATGTCGCTGAGCGCGTGACGCGCCTGCTCGCCCACGCGCAGCGCGCGGACGGTTTTGATCTCTGGGGTATCGGTCTTCATTCTTCTAACTCCCTCGCCCCTCCGGGGAGAGGGTGGGGATGAGGGGCGGCCGCAGGCGTTACCGCCCGGTACTGCCCCTCACCCAACCCTCTCCCCGAGGGGGAGAGGGTTTCAGTATTACAGCGTGCGGTCGCGCATCTCGACTTCGAACGTCTCGAGGACGTCGCCGGCCTTGATGTCGACGAAGTTCGACGTGAACGTCACGCCACACTCCAGCCCGGCGCGGACTTCGGCGACATCATCCTTGAAGCGACGCAGCGATGCGATTTCGCCTTGGTAGATGATGACGTCGTTGCGCGTGATGCGTGCCTTGAGCGCCTTGCGGATATTGCCCTCGGTAACGAGCAGACCCGCCGCCTTGCCATGCTTGCCCGCCGAGAAGACCTCGCGGATATCGGCACGACCGACGACCGTCTCGAACGCTTCCGGCCCAAGCTCGCCGGCCATGCCCGCCCGGATCTCGTCGATCAGGTCGTAGATCACGTCATAATATTTGAACGCGACCTTCTGGCGCTCGGCGATCTCGCGTGCCTTGGCATTCGGACGAACGTTGAAGCCGATGATCGGTGCACCCGATGCCGCCGCCAACGTGACGTCCGACTCGGTGATGCCACCGACGCCCGAGCTCAGTACGCGCGCCTTGATCAGGTCGGTGGAGATCTTGTTGATCGCCCCGACGATCGCCTCGACGGTACCCTGCGTATCGGCCTTCACGACCAGCGGATATTCGATCGCCTGCTTTTCCTTGAGCGCCGAGAACATGCTCTCGAGGCTGGCAGGAACCGATGCCGTCCGCTTGTCGGTCTTCACGCTGCGACGATATTCCGCGACCTCGCGGGCACGCGCCTCGTTCTCGACAACCTGGAACGGGTCACCCGCCGACGGCACGCCCGACAGACCGAGGACCTCGACCGGCATCGCCGGACCGGCTTCCTTGATCTGCTTGCCCTTGTCGTCGACCAGCGCACGAACCTTGCCGCTCTCGCCGCCGACCACGAAGATGTCGCCGACCTTGAGCGTACCACGATTGACGAGGATCGTCGCAACCGGACCACGACCCTTGTCGAGCTTGGCCTCGATCACCGTACCCTCGGCCGCGCGATCCGGATTGGCGCGCAGTTCGAGCAGTTCGGCCTGGAGCTGGATCTTCTCGATCAACGTGTCGAGACCGATCTTCTTGGTCGCGGAGACTTCGACGTCCTGGACGTCGCCGCCCATGTCCTCGACCACGATCTCCTCGCTCAGCAGGCGCTCGCGCACCTTCTGGGCATTGGCGCCTTCCTTGTCGATCTTGTTGATCGCGACGATCATCGGCACGCCTGCCGCCTTGGTGTGGGCGATCGCCTCCACCGTCTGCGGCATCAGGCCGTCGTCCGCCGCCACCACGAGGATGACGATATCGGTGACATCCGCACCGCGCGCACGCATCTGCGTGAACGCCTCATGGCCCGGCGTGTCGAGGAAGGTGATCTTCGACTTGTCCTTCAGCGTAACCTGATACGCGCCGATATGCTGGGTGATGCCACCCGCTTCGCCGCGCACCACGTCGGTGCCGCGCAGGGCATCGAGCAGCGACGTCTTGCCGTGATCGACGTGACCCATGATCGTGACGACCGGGGCACGCGGACGCAGCGTCTCCTCGGCATCGTCAATCGTGTCGTTCGCCAGATCCTGGTCGACATCGCTGACGCGCGTCAGGTTGTGACCGAATTCGGTGACGAGCAGTTCGGCCGTATCCTGGTCGATCGTCTGCGTCATCGTGACGGGCATGCCCATCTTGAACAGCGCCTTGACGAGGTCTGCACCCTTCTCGGCCATACGGATGGCGAGTTCCTGCACGGTGATCGCCTCGGGGACGACCACGTCGCGGACCTGCTTGGCCTGCGGCTCGCGCGGACCACCGGTGCCACGACGCTCCTTCTCACGCGCACGCTTGAGCGCGGCGAGCGAGCGGGCGCGAGCGCCATCGCCATCGCCGAGGGCGCGGTTGACGGTCAGCTTGCCCGAGGTGCGACGATCGTCGCCCTTGCGGTCACGCTGCTGCGGCCGGGCTGGGGGTGCGTCGCGACGGACGCCGCCGGCCGGCGCGTTGGCACCGGTTGCACCAGGGCGCGCTGCGGTCGTGCCGGCATTGGCCGTCGTCGCCGGCGCTGCAGGTGCAGGTGCCGGGACGGGCTTCGGCGGCGGCGGAGGACGCTCGGGACGGGCGACTGGCGAGAACCGGCGGGGTGCCGGCATCGACGGATCGCGCGACAATTCGAGAATCGGCGGCGGGGCCGGCGGTGCGACAGGCGCGGGCGCCGGCTTGGGAGCCGGTGCTGGCACCGCTACCGGAGCTGGCGTCGGAGTCGGCGCGGGTGCCGGGGCCGCAGCGGGGGCAGGGGCCACCGCAACGGGGGCTTCAACCGGCGCGGCAGCAGGCGTCGGCGCTACGATCGGCGCTGCTTCGACGACGGGTGCCGGTGCAGGTGCAGGCGCCTCAACGGGCTTCGGCGCAGGTGCAGCCTTGGCTTCCGCCTCGGCACGCGCGCGTTCGGCGATGCGGTTGCGCTCGTCCTCGGCGGCCTTGGCGCGCTCGGCTTCCTGGCGACGACGCCCTTCTTCGAGCGTGTTCATCCGCTGCTCTTCCGCCTCGCGGAGAAGCTTGGCCTGCCGCTCCTGCGGCGACAGGTTGCTCGGTGCCTGCTGGCGTACCGGTGCGGGGGCGGGCTGCGGCGCACGCGCCTGCGGAGCCGGTGCGGGGGCCGCAACCGGCGCGGGCGCGGCAACCGGCGCATCGGCGACCGGACCGTCGGGCTCGCCCGGACGGCGCAGGACGCGCGCACGCTTGGTTTCCACGATCACCGTATTCGATCGGCCGTGGCTGAAGCTCTGCTTCACCTGGCCGGTCTCGACCGTGCGCTTCACACCCAAAGGTGCGCGCATGCCAAGTTTCGGCTTCTCGTTGTCCGTGTCGCTCACTCAAATTCCTCAGTCATGTCCACGGCCGGGCTGTGTCCGGTCGATCCGGACGCCCCTGTTATGGGTGACGTCCCGTTTTGTTGAGACGCCGATGCGCCCTGCGAGGCCGTTTCGCAAGACACGGGAGAAGGTTCGGGGCCGATAAAATGCAGCCAACGGTCGAGCGCTTCGCTCACCCGCTTTGCTGCAGCGCGGTCAGTCAGGCCAATGTGTACCACATTCTCCCGCCCCAGCGCCAATGCCAATATGGTACGTGACGCAGGCAGTGCCAACCCCCGCAGGCCCGAGCCTTCGACATCGTTGCCGATGCGCCACGCCTGGTCGAGCTTGCGGTTGCCGTCCTCGGCCGCATCGGACGCATGATACAGCGCCTTCAGCTTGCCCTGGCGCGCATTCTGTTCGATCCGGTCCGAGCCAATCAGCACGGTGCCCGAGCGCGATTCGAGCCCAAGCCGGTCGAGTGCGTTGCGCTCGAGCGCGGCTTCGATCTGCGCGGGCAGTTCGGGGGGAATTGCGAACTCGCCGGTCTTGAACGCACGCGCGAGCGCGCCTTTCAGCTTGCCCTTCTTGATCGCAGCCTCGAGCTCGACGCGGGTGACGCCGATCCACGCACCACGACCAGGCGCCTTGGCACGCACGTCGGGATGGATCTGCCCGTCGGGCGCAAGCGCGAGTCGCACGAGATGTGGCCGAACATCGCGCTCGCCCGATAGGATGCACTTGCGAATGGGGGCGTCTTCATCCCCCTCGCGCACGCGGGATGGGTTAGGCTCGCGCCCACCTGCACCCTTGTTCTTAGCCGAGGCCGGGCGCCCACCCTTCGGTCCTCTCCCGCTTGCGGGAGGGGAGGAAGGAAGGTCGTCGGTAGCGCCTAGCGTCTCATCGGGAGGGTTCCGCATGTGCGTCCTCCTGCGCCGGAGTCGTCTTCGGGGCGTCGCGATCGACCAGCAGCTGGCCGCCCGCGCCGTAATTCTCGGTCGACACCTCTTCGATCACGATCTGCACCGCAGCCGGGTTCTTTCCCAGCCGCTCGACGAGCGACTGGGTGACGTCGGCGACGATGCCGGCCTTCTGGTCCTTGGTCGCGGACCCCGAAATGCGGATGCTGACAAACGGCATCAGGCCTTGTCGTCCTCGCTCTTCGCGTCGGTCGTGTCCGCAGCGTCATCCGCCACGACGTCATCCGCCGCAGTGTCCTCAGCCGCAGTGTCCTCAGCTGCAGTGTCCTCGGCCGAAGCCTCTTCCACCGGCGCCTCGTCCGCCTCGACGGCGTCAGCCTCAGGGGCCTCGTCCTCGAACCAGTGCGCGCGCGCGGCCATGATGATCTCGTTGCCCTGTTCGTCGCTGAGACCATATTCGGCGAGGATGCCGCCCTTGGGCTCGGGACGCTTGGGCGCGTCGTCGTTGCGGCGGCGCGGTTCGGCGCGCTTCTTCTCGACGAGCTCGTCGGTCGCAAGATCCGCGAGATCGTCGAGCGTCTTGATGCCCGCCTTGCCGAGCGTGACGAGCATCGCCTCGTTCAGATACGGCATGTCGATCAGCGCGTCCTCCACGCCGAGCGCGGTACGCTCTTCGCGGCTGGCCGCGTCGCGACGCTCGAGCGCCTCGGTCGCGCGGTTCTGCAACTCGCCAGCCAGATCCTCGTCGAAGCCCTCGATGCCGGCGATCTCCTCGACCTCGACATAGGCGACTTCCTCGAGGCTGGTGAACCCTTCGGCGACCAGCAGCTGTGCGAGCGTCTCGTCGACGTCGAGCTCCTTCTCGAACATTGCCGAACGCTCGACAAAGTCCTTCTGGCGCTTCTCGGAGGCATCGGCCTCGGTGAGGATGTCGATCGCCTTGCCAGTCAGCTGCGACGCGAGCCGCACGTTCTGGCCACGACGGCCGATCGCCAGCGAAAGCTGGTCGTCGGGAACCACCACCTCGATGCGCTCTTCCTCTTCGTCGATCACGACGCGGCTGACCGAGGCCGGCTGCAGTGCGTTGACGACGAAGGTCGCGATGTCGGGCGACCAGGGGATGATGTCGATCTTCTCGCCCTGCATTTCCTGCACGACGGCCTGAACTCGCGACCCCTTCATGCCGACGCACGCGCCGACCGGATCGATCGACGAATCATGGCTGATCACGCCGATCTTGGCGCGCGAACCGGGATCGCGGGCTGCGGCCTTGATCTCGATGATGCCGTCGTAGATTTCGGGGACTTCCTGCGCGAACAGCTTCTTCATGAAGTCGGGGTGTGCGCGGCTGAGGAAGATCTGCGGACCGCGGTTCTCGCGGCGGACGTTCAGGATCAGCGAGCGGATGCGGTCGTTGACGCGCACGACTTCGCGCGGGATCTGCGCGTCGCGGCGGATGACGCCTTCCGCGCGGCCCAGGTCGACGACGACATGGCCGAACTCGACGCGCTTGACGACGCCGGTGATGATCTCGCCTGCGCGGTCCTTATATTCTTCGAACTGGCGCTCGCGCTCGGCGTCGCGGACCTTCTGGAAGATGACCTGCTTGGCAGCCTGTGCGGCGATGCGGCCGAATTCGATCGGGGGCAGCGGATCGACGATGAAGTCGCCGAGCGCCGCGTCCTTCTGGAGCTTCTGCGCGCCCTTGACGTCGACCTGCTTGAAATAGTCGTCGACGGCCTCGACCACTTCGACGACGCGCCACAAGCGCAGATCGCCGGTGTTCGGGTCGAGCTTGGCGCGGATGTCGTTCTCGGCGCCGTAGCGCGAGCGAGCCGCCCGCTGGATCGCGTCCTCCATCGCCTCGATCACGATCGCCTTGTCGATCATCTTCTCCGACGCGACCGAATTCGCGATCGCGATCAGTTCCGCGCGGTTTGCGGTGACTGCCGTGGCCATCAATGCTGTCCTTCTTCGGTCTCGACGCCGCGAGCATCAGGCTCATCGGACGTATCTTGATAGAAAACCTCGTCCGCGCCTTCGGTCGAAAGCGGCGCGGTCGCGGCGATGAGTCGGTCGGTCATGACGAGCTTTGCATCGGCCACCTGGGCGAAGTCGATCGTCATGATCTTGTGCTTGTTCACGTCGACGGTGATCTTGGTCCCCTCGACGCCCATCAGGTTGCCCGAGATCTGCTTGCGATCCTCGAACGGCTCGACGAGGCGGATACGCGCTTCCTGGCCTTCCCAATCGGCAAAGTCCTGGAGCCGGGTCAGCGGGCGGTCGATACCGGGGCTCGACACTTCGAGACGGTACGCGTCCTCGCCGACCGGGTCCTTGCCCTCGGCCTCGAGCGCATCGAACTTGTCCGAGATGCGGCGCGACAGTTCGGCGCAATCCTCGATCACCAGCTGGCGGGTGTCGGGACGCTCGGCCATCACCTGCAGCGTCGGATCGGACTTGCCGCCCTGCATGCGCACGCGCACGAGGCTGAGGCCGAGCGCCTTGGCTTCGGGTTCGATCAATTCGGTCAACAGGGCGATATTCGCCATCGCAATTCCAAACAGGGCCAAAGCACAGGTGATCAGCGCCGCGGAGCGAACCCCGCAGCCTCTTCATCTGGCGATGTAGAGAAAGTAGGATCTCCATACCCGCGATGACAACGCTTCGCAAGCGGGAGCAACCTTCGTTCGTCACGCCGCGTTGGCGCAGGGATTTCCGGGAGAAGATCATGATCCGTCGCACATTGGCCGCCACCGGCCTGATATCCGCCACTTTGCTCGCCGCGGCCGCCTGTTCCGCACAGCCCGCGGCGGGGGAAAAGCCGTTCAGCGAAACGGTCGTCGCCGATTTCGAGTCGCCCTGGGCGATGACGGTACTGCCCGACGGGCGGATGCTGGTGACGGAGAAGGCCGGTGAAATGCTGCTCGTCTCTGCCGATGGGAAGCAGCGTCAGACGGTCGCGACGATCACCGTCGATTCGGCAGGGCAGGGCGGGTTGATGGACGTCGTCCTCGCGCCCGACTTCGCGACGAGCAAACGCGTGTATTTCAGCTATTCGTCGGCGGGTGCGGGCGGCAAGGGGGTGGTCCTCGCGCGAGGTCGGTTGCGGCCTGACGGTGGTGGGGGCGAGCGGCTCGGCGAGATCCAGGTGATCTTCAGCGCCCGGCCGTTCGTCGAGGGTAACGGCCATTATTCGGGTCGCATCGCGTTTTCGCCCGACGGCAAATATCTGTTCTTCACCAATGGCGACCGCCAGAAATTCACCCCGGCGCAGGATCCCAAGGTCACGCTTGGCAAGGTCCTTCGCCTGACGCTCGACGGCAAGCCCGCGCCTGGCAATCCGCTCGCGGCCAAGGGCTTCGCACCCGAGATCTGGAGCTATGGCCACCGCAACCTGCTCGGCATCGCATTCGACGCGCAGGGCAATCTCTGGGAGCAGGAGATGGGGCCGAAGGGCGGCGACGAGGTCAATCTGATCACGCCCGGCCAGAATTACGGCTGGCCCAACGCGTCGAACGGCAGCCATTATGACGGGCGCGACATTCCCGACCACACGCCCGGCGACGGCTATGCGGCGCCCAAGGTGTCGTGGAACCCAGTGATCTCGCCCGGCGGGTTGATGATCTATTCCGGCAGCATGTTCCCGCAGTGGAAGGGGGATGCGTTCATCGGCGGGCTGTCGTCGAAATCACTCGTCCGCGTCGACCTGAACGGCACCAATGCCGCCAAGGGCGACCAGTGGGACATGGGCGCGCGTATTCGCGAAGTGGAACAGGGCCCCGACGGCGCGATCTGGGTGCTGGAGGACGGCGGCGAATCGCAGGGGCGTCTGATCAAGCTGACGGCGCGGTAAGACTGCGCTGCCTCCTGCCCGCGGGCGGGAGGCGGGGTCAGTCGCGGACGATCAGGTAATTCATCCGCGCGGCCGCGATCGGCTTGTCGCGGTCGTCCTGCCACGCGGTCGCCTCGACATTGGCCACGCGCGTGCCGAGCCGGGTGACCACGCCTGCCGCGCGCGTCGGCTTGTCGCGGCCGCCGCGCATGAAATCGACGGTGACGGTCACCGGCTTGATCCGTACGCTGGCGTCGTCAGGCCCCTCGGTCTCGATCGCATGGTAGAGCGCCGCGATCGCCGCGACCTCGAGCAACCCCGATATCGCGCCGCCGTGGAGGAACCCGGGGCGGCCGATCACGTCGTCGCCGAACGGCATCAGCAGCACCGGCCGACCCTCCGCGTCGCGTTCGATCTCGACGCCCAGCGTTGCGGCATAAGGTGGCAGCGTGCTCACCATGACCCGAGCACCATGAACGTGCCCGCGACATGCGCAAGCGGATCGGCGGGATCGCCGTCATGCGCCTGGCCGCGGACGAACGCGATCGACCGCGTGAGGCGATAGCATTCGCCGCGTCCGATCACCGTCTTGCCGGGTGTCGCCGGGCGCAGGTAATCGACGCGCAGGTCGAGTGTCGCGTGCGGCACGAACGCCGCGCGGCGGATCCAGATCGCGATGCTGGCGGCCATGTCCATCATCGTGATGATCGGCCCCGACGCGATCACGCCGCTGGCCGGATCGCCGATCAGCTTTTCGTCATAGGGCAGCGCGAGCTCCGCCCAGTCCGCGCCATGCGCATGATAGCGCATCCCGAGCGCGGCGCCGTGCCCGCCGAACCCATGTCGTGTAAACCGCTCTGCGTCGAAGCCATCCATACCCCGACCTCTACACGCCAGCGACCGCCACGCAACATTGCCGCACATGCGGGGCGGGGCTAGCATCGAGCGCAACGAGATCATGAGAGAGGATCGCCATGAACGACCGGGTCACCATCGCCGTCGCGGACGGGATCGCCGATGTCCGCCTCAACCGCGCGGACAAGATGAACGCGATCGACCCGGCGATGTTCGAGGGGATCGCCGCTGCGATCGACCGGCTGGCGGGGATGGCCGAGGTGCGCGTCGTCGTGTTGTCGGGTGAGGGGCGGGCGTTCTGCGCGGGGCTCGACATGGCGTCGATGGCGGGCGGCGGGTCGGGGCTGTCGCTCGATGACCGGGCGTATGGCGATGCCAATCTGGTACAGCAGGTCGCCTGGGGCTGGCGCACCCTGCCGATGCCGGTGATCGCCGCGGTCCACGGCGTCGCGTTCGGCGGCGGGTTCCAGATCATGTCGGGCGCGGATATCCGCATCGCCCACCCGCAGGCGCGGTTCGCGATCCGCGAGACGCATTGGGGGCTGGTACCCGACATGGCGGGGATCGCGCTTTGGCGGACTCTGGCGCGCGACGACGTGCTGCGCGAATTGACTTACACCGCGCGCGAGTTCGACGGGGCGGAGGCGCTGCATCACGGCTTCGTCACGCGGCTGGACGAGGATCCCCATGCCGCCGCGATGACGATGGCCCGTGCGATCGCCGCGAAGAACCCGCAGGCGATCCGGGGTTCAAAGGCGCTCTACACACTCGCCGCGGATGCGGACTCGGCGGCGATCCTGCGCGCCGAAAGCGACGCGCAGGGGCAGGTGATGCGCAAGCCCAATCAGATCGAACAGGTCCGCGCCAATCTCGAAAAGCGCGCGGCGGTGTTCGTCGACTAGGCGCTACTTCATCAGGACGAGCTCTTCCGCCATCGTCGGGTGCAGCGCGACAGTCGCGTCGAAATCGGCCTTGCTGAGCCCCGCCTTCACCGCCACCGCGGCGGACTGGAGGATCTCGGGGCAGTCGGGGCCGATCATGTGGATGCCGACAACGCGGTCGGTCTCGCCGTCGCAGATCATCTTGTAGAGCGAGCGCTCGTTGCGCCCTGCCAGCACGTTCTTCATCGGCCGGAAGTCCGAGGTGTAGACCTTCACCGACCCCAGTGCCTGCTTGGCCTGCGATTCGGTCATGCCGACGCCGGCCATCGGCGGGTGGCTGAACACCGCGGCGGGGACGTTGGCGTAATCGACGCGGGTCGGCTTGTTGCCGAAGAAGGTGTCGGCGAACGCCTGCCCCTCGCGGATCGCGACCGGGGTCAGCTGGATGCGGTTGGTGACGTCGCCGACCGCGAAGATGCTGTCGCAGCTCGACCGGTTGTCCTCGTCGACCACCACCGCGCCCGCCGCGTCAAGTTCGACCCCGGCCGTCTCGAGCCCGAGGCCCTTGGTGTTCGGCAGGCGGCCCGTCGCGAACAGGACGAGATCGACGACGATCGGCTCGTGCCCGCTGGTATGCACGGTCAGGCAACCGTCCTCGCCCTTGTCGATCCCCTGGAACGCCGCGTTGAAGCGGAAGTCGATGCCCTTGCTCATCGAGATCTGGAGCAGCCGGTCGCGGATCGATTCGTCATAGCCGCGCAGGATCACGTCGGTGCGGTTGATCAGCGTGACGTGCGATCCGAACTGATGGAAGATGCCGGCGAATTCATTGGCGATATAGCCCGCACCCGCGATCAGCACGCGCTTCGGCACGTCGTCGAGATGGAACACCTCGTTCGAGGTGATGCCGTGCTCGGCACCGGGGCAGTCCGGCACCAGCGGGTGCGCGCCGACCGCGATCAGGATCTTCGCCGCGGTCTTCTTGCTGCCGTCGGCAAGTGTGACTTCGTTGGGGCCCGAGACGACCGCGCGCTGGTGGATGATGTCGACATGGTTGTTCTCGAGCGTCTGAGTGTAGGCGCCGTTGATCCGGTCGACCTCCTCCATGACGTTGTCGCGCAGCGTCGGCCAGCTGAACGCGCAATCGTCGGGCACCTGCCAGCCGAAGCGCTTGGCGTCCTTCAGATCCTCGGCGAAATGGGCGCCGTAGATCAGCAGCTTCTTCGGCACGCAGCCGCGGATGACGCAGGTGCCGCCGACGCGATATTCCTCGGCGACCGCGACGCGTGCCCCGTGCGCGGCGGCAACGCGCGATGCACGCGTGCCGCCCGAGCCGGCGCCGATGACGAAGAGGTCATAGTCGAATTGGGTATCGGTCACGGGCTATCCTTGTACGTCGCGCTGCGGCTTTGGATGCCATCTGGGGCAGGGGGGATGCACGGACAAGACCGATGCGGCGATCAGGGTGATCGGCTAGCTCTATCGCCGACCCGCCCTGCGCATCGGCATCGCGTCGATCGTCCGCTCCAGGACGGCGGCGGGGAAGGGGTGTGCGCTGCGCAGTTTCTCACCGCCATCTTTGCCGATGAGGATCGCGGTGAAGGTCCCGGGAAGGCGGAACTTGCGGCGCAGCGCGGGGGCGGTGTCGCCGGCGCCGCGAACCTGATCGCCGACGATTTCGACGACAGCGAGGTCGCGCTCGTCGCGTTTCGCAGTCCAGTTGTCGAGGATGCGGCGCTGCTCGGCGAGTTCCGGGTCCTGCGGGGAGGGGGCCGCAACGATCAACACGCGGCGATCCCATCGCATCTGCGCGAGGGTAGGGGAGGCGGCGAGCGCTACGGCGAGGAGGATGAGCATAGCGCGGTAACGCTTGAGGCGCGCGCATGGTCCCCCCCCAAATACCACCCCGGCGAAGGCCGGGGCCCAGTTGGGAAGGCCTCACTGTGATAAACTGGGGTTCGCCCAACTGGACCCCGGCCTTCGCCGGGGTGGCGGAATGGGGTGGGGCGCAATCAGCGCACGCCCACCCCAAAAATCACCCGAAGGCGCGCTTGATCAAATCGTCCGTCGAAGGATCGAACGTCTGCCCGCCCTTCTCCGCGGCCTTTGCCATTTCCTTGCCCAGCTCGACCCCGAACTGGTCGAACGAGTTGATCCCCAGCAGCACGCCGTTCACGAACACGCGGTGCTCGTAGAACGCGATCAGCGCGCCCAGCGTGCGCGCGTCGAGATCGTCGAGCAGCAACGTCGACGATGGCCGGTCGCCCGAATAGCTGCGCGCGGGATCCTCGACCTGCTTGCCCGCCATCAACGCCGCACCCTGCGCAAAGGCGTTGAGCAACAGCGCCTTGTGATGCTCCTCGGGCAGCGTGTCGCCCGGCTCGATCGACGCGACGAACTCGACCGGCACCAGATGCGTGCCCTGGTGGAGCAGCTGGAACACCGCATGCTGCGCCTCGGTGCCGACCCCACCCCAGGTGATCGCCGCCGAAGGCCGCCCGAGCGGCTGGCCATCCGCGGTCACCGACTTGCCGTTCGACTCCATCTCCAGCTGCTGAAGATAGCTTGGCAGCAGCCGCAACCGCTCGTCATAGGCAAAGGTCGCACGCGTCTCGGCATGGCGGATCTGCGTGTAATAGAGGTCGGCGAACGCGGCGAGCGCTGGCGCATTCTCGTGCAGCGCGGCGAGGCGGAAATGGCGATCCATCTCGGCCGCCCCCTCGAGCAGTTCCTCGAACCGGTCCCAGCCGAGCGCGATCGCGGCCGGAAAACCGATCGTCGACCACAGCGAGTAGCGCCCGCCGACGCTCTCGGCGAACGGCAGGATCCGCGTCTCGTCGACGCCCCATTCCATCGCCTTTTCGGGCGCCGCGGTCAGCGCGATCACGCGGCCGTACGGATCCTCGACATTATGCTCATTCATCCACTGAAGCACCGCTTCGGCGTTCATCAGCGTTTCGGTCGTGGTGAAGGTCTTCGACGCGACCACCAGCAACGTCGCGGCCGGATCGAAGCGTTCGAACACGTCCTCCAGCGCGACGCCGTCGACATTGGCGACGATCCCGACATCATAACGCTTGTCGTCGCGCCCGAGCGAGTCGACCAGCAATTGCGGCCCCAGCGCGGACCCGCCGATGCCGACATGCAGGATATGCCGCACGGGGCCGAGCGCATCCGCCTCGATCGCGTCGATCAGCGTGCGCATCCGCGAATGGCTCGCCTGTGCGATCGCGACGCTCTCGGGCTTGCCTTCGCCGCGCTCGGCGGTGTGCTCGACCGCGCGGCCTTCGGTGACGTTGACGATCTCGCCCGCGAACATCGCCTGGCGCTTGCCCGACAGGTCCTGCGCCTTGGCCATCTCCTCGAACGCGCTGATCATGTCCGCGGTCAGGTGCGTCTTCGACCAGTCGAAGTGGATGCCTGCGACGTCGAGGCTCAGCTTGGACAACCGCTCAGAGTCGGCGGCGAACAGGTCGGTGAGTTTGGCGGCGGGCAGGGCTTCGAGTTTGGACCAGTCGGCGGTCATGCAAAGTCTCCGATTTGGAATTCGTGCGCACCGATACGGCGACGCGAGCAAGAACACCATAACGTCCCGGGCGGCGATTGGGTCTCCGGGGGTGTCCGGATCGTCTCCGGACATGGCGGATGCTGCATATGCTTGACGGCGCGCGCCGGTTGAGCAAACCCGCGGCCATGGCAAAAGACGCGAAGACCAAACCGGCCCGATCCGAAACCGCAGAGACGTTCCGCTTCCTGCTGAAGCTGGCGGTGGTTGTGCTGATTCTGCGCAGCTTCATCTTCGCGCCGTTCAGCATTCCGTCCGAATCGATGCTGCCCCGGCTGCTGATCGGTGATTATCTGTTCGTGTCGAAGTGGAGCTACGGCTATTCGCGCTGGTCGCTGCCGGGTGGCGTGCCGCTGATCCCCGGCCGCATCTTCGGCAGCACGCCGACGCGCGGCGATGTCGTCGTCTTCCGCGCGCCCGAAGTGCTCGATCACGACGTCATCAAGCGCGTGATCGGCCTGCCCGGCGAGACCGTCCAGATGCGGCAGGGGACGCTGTACCTGAACGGCACCGCGATCCCCAAGGCGCGGATCGCCGACTTCACGATCCCGCTGACCGCCAATTTCGATGCGGAGAAATGCGGCGCGCCGTTCGTCGATGTCGCCGACGGCGTCCAGATCTGTCGCTATCCGCGCTACCGCGAGACGCTGCCCGGCGGCCGCAGCTATTCCGTGCTCGACCAGGCGCAGCTGCCCGATCGCGACGACACGGGTGTCTATACGGTGCCTGCCGGCCATATCTTCGTGATGGGCGATAACCGCGACGACAGCGGGGACAGCCGGTTCCCCGCACCAAGTGGGATGGGCTATGTCCCGCTCGAGAATGTCGAGGGCAAGGCGGTCGTCAGCTTCTTCTCGACCGACGGCAATGCCGAATGGCTGAAACCCTGGACCTGGGTCAGCGCCGCGCGCTGGGAGCGGATCGGGGAAGGCTTTTGAGCGACCTCGGCGACTGGCTGGCGGGCGTGTTCGGTCGCCGGCCGCGCGATCTGGCACCCTATGAGCGCGCACTGACGCATGGCAGCCAGGCGAAGGCGAATTACGAGCGGCTGGAATTTCTCGGCGACCGCGTCCTGGGGCTAATCGTTGCGGAATGGTTGTACGAACTGTTCGCGACTGATCCCGAAGGGTCGCTGTCGAAACGGCTGAACGCGCTCGTCACGGGCCCGGTCTGCGCCGAGGTGGCGCGTGAGCTCGGAGTGCGCGCGCATCTAAAGCTCGGCAAGCAGGCGCGCGACGACGGCGCCAGCGACAGCGACAATGTGCTGGGCGACGTGATGGAGGCACTGATCGGCGCCTGGTACCAGGAGGCCGGGCTCGACGCCGCACGTGCGTTCGTCCGCGGCGCCTGGGGGGACCGCGTCCAGGCCGGTGCCAAGGCGCCGCAGCACCCCAAGTCCGCGCTTCAGGAATGGGCAGCCGCGCATAACCGCAAGCCGCCCGAATATACGATCGTCGAGCGTACCGGCCCCGGCCACGCGCCCAAATTCACCATGCTGGTCTCGATCGGCAAACTCGCCGAGGCGACGGCGACCGGCTCGAGCAAGCAGGAAGCCGAAACCGCGGCGGCCAAGGCGTTGCTGGAGAAGCTGGGCTAAAAAAGTTTTGTTCGCGCGGAGGCGCAGAGGACGCGGAGATGCTGCGAATGAGGCTCGCGGCCGCTGCGATCACGCGCCGCCGAATATCTCGGTGTCTCGTTGGGCACGACCTTGCCCCGATCGCACCACCTCCGCGTCCTCCGCGGCTCCGCGCGAACAAACTCCCTTTCTCGAAGTATCCGCGACGCGATGACGGACAGCCGTTTTCCCTGTACAGGTGCGCACAACACCAGTTCGAAAAGAGCATATGTGACTGAAACGAATACCACGCCCAATACCAAGCATTGCGGCCTCGTCGCCATCGTCGGCGCCCCGAACGCAGGCAAGTCGACGCTCGTCAACGCGCTCGTCGGCCAGAAGGTCGCGATCGTCAGCCCCAAGGCGCAGACCACCCGCGCCAAGCTGATGGGCGTCGCGATCGAAGGCGACACGCAGATCCTGCTCGTCGACACGCCCGGCATTTTCGAGCCCAAGCGCCGGTTCGACCGCGCGATGGTCGCCGCCGCCTGGGGTGGCGCGGAAGGGTCGGACATCATCGCGCTGGTCGTCGACGCCAAGGGCGGGATCGGCGGCAAGGTCACGACGATCGTCGAGTCGCTGGTCGGCCGCACCGAACCGATCTGGCTGATCCTCAACAAGGTCGATCTCGCCGACAAGACCAAGCTCCTGATCCACGCGGAAAAGCTGAACGCGCTGCTTCCCTTCGCCGAAACGTTCTTCATCAGCGCGGGCACCGGCGACGGCCTTGCGCACTTCAAGACGCAGCTCGCCAAGGCAATGCCCGAAGGTCCGTGGCATTATCCCGAAGACCAGGTCTCCGACTCGACCGAGCGCGCGCTCGCCTCCGAAGTGACGCGCGAGCAGCTCTATCTCCAGCTCCACGCCGAGCTCCCCTATGCGAGCACGATCGAGACCGAGCAGTATATCGAGCGCCAGGACGGGTCGTTGGAGATCCACCAGCAGATCCTCGTCGAACGCCCGACGCAGCGCGCGATCGTGCTCGGCAAGGGCGGCGTGCGGATCAAGGAAATCGGCGCCCGCTCACGGATCGAACTCGCCTCGATCACCGGCAAGCCGGTACATCTGTATTTGCACGTCAAGGTGAAGCCGGGCTGGGACGAAGACCGCGAAGTGTACCGCGATATAGGCCTCGACTGGGTCGACTGACCCGCGACCACGACCACCACCACCACACTCCACCCCGGCGGAGGCCGGGGCCCAGTTGGGGGACGGGCGTCACGACGGACAGCGCTCCGTTATTCAGGCCTTCCCAACTGGACCCCGGCCTTCGCCGGGGTGGTAGCGTTCGGGCGGATGACAGAGTTCGGCTCGGCACTCCGTCACGCTCATGCCCATTGTACCAAACCCGCGACCTCCTGAAATCTATTGATGCTACCGTAGACCTCACCGGCTGACCCGGACGAGGACCACGCGATGCCGACCCTGATCGATGCGACGTCCGCGATCCGCTACGACCAGTTGCATCTGTCGCCGGTGGCTCTGGATTTCGGCCTGTTCCAGCTCCGATGGTACGCGCTCAGCTATATCGCGATGATCGCGCTGGGCTGGTGGTATCTGCGGAGGATGCTCCGCCGGTCCGGTGCGCCGATGGCGGCGGGGCATGTCGACGATCTCGTCTTCTACCTGACGCTGGGCATCATCATCGGTGGTCGGCTCGGCTATTGCGTCTTCTACCGGCCCGAGATCTGGCGCGCGCCGCTGGACGTGCTGAAGCTATGGCAGGGCGGCATGTCGCTGCATGGCGGGTTCCTGGGGGTGATCATCAGCCTGGTCCTGTTCACGCGGCGCCACCGGCTGTCGCTGCTCCGGGTGTGCGATTACGTCGCGTGTGCGACGCCGTTCGGCCTGGTGCTGGTGCGGATCGCCAATTTCGTGAACGGGGAGTTGTGGGGTCGGCCAAGCTCGCTGCCCTGGGCGGTGATCTTTCCGGGCACGCATGACGGCATCCCCCGGCACCCGAGCCAGCTCTACGAAGCCGCGATCGAGGGCGGACTTAGCATGATCGTGCTGGTTTATCTGTTCTGGCGCACCGACGCGCGGCTTCGCCCCGGACACCTGCTCGGGGCGGGGTTGATCCTGTACGGCACCGCGCGGTTCCTGCTCGAATTCGTCCGCCAGCCCGATGCCGGGCTCGACCATCTGTGGTGGGGGCTGACGATGGGGCAGACGCTGAGCGTGCCGATGATCGGCGCCGGCATCTGGTTCTACGTCCGGTCGCTCAAGCGCGCGCGCGTCGCGGCCGTCCTTACCCCTTGACTATCGCCCCAGGACCTCATCGACCCACGCTGGCACCAGCATTCCGGCCGCGCCGATCCGCGTCTCCTCGAAGAACACGCTCCCCATCGAGGGGGCGAGGTTCAGCTCCAAGGTAGCGGCGCCGTGATAGGCCGCGGTCTGCACGAAGCCGGCCGCCGGATACACCGCCCCCGACGTCCCGATCGACACGAAGAGATCGGCCTGCGCCAGCGCCGCCTCGATCCGCTCCATCTGGTACGGCATCTCGCCGAAGAACACGATGTCGGGCCGCAGCGCCGCCGATCCGCAGGCGCCGCATATCGCCCCCTCTGGCAAGCTGCCGGCCCAAGGCTCGCGCGCGCCGCAGACGGCACACAGCGCCGACCGCAGTTCGCCGTGCATATGCAGCATCCGCGTCGCGCCCGCGCGCTCGTGCAGGTCGTCGACGTTCTGCGTCACGATCAGCAACTCGCCCGGCCACGCCGCATCCAGCCGAGCCAGCGCATGATGCGCCGCATTCGGCTCGACGCCCGCGAGCGCCGCGCGGCGCAGATCGTAGAATCGGTGCACCAACTCCGGATCCGCGGCGAGCGCCTCGGGCGTGCAGACATCCTCGACCCGGTGTCCTTCCCACAAGCCGCCCGGGCCGCGGAACGTCGCGATGCCGCTTTCGGCAGAAATTCCTGCGCCCGTCAGAATGACGATGTTTCGTAGATCCTGCATCGTCACCCTCTACGTATGGCGCTGTCGCCAGGATAGCCGGAGTCACGCCGATATCTCGCGTCTCCGAGCATCGGGTCGGCGGGATGCGCCCGGTTGCTCGTTTACGGCGTTGAACCGAACCGACCATGTCTTTGTGGCCGGCCGCACACCGTTCGCCGATGCCGTCATGGCACCGCGCGCCATGATATTCGAAGGATCCAATGCGATGGTGACCAAAAAACTGATGCTGTTGAGTGGCGTGATCGCGGTCCTTGGCGGCTGTGGCGACACGACATCGACTGGCGCCAACACTGCCACCGTCAATACCAGCGCGGCGGCGAGCGCAGCGCCCGACGTCACCCGCGTCCGCGGCGTGATCACCGCGGTCGGCGCCGATACAGTGACCGTCCAGACCTATGACGGCAAGTCGGTCAGCGTGCCGCTCGACGCCAAAACCAAGGTCGCCTGGGTGGTGAAGTCCGATCTGTCGACGCTGAAGGACGGGGACTTCATCGGCACCGCGACGACCGGTCCCGACGACGCGCTGCGCGCGGTCGAGCTCGTCATCTTCCCCGAGGCGATGCGCGGGACCGGCGAGGGCCATTATCCTTGGGACGTTCCCGGCGTGGTCGCGGCCGCTGGCGGCGGCGCGGCCGATGGGCAGAGTGCAATGACCAACGGCACCGTCGACGGGCAGAGCGCGATGACCAACGGCACGGTCGACCAGCAGAGCGGGATGACCAACGGCACGGTCACCGGCGGCGCGGGCAAGCCCGGCGAAACCAAGCTCAGCATCTCGTACAAGGGCGGCAAGGCACAGGTCGTCGTGCCCGTCGGCACGCCGATCGTCCGGTTCGAGCCGGCCGAGCGTTCGATCCTCGCAAAGGGCCAGAAGCTGTTCGCGATCACCTCGGCCGGCGCGTCGGGGGCGAGGTCCGTCGCGGTCGGCAAGGATGGTCTGACGCCGCCGATGTAAGACTGCCGCACGTAATCAAAGTAAGGGGCTGGAGTGGTGATGTGTCCACTCCAGCCCCTTTTGTTTGGAGAACCTCACACGTCGGACCTCGTGCAAGCGCGAACGTCGTGGCGGGTCGCGCGGCGATCGCCCGGCCGACCCTATCTTCATAAATCACCCGATCGCCGCTAAGACGCCTGCAAACCCGTATCCGTAAAGGCGCTGCATGACCGTCATCACCGAAGCCGACCTGATCGAAAGCGTCGCCGACGCGCTCCAGTTCATCAGCTACTATCACCCGATGGATTACATCCGCGCGCTGGGCGTCGCGTACGAGGCCGAGCAGAGCCCCGCCGCGAAGGATGCGATCGCGCAGATCCTGACCAACAGCCGGATGTGCGCAGAAGGCCACCGCCCGATCTGCCAGGATACCGGCATCGTCACGATCTTCGTCAAATGGGGCCAGGACTGCCGTCTCGATTCGACCCGCTCCTTGCAGGAGGTCGTCGATGAAGGCGTGCGCAAGGCGTATCTCAACCCCGAGAACAAGCTGCGCGCCTCGATCCTCGCCGATCCCGCCTTCACGCGCCGCAACACCAAGGACAACACGCCGAGCGTGATGCATGTCGAGATGGTGCCCGGCAACACGGTGTCGATCGACGTCGCGGCCAAGGGCGGCGGCAGCGAGAACAAGTCCAAGTTCAAGATGATGAACCCGAGCGACTCGATCGTCGACTGGGTGCTCGAGATGATCCCGCAGATGGGCGCCGGCTGGTGCCCGCCGGGGATGCTCGGCATCGGCATCGGCGGCACCGCGGAAAAGTCGATGATCCTCGCCAAGCAGTCGCTGATGGGCGCGATCGACATGGCGCAGCTGAAGGAGCGGGGCCCCAGGAACGACATCGAGGCGCTGCGGATCGAGATCTACGACAAGGTCAATGCGCTCGGCATCGGCGCGCAGGGGTTGGGCGGACTCTCTACCATCCTCGACGTCAAGATCTTCGACTGGCCGACGCATGCCGCGTCGAAGCCGGTCGCGATGATCCCCAACTGCGCCGCCACGCGCCACGCGCATTTCGTGCTCGACGGGTCGGGGCCGGTGTATCTGGAGGCACCGAAGCTCGAGGAATGGCCCGACGTCAACTGGACGCCCGACAAGGCCGCGATCCGCGTCGATCTCGACACGCTCACGCCCGAGGTCGTGCAGACGTGGAAGCATGGCGACCGCCTTTTGCTGAACGGCAAGATGCTGACCGGCCGCGACGCCGCGCACAAGCGGATCGCCGACATGCTGGCCAAGGGCGAGGAGCTGCCCGTCGATTTCCGTGGCCGCGTGATCTATTATGTCGGGCCGGTCGATCCGGTCGGTGACGAGGTGGTCGGCCCCGCTGGCCCCACCACAGCGACGCGGATGGACAAGTTCACGCGCATGATGCTCGACCAGGGCCTGCTCGCGATGGTCGGCAAGGCCGAGCGCGGCGCCGACGCGACCAAGGCGATCGCCGAGCGCAAGTCGGCCTATCTGATGGCGGTCGGCGGTGCGGCCTATCTTGTTGCACGCGCAATCAAGGGATCGAAGGTCGTCGGCTTCGAGGATCTGGGTATGGAAGCGATCTACGAATTCGAGGTCGCCGATTTTCCGGTGACCGTCGCGGTCGATTCGGCGGGCGAGAACGTCCACCAGCTGGCGCCACTCGTCTGGCGCGAGAAGATCGCGCGGGAGCGGTTGCTCGCGCCGGCGTGACCGCTCGTCCTGATGACGTGGAACGGGGAGGGCGGCCCTTCCGTTGAGCTTGCGAACCAGAGGAGTTTCGTATGTTCAAGCCCGCCAACCCCGTCGTCGCGATCGCGGTCGCAACATTGATGACGACGAGCGCCGTTGCCCAGAGCGGGGCACCCGCGCCCGTGCCCCGTACGTCCAGCGGGGGCCTCGGTAGCCTGGGTGACAGTCTTGGCGGGCTCGGCGGCGGACTGGGTGGCGGATTGGGTGGCCTGCTTGGCGGTGGCACGTCGGGCATCGGTTCGATCGGTGCGGGCAATGCGGCAGGTCTGCTAGGCTACTGCCTCAAGAACAACCTGCTCGGTCAGGGCGGGGCACTTGGCGCGTTAGCCGGGCGGCAAACGGCGCCCCAGTCCCGGACGCAGGCTCCTGCGACGGGCCAGGCAGCGGGCGCGCAGTCGATCCTGCAGCGGTTGACCGGGCGGCAGGGCGTGCGGACGTCGCCTGGCTTTGCAGCTGGACAGGCGGGGGAGCTTCAGGCGCCGAACGGTCAGGGGCTGTCGCTCGACAATCTCGGCGGACAGGTGAAGACGAAGATGTGCAGCCTCGTGCTCAACCGGGCCAAGGCGTTTTTGTAAGCGGCGCGTGCGCTAGGGCGGCTAGCCGTCGCCCGTCCCGTCATCCTGACGAAAGTCAGGATCCAGGGTAATTAGGGGCAACCTGCGTGGCTCTGGATCCTGACTTTCGTCAGAATGACGGTGTGGGTTGGGGGAGGACCGTTCTCTCAAAGATGCGGGGTCACGCCCGCATTCCCAAACCAAAAGCACCCAGAAATGAAAAGAGGTTGCCGGGGCGTCTCACGACGACCCGACAACCTCCTGACATGGTCAGCGGCCGGAGAGCTCCAGCCCGGAGGACCATGCGTACCACCTCATCCTGTGCCATGTGCGTTGATTGGAGGGCGATACCTCCCGCACATGCCGTCGGATATCAGTAGCGCGTCCCCCGAACGAACCGAACCGAACTCACTGCTGAACCATGAGACATCGGATCACCTCCTTTCGCTTGTTGAAAAAACGCGGCCAAGCCTGACCGCAACCGCAATGTGTGCCGGGTGCCCTGTTGATACAAGTCTTGTTTTGCAGAAGATTTCGCGCAATCCTCAAAGGCTGTGCGGCACGCTGGGAAGATGCCCGCCCTTACCCGCGACAATCCTCGGTCACGCGTTCGATTTCCGCCCATGAGGGGATGACGAGGGCAGGCTGGCCCTGCTGGTCGATCACGAACCGACCGCGGCTGAACCCCATCGCCTCGAGCAGCGGATCGCTGGCCGGCAGCGTCGCCGTCACGGTGCCGGGCGTATTGCCGGGCTGGACCGACAGCGCGCGCGTGACGCTCGACGTGCGGATCGTCATCGGCGTGGCCGCCGCCGCAGTGCGCGACAGATGGATTTGCCGCGTGCCGGTATCGCACTGCAGGGTGAGCACTGGCAGCGCCGTCTGCGTTCCGAAGCTCGCCACCGATCCGTGCGGGTCGCGGCGATAGGTCCAGCTTCCCGGCGTATAGGGCCAGTCGCGCCAGTCGGCCGCGAGCGGGGCGGGGCGTGGGGCTGGGGCGGGCGCCTCGACGCGTGGTGGCGGCGGCGGCGGTTCGGCGCGCGGTGGCGCGACGCAACCGGCGATCAGCGTCAGCGTGGCGAGGCCGGCGGCGATGGGCCAGCCGGCGGCGATAGGGGTGTGGGCGCGCATGACCCGCTATGCGGCACGCCCGGCGCCCGCTCAAGGCGCGACAACCGCGGTCGCGTGGGAACCGGCGCACGCTGCTACCGGTTCAGCGACGGAACACTGTAAATCAGGAGACGATCCATGTCCGATACCGTTGCCCAGACCCCAACCCAGCTGCTCGTCCAGGCCAATATTTCGGGGACGATGAAGGTCGAAAGCCGCGATGGCGACGCGGTCGGGACCGTCTATGCCTTCATGGTGCACAAGGGTACCGGGCGCGCGACGCATGCCGTACTGAGCCTCGGCGGGTTTCTGGGCATGGGCAAGAGCTTCTACCCGCTGCCGTTCGCGCTGCTCCAGTTCGATGCGGTGCGTGATCTGTATGTGGTGACGATCGACAAGCGCGTGCTTGAAGGCGGCCCGAGCTGGTCGAACAACGCGCCGGTCTTCGACCAGGCCTATGCCGACCGGGTGGCGAGCTATTACGGATCGAGCAGCGAGGATTTGGTCGTCGGCTGACGCGAGCGCGGGCCGATCCGTCCGTCATCCTGACGAACGTCGGGACCCAGAGTTGTTGACCGCAGCGTCCGCGGCTCTGGGCCCTGACTTTCGTCAGGGTGACGAAGAGGGGAATGGGCGGCTCAGCGAGACCGAGAGCCACCCATCCGCATCTTCTGGCTCTTCCCGTACCGTGTCTTGCGCGTGCCCGGCTTGCCTTCGTTCGAGCGGCCGATGACCGGCGCCTTTTGCTGGTCGACTGGCAGGCCAAGCTCCTCGTTCTCCAGCTGCCGGATTTCGTCTCGCAGCCGCCCGGCGGTCTCGAACTCCAGATCCGACGCGGCCTTGCGCATCTGCTTCTCAAGATCCTCGATATAGGCGCGCAGGTTATGCCCGACCATGTGCGGGCGGTCCTCGTCGATCGGGACGGTGACCTGATCCTGGCTGGCGACATGCGCGATGATGTCGCCGATGTTGCGGCGGATCGTCGTCGGCGTGATGCCGTGCTCGGTGTTGTACGCGACCTGCTTTTCGCGGCGCCGAGCGGTCTCGTTCATCGCGCGCTCCATAGAGCCCGTGACGCGATCGGCATACAGGATCACGCGCCCGTCGACGTTACGCGCCGCGCGACCGATCGTCTGGATCAGCGAGGTCTCGGACCGCAGGAAGCCCTCCTTGTCCGCATCAAGGATCGCGACCAGCCCGCATTCGGGGATGTCCAACCCCTCGCGCAACAGGTTGATGCCGATCAGCACGTCGTACACGCCAAGCCTCAGGTCGCGGATCAGTTCGATACGCTCGAGCGTCTCGACGTCGCTGTGCATGTAGCGGACCTTGATGCCCGCCTCGTGCATATATTCGGTCAGATCCTCCGCCATCCGCTTGGTCAGCGTCGTGACGAGCGTACGGTATCCGAGCGCGGTGGTCTTCCCGACCTCGACGATCAGGTCCTGCACCTGCTCCTCGACCGGCTTGATCTCGACAGGCGGATCGATCAGCCCGGTCGGGCGGATGACCTGTTCGGCGAACACGCCGCCGGTCTGCTCCATCTCCCAGCTGCCGGGAGTCGCCGAGACATAGGTCGTCGGCGGGCGCATCGCGTCCCATTCGTTGAACCTGAGCGGCCGGTTGTCGATCGCCGAGGGAAGGCGGAAGCCATATTCGGCAAGCGTCAGCTTGCGACGGTGATCGCCGCGCGACATGCCGTTGATCTGGCCGATCGTGACATGGCTCTCATCGACGAACAGCAGCGCATTGTCGGGCAGATATTCGAACAAAGTGGGCGGCGGCTCGCCCGGCATGCGGCCGGTAAGAAAGCGTGAGTAATTCTCGATCCCCGCGCAGCTGCCTGTCGCCGCGATCATTTCGAGATCGAAGTTCGTCCGCTGCTCCAACCGCTGCGCCTCGAGCAATTTGCCCTCGAGCACCAGCTCTTTCAGCCGCTCGGCCAGCTCGTGCTTGATCGCCTCGCCCGCCTGTTTGAGCGTCGGGCCGGGGGTCACATAGTGCGAGTTCGCATAGACGCGCACCGAGTTGAGCGACGCGACCTTCTTACCGGTCAGCGGGTCGAACTCGGTAATCTCCTCGATATCGTCGCCAAAGAACGAGATGCGCCACGCGCTGTCCTCGTAATGCGACGGGAAGATCTCGAGCGTGTCGCCCTTCACGCGGAAATTGCCGCGCTGGAACGCCGCGTCGTTGCGCTTGTACTGAAGCGCGACGAGCTTGCGCACGATCTCGCGCTGGTCGACGGTCGTGCCCTTTTTCAGGTCGAAGATCATCGCCGAATAGGTCTCGACGGAGCCGATGCCGTACAGGCACGATACCGACGCGACGATAATCACGTCGTCGCGTTCGAGCAGCGCGCGCGTCGCCGAATGCCGCATCCGGTCGATCGACTCGTTGGTCGAGGACTCCTTCTCGATATACGTGTCCGACCGCGCGACATACGCTTCGGGCTGGTAATAGTCGTAATAGCTGACGAAATATTCGACCGCGTTGTCGGGAAAGAACGACTTCATTTCGCCGTAGAGCTGCGCCGCAAGGATCTTGTTGGGCGCGAGGATCAGCGCAGGCCGCTGCACGCGTTCGATCACACTCGCCATCGTGAAGGTCTTGCCCGAGCCGGTGACGCCCAGCAGCACCTGATCCTTCTCGCCCTCGCCGATCGCCGAGACGAGTTCGGCGATCGCGGTCGGCTGGTCGCCCGCAGGCGCATAGTCGCTTACGAGCTTGAACCGCTTGCCACCCTCGACCTTTGCGGGGCGCGCGGTCGGGCGGTGCGGGACGAAGGTGTCGCCGGTTTCGGGCTCGGCGAGGCTGGTGCGGATCTGGATGGCCATCGAGGGGGAATATGGGGAACAGGTGGCACGACGACAACGCCGCCATTGCCGGCATTCGTCAATCCACTAACCACTCGTCATCCCCGCGCAGGCGGGGATCCATAACCTACGCTGTCAGCGATTTAAGGGAGAGCGTTGCCAGTCTGGATTCCCGCCTGCGCGGGAATGACGAGCGTTTTGTTGCGGCGTGCTTTGTGCCCCCCCAAGCTTTGCTGTTGTTGACCCATACCCCGCGCGCCAATAATGCGACCGTTTCGCAAGCCATCGATCCGCCAACGCCCCCCCGCGCAGGCCAAGGAAAACGCATGACCGCCCCTATCGTCGCCGAAACGCGCGCGCCCGCGCTGATCCCCGAAACGCCCGCGTTCCTCAACGCCAAGGTTCTGTGGGTGCGCCACTGGAACGAGCATCTGTTCAGTTTCGCGATCGAGCGCCCGTCGACCTTCCGCTTCCGCTCGGGCGAATTCGTGATGATCGGCCTCCCCCAGGACGGCGGCAAGCCGATCATGCGCGCCTATTCGATCGCGAGCCCGCATTATTCGGAAGAGCTCGAATTCCTGTCGATCAAGGTCGAGGACGGCCCGCTGACCTCGAAGCTCCAGCTGATCCAGCCGGGCGACGAAGTGTATCTGGGCAAGAAGCCGACCGGCACTTTGGTGCTCGACGCGCTGCTCCCGGGCAAGCGGCTGTTCATGTTCTCGACCGGCACAGGCCTCGCGCCGTTCCTCAGCCTGATGCGCGATCCCGACGTCTATTCGGCCTATGAACAGGTGATCGTCGTGCACAGCGTGCGCCGCGTCAGCGACCTTGCCTATCACGACGAGATGGTCGCCTTGCTCGCCGAAGATCCGCTGATCGCCGAGGAGGCAGCTACGCAGTTCCACTACATCCCGACCGTCACGCGCGAGCCGTTCCGCACCACGCGGCGGATCGGTGCGCTGATCGAGGACGCGTCGCTGTTTGGCCATCCGGTGCGCGGCGACCAGAAGCTGAACCCCGAGACCGACCGCGCGATGCTGTGCGGATCGACCGAGATGATCAAGGAGTTCGCGGTGATGCTCGAGGCGCAGGGCTTTGAAGAGGGCGCGAATTCCAAGCCCGGTACGTTCGTGATCGAGCGCGCCTTCGTCGGCTGACCCGCCAGGGCGCTTGGCGCGCCGTCCGATCCCCGATAGCGTCAGGCCAAAGGGGGACTGAAAATGCGCCATATTATCACCGGAATCCTGCTCGCCACCGCCGCCATGCCAATGGCGGCGGCGGCCAGGACCGTCGCGGTCGAGGAACGCTCGATCGAACAGCTCCAGGCGAGCATGACGGCGGGGACGGCGAGCAGCGTCGATCTGGTCCGGGCATATCTCGCGCGGATCGCGGCGATGGACCGCAAGGGGCCGACGCTGCGCAGCATGATCGCGCTCAATCCCGACGCGCTGGCCCAGGCCAAGGCGCTCGACGCCGAGCGTCGGGCGGGGCGGGTGCGCGGGCCGCTGCACGGCGTGCCGGTGCTGATCAAGGACAATGTCGAGACCGCCGACGCGATGCCGACCACCGCGGGCAGCCTGGCGCTCAAGGACAATATGACGCGCCGCGACGCGCCCGTGGTCGCGCATCTGCGCGCGGCGGGGGCGGTGATCCTCGGCAAGACCAACCTCAGCGAATGGGCGAACATCCGCTCGACCCGGTCGATGAGCGGGTGGAGCGCGGTCGGCGGGCTGGTCCGCAATCCCTATGCGCTCGATCGGACCGCGTGCGGATCGTCGAGCGGGTCGGGCGCGGCGATCGCGGCGAGCTTTGCAGCAGCCGCGATCGGCACCGAAACCGATGGCTCCGTCGTGTGCCCGTCGTCGATCAACGGGCTGGTCGGGCTGAAGCCGACGATCGGGCTGGTCAGCCGCACGCATGTCGTGCCGATCAGCCATAGCCAGGACACGCCCGGGCCGATGGCGCGCAGCGTGCGCGACGTGGCGACGATGTTCTCGGCGATGATCGCGGCGGATCCGGCGGATGCCGCGACCGCGGGGGCAGGCGCGTACAAGCGCGACTATGCCGCCGCCCTGTCGACCAGCGCACTCTCGGGGTTGCGGATCGGCGTCGTCCGGCCCGAGATGACCGCGGACGTCGCGGCGCGGTACGAGGTGGCGTTGGGCGTGCTCAAGGCCGCGGGCGCGGTGCTCGTCGAGGTCAAGCAGCCCAAGCTCGACGGGATCGGCGAGGCGGAGCTGCTGGTGCTCCAGACCGAGCTGAAGGCCGATCTCGACACCTATCTCGCGACCACCCCCGCAGCGGTGCGGACCCGGACGCTCGACCAGGTGATCGCGTTCAACCGCGCCAATGCAGCAACGGAGATGCCGTTCTTCGCGCAGGAGACGTTCGAGGCGGCGGCCAAGACCAAGGGGCTCGACGACCCGGCCTACAAGGCGGCACGTGCGAAATCGCTGCGGCTCGCAGGCGCGGAGGGGATCGACGCGATGCTGAAGACCGCGCGGGCGACGGTGCTGGTCGAGCCGACCTATGGCCCCGCCTGGCTCAGCGAGCCAGTGTACGGCGACCAATATGGCGGACCGAGCGCGAGCGAACTGCCCGCGGTCGCCGGCTATCCGAACCTGACCGTGCCGATGGGGCTGGTCCGCGGACTGCCGGTCGGGCTGTCGTTCATCGCGACACGCTACGGCGACGGAACGGTGCTGAACGCAGGCTATGCCTATGAACAGCTCGCCAACGCGCGGACCGCGCCGCGTTACCTGCCGTCGGCGGCGGTGGGCACGGGACTCGACGGGGCCCGCTGACCAGGCGCGACGAACATGCGGTCGTTGCGCAGATAGACGGCGCTGCGATCCTTCAGGCGGCGCGTGGTGAAGACGAGGCGATAGTTGCTCGTGAGCGTCGCCTTCAGCGCGCGCAGGCTGCCGACGTTCCAGATCGACAGGCGGCGCGTCGAGGTGACGATCACCGGCGGACGGTTGGCGAGGATGCGGCGAACCTCGGCCGCCTCGTCGATCCCGGTCGCGCCCTGTTCTGTCGACAGGCTGAGCAGGTTGGGAAAGGCGTAGGGCGTCGGCACGCAGGTCCGCGCGAGCAGATAGGTGACCGTGTCGCCGCGGAACACATAAGGGCATTCGTCGCCGCTGTTCGCCTGGACGATGCGGGCCAGCGCATAGGCGCCGGGGGCGTCGTCGCGCCGGACGACGCGTTCGACCGCGAGGATCGTGAAGGGGACGATCAGCGCAATCGCGAGCAGCTTCGCATGGCGTGACAGCGCGGGCGGGGCGGCGATCGCCAGCGGCGCGACCAGCGGCAGGCCGTAATGATCGAAGAAGGTTCCGATCGCGAGAAAGCCGAGCGACGCCGCGATCAGCCAGCCAAAGGCGAGCCGCGCGACCGCACGGTCGATCCCGAGATGCGCGCGGCGATGCCAGGTGATCGCCGCGGCGGCGATCAGCGGCAGCAGCTGGACGAGGATGCCGAGCAGCCGCATCACCACCTGCCCGAGCGGATAGCCCGGGCGCAGGAAGATCGAGGTGACGTTGGCGAACCAGAAGGTCGCGAACAGGCCGTGCGCGGTGTACCAGCCGAGCGCGGCGAGCGACGGCGCGAGGCCGACGGCGATCCATAGCAGCGCCGCACCCAGCGTCGCTGAGACCGGCGCGCCGGTGCGGCGGTGGAACCAGAGATGCGCCAGCCCGAAGAACGCGCCCTCGAAGGCGGGCGTGTATTTCATCTGGATCGCGATCCCTGCGAGCAGGCAGGCCAGCGCGCCGCCACGCACGATCGCGCGGCGGTCGTTCGCCGCCGCGAGTGCGGGCAGGCGGAAGGTCAGCAGCGCGGCGATGGCGATAGGCAGATTGTAGAAGACCGGCGCCTGCCCGCCGCCGCCGCTGAGCAGCGACAGCCCGGCCAGATAGGTCGCTCCCGCCGCCAGCGCACCACGCCGCGTCGCGCCGATCCGGATCGCGCCGTGATGAACGAGGACCGCAGTCAGCCAGGTGCAGCCGGTCGCGACGAGCTGATAGGCGAGGATCCCGTCGCCGGGGAGCAGCCGGATCGCCGCGAACAGCAGGAACAGCCCGATCGGCTTGCGATCCCAGATGTCGACAAAGGGGATCGCGCCGTGCAGCATCCGGTCGCCGACCAGCAGATAATATTGCTCGTCGACGGCAATCACCGGATTGCCGAAATCCCAGGCGCGGATCGCCAGCGCGATCAGCAGCAGGATCAGCGCAGGCGTCCAGCGGGATCCGGACGGTGCAGTCGTGGCCGATGTCATCAGTAGAAAGTCCTGAGCGTCAGTGTGCGCGTCGTACCGTCACACAGCCCGAGCCGGACGACGCTGCCGGGTGAGCGGATGGTCCAGTTCGCCAGCGGGCTGGTTGGATAGTCGCGGGGGATGGGCTGGCCGTCGATCGAACAGATCAGGTCGCCGACCTGCCACCCGGTCGCCTCGGCCGGGCCGCCGCGCATCACGTGCAGGACCTTCAGCCGGTTGCTTTCGACCCCCATGAGCAGACCGCTGGTCGATCGGATCGGGCGGGGATCGGCGACGTCGCCGCGGCGCAGGACCATCCGCGCCGCGCTCGGGTCGAGCAGCACGCGATAATGCTGGAGAAACCCCGAGCCGAGCCGCCCGGCGGCGCCGATCGACTGCGAAAAGCCCGCCTCGGGTTCGATCCGCACCTCGGTGTCGCGCGCGACGAGCGTGCCGACGCGGATCTCGGGAACGATCGCGAGGCCACTGATGACCGAGCCGCCGAGCCCATAGGCGATAGCGGTGGTGGTCGGCAGCCCCGGCGGCGCGGCACGGCGCCAGCCCGCCGCGGTCACGGTGATCGCCGATCCATCGCCGGTATCGACGACGATCGGCGCCAGCGCGTGCGTGCCGATCCGGATCGCACTTTCATAGACGCGGCGATCGGACGAGATCGTCAGCGGCGCGGTCTCGCCCGCAAAGGGCAGCCGTCCGGTCGGGATCAGCCGGAAGCGGCGCGCGGCATAATCGATGTCGAGCGCATGCGCGGCGAGCAGGTCGCGCCCGACCAGCAGGTCGACCGCGGTCGCGCTGCCGGTCGCGAGCGCTGGCAGCGCGGCGACACTGACGCCGCCGCCGCTGCGCGTCAGCCCGCCGAGCACGATCGACCGCGTCGCCATCCAGCGCAGCGCAACCGACCCGCCGATCGCACTCGCCCGCCCGCCGGGCTTCAGCGCGCGCCGGACGACCGCGGGGGAGGTGTCGGCGAGCAACGTATAACTGACCCCCGTATCGAGGATCGCGGTGATGCTGCGCCCGTCGATCTGCATCGCGAACCGGATCTGGTTGCCCGGCGTCAGGTCGAATGGCACCCAGCGTGTTTCGGTATCGGCGGCAAGACGGGCGACGCCCTGGTCGCGGTCGGCGGGGGAAGTGGCGGGGCCGGGGGATGTGCCGGGGGTGGAACCGGACGGATTGGCCTCGGGCACGGCCTGCGATGCCGGCTGCCGCGCCGAAACGCTCAGAACCGCCAATAGCGGGACGATGGCGAGGGTAAGCATACGCATGTGCACCCGTCCCTAGCGCGTTGGCGGGGCCTTACAAGCTGCACCTCCCTCGGGGGCAGGTAGGCTAGAGAGGAAACCGGCCGGGCGGCGTCTGGTGAAGCCGCAGTTTGTCGGCGCCGTTCATCCAGACTGGTGCGCCGCTCGCACGTAAGAGTGCGCTGTCTGCCCTTCCTGCCGCTGTCTTACGCTTCCATTGCAATGGTCCGACGCTTGTCCCGTCGCTCCTGACGACGGCGGCGTTGTCCGTCAGACGCCTACCGCGTACCCGACAGCGAGTGCCGCCCGTCGTCCGCGAAGCGATAAGCCTGAAAACCGCCCCCCCAAGGCCAGCGTCGTAGAATGCCGGTGTCCCATTTGGCACACCGGTACGCCTCACCCATCAACAGGATCAGCGCAGCCCCCATCGCAACGGCGCCGAACAGGGGCAGTATCCCGTAATTGAGCCTGGTTACCTGCGCGACCTCGCCGGCGCGGCCCCATACCGGGTCAAACGCGATGTAGCTGTCGGCAATAAATGGCACATAGGACAGGAGAGACGCTGTTTGGGCGAGGAGCATGGGTGCAAGGAAACGACGGTCACGGCAAGCCAGCGCTACCATAACCGGATCGACCAGATAGAAGTATCGATCATGCATTTTAGGTGTGACGTAGGGGACAATGATCAGCAGGATCGCCGCAGCCAACAGAAGCCCGTTGCGCGCATGCAGCGTGCCTGCGCGCCATAGCAGCAGGATGGCAGTACCCGTCAGCATCACCGCGCAGGGCAGGCCCAGCATCAGGCCGCGTTCGTAACTCATCATGCTCTGCCCAACCTGCCAGACATTCGGCGCATTGACGGACAGGATTGCAAAAAAGTCGTATTGCTGGCTGTAGACGCCAAAGATCTCGATCGCTGAACGGCCCGCCATGGCCATGGGCAGCGCGAACAGCACGTACGTGAGCGGGACAAGCGCAAACGAACATAAAGGTTGGCGACGGTCCAGCCACAGCAGCACAAGCAACGGCGCGACCAAAAGCGCTTGCAGCTTGACCGCAATGGCAGCCGAGAAGGCAAGCATTGCCCATACCGGCTTCTTTCGCAGAGCAGCGGCGATGCAAGCAGCGACCATGGCCCCATAGATCGCATCGGACTGGGCGAGCAGGGCCGAATTCATCGCGATGGTCGGCAGCGCCAGCGTAACTGCCGCGGCGAGCAGTCGTCTGCCTCGCGGCACGAGACGCGTGACGGTAAATGCCAGCACCCCGTCAAACAATACCCCAGAGATCTTGATCCGCAGGACCGCGGTTCCGGGAAACAGCGCCATGAGCGCCATGCAATGTTCGTAGAATGGCGTGTAGTTAGTGAACTTGTGTCGCAGATAGCTTCCGCCTGCCCGTTCGGCAGCCTGCAACCATGGCGTTTGATAGATCCCCATGTCCGACGTGCGCACCGGCAAAAATGCAAGCCGTTCGGCCAAGCCCAGCACGATCAACAGTGCACACAACAACACCATTCGGTGACGAACGAGAAAAGCTAAGCTGGATGGAGGTTGGTGGTGCATATCGACGCTGATAACGCTGGCGCGCTCTTGGGCCGGACGGTCCGCCGCTCGCTTTACAATCACCGTTCGGAGGACAGGTAAAACAACTCGAACAAGATCATCAGATCAAAATCAATAAACGACAATCCTTGGGTAGTCGCGCAGACGACCTGAACGTCCGGAACTGGGCACACACAGACTGGCATTTCTAGCACGGTCTCAACCACCTGTCCTTTATGCGGTCAGCAGGGATCAGAGACAGGCTTCGAGATAGGCCTGATCGAAGCCGAACTGCTTGGCCTTGTCGAGCGTGTAAGGACGCAGGCCCATCGAGCGGTATTCGCCGAGGATCTTGCCGTCCGCGCTCTCGTCGAGATATTCGAACTTGAACAACTCCTGCGTGACGATCACGGGGCCCTCCATGCCGATGACTTCGGTGATGTTGGTGACGCGGCGCGAGCCGTCGCGCAGGCGCTTCACCTGGATGATCAGCTCGACCGAATCGGCGATCTGACGCGAGATCGCCTCCTTCGGCACCTTGATGTCCGACATCATCACCATGTTCTCCATACGCGCGAGCGCCTCGCGCGGGGAGTTGGCGTGGAGCGTGCACATCGATCCGTCGTGACCGGTGTTCATCGCCGCGAGCATGTCGAAACACTCGGAGCCACGAATTTCGCCCAGGATGATCCGGTCGGGGCGCATACGCAGCGCGTTCTTGACGAGATCGCGGATGCTGATCTCACCCTGGCCCTCCAGATTGGCGGGGCGCGTCTCGAGCGGCAGCCAGTGCGGCTGTTGCAGGCGAAGCTCCGCCGCATCCTCGATCGTCAGCACGCGCTCGCCCGGGTCGATCATCTTCGACAGCGCGTTGAGCATCGTCGTCTTGCCTGAACCGGTACCGCCCGAGATGACGACGTTAAACCGCGAGGCACCGGCGATCTTGAGCGCGGTCGCCATCTTGGGGCTCATGCTGCCGAACCCGGCCATCATGTCGAGCGTGATCGGCTTGGCCGAAAACTTACGAATCGAGATCGCGGTGCCGCGCAAGCTCAGCGGCGGCACGATCACGTTGACGCGGCTGCCGTCCTTGAGGCGGGCGTCGGCGAGCGGGGTGGTCTGGTCGACGCGGCGGCCGACCGAGTTCACGATCCGCTGCGCGATCTGGAACAGATGCTCCTCGTCGCGGAACTGGATGGGGGCGAGCTCGAGCTTGCCCTTGCGCTCGACATAGGTCTGTTCGGGGCCGTTCACCATGATGTCGGTGATGTTCGGATCCGCGAGCAATTCCTCGAGCGGCCCGAGCCCGAGCAGCTCGTCGACCAGCACCTTTTCCAGCGCGAACTGTTCGCGGCGGTTGAGCGTCAGCTTCAGCTCGGCGAGCACCTCGCCGATGATCGGGCGGAATTCCTCTGCCAGCTCGTCCTTGCCGAGCGTCGCCGCAGCCTCGGGATCGACGCGTTCGAGCAGGCGGGGGAGTACCTGTTCCTTAATCTTGTGGATCGACTGTTCGAAGCCCTCGACCTTGCTCGCGCCCGCATCGCCCGACGCGGCCTGACGATCGGCGAGTCGCTGCATCGCGTCGACCTGGCCGATCGGCACGCCGCCCTCGGTCTCGCCGGGCATCGGCAGGAGGGTGTCGAGCGCAGGGAATTGCGCGCCGCCCTCGGGATCGGGTCGCGGGGCGGGGCCACCGCCCTGCATCGGTCGCGCGACTCCGAACGCGGGCCGCGCTGCCGTTCCGCCACTCATCCCACTGCGTCGTCCGAACGCGCTCATGCACCAGTCCCTCGATCGTTAATGCCGGGGTTACCGGCGAAGCCTTGCCAATTCGCTAACCAATCGGTCGGCGACCGCGCGGCGTCCGGAAACGGGTTCTGCCGCGGCGCGCGGGCGGATAAGGGGGGCGCATGCTGATCCGCCTGCTATCCCTGCTCGCCCTTCCGCTCGCCGCGCTCATCGGCATCGCCGCCCCCGCCAGCGCCGACGACATCAGCGCGACCGGGCGAGGGGTCGTGCGTGTCGTGACGATCGCGGTGGTCGACGATCAGGTCGTCGGCTTCGGTCATGGCAGCGGCTTCGCAGTCGCGCCCAACCGGATCGTCACCAACGCGCATGTCGTCGAGCTGGCGGAACGCTATCCCGACAATGTCGTCGTCGGCGTTGTGCCGACTGAGGGGGACAAATCCTATCAGGGCAAGGTGATTGCCTATGACGTGCAGCGCGATCTGGCGCTGATCGAGTTCACCGGCGCGCGCCTGCCGCAGACCGCGCTGTATACGGGACCGATCGATGAGGGCGGGGCGGTGGTGTCGCTGGGCTTTCCCGGCAATGTCGACCTCGCCACCGCGCGCTCGGCCGCGGACTATATCCGCCCGACCAGCCCGGTGCGGTCGGAGGGCGTGTTCTCGGGCCGGCGCAGTCTGAGCGATGTCGAGGTGCTGTTGCACACCGCCAATATCGCACGCGGCAATTCGGGCGGGCCGCTGCTCGACCGGTGCGGGCGGGTGATCGGCGTCAATTCCGCGATCACGCGCGGCGAGGAAGGCGATTCGACGTTCGGTTTCGCGATCGCGGATACCGAACTCGCCGCGTTCCTGCGCGAGGCGAAGCAGCCCTATAGCGCGGTCGGAACGCCGTGCACCTCGATCGAGGAGCGGTTGCGGCAGGACAGCGACGCAGACGTGCGCGCGGCGGCCGATGCGGCGGCGGCGCGGCGTGATGTGGCGACGCAGGCGGCGCTATCGCGTGAACGCGCGCTGGAACAGGCGCGTATCGAGGCGGAGCGGCGGCGCGAGAACGTCATGGCGATCGCGGGGCTGCTGCTGGTCGCAGGCGCGCTCGGGATCGGTGCGGCGGGGCTGCTCGAATCGCGCGGCCGGCAGCGTGCGGCGATCTGGACGGCAGCAGGCGGTGGCGTCGCGGTGGTCGCGGCGGTCGTCGTGTTCGTGGCCAGGCCGTCGGGCGCGGTCGACCTTCCCACGGCGTCGGTCGCGCGATCGGGGCCGGTGGTCGAGGACAAGGCGCTCGGCCGGCTAATGTGCCGGCTGATCCCCGAGCGGAGCCGGATCACGATCTCGTCGAGCGAAGACGTGCCGCTCGGCTGGGGCGCGGGCGGCTGCGTCAACGGCAAGACGCAATATGTCGCGGGCAATGGCCGGTGGGAGCGCGTGCTGGTGCCCGAGGCCGAACAGACGGTGTCGCTACTATCGTTCGACCCGGCGACGCGCACCTATGCCAATACGCGCTATCTGATGTCGGCGGCGGGGATGACCGCGGCGCGGGCGGCGCGTGGCGACACGCCGGGGCAGTGCACGAACGATCCGGCGGCGATCACGCGGCTGGTCGGTCAGCAGTCGGCGGTCCGGGCCACGCTGCCGCCGCTGCCCAATGAGAAGCTCGTCTATTCCTGCGCGTCGGCAGACTGATCGAGTCTCGTTTACCCCCTCGGCACGCGCCGATCCGCATGGCAGGATGGCGGGGTCGAGGGGGATGGCGATGCGGGTAATACACAGCGTTAGGCATGGGGTGGCGTGGAGCGTCACGATCATGGCGGGACTGGTCGCGTCCTGGACGCCGGCGGCGGCGAAATGGGCGCGCGCGACCTCCGATCATTTCGAGATCTATGCCGACATGCCGCCCGCCGCGCTCACGACGATGGCGACGCGGCTCGAGCAGTTCGACGGGGCGATCCGCCATCTCCACCGTACCCCGGAGGGCACCGGCGCGAAGGGCGCGAACCGCGTTACCGTCTATGTCGCGAACGATGTCGCGGCGATCCGCCGATTGTCCGGCGATCGCGGCATCGCCGGATTCTACCTTCCGCGCGCGAGCGGGTCGGTCGCCTTCACCCCGCGGATCGACGAGGGCGGGGACGGCAGCCGCTCGACGCGCGGCGGCGGGATCCCGCAGATCGTCCTGTTTCACGAATATGCGCATCACTTCCTGCTTGGCAATTACGCCGCCGCCTATCCGGCATGGTTCTCCGAGGGCTATGCCGAGTTCGTCTCGACCGCCGCGTTCGAGAAGGAGTATGTCCAGCTCGGCGGCGCGGCGCAGCACCGGGCGTACAGCCTGCTCGCGGCCAAGCCGGTGCCCGCGGCGACCCTGTTCGCGACCGGGCAGAAGCTGACCGACGAGCAGCGCGGGGTGATGTACGGGCGCGGCTGGTTGCTGACGCACTATCTGATGTTCGACGCGGCGCGCGACCGGCAGTTCCAGCAGTATCTGACCGCGCTGAACGCGGGGACGCCGAGCGTTGCTGCGGCCACTGCGGCGTTCGGCGACTTGCGCACGCTCGACAAGGCGCTCGATGCGTATCTTCGCCAGTCGCGCATCCCGGGGCTGCGGATCGCATATGATAAGCTGCCCGTCGCGCCGGTGGTCGTGACTCCGTTGTCGCCGGGCGCCGCGGCGATGGTCGAGCTGCGGATGCAGTCGGAGCGCGGCGTCAACCGTGCCACCGCCTCACCGATCTTCGCGCGCGCCGCCCGGATCGCGGCAGCCTATCCCGACGATGCGCTCTCGCAGGGCTGGCTGGCCGAGATGGCGTATGATGCGGGGCAGGACGGTGCGGCGCTGGGTGCTGCCGACCGCGCGCTCGCCGCCGATCCGACGTCGCGCCAGGCGATGCTGTACAAGGCGCAGGTGCTGATGCGGCGCGCCGCTGCGGCGACGCCGCGCGACGCTTCAGCATGGAGTGCGGCACGGCGCTGGATCGTCACGGCCAATCGCCAGGCGCCGGACGATGCCGAGGCGCTGTCGCTCTATTATGACAGCTTCGCCGCGGCGGGCGAGGCTCCCAGCGCGGCCGCGATCCTGGGGATCGGTCGCGCGCTCGAGCTGGTGCCGCAGGACCCGGCGCTGCGCTTCAAGGTCGCGGCGCAGGCGATCATGGATGGTCAGACCGATGCCGCCAGACGCGCGCTGCGCCCGCTCGCCTATGATCCGCACCAGTCGGCGGACAACCCGGCGGCGCGGCTGATCGCGATCCTCGATACCGGCGTGACGGGGCCCGCGGCGATGCTGGCGCTTGCAAAGGCACGGGGGGAGACGGTCGTGGTGACGCCGTCGGGGCCGACGCCGGCGAACTAGCAGGGAGGGCGGTGCGCGGGGGCCTGCACCCCGACCGTCGTCACGATGTCGGCGTTTGGGGATTACCTGCGTGTGTTCGTAACGGGGCGGGTTGGCGCTGCGCTTCCTTTGCCAGCAGCGCACGTTTTCGATCGAGGCCATAGGCGTAGCCGCCGAGTGTCCCGTCGGTGCGAAGCGCGCGGTGGCAGGGGATGAGGATGGCGATCGGATTGGCGCCGCACGCGCTGCCGACTGCGCGGACCGCGGCCGGGGTGCCGGCGGCAGCGGCGAGTTGCGTATAGGTGCGCGTCTCGCCCGCGGGGATGCAGGCGAGTGCCTGCCAGACCGCCTCCTGGAACGCGGTGCCGCGGACGTCGAGCGGAAGGTCGTGCTGGCGCTCGGGTGATTCGACGCTGGCGACGACGCGCGCCGCGAGATCGGCGAGTGCCGTATCGCCGGGCGTGACGATCGCCCTGGGAAAGCGTGCGACGAGGGCGGCCGCGTCCTCGTCGAACGCCACGCGGCACAGCCCCGTATCGGTCGCGGCGATCAGCAGCGGACCGAGGCTGGTCGCGACGATCGTCCAGCGGATCCGGACCCCGTCGCCGCCGCGCGCCCAGACGCTCGGCGGCATCCCCATGCGCGACGCGGCGCCGGCGTAGAAGCGACTCGGCGCGGCATAGCCAGCATCGTAGATCGCGGCGGCGACGTGCGCCTCCCGGGTCAGCGCGTCGGCGGCGCGTGCGCTGCGCAGGCCGCGGGCATAGGCGGCCGGCGTGACCCCGGTCGCGCGCTTGAACAGCCGGTGGAAATGATGCGGCGCATAGCCCGCCTGCGCCGCGAGCTGGTCGAGCGAGAGGCGGTCGTCCGTGGCTTCGAGCAGCGCGACGGCGGCGGCGACCGCGATCCGGTCGCGGCCCACGGAGTCCGGGATGCAGCGAAGGCAGGCCCGGAACCCGGCCGCACGGGCGCTAGCCGGGTCATCAAGGAAGACGACATTCTCGCGTCTGGGATGGCGGGCCGGACAGCTCGGCTTGCAATAGATGCCGGTGGTCTTCACCGCGACGATGAACCGACCGTCCCACGCCCGGTCCCGGTTGGCAAAGGCGGTCCAGGCGGTGTCCGGATCTGGGGCGATGTGCGTCATGGCCAAGATGTAGCGCGTCGGTCGGGGTGCTGCATCCCGCGGCTTGCGGTTAAACCGGGGAGCAGACGCCAGCGCTTGTCAGCCGCCGTTCGCGTGGAACAGCGCAAGCGTGCGGGCCTTTGCCAGATCGGCGCTCGGCTCGTGATAATCCTTGCGGCGATCCGAGTTGAAGCCGTGGCCCGCCTCGTAGACATTCACGGTCGCGTTCGGCCAGTCCTTGGCGATCACCTGCTCGACGCCGTCCATCGGGATGCCGTGATCGTGGCGGCCGAAATGGAGGATGACGGGGACCTTGGGCTCCTCGTCGGCCGCCGCCGGGATCATGCTGCCATAATAGCCGCTCGCGGCGGCCACGCCGGTGAGGCGGGTTGCGGCGAACCACGCGACCGACCCTCCATAGCAATAGCCGACGACAAACACCGGCCCGGCGGGGGCGAGCGAGTCGATGCAGGTCTGGACGTCGGTCAGCGACAGTTCGAAGGGGTGGAGTTGCCGCGCGAGCTCGATCCCGCGGGCCAGGCCGTCACCCGAATAGTCCGCCTCGAAGCCCGGATGTTCGCGGTCGAACAAGGCGGGGGCCAGCACTTCATAGCCATCGGCGGCATATTCGTCGCACAGATCGCGGATATGGTCGGTGACGCCGAAGATCTCCTGCACGAGGACGAGCCCGCCGCGACGGTCTTCTGTCGGCTGCGCATGATAGACCGCGATCGTCGCGCCGTCGGACATCGTCATGCTTTTCATCGTGCCGGTCATTCCGATTCCTTGTCGTGTGATCCTGTTCCGACCATTATCGTCATTCCCGCGGAGGCGGGAGCCCATAGTGGCAGGCCCTGCGATGAATGCGCTGGGTCCGGAGGATATGGATCCCTGCCTGCGCGGGGATGACGAAGAGGGTGAGGTGGGCCTTCCAACCATCTGCCGATGACAAAACAGTCACAAACCAGTCGTCTCGGCCGCCCGCCCGGCTTGCCAATGGTGGAACCCGATGCTACCCGCGCCGCGTCCCGGTAGAGGTGCTTTCGCGCCCTCTTCCCTTGTGGGACGGCGACATTCGGTTTCAGACGAGGATTGACAGGTCCGTGGAGACACTTCCCGGTAACGGCGGCGGCGCTATCCAGGCGAGCTTAGGTGGGCGTTATGCGCTCGCCCTGTTCGAACTGGCGCGTGACGCCAAGACGATCGACGCGGTCGAGCAGAGCCTGTCGACCGTGCGCGACGCGCTGGCGCAGTCCGACACGCTCTGCGACCTCACGACGAGCCCGATGGTATCGCGCGGCGCGGCGGTGAAGGCGATCTCCGCCGTCGCCGACGAGCTTGGCGTCGATGCGACCACGAAGAATTTCCTGGGCGTACTGGCCGAGAACCACCGGCTCGGCGCGCTGGCCAAGATCATCAAGGCGTATCGCACGCTTGCTGCGCAGCATCGCGGCGAGATCGCGGCCGAAGTGACCTCTGCGCATCCGCTGTCCGAAGAGCAGGTGATCGAGCTGAAGCATCAGCTCCGCCAGCGGGTCGGCCGTGAAGTTTCTGTCGACCTCAACGTCGACCCATCGCTGCTGGGCGGACTCGTCGTCCGCGTCGGCAGCCAGATGATCGATTCGTCGATCCGCACTCGTTTGAACACGCTCGCGCAGGCGATGAAAGGCTGACCATGGATATCCGCGCCGCAGAAATCTCGAAGATCATCAAGGATCAGATCGCCAATTTCGGCACCGAGGCCCAGGTCAGCGAGACCGGCCAGGTGCTGAGCGTCGGCGACGGCATCGCGCGCATCTTCGGCCTCGACAACGTTCAGGCCGGCGAGATGGTCGAATTCTCGAACGGCGTGCAGGGCATGGCGCTCAACCTCGAGGCCGACAATGTCGGCGTCGTGATCTTCGGGTCTGACTCGGAGATCAAGGAAGGCGACATCGTCAAGCGCACCGGCACGATCGTCGACGTGCCGATCGGCAAGGAGCTGCTCGGCCGCGTGGTCGACGGTCTCGGCAACCCGATCGACGGCAAGGGCCCGATCCACACGACCGAGCGCAGCCGCGTCGAGGTCAAGGCGCCGGGCATCATCCCGCGCCAGTCGGTCAGCGAGCCGGTCCAGACCGGTCTCAAGGCGATCGACGCACTCGTTCCCGTCGGCCGTGGCCAGCGCGAGCTGATCATCGGCGATCGCCAGACCGGCAAGTCGGCGGTCGCGATCGACGCGTTCATCAACCAGAAGACCGCGAACGCGGGCGACGACGAGTCGAAGAAGCTGTATTGCGTCTATGTCGCGATCGGCCAGAAGCGCTCGACCGTTGCGCAGCTCGTCAAGACGCTCGAAGAGAATGGCGCGATGGAATATTCCATCGTCGTTGCAGCCACCGCGTCGGACCCCGCACCGCTCCAGTATCTCGCGCCCTATACCGGCGTCGCGATGGGCGAGTATTTCCGCGATCGCGGCATGCACGCGCTGATCTGCTACGACGATCTGTCGAAGCAGGCCGTCGCCTACCGCCAGATGTCGCTGCTGCTGCGTCGTCCGCCGGGCCGTGAAGCCTATCCCGGCGACGTGTTCTATCTCCACAGCCGTCTGCTCGAGCGTGCGGCCAAGATGTCGGACGCGAACGGCGGCGGCTCGCTGACCGCGCTGCCGATCATCGAGACCCAGGCGGGCGACGTTTCGGCGTACATCCCGACCAACGTGATCTCGATCACCGACGGCCAGATCTTCCTCGAAACCGACCTGTTCTTCTCGGGCGTGCGCCCGGCGATCAACGTCGGTCTCTCGGTCAGCCGCGTCGGCTCGGCCGCACAGACCAAGGCGATGAAGAAGGTGTCGGGCTCGATCAAGCTCGAGCTCGCGCAGTATCGCGAGATGGCGGCGTTCGCGCAGTTCGGGTCGGATCTCGATGCGTCGACGCAGAAGCTGCTCAACCGCGGTGCGCGTCTGACCGAGCTGCTCAAGCAGGCGCAGTTCTCGCCGCTGCCGTTCGAGGAGCAGACCGTTTCGATCTTCGCCGGCACCAGCGGTTTCCTCGACAAGGTGCCCGTCGCCGACGTGACCCGTTACGAGCAGGCACTGCTGGCCGACATGCGCGCGAACCATGCCGATGTGCTCAAGCTGATCCGCGATACCCGCGATCTGGGTAACGAGGCGAAGGACAAGCTGAAGGCAGCGCTCGAGGCGTTCGCCAAGACGTTTGCATAAGTAGAACATGCCCCCGCTGATGCGGGGGCAGGCTGGGCCTCCGCCGTCGCGGGGGAACAAAGGGACGTAGATGGCGAGCCTCAAGGCACTCAAGATCCGTATCGGCTCGGTGAAGTCGACGCAGAAGATCACCAAGGCGATGAAGATGGTCGCCGCTGCGAAACTGCGCCGTGCGCAGGACGCAGCGGTCGCCGGCCGGCCCTATGCCGAGCGGCTCGAAGCGGTGATGGCGAGCCTTGCCGGGCGCGTCGGCATCGCGCCGGGCGCATCGCCGCTGCTGGCCGGGACCGGCAAGGACCAGGTCCATCTGATCGTCATCGCGACGTCGGAGCGTGGTCTGGCCGGTGCGTTCAACACCAACATCGTCCGTGCGGCACGCCGCAAGGCCGAGGAGCTGATCGCGGCCGGCAAAACCGTGAAATTCTATGTCGCCGGCAAGAAGGGGCGTGTGATCAAGCGCTTCTTCCCGAACGACATTCTCGCCGATCACGAGATGGGCGGGATCAAGAAGCTCGCGTTCAGCGACGCGCAGGCGATCTCCGAGGACCTGATCAAGCGCTTCGGCGAGGGTCAGTTCGACGTCGCGCATCTGTTCTACGCCAAGTTCGTGTCGGCGCTGGTCCAGGTGCCGACCGGCATCCAGATCGTTCCCGTGCCGCTCTCGACCATCCCCGGCGCAGAGGCAAAACCCAACGCACCGGCGGAAGCCGTGGTCGAGTACGAGCCCGACGAGGAAGCGATCCTCGCCGATCTGCTGCCGCGCAACGTCGCGATCCAGATCTTCCGCGCGCTGCTCGAAAACGCAGCGTCGGAGCAGGGCAGCCGCATGAACGCGATGGACAACGCCACGCGCAACGCGGGCGACATGATCACGCGCCTCTCGATCCAGTATAACCGTACACGCCAAGCCGCGATCACGACCGAGCTGGTCGAAATCATCTCGGGCGCCGAAGCGCTCAAGTAAGCCCAAGGAAGCAGATAATGGCAACCGCCCCAGAGACCATCGCCCCAGTGGCGGCAACGAACAACACGGGTCGCATCTCGCAGGTGATCGGCGCGGTCGTCGACGTGCATTTCCCCGACAACCTGCCCGCGATTCTGTCGGCGCTCGAAACCGATAACAACGGCAACCGGCTCGTCCTCGAAGTCGCGCAGCATCTCGGCGAGAACACCGTCCGCACGATCGCGATGGACGCGACCGAGGGTCTGACCCGCGGCCAGACCGTCACCGACACCGGCTCGCAGATCCGCGTGCCCGTCGGCCCGAAGACGCTCGGCCGCATCCTCAACGTCATCGGCGAGCCGATCGACGAGCGCGGCCCCGTCGGCGCAGAGCAGACCGCCCCGATCCACGCATCGGCGCCTTTGTTCGTCGATCAGTCGACCGAGAGCGCGATCCTGGTCACCGGCATCAAGGTTATCGATCTGCTCGCACCTTATGCAAAGGGCGGCAAGATCGGCCTGTTCGGCGGCGCCGGCGTCGGCAAGACCGTGCTGATCCAGGAACTGATCAACAACATCGCCAAGGGCCACGGCGGCACCTCGGTGTTCGCGGGCGTCGGCGAGCGTACCCGCGAGGGTAACGATCTGTACCACGAGTTCCTCGACGCGGGCGTCATCGCCAAGGACGCCGACGGCAATCCGCAGTCGGAAGGCTCGAAGGTCGCGCTCGTATTCGGCCAGATGAACGAGCCGCCGGGCGCACGCGCACGCGTTGCACTGTCGGGCCTGACGATCGCCGAATATTTCCGCGACGTCGAAGGCCAGGACGTGCTGTTCTTCGTCGACAACATCTTCCGCTTCACGCAGGCGGGCGCAGAGGTTTCGGCGCTGCTCGGCCGCATTCCGTCGGCCGTGGGCTATCAGCCGACGCTGTCGACCGACATGGGCGCGCTGCAGGAGCGCATCACCTCGACCAACAAGGGGTCGATCACCTCGGTGCAGGCCGTGTACGTTCCCGCGGACGATCTTACCGATCCGGCACCGGCAACGTCGTTCGCGCATCTCGATGCGACGACCAACCTCAACCGTGCGATCTCGGAGCTGGGCATCTACCCGGCGGTCGATCCGCTCGATTCGACCTCGCGTCTGCTCGAGCCGCGCGTTGTCGGCCAGGAGCATTACGACACCGCGCGTGCGGTCCAGTCGACGCTGCAGAAGTACAAGTCGCTGCAGGACATCATCGCGATTCTCGGCATGGACGAGCTGTCCGAGGAGGATAAGCTCACCGTGCAGCGTGCGCGCAAGATCCAGAAGTTCCTGAGCCAGCCGTTCCACGTCGCCGAAGTCTTCACCGGCATCAGCGGCAAGTTCGTCCAGCTTGAGGACACCGTCCGCTCGTTCAAGGCGGTGGTCGAGGGCGAGTATGATCACCTGCCCGAGAGCGCCTTCTACATGGTCGGCGGCATCGACGAAGCGGTCGCCAAGGCCGAGAAGATGGCTGCGGAGGCGTAAGCCTCTGCTACTCCCTCTCCCCTCGGGGGAGAGGGTTGGGGTGAGGGGCCGCCACGAGCGCTCTCGCCCGGTACTGCCCCTCACCCCGACCCTCTCCCCGACGGGAGAGGGAGAAGGCAAACAAGATGCTGCATTTCGAACTCGTCACGCCAGAAAAGCTCGTCCGGTCGGAGGAGGTCTATATGGTCGTCGTCCCCGGCACCGAAGGCGACTTCGGCGTGCTGGAAGGCCATGCGCCGTTCATGTCGACCGTCCGTGACGGAAGCGTGCAGGTGTACCGGACGCAGAACGGCACGTCCGAGACGATAGCGATCCGCGGTGGTTTCGCCGAGGTCAACGCCAAGGGCCTGACCATCCTCGCCGAGCAGGCGGGCGAGTAAACCGCCTCAGGCGAGCGCCGCGTCGGTAGCGACGGGCGCTGCCGCCTTGCGCGGCCGGGCTAAGACCTGCAGCAGCGGCCGTTCGATCCAGCGGTGGACGATGAGCCCCGCGACCGTCGACAGTGTCACGACTAGCGCGACGAAGACCAGCGCCGGGCATTCCGGCAACATCCCGCCGATGCGCCACAGCAGCGCGATCAGGCAAGGGTGGACGAGATAGGTCGAATAGGAGGCGTCGCCGATCCGCGCGACGATCCGGTCGAACCGGCCGCCACCCGGCGTGTCGATCACCCCGAGCAGGACGAGCGCCCAGGGCAGCCCCCAGGTCCAGCTGCGTGCAAGACCGGAGGTGCCGGCGACTGCCGCCTGGACATCGCCCGAGACCGCGGGACCTAGCCCGACGGCGATACCGATAGCGAGCAGCGCGGTTCCCAGAACCGTGGCCATCGCCGCGACGGGTGCGGTGATGCCCCGTCGCCAGGCGATCCAGACGAGCAGGCCAAAGGCGAATTCCAGCTGCATCGGATTGAAGAGGAGCCGCGCCGGCGCCCAGCCGGGCTGGACGATGCAGCCGAGCAGCGCAACGGTGAGCGTCGCGACCAGCAGCCACCGGGTCCTGTGGTGGCGGGCGGTCATCGCGAGTGCGACGAGCGCGTAGAAGGCAAATTCGAAGCCCAGCGTCCAGCCGACATAGAGCGAAGGCTGATGATAGTCGGCGCCATCGAGCAGCGGGAGGACGGTGATCGACATCAGCATCGCCTCGACCGGCTGCGGCTCGGTCGCGACGAGGATATAGGCGATGCTGGCGAGCGCGAAGAGCGGGACGATGCGGCGCCAGCGCTGGACGAGAAAACCCCAGGGATCGCGTGGTGCGGTCGCGAGCGACTGCGCCATGACGAAGCCGCTGATGACGAAGAAGAGATCGACGCCGCTGATGCCGACCACGGAGAGATTGGGCACCGACGGGATGAACGCGCCGGTGATCCGGACCGGACCCGCATCGACCAGGTTCGCTGCATGCGCGGCGACGACCATCGTCGCCGCCAGCGCGCGCAGCCATTGGATCGGGGTAACACGCTGCGCCGACATCCACCCTGGATAGCGTGCAAGCGGTTAAGCGTCGGTTGCTGTCGTATCAGAGAAAGTTATAGGGATCGACGTCGACGGTAACGCGTACCTTGGACGGCCAGTCGAGCGTGCCGAGCCATGCACGGATGACGTCCTGTACGTCGAGCGCGCGCTTCGCATGGACGAGCAGGCGGTAGCGGTGCCGGCCGCGCAGCATCGCGAGCGGTGCGGGCGCGGGGCCATAGACATGCATCCCCTCGACCTGCGGCGCGCTTCGCCCGACGAGATTGGCGGTTTCGTGCGCGCACCGCTGATCCTCGGACGTGACGACGATCGCGGCATAACGACCGAAGGGCGGGGCGCCCGCATCCTTACGCGCCTCGGTCTCGGCCGCATAAAAGGCGTCGGCGTCGCCGGTGATCAGCGCCTGCATCACCTGCGCGGCGGGGCTGTGCGTCTGGATGAAGACATGGCCGGGCTTCTCGCCGCGCCCAGCACGCCCCGACACCTGGCGGATCTGCTGGAAGGTGCGCTCGGCCGCGCGCAGGTCGCCGCCGTCGAGCCCCAGATCCGCATCGACCACGCCGACCAGCGTCAGATTGGGGAAGTGATAGCCCTTGGTCACCAGCTGCGTGCCGACGACGATGTCGATATCGCCCGCCTCCATCCGGTCGACGAATTCCGCTGCCTTGGCGGGCGACCAGATCGTGTCCGACGTGACGACCGCGGTCTTCGCCTCGGGAAACAGCGCGGCGACCTCGTCCGCGATCCGTTCGACGCCGGGACCGCAAGCGACGAGCGTATCCTCGCCCTGGCATTCGGGACAGACGCGCGGCGTCGGCTCGGCATGGCCGCAATGATGACAGGCGAGCCGCCGCGTCAGCCGGTGCTCGACCATCCACGCGGTGCAGTTCGGACACTGGAACCGGTGCCCGCAGGTGCGGCACAGCGTCAGCGGTGCATAGCCCCGGCGGTTGAGGAACAGCAGCGCCTGTTCGCGCTTCTCCAGTGTCGCCTGCATCGCCTGGACCAGCCGCGGGGCGAGCCAGCGACCGCGCTCGGGCGGCTCCTTGATCAGGTCGATCGGCTCGATCGTCGGCATCTCCGCCACGCCGAACCGGCCGGGCAGCTTCAGTTCGGCATAGCGGCCGGTCGCGACCTGCTGGCGGGTCTCGATCGCGGGCGTGGCGGAGGCGAGGATGACCGGGCATCCCTCGAACTTGCCGCGCATCACCGCGACGTCGCGCGCATGATAATGCACGCCTTCCTCCTGCTTGAAGCTGGTCTCGTGCGCCTCGTCGACGACGATCAGGCCAAGATCGCGATAGGGCAGGAACAGCGCGGAGCGTGCGCCGACCGTGACCAGCGCCTCGCCGCTCGCGATCGCACGCCACGCGCGTCGTCGCTGGGTCGACCGCAGTCCCGAATGCCACGCGATCGGCTCGCAGCCGAACCGGTCGTGGAAGCGCTTGAGGAACGGCTCGGTCAGCGCGATCTCGGGCAGCAGCACCAGCGTCTGGCGGCCGTCGCGGATCGCCTGCGCGACCGCCTCGAAATAGACCTCGGTCTTGCCCGAACCGGTCACGCCGTCGAGCAATGTCGGCGTGAAGATGTGGTCGGCGACGCCTTTGACGAGCGAGTCCGCCGCTGCGCGCTGATCGGGCGACAGCAAGGGGACGTGATGCAGCGGGTCGGGGACAGGATAGGGGCTGTCGATATCCACCTCGACTGCCTCGATCCCGCCGACCTTGACGAGACCGCGAATGACCGCGTCGCTCACCTCGGCGAGCTGCGCCAGCTCGCGGATCAGGCCCTGGCGGTCGCCGATCCGTTCGAGCGCCTGTTCGCGTTGCGGCGTCAGGCGCGGGGGGATCGTGCCGGTCGCGCGATATTCGGTCGCGGTGCGCGCGCCCTCGAGCGCGGAAGTCGAGGCGAGCGACATCCGCAGCACCGAGGCGGGGGGCGCCAGATAATAATCGGCGGTCCATTCGATCAGCCGGCGAAGCGGCGCACCGAGCGGCGGTACGTCCGCAACCGCGAGCAGATTGCGCAGGCGGTTGTCGCCGACCTCCGCATCCGACGGCATCCGCTCCGCCTCCCACACCACACCGAGCAGCTGGCGCGGGCCGAGCGGCGCGACGACGATCGATCCGGGCGCGACGTCCATGCCCGTGGGCACGCGGTAGTCGAGCGGCCCAAGGGCGGCGTTGAGGATCAGGACACGGGCGCGCGACAACATGGCCGACGCATATGGGGGCAGATCGACTCGACGGAAACCTTTTAGCGGCGTGTGGTCGTCGTCGCGGCGCGCATCGCGGTGAACCCGATCAGGCGGCGCGGCGCCGTTCGCCGATCCGTTCGCGTTTGGCGCGGTAGAGGACGATGTCGACGCGGTGGACGAAATCACGGACCGTCTGGCAATCGGGTTCGAGCGCGGCGATGCCGACCGTGCCCGCGCTGATCATCGCCAGGCCGTCGACCGAGACCGGCACCTGCAACGCCTCCTGCAGCCGACTGACGATCTCGTCGGGTGCACCGACCAGCGCGGGGTCGTCGACGATCACCGCGAATTCATCACCGCCAAGCCGGGCAGCGAGGCTGCCGCGGAGCCATGGCGCCTGCAGGATCTGGCCGACGCCGCGCAGCACGTCGTCGCCCGCGTTGTGGCCAAGCGTATCGTTGATCGCCTTGAACCCGTCGAGATCGACCAGCGCGAGCAGCAACGGCGTCGCTTCCGCACGCGCACGCGTGATGGCCGCGTCGAGCGCCCGGTCAAACGCGGCCCGGTTGGCGAGGCCGGTGAGCGCATCGGTTTCGGCCGTGCGTCGCAGCGTGAGTTCGAGCGCGTGACGATCGGTCACGTCCTGGAAGATGCCGACGATCGCGACGGGACCGTCCACGTTGCGCTGGGCCGCATGTTCGAGCTCGCCCTGCACGCGCACGCGTCGTGGATTGCCCAGCGCAGTGGTGAAGTCGAGTTCGAGATCGATCGGGACGCCGGTGCGGATGACGTCGGTGAGCGCCTGCGCGATCTGTTCGCGGGCATGGGGGGGATAGTGATCGATCGCCTTGGACGGGTCGGGTTGCGCGCCAAGCGGCAGCTCGTGGATCCGGAAGACGCCGTCGGACCATTCGAGCGGACCGTCGGGCCACAGCACCCGCCACGATCCGATTGCCGCCATCCGCTCGGCCTGGCGGAAGATGCGGTCCTGGCGAGCGAGAACGGACGACTGGCGATCCGCGGTCACCGCGATCGCCAGCGCCTGCATTGCCGCGGTCCGCGCGGCGATCGCCGCTTCGGCAAGCGTGGCGAGATGCACAAGCGCTTTCCGCCCGGCCGCGTTCAGGCTGCGTGGATGGGTATCGAGCACGCACAGCGCGCCGATCGGGTGACGTCGTCCGTCGTCGGCGATCGCGTGGATCGGGGCACCGGCATAGAATCGCACCCCGTCGGAGGCGGCAACCAGGGGGTTGGCAGCGAATCGCGAATCACCCGACAGGTCCTCCACGACCAGCGGCGCCGATCCCTGAATGGTGACGTTGCACATGGTCACGTCGCGCGCGATCTCGCCGCGTTCACCGTCATTGGCGGCCTTGATCCACAAGCGGTCGCGATCGATCAGCGTCATCATCGCGCTGGGGCAGTCGAGCATTTCGGCTGCCAGCGCGACGAGCGCGTCGAATTCGCGCTCCGGTTCGGTATCGAGCAGCGCGAGCGCGTTGAGCGTCGCCACCCGGCGTTCCTCGTCGGCCGAAGCAAAACGCGATGGTGATCCGGGCATTTCGCGAGGGGCGGACTCGGGGAGCGACATGTCTTCGAATAGGCCTGCGTTAGTTAATTTTCTTTGTCGTTCAAACGCTCTAGCATGCCGGAATGACCTCACCCGACACGCTTCCCCCGTCGATGCTCTGGGCGACGCATCTGGCGCGGGACCGGATGCGGTCGGTGCACACGGTGCGCGCCTATCGCGCAGTCGCCGAGCGGTTGACGGCGTTCCTCGTCGGGCACTGGGCGGGGGCGGTCGACCGCGCGGCGCTGGGCCGGACGAGCACGGCGGATCTTCGCGCCTATCTGGCCTATCGGCGAGGGCAGGGGCTGGGGAATGCATCGGCGGCGCGCGAGCTGTCCGCGGTGCGCGGTTTCCTCGCATGGGCGAATACGGATGCCGAACCGCCGCGACTGAAGGGGCCGCGGGTCCAGCGCGGCGTGCCGCGCCCGATCTCGCCGGCCGAGGCGGTAACGCTGGCCGGGGAGGTCGCCGACGACGCTGCCGAGCCGTGGATCGGCGCGCGCGACTGGGCGGTGCTGATGCTGCTATACGGCGCGGGGCTGCGAATCGGCGAGGCGCTGCTGCTGACGCCGGCGATCCTGCCGCTCGGCGAGACGCTGTCGGTGACCGGCAAGCGCGCCAAGACGCGGATCGTACCGCTGTTGCCGCAGGTCCGGACCGCGATCGAGGCCTATGTCGCAGCGTGCCCCTGGGCGCTGGTGCCGGGGGAGCCGCTGTTCCGGGGCGCGAAGGGTGGCCCGCTCGCCCCCGCGATCGTGCGCCGGGCGGTTCGCGGGGCCCGCGGGCGGCTCGGGCTGGGCGAGCGGACGACGCCGCACGCACTGCGCCACAGTTTTGCGACGCATCTGCTGGGACGCGGGGCGGACCTGCGCGCGTTGCAGGAGCTGCTCGGCCATGCGAGCCTCAGCTCGACGCAGATCTATACGCAGGTCGACGCCGCGCATCTGATGGACGTGTACCGCAACGCGCATCCGCGGGCGTAGCGCAGGGTCAGCCTTTCGGCTTCCATGTCAGCACGCGCCAGCCATAGGCCAGCGCGATGATGACGAACGTCGCGACCGAAACCGGGCCGACATAGCGGTCGAGCTGCTGGAAGCGCGAGCCGAGCAGGATGCCCGCATAGGCGAGCACGGTGTTCCAGATCGCGCTGCCCGCAGCGGTCCAGATCACGAACTTCCACAACGGCATGTACGTCATCCCCGCCGGCAGCGAGATGATCGTCCGGAAGGTCGGCATGAAGCGGAAGACGAAGATGACCCAGCCGCCGCGTTTCACGAAGAACCGATGGACCTTCTCGATGTCGGACCATTCGATCGTCAGCCAGCGGCCATGCCGCTCGACGAACGGGCGGAAGCGCTCGTAGCCGATGTTCCGGCCGATATAATACCAGAAGTAATTGCCCGCGACCGATCCGACCGTCCCCGCGACGATCAGCGGCACGACCGCCATATGGCCGCGCGCGACGGCAATGCCGCCTAGCCCCATGATCACCTCGGACGGCACGGGGGGCACGATATTCTCGAGCGCCATCAGCAGGAAGATGCCGAAATAGCCGCCCCAGGCGATCAGGTTGATGATGAATTCGGTCATGGCTAACCGATACTTCCGGGAGGCCGCATGTGTTCCCTCGACAGCGCGGTCGCACCATCCCGGCCTGAACCGGGATGGTGGTTTTCCTACCGCGCCGCGACTTTCGCCTCGATCGCGTCCCAGATCATCGCGGAGACGTCGGTACCGTCGAACCGTTCGATCGCGACGATGCCGGTGGGCGAGGTGACGTTGATCTCGGTCAGCCACTTGCCGCCGATCACGTCGATGCCGACGAACAGCAGCCCGCGCTTCTTGAGTTCCGGTCCGAGGACCGCGCAGATCTCGCGCTCGGTCGGGGTCAGCTCGGTCTTTTCCGCCGAGCCGCCGACCGCGAGGTTGGAGCGGATCTCACCCTCGCCCGGCAGGCGGTTGATCGCGCCGGCGACTTCACCGTCGACCAGAACAATGCGCTTGTCGCCCTTGGCCACGTCGGGAAGGAACGCCTGGACCATGTGCGGCTCGCGCCACGTCATGTTGAACACCTCGATCAGCGCGGACAGGTTGGCGCCATCCGATTCGACCTTGAAGATCGCCTTGCCGCCATTGCCGTGGAGCGGCTTGATCACGATCGCGCCGTGTTCGGCCAGGAAGGCGCGCGCCTCGTCGAGGCTGCGCGTGACGAGCGTTGGCGGCATGAACTGCGGATAGTCGAGCACGAACACCTTTTCGGGTGCGTTGCGGACCTGTGCGGGGTCGTTCACGACCAGCGTCTTGCCGGCGATCCGCTCGAGCAGATGCGTCGCGGTGATGTAGCCGAGATCGAAGGGCGGGTCCTGCCGCATGAGCACGACGGAGGCCTCGTCGCCGAGATCGAGGTTCACCGGCTCCCCGACGCTGAAGTGATCGCCGGTCACGCGCTGCACGGTGACAGGGTGCGCCTTCGCCCAGACCCGGCCGTCGCGGTAGTTGAGATCCTCCGCCGCGTAATGGAACAGGCGATGCCCGCGCTCCTGTGCGGAGAGCATCAGCGCGAAGGTCGAATCGCCCGCGATATTGATGCTGTCGAGCGGGTCCATCTGGACGGCGACGGTGAGGCTCATGCGTCTTCCTTCTATGCGGTCGAGCGCATGTAGGTGCGCGCGGGCCGCAAGTCACCCGACCCGCTCAGCCGATCCATGCATTCTCGATATGGCGGGGGCGTGTGCCGGGGGCGAGCAGGATCACGTCGACGCGGATATCGTCGCCGGGTCCGGCATAGCGCGGCATCAAAAACTCTGCCGCCGCGGCGACCCGCGCGAGCCGCCGCTCGTCGATCGCGAAGTCGAGTTCGGCGGCGGTCGCGCGCGTCTTCACCTCGACGAACGCGACCAGCGTCCCCTTGCGCGCGACGATGTCGACCTCGCCCGCAGGCGTCCGGACGCGACGGTCGAGGATGCTCCAGCCCTTCAGTCGCAGCCACCAGCCGGCCAGCCGCTCCCCGCGCCGCCCCGCAGCTTCCGCGACTTGTCGATCGGCGGTGCTCGCCGTCCGCCTGCGGGAGGGGCGGGGGGCCGGGAGGGTCACCCCTTCGCCTTCAGTTCGAGCGCGCGGGCGTAGAGCGTCTTGCGGTCGAGCCCGAGTGCCTTCGCAACTTCGCTCGCGGCCTGGCCGGTGGAGAGGCGGGTGAGGGCATCGGCCAGCGCCGTGTCGGCGTCCTCCGCGCTGGCCGGGGGGGCGTCGCCGGGGGGCGCGATGACGATGACGATCTCGCCACGCGGCGGCGCGTCGGCGTAGCGGGTGGCGAGGGTCGTCAGCGTACCGGTCACCGCCTCCTCGAACCGCTTGGTGATCTCGCGCGTGACCGCCGCTTCACGGTCGCCGAGTCCTTCGGCGAGCGCGGCAAGGCTGGCACCGAGACGCGGACCCGATTCGTAGAGCACCAGCGTCGCGCGGATCGTCGCGATCTCGGCGATCGCCTCCGACCGGGCATGCGCCTTGGACGGCAGGAAGCCGACGAACAGGAAGCGATCGGTCGGCAGGCCCGCCAGCGTGAGCGCGGCGACCGCGGCGCAGGGGCCGGGGATCGTCACCACGAGATGCCCCGCCGCGCGCGCGTCGCGCACCAGCTTGAATCCGGGATCGGAAATCAGCGGCGTGCCCGCGTCGGACACCAGCGCCACCGCCTCGGTCGCCATCCGCGCGATCAGCGCGGGGCGGACGCCCTCGGCGCTGTGATCATGATAGGGGACCATCGGCGTCTTGGTCCCGACATGGCGGAGCAGACCGGCGGTGACGCGGCTGTCCTCGACCGCGACGACGTCGGCACGCGCGAGGATATCGGCGGCACGCGGCGACAGATCACCGAGATTGCCGATCGGCGTCGCGACGATGTAAAGGCCGGGGTTCAGTGGAGTTTCAGGGTTCATGGGGATTGTCATGGCAGACGCAGCGACGATAGGGCAATCGGCCCGGCACCGGATGCGCGCGTTTGGGCGCTCGGCGGCACTTACGATGGCCTGCCTGCTGGGCGCGTGCCAGACGATCGTCCCGCGCGGTCCCGTCGAGCCGTCGCAGCAGCGCCCCACCACCCGTCCTGCCGACACGCCCACGATCGGGGTCGAGACCGGCATCCCGCGCGATGCCGAGCGCAACCGCGTCGCGCTGCTCGTGCCGCTGTCGGGAAGCAATGCGGGGGTCGGCACGTCGATCGCCAATGCGACGATGATGGCGCTGCTCGACACGCAGAACCAGCGCGTGCGGATCACCAATTACGATACCGCGACGGGTGCCGCGGCTGCGGCCCAGCGCGCGATCGCAGAGGGTGCGCAGCTGATCCTGGGGCCGCTGTTGTCCGAGGACGTGCGCACGGTCGCGCCGATCGCGCGCGCGGCGGGCGTGCCGGTGCTGAGCTTCTCGAACGATCTCGGGGTGGCCGGCAACGGCGCCTATCTGATGGGCTATGTGCCGACCCAGTCGATTTCGCGCGTCGTCGATTTCGCGCGCGAGCGCGGCGTGTCGAACTTTGCCGGGCTGGTCCCGAACGGACTGTATGGCGAGCGCGCCTCGACCGCATTCCTCCGCGCGGTCGAGGGGGCGGGCGGCCAGGTCGTGTCGCTGCAGACCTATGGCCGGACCGCCGGTGGCGTGTCGGGGGCGGTCACGCGGCTCGCGGCGAAGGCACCCTATGACGCCGTGCTGATCGCCGACAGTGGTTCTACCGCGGCGTCGGCGGCGGCGTTGGTGAAGCGCGGGGCGGGCGCATCGACCCGGATCCTCGGCACCGAGCTGTGGAATTCCGAATCGAGCGTCGCCGCCAAGCCGGCATTGAACGGCGCCTGGTATGCTAGCGTGTCGGATACGCTGTACCGGCAATATGCCGCCAAATACCGCGCACGCTTCGGCAGCGGGCCGTACCGCCTGTCGAGCCTCGGCTATGATTCGGTGCTGCTGACGGTGCGGATCGCGCGCGACTGGAAGCCGGGGACCGCGTTCCCCGTGTCGCGGCTGCGCGATGGCGACGGCTTTTCGGGCATCGACGGTGCGTTCCGCTTCGGCCGCGACAATGTCGCCGAGCGCGCGCTGGAGGTGAAGGAAATCCGCGGGGGGACCACCACTGTTGTCTCGCCCGCGCCGAGCGGCTTCGGCGGCTGACGCCGACTCCGTTCGTCATCCCCGCGGAGGCGGGGATCCATACGGATGATCGGTTGCGATTCGAGTCGCGCGGCTAGCCAGTCTGGCTTCCCGCCTCCGCGGGAATGACATGGGTGGGGGCGTTACGCCGTCACGATCTCCGGCAGGATCGCGTCCAGCAGGAGCGCACCCGCATCGGTCACGCGCAGCCGGCCCGGCGTGTGGGCGATCAGCCCGAGCGCTTCGAGCCGCGCCACCGCGGCGAGATCGACCGGCATCGCGCCGCCATTGAGCCGCGTGATCCGGTCGAGATCGACTCCCTCGGCCAGGCGCAGTCCCATCAACAGCGCCTCGGTCGCGCGCGTCGAGGGGGTGAGCGGGTCCTCGACCTCCATCCCGTGGCCGTTGCGCTCGATCGCGGTGAGCCAGTTTTCTGGCTTCTTGCGACGCACCGTCGCCAGGCCACCGCGGCGGCCATGCGCGCCGGGGCCGATCCCGGCATAATCCTGATAGCGCCAATAGGCGAGATTGTGCCGGCTCTCCGACCCCGGTCGCGCGTGGTTCGAGGTTTCATAGGCGGGGAGCCCGGCGGCGGCGGTGTCGGCGCGCGTCGCCTCGAACAGGTCGGCTGCGCTGTCGCCGTCGGGGATGACGATGCGGCCCGCCAGCGCTTCGGTCGCGAACCGCGTACCGGGTTCGATGGTGAGCTGATAGAGCGACAGATGCTCGGTCCCGAAGCTCAGCGCGCGCGCGAGTTCGGCGCGCCAGTCGGCAAGCCGCTGGCCGGGGAGCGCATAGATCAGGTCGAAACTCACGCGCGGAAAGACGCTCTGCGCGGTCGCCAGCGCCGCCTGCCCCTCGTTCACGTCATGCGCGCGGCCGAGGAATTTCAGCGCCTGATCGTCGAGCGACTGCAATCCCAGCGACACGCGGTTGACGCCCGCACTGGCCAGGTCGGCGAAGCGCGCGGCCTCAACCGAGGAGGGATTGGCCTCGAGCGTGATCTCGATTCCCTCGGCAAAGCCCCAGGCGCGTTCGGCGGCGTCGAGGATCGCGGCGACCGTTGCGGGCGGCATCAGTGAGGGCGTGCCGCCGCCGAAAAAGATCGACTGGAGTTTGCGTCCCGGCAGGACCGACGCCTCGTGTGCAAGGTCCGTGAGCAGCGCCGCGCGCCACGCCGCCTGGTCGACGCCATCACGGACATGACTGTTGAAGTCGCAATAGGGGCATTTCGACACGCAGAACGGCCAATGGACGTAGAGCGCGAGGTCCCCCGAAGGCGGCGGGGCGGGGCTTGGCGTTTCGATCGGGGGCATTATCTCGCGCATATGGTCGCACGGAGCGACAGAAGGAAGCGTAATGACGGTTCGGTTGGGTCTGGCAGTTGCGGCGGCGTTGCTTGCCGCAGGCTGCGCGCAGGGGCCGGAACGCGTCGTGGAGCGGCGCGAGACGCAGGCGCCGGCGCCCCGCGGGCCTGCGCTTCTCAAGGCGGCGATGATGGACGGGCATAATGCCGCGCGGGCGGCGGTGGGTGTTCCGCCGCTGATATGGAGCGATACGCTGGCGACCACCGCGCGCGCCTATGCCGAGGAAATGGCCAACACGCGCAAATTTGCGCACGCGCATCAGGTTCAGGGGCCCGGCCGCGAGGGCGAGAATCTGTGGACCGGCACGCGCTATGCCTATGCCTATCCCGAGATGATCGGCCACTGGGTTGCCGAACGGAAGGACTTCGTCAACGGCGTGACGCCCGCGTTCAGCCGCACCGGCAAATATGAGGATGTCGCGCACTACACGCAGATCGTCTGGCGCAATTCGACCGCGGTGGGATGCGCGATGGCGAGCAACGAACGCGACGATTATCTGGTGTGCCGCTATTCGCCGCCGGGCAATGTGGTGGGCGAGCGGAGTTACTAGGCACCCGAGAGCGCCGGACCGTCACGGGGGGTGACGGCCCGGCGGCGTTTCAAAACACGGCGGCTTTCAGCAGTTCGAACGCGACATTGCGGTGGCTGATCGCGTTCTTCGTCTCGTGCGGCAGCTCCGCATAGGTCTGGTCATGGCCCAGCGGCACGAACATCGGGTCATAGCCGAAGCCGACCTTGCCGCGCGGCGGCCAGACCAGCGTGCCCTCGGCGCGGCCTTCGAACCATTCGACATGGCCGTCGGGCCAGGCGAGTGCGAGCACGCTGACGAAATGCGCGCCGCGGGTCGCGTCGGGACCCTTGGCGGCGAGCGCATCCTCGACCTTCTGCATCGCCATCGACCAGTCGCGACCGTTCGGGGTCTCCGCCCAGTCGGCGGTGTACACGCCCGGATCGCCGCCCAGCGCATCGACGCACAGCCCGCTATCGTCGGCGAGCGCGGGATAGCCCGACAGGTCGGCGGCGGAGCGTGCCTTCAGCTCGGCATTGACAAAGAAGGTCGTCCCCGTTTCGACCGGCTCGGGCAGGTCGAGATCCGCCGCCGACACGACGTCGAAGCCGCGGCCCGCGAGCAGGTCGGCGATCTCGCGGACCTTGCCCTTGTTGTGGCTCGCGATGACAAGCTTGCCGGGCTGGAGCTTGCGGATCGCCTGGGGGGTGCTGCCTTCGCCGCTCACTTGGCGACCGCCTTGGCCTGTGCCGCGAAGATGTCCGCGCAGCCGATCCGGGCGAGCCGCAACAGGCGGAGCAGCGCCTCCTCGTCATAGGTCGCGCCCTCGGCGGTCGCCTGCGCCTCGGCGATGTTGCCGTTTTCGAGCAGGACGAAATTCGCGTCCGCGTCCGCGCCCGAATCCTCGATGTAATCGAGGTCGAGCACCGGATTGCCCTGATAGATGCCGCAGCTGATCGCGGCGACCTTCTGCGTCAGCGGGTCGGCGGTCAGCTTGCCGCTTTCCAGAAGCCCGTCGATCGCGAGCCGCAGCGCGACCCAGGCGCCCGAGATCGACGCTGTGCGCGTGCCGCCGTCGGCCTGAAGCACGTCGCAGTCCAGAACGATCTGGCGCTCGCCGAGCAGCTTCAGGTCGGTGACGGCGCGGAGCGAACGGCCGATCAGGCGCTGAATCTCCTGCGTGCGGCCCGACTGCTTGCCCTTGGCCGCTTCACGGTTGTTGCGCGTGTTAGTCGAGCGCGGGAGCATGCCGTATTCGGCGGTCACCCAGCCTTCGCCCTTGCCGCGCAGGAACGGCGGGACCTTTTCCTCGATGCTGGCGGTGACGAGCACCTTGGTGTCGCCGAAGCCGATCAGGACGGAGCCTTCGGCATGCTTGGTGAAGCGGGGTTCGATCGTGATGCTGCGCATCTGGTCTGGGGCACGGCCGGATGGGCGCATGGTGTATTCCTAAACTTCTTCCGTTCGTCCTGAGTAGCTGCTGAGCTTGTCGAAGCGGCGTATCGAAGGATCGGCCCGCTTGGGGCACATCCTTCGATACGGACCTTCGACTTCGCTCAGTCCCTACTCAGGACGAACGGGTGGTGGGCAATAAGCGCTGCCTAGCCTTTCGCATTCGGGCTCGCCAGCCTAGATCAGCCGCATGGCCACGCCCCCCGTCACCGAACTGACCGACCGCGCGCGCGATATTTTTCGTGCGGTCGTCGACAGCTATCTCGCCAGCGGCACGCCGGTGGGGTCGAAGACGATCGCGCAGCTGGCCGGGCTCAGCCTGTCGCCCGCCTCGATTCGCGGGGTGATGGGGGAGCTGGAGGGGCTGGGACTGCTCGCCAGCCCACATACGAGCGCGGGGCGGATGCCGACCGATCGCGGCTTGCGGCTGTTCGTCGACGGGATGATGCAGGCGATGGAGCCGTCGTTCGAGGAGCGCCAGACGATCGAGGCGCGCGCCGGCGTCGGTGGTCCGGTCGAGGAGGCGCTCGCCGCCACCACGCTTGCGCTGTCGGGGCTGTCGGCGTGCGCGGGGCTGGTGATGGTGCCGAAACGCGAGATGACGCTGCGCCAGATGGCGTTCGTCGCGCTGTCGCCCGATCAGGCGCTCGCGGTGCTGGTCAGCGAGGATGGCTCGGTCGAGAACCGCGTGATCGCGCTGCCCAAGGGCATGTCGCCGTCGACCCTGGTCGAGGCGGGCAATTACATGTCGGCAACGCTCGGCGGGCTGACGCTGGCCGAGGCGCGGCTGCGGATCGAGCGCGAGCTGGCGGACGGGCAGGCGGCGCTCGACGGTGCGGCGCGGATGCTGGTCGAGGGCGGGATCGCGGTGTGGAGCGAGGATGCGGATCGCCGCCCGGTGTTGATCGTGCGCGGGCAGGGGCGCCTGATCGATGCGGCCGCCGCCGCCGATCTCGACCGGGTCCGCGACCTGCTCGACGATCTCGAGGGAAAACAGGAGGTCGCATCGCTGCTCGACAGCGCGCGGGCGGGCGATTCGACGCGGATCTTCATCGGCGCGGAGACCAAATTATTCGCCCTGTCCGGCTCGTCGGTGATCGCGCGACCGTTCCGCGGATTGGACGGGCGGGTGGTCGGCGTGGTGGGCGTGATCGGCCCCACGCGGTTGAACTATGCGCGCGTCGTGCCCATGGTGGATTTCACGGCTGCAACGCTCGCCCGGTTGATGGGTTGAGCCGGCCCAACTTATAGGGAAAACAATGTCCGATATCGATCAGAACACGCCTGCCGACCTGCGCGAAGAGACCGCCGAAGCCGCACCCGAAGTGGCCTCGAACGATCGCGTCGCCGAGCTGGAGAACCAGCTTGCCGAGGCCAAGCAGAATGTCCTCTATGCGCAGGCCGAGGTGCAGAATGTCCGCCGCCGCGCCGAGAAGGAAGCGCAGGACGCGCGCGCCTATGCCGCCACCGCGTTCGCGCGCGACGTGCTGTCGGTTGCCGACAACCTTGCGCGCGGCCTGTCGGCGATCCCGGCGGACCTGCGTGCAGACGACAAGATGAAGGGCCTCGTCACCGGGCTCGAAGCCACCGGTCGCGAGCTGGAGAGCGTGTTCCAGCGCCACGGCATCACCAAGATCGCTGCCGAGGGCCAGATGCTCGACCCGAACAAGCATCAGGCGATGCTGGAGATCCCGAGCGACCAGCCGGCCGGCACGATCGTCCAGGAAATGCAGGCGGGCTACATGATCAAGGATCGCCTGCTGCGGCCTGCGATGGTGGGCGTCGCCAAGGCGGGGTGAGCCTGTCGGCCTGGTGTTCTCCCGCGAAGGCGGGAGCCCAGGGTTTCAAACGCTGTCGCCTGTAAGCCTGGGCCCCCGCCTTCGCGGGGGAACAGCAGGAGGCGGCGCTCAACTTTCTGCCTCGCCGGGATGACGCCATGAACGAGAATCTGACCACCGATCGCGAGACGTTCGTCACGCATCTTGAATGCTCGATCACCGGCGACCGCTATGAGGCGGACCAGCTTCATGGCCTTTCGCGTGCGGGCAGGCCGTTGCTCGTCCGCTACGATCTCGACGCGGTGCGCTCGACGATTTCGCGCGACACGATCGAGGCGCGTCCCACCGATCTATGGCGGTGGCGCGAGCTGCTGCCCGTGCGGCAGACGTCCAATATCGTCAGCCTCGGCGAGATCGAGACGCCGCTGGTGCCGATCCCGAAGTCCGGTGGCCCCAACGTCCTCGTGAAGGACGAAGGGCGTCTGCCGACCGGCAGCTTCAAGGCGCGCGGGCTGGTCATGGCGGTGGCGATGGCGAAGGAGCTCGGCGTCACGAAGATCGCGATGCCGACCAACGGCAATGCGGGCGCTGCGCTGGCCGCCTATGCGACGCGCTGTGGAATCGAGACGATCGTGCTCTGTCCCGACGACACGCCCGAGATCAACGTCCGCGAGATCGCGATGCAGGGCGCACGCGTCTGGCGCGTCAACGGGCTGATCGACGATTGCGGTGCGATCGTCGGCAAGGGCGCCGCCGAGGGGCGCTGGTTCGATTTCTCGACGCTGAAGGAGCCCTATCGAATCGAGGGCAAGAAGACGATGGGGCTGGAACTGGCCGCGCAGTTCGGCTGGCAACTGCCCGATGCGATCTTCTATCCGACCGGCGGCGGCACCGGGCTGATCGGCATGTGGAAGGCGTTCGACGAGCTTGAGCAGCTCGGTTGGATTGGCTCCGCGCGACCCAAGATGTTTGCCGTGCAGGCGAGCGGCTGTGCGCCGATCGTCCGCGCGTTCGAGGCGGGCGAGGAGCATGCCGAGCGTTGGGAGGATGCGAGCACCGTCGCGGCGGGCATTCGCGTGCCCAAGGCGGTCGGCGACTTCCTGATCCTGCGCGCGGTCCGCGAGAGCGGCGGGCAGGCACTGGCGGTCGGCGATCCCGCGATCCTCAAGGCGGTCGAGGCCGCCGCGAAGCAGGACGGGCTGTTGCTGTGCCCGGAAGGCGGCGCGACGCTCGCGGCCTACACCCATGCGCTGAACACCGGTCTGGTCGACGAAGACGACCGCGTCGTACTTTTTAATTGTGCGACCGGACTGAAATATCCGATGCCCGAAGCCCCGCAAGCGCTTGATAGAACACAAGCTATCGATTTCGACGCATTGTAGGATCGGAATCGCCACCGGCGGGACTGTCCTTCCGGTAGTTGATATTAATCCATGTTATCTGCAACGGGGCGCCCTTCATCACGAAAAGGGCGGAAATGCAGAAGATTTTTCAGGTCGTGTGTGTCGTGCTGGTCGCGGCGGCGGTCATGTTCGGCGGGCGATGGTACATGTATGTCACGCGCGGCGAGACCCCGTATGACGAGGTCGGAATTGCGCTGAACGGCTATGCGCCCGCGCCGCTGCGCGCCTGGGGCTGTCACAAGATGCAGGAACGGTTCTTCGGGCAGTTGCCGCCTTATGGCTGTGCGGGACCGGATGGGCGTAGCTGGCTCTGATATCGTCCTAGCCCACGTCATCCCAGCGTTCGCTGGGGTGACGGTTTGGGGAGTGGCGGACTAGGCCGACACCCGCGGCTTGAACGGCAGCAGCGTCTCGTACTGCGCGAGCGGCGGGGCGCCTGCGACCGTCGCGCCGGCACGCAGCAGGAAGGCGTGGCGGACGATCTCGCCCTGCTGCTCGATACCATAGCGGTGCAGCGCGACGCCGGGGCGCAGCGCATAGTCGTAGCGGCACCACGGATGCCGTACGAGCGGGAGGAAGATGCCGCGCTGGTGCTGCCAGATATGCGTCATCTCGTGGATGAACAGCCCTTGCAACGTCAGATGGGCATGCGCGAAATCGTCGCACCACAGATCGCCCTTGGGGTGAAAATGGATGCACCCGCGCGGCGCCATCACCGTGTCGCGCGGCTGGAAGAAGGCCCATTTGCGACGTGCCAGCCGCACCGGCGCATAGTCGATCGCATCGCCGAAGACCGACGCCGCGAGCCTCGTCTCGGCCGGGGTCAGCGCTCGCGTCGACCGATCGCGAACGCTCACTTGGTTCCGGTGTCGCCGGCGCCGACGACGGCCGCGTTTTGCAGGATTCTAGTGCCGTCGGCGAAGGTGAGGGTGAAGGTGATGGTGCGTTCACCGGGCTTGATCCCGGGATTTACGTCGAACAGCATCACGTGACGGCCGCCCGGCGCGAACACGACATCGGTCTTGGCCGGGATCTCGACGCGCGCGATCGGTTTCATCGACGACACGCCGCCGGCCGACATGCTCTCGTGCATCTCGCTCCGGATCGCGACATCGGTGGTCACGTTGATCAGCGTCGCATCGGTCGGCCCGCCATGGATCGTGAAATAGCCTGCCGCCGGTCCGCCCTTGACCGCCGCGAGCCGGACCCACGCCTTCTCGACGGACAGCTGTTGCGGCTGTGCACAGGCCGCGACCCCGACCAGGGCCGTCACGGCAAAAATACCACGCATCGTCATCATCGCCACTTCATACCCCTCTTGCGATCTCTACGGGCCGTACAATCTTGCGGCAAGCGCGAGCCAACCTATATCGCGCCCATCAATCGAAAGGTTCCACTGCCGTAACGGGGTGGAGCCCGAGACTTTTTTACGATGTGTGAGGGGCTATTTAAACTCATGGCTAAAGTAATCGGTATCGATCTCGGCACGACCAACAGCTGCGTTTCCGTCATGGAAGGCGGCAAGCCCAAGGTCATCGAGAATTCCGAAGGCGCGCGCACCACGCCGTCGATCGTCGCATTCGCCAAGGACGGCGAGCGACTGGTCGGCCAGCCGGCCAAGCGCCAGGCAGTGACCAACGGCGACAACACCATCTTCGCGGTGAAGCGTCTTATCGGCCGTCGTTTCGACGATCCGATCACCAAGAAGGACACCGAGCTGGTCCCGTACAAGATCTCGCGCGGGCCGAACGGCGACGCATGGGTCTCGGCCGGCGGCAAGGATTACTCGCCCTCGCAGATCTCGGCGTTCACGCTGCAGAAGATGAAGGAAACCGCGGAGTCGTATCTCGGCGAGACGGTCACGCAGGCAGTCATCACCGTTCCCGCATACTTCAACGACGCACAGCGCCAGGCGACCAAGGACGCCGGCCAGATCGCCGGCCTCGAAGTGCTGCGCATCATCAACGAGCCGACCGCGGCGGCGCTGGCCTACGGCCTCGACAAGCAGGACGGCAAGACGATCGCGGTCTACGATCTCGGCGGCGGCACGTTCGACATCTCGATCCTCGAGATCGGCGACGGCGTGTTCGAGGTGAAGGCGACCAACGGCGACACCTTCCTCGGCGGTGAGGATTTCGACAACAAGATCGTTCAGTTCCTCGCCGACGAGTTCAAGAAGGCGGAGGGCATCGACCTCGCCAAGGACAAGCTGGCGCTGCAGCGTCTGAAGGAAGCGGCCGAGAAGGCGAAGATCGAGCTCAGCTCGGCACAGTCGACCGAGGTCAACCTGCCCTTCATCACCGCGGACCAGAACGGCCCGAAGCATCTGGTGAAGTCGATCACCCGCGCCGATCTGGAGCGGATGGTCGAGGACCTGGTCAAGCGGACGCTCGACCCCTGCAAGAAGGCACTCGCTGACGCCGGCCTGAAGGCCGACGACATCTCCGAGGTCGTGCTGGTCGGCGGCATGACGCGCATGCCGCGCGTCCGTGAAGTCGTGAAGCAGTTCTTCGGCAAGGAGCCGCACACCGGCGTCAACCCGGACGAGGTCGTCGCGATGGGTGCCGCGATCCAGGCCGGCGTGCTGCAGGGCGACGTCAAGGACGTGCTGCTGCTCGACGTGACGCCGCTGTCGCTGGGTATCGAGACGCTGGGTGGCGTGTTCACCCGGATGATCGATCGCAACACGACGATCCCGACCAAGAAGTCGCAGACCTATTCGACCGCGGACGACAACCAGGGCGCGGTGACGATCCGCGTGTTCCAGGGCGAGCGCGAGATGGCGGCCGACAACAAGATGCTCGGCAATTTCGATCTCGTCGGGATCCCGCCAGCACCGCGCGGCGTGCCGCAGATCGAGGTCACGTTCGACATCGACGCCAACGGCCTCGTCAGCGTCTCGGCCAAGGACAAGGGCACAGGCAAGGAGCAGCAGATCCGCATCCAGGCCTCGGGTGGTCTTTCGGACAGCGATATCGACCAGATGGTCCGCGATGCCGAGACTTTTGCCGAGGAGGACAAGAAGCGTCGTGCCGGCGCCGAGGCGAAGAACAACGCCGAGAGCCTGATCCACACGACCGAGCGTCAGCTTGCCGATAACGGCGACAAGGTCGACGACGCGCTCAAGACCGAGATCCAGGCCGCGATCGACGCGACCAAGGCAGCGGTCGAAAGCGGCGATGCGGACGCGATGACCGAGAAGAGCACCGCGCTCGCCCAGGTCGCGATGAAGCTCGGCCAGGCGATCTACGAGAAGCAGGCTCAGGCGGATGCCTCGCCGTCGGCTGATGGCGATGCGGCGAAGAAGGACGACGACGTCGTCGACGCCGAATTCTCGGAAGTCGACGAGAACCCGAAGGCGTAACTGAAACTCCCTCTCCCCAGGGTCCCATGAAAGTAATATTTTCATGGGTGCCCGGTTGGGGAGAGGGCCGGGGTGAGGGGCAGTTCCGCGTGCTGTTGTCCGGAACAACTCCTCACCCAACCCTCTCCCCGGAGGGGAGAGGGCTAAGAGGGCCGCTATGAGTACCCAGACAGACTATTACGAACTGCTCGAGATCGAGCGGACCGCGGATGCGGGGACGATCAAGTCGTCCTACCGCAAGCTCGCGATGAAATATCACCCGGACAAGAATGCCGGTTGCAAGGATTCGGAGGCCCAGTTCAAGGCGGTCAGCGAGGCCTATGACTGCCTCAAGGATCCCCAGAAGCGCGCGGCCTATGATCGCTTCGGCCATGCCGCGTTCCAGAATGGCGGGGGCGGCGGTCATGGCGGCGGCGCGCAGGATTTCGGCGGCTTCAGCGACATTTTCGAAAGCGTCTTCGGCGAGTTCATGGGCGGCGCGCAGCGCGGCGGTGGTGGCCGATCGTCGGCACGTCGCGGCGCCGACCTGCGCTACGACATGGAAGTCAGCCTGGAAGAGGCGTTCCACGGTAAGGCGACCGAAATCACCGTCGATGTCTCGGCCGTGTGCGACACGTGCGACGGGTCGGGCGCGAAGGCCGGTACGCGGGCCAAGACCTGCCAGCATTGCGGCGGTCACGGCAAGGTCCGCGCGCAGCAGGGCTTCTTCGTGGTCGAACGCGCCTGCCCGGTCTGCAACGGCGCGGGTCAGGTGATCGCCGATCCATGCCCCGATTGTCGTGGCGAGGGCCGGGTCGAGAAGACCAAGACGCTCAGCATCAACGTGCCGCCCGGTGTCGATGAAGGTACGCGGATCCGGATGACGGGCGAGGGCGAGGCCGGCGCGCGCGGTGCACCGGCGGGCGACCTCTATATCTTCCTCCACGTCACCAAGCATAATCTGTTCGAGCGCGAAGGTACGACGCTGTTCGCGCGCGCACCGATCAGCTTCACGGTCGCCGCACTAGGCGGATCGCTGTCGATTCCCGGCCTCGACGGGCGCACGCACGAGGTGAAGATTCCGGCGGGCATCCAGTCGGGCAAGCAGCTTCGTCAGCGCGGTGCCGGCATGCCGGTGTTGCAAGGGCGTGGTCATGGCGATCTGGTTGTGCAGATCGACGTCGAGACTCCGACCCGTCTGTCGAACCGGCAGAAGGAACTGCTCGAGATGTTCCGCGAGACCGAGACCGGTGACGAATGCCCCGACAGTCAGGGGTTTTTCGCCAAACTGAAGGGCGTCTTCGCCGCGGAATAGGCCGCGCTGCTTGGCGCGCGTGACAGGGGGATAGTGTGGCGGCAATCGGTGTGACGTTTCTCGCTTGCTGGCTGCTGATGCTCGCGGTGCCCACGATCCCCCTGTCTCGGTTCCTCCGCATGCTTCTGGTCGAGGCGCCGGTCAGGCGGGTGGCGCGGCTGACGCGCGGCGACGTCGCGGTCGGTCTGGTGGTGATTGCGGCAGCGTGCGTCATGATGTTCGCCGATGATGGCGACAGGGTCCGGGTTGCCATGATGGGCGCGCCCGACATTGCGATCTGGCTGACGTCGTTCGAAGTTTCGGCGTATCTGGACGTCGCGATCGGGGTGATCGGCGCTGCGTGGAGCCTGCGGATCCGGGGTTTGCCGGCTCGGCTGGCGGCGGTTCTACGACGTGGGCGGCCGGTGGGTGCAAACCGCCGTGCGATACGCGTGCGCAAACCCGATGCGCCTAGTGGCGCCAACGATGACGATCATCGACGGGGTTTAGCGCTAGCAGCCTGAAGGCGGGAGCCTGCGACCCTAGCCGCGCCCCTCCTTGGAGGGGCGGGCGGGCCGATGGATCAGAGGGTGGAAATGACCACCCCGACCACCAGCGCTTGAGCCGCGATCGCCAGCATCGAGCTGGTCACGGTTTCGAACATGCGCATGGGTAGGTCTCCGATGCCGGAGTAATATCCGGCATCGGTGATATGGCGATAGTTGCGAGTTGTCGCAATTTTGTAACATGAAATCGTAATTGCGTTGCGTGCACTTTGGTGTGTTTCGCTTCTCCCCACCCGTCATGCTGACTTTCGTCAGGATGGCGAGGGGGTAGTCGAACTCCCGCCGTCAGGCCGCGCCGAACACCCGGGCGAAGATCGTGTCGACGTGCTTCAGGTGATAGCTAAGGTCGAACTTGTCCTCGAGCTCGGCATCGCTCAGCGTCACTTCGGGATCGGCCTTGAGCAGGTCGAGCAGCGAGAGTGCACCGTCCGAATCCCACACCTTCATCGCGTTGCGCTGGACGAGGCGATAGGCGTCCTCGCGGCTCACCCCGGCCTGCGTCAGCGCGAGGAGGACGCGCTGCGAATGGACGAGCCCGCCCATCTTGTTGAGGTTCTTCTCCATTCGTGCCGGATAGACGACGAGCTTGTCCATCACCCCGGTGAGCCGCGCGAGCGCGAAGTCGAGCGTGATCGTCGCGTCGGGGCCGATATAGCGCTCGACCGACGAGTGCGAGATGTCGCGCTCGTGCCACAGCGCGACATTCTCGAGCGCGGGGGTGACATAGCCGCGGACCATGCGCGCGAGGCCGGTGAGGTTCTCGGTCAGGACCGGGTTGCGCTTGTGCGGCATCGCCGACGAGCCCTTCTGGCCGGGCGAGAAATATTCCTCCGCCTCGAGCACTTCGGTGCGCTGGAGATGGCGGATCTCGGTCGCGAGCCGCTCGATCGAGCTGGCGATCACGCCCAATGTCGCAAAGAACATCGCGTGGCGATCGCGCGGGATCACCTGGGTCGAGACGGGCTCGACCGACAGGCCGAGCTTGCCCGCGACATAGTCCTCGACGAACGGGTCGATGTTGGCGAACGTGCCCACCGCGCCCGAGATCGCGCAGGTCGCGACGTCGGCGCGCGCCGCCACCAGCCGAGCGCGGTTGCGCGCGAACTCGGCATGCGCCTGCGCCATCTTGAGGCCGAAGGTGACGGGCTCGGCATGGATGCCGTGGCTGCGGCCGATCGTCGGCGTCATCTTGTGCTCGCGCGCGCGGCGTTCGAGCACGACCAGCAGCGCGTCGAGGTCGGCGATCAGGATGTCGCTCGCCTTGGCGAGCTGGACCGCGAGGCAGGTGTCGAGCACGTCGGACGAGGTCATGCCCTGGTGCATGAAGCGCGCCTCGGGGCCGACATGCTCGGCGACGTTGGTCAGGAAGGCGATGACGTCATGCTTGGTCTCGCGCTCGATCTCGTCGATCCGGTCGACTTCGAACGCGCCCTTTTCCCAGATCGCGGCCGCGGCCTCTTTCGGCACGACGCCGAGTTCGGCGAGCGCGTCGGTGGCGTGCGCCTCGATTTCGAACCAGATCTTGAAGCGCGCTTCGGGCGTCCAGATCGCGACCATGTCGGGGCGGGAATAGCGGGGGACCATCGGGATTTCCTGTGGCTGGGGAGAGGAGGCGCGACGCGCGCCCCGGCGGGACCCACGGCGGCGATCGCTCGCGCGGTAGCAGGCCGGACGGCAAGGTTCAAATCCAACCCCGGGGAGATGGGGCGATGCCGGCGGAACCATCAAAGGCAGTCATGCATTGGTTGCGCCTACTATCCGAACGAACGACCTTCGCGACTGAGAAGTTGCCACTAAGGTCGCAGCAGGAGAGAAGACATGCTGAAATTCACTCTACTTATCGGTGCGATCGCGCTCGCGACGCCGACATCCGCGCAGACCATGACCGGCGGCACGCCCAACTCACCGGCGCAGCCCACGGCGCAGACGGAACCTTCGCCGCAGTCGCCGTCATCTTCGATGATGCAAGGCAATCCTGATGGAGCGACTGCGCAGCAGCCCGTGACGGGGGCGCAGGTGGCGCAGGTCGTCGATGCGGAATTTCCGGGATATGACAAGAATGGCGACAATCTGCTGAGCACGTCCGAATTTGGCGCCTGGATGGTCGCCTTGAAGACGCAGTCGGACCCGACCACGGTCGCGGCCGCGCCCGAGACGCGCAAATGGGTCGATGGTGCGTTCGCGCAGGCGGATGCCGACAAGAACAAAATGCTGACCAAGACCGAACTGACCAGGTTCCTAACCCAGGCCGGCTAAACCACGCGAGCGGGGCGATCCTCGCGACCTCAAGGCCGTCGGCTGACCCCGGCGGCCTTTTCGTGTCATGCGTCCGTCAGATCAGTCCTTGCGCGCGGAGGCTCACATGCCCGGCGGTGCCGATGACGATGTGATCGTGTACGGCGACTCCCAGCCGCTTGCCCGCCTCCGCGATCGTGCGGGTAATCTCGATGTCCGCGCGACTGGGGGAGGGGTCGCCGCTGGGATGATTGTGGACAAGGATGATCGAGGCCGAGCCGAGATCGATCGCGCGGCGGATCACCTCGCGGACATAAACCGCGGCCTGGTCGATCGAGCCCTCGCTCATCACCTCGTCGCGGATCAGCATGTTGCGCGTGTTAAAATACAAACGCTACTGCTAAAACGGATGGCAGTCGCAGGAGACTGCGACTTTTAGCCCCTGAGTTTGCGTTGCAGACGCTTAAAATAGTCATCCGTTCCCCACCGGGGGACGGTCGGCGGAAGTGGTGTAGGCGCGATCCGGTTGGGCCGTGCGCCACATTTGGTACAGCGGAGATATTGGGGCAGGTTCTCCAGAGAGACATTCACACGCTTAAGAAATGCCCATCTGGCAAAGCGGTCGCGATCCACCACTCCCCGATGGCCACATGAGCCGCAGACGCATCCCACATTGGCGCTCTCACGACCAAAATCGTTCAGCGATCGAAAGCGTGCGTTGCCCATCTGGCGTGAGTACAAAACGGGAACATGATTCGGCAACCCTCAAAGCCAATAGGAATACAGGAACCCGCAGGGCTCGATCGTGTAGGTCAGGACGATAATACCCTGCGTGCCTTGGAGTCGATTGACAGCGCCCGAACGGCTGCCGCCACCGCCGCCGCCATAGCCGCCAGCGTTGCCGCCGCTAAAAGACCCGGAAGATGCACCACCGCCGCCACCCGGCCCAGCAGTCTCGCCTGTGATAGTAGAAGTCCAGATGGTGTCCTGACTACCGTTGCCACCAATTGCGTAAATTAGGTTGGTGCCAATACCGCCACCACCACCGCCGCCATCAACGCCCGCTCCGGCAGGACTGACGCCATCAACAGCGGCAGCGCCGCCGCCATAGCCCTGACGGTTTGCGCCACCTGGTAGAGCAGTAGATGATCCGCCCCCGTTGGCACCGCCGCCGCCGCTATTTCCGGCCTGTCCGCCAATCCCATTCGGGCCACCCGCGCCGCCACCACCGCGACGACCGACCGTTGCCCTGCCGCCCTGAAACCCAGAGCCCAACCACACTGTGCCACCCTCATTGATGGCAGTGCCATTGGTATTGACGCCACTCTCAACCGCGAGGACAACCGGGAGGCCCAAGTAGGTGAATGATCGCGGAGCCGAGAATGCCGTTGGCGCGGAAACAAAATACTCGATCTGCTGACCAGGCGTGACATCGAGTTCCAGGAACGCATAGGCTCCGCCTGAGCCACCCTTTGACGTTCCGCTACTAGTGCCCGGATTGCCATTTGCGCCTGCGCCAATCGCGTCGGCTCGGATCCTGTAAACGCCCTCCGGAACCGTCCATGTGAGGGCCTGTCCCGTCGTTTTAAGAAATTCAACAACTGGCTGGTTCATAGGCGGACCACCAGCGAGCCGATTACGCCAGCAAGCGTGGCATCCGATGCCCCTGAGTAAAATGCTATGCGATCACCCGCGACAAGCGTGGTCGCTGCTAGAGCCAAGACGCCAAGGGTCTGTCCGGCCGGCCACGTGACTGTGCCACGCTGCGCGTCGTTGATCTTGAGGACGAATACCGTTTCAGCAGACGGCGCAGTATCGGCGCGGAAGCTGCTGGCCGTCACATCAACGGTGCCGCTCTGAGGCGTTATGCCGCCACCAAGAAGTGAGTTGGCAGGAGGTTTGCCTACAATGACAACCTGGAGGCTCCTGACGTAGCTTTCCTTGGCCAACTTGTTTGTGACATCCGAGACCGATGCGGCATCTAAGTTGCTGCGCGCCACGTTTCGCTGAGTGGCCGTAAGGGCCTGAACGGCATCAAAGCGGACGCGGTTGCCCAGCGCGGTCGTCATTGTTTGTGCGAACTGTGGATCATTGTTGAGTGCGCTCGCGACTTCCGAAAAGGCGTTCAGGGCCTCGGGGGCGAGATTGCGGATATCCGTGACGGTGTTCGTCAGCGCGTCGACGCGGTTGCTTAGGTTGTTGACCACCGTGGGATCAGCCGCTGCACCAGTCGCGCCACGCGGGCCGGGCTCGCCTTGGATGCCAATGCCGGGTTCGCCTTTGACGCCCGGCGGCCCCATCATCTCTGTGACGATGGAACTGCCCTGACTTACCAGCGCGGTTACGGTTGCATTTTGGATGCCGGTGGCAAGACTGTCCTGAACATCGAGTGTCGTGACGAGCGTTGCGCTATCAAGTGTAGAAACGAGAGCCATTAGGCGTCGTCCACACTGTCGGGATTGCCAATGTATCCATCGCGATTGATCTTGCCATCCCAGAGGACGACCGGTCTTCCACTAGCGATGTCTGTTTCATCGCGAATGATACAGCGCGTTGCTGTCTTGCCGAGCGTGACGATCTGGTCGTTTTCAAGGACAATCAACTTGCCCAGCGGGTCTGCGGGGTCAACGACCATCACTTCCCGGATAGGTACGCCATCGACCTCAAAAAACAGCGTGCGGGTCGAAAGATCGACTTGAACTGTCTTACCGTCGCCGGTTTTCTGATTGAGTTTGTAGGGCAGTACGAGCGAGCCACGCCCGTGAACTGTAATGAGCTTATCGGTGATAATTTGGTTCGCCATAGTAAAGCTATTTAAGCTCTGGCAGTTATGGCGATGGGGCCAACTAAGGCCCCATGCAGTTAGAGTTCCAAGTAGAGGTCCATCAACTCCCGGCCTAGCATATTGGCAAGTGGGCAGTGTGGGTCGGCGCGGAGTAGCGCCACAATGTCATGGCGCATAATCTCAATCCGCTCTTCGATGCTCCGATCATCCATTGGACTTGGGTAGCCTTGCTGCAAGCGTTTCGGTTGCGCGGGTCATAGTTGCGATTGCCGCGTCCACTGCGCTGCCAAGTTGGTCAACCACGGGGCGGTTCTGCATCACCGTGGCTTCGATGCGGTTCATGCGCTCAATCAGTTTCTGGATTGCAACTTCGGTCTGTTCGTTCGTCATGGGAGTTTTCTCCTTCTCGTTCTTAGTTGGTCGTGATCTGCTTGATGACGCGCTTATGCCCGGAGCCGCGTTTCATGTTTGCCGGGTTAAGAGCGGTCGCGATGTCCATGCCGCGCTTTAGTCGCTGCCTTAATGTGGGAGGCTTGATGTTGAACTCTACCGCCCACTTGCTAAGGCTCTTGATCTCGCCTTGGTACTCGATCATTGGGCTGTTACCCCGACCAGCGGTTCCTAGGCCAAAGTCCAGTTGGTACTGGCGAGGCTTGCCGCGATTTAACTGTTGTGTTTTTCTGTCGGCCCATTCGCAATTTGACTTGCTGTAGCCCTTTGTTCCGTCTTTTCGCTCTAGCGAATACAGTGGGTTAGGCTTTGGCTTCATATCTTTGATAAATTGCGCGAACCCGGTCTCGTAGGATCGCCACTCACTACAAACCGATATATTCTTTGCTCCGTACATATCAAAGGCAAAGTGTTTGGGGTTGTGGCACCTGTGGATCATGTTGATCCATGCCTGGTACTCTACAAAGTGCTGCTGCCTAAGTGATGGTGTCTTGTTCGTCCGCTTTCCCATTGTAATCTCCTGCGATCGGAGTAGCTGTTGTGTTTTTCGATCGCATAAGTATTTAATGCGGAGATTAGCGAGTAAAGTACCGCTATAACTTATTGACGTGCTTTCCTGATAAATTCAGTATGCAACACTGGATTAAGGTCGCCCGCACCTACATTGGGCTCAAAGAATATCCCGGCGCTACTAACAACCCAACGATCATGGGCTGGGCAAAGGGGCTCGGAACTAAGCTGCTGGGCATCGCCTATGGTGCCGATAGTGTGCCGTGGTGCGGACTGTTCGTCGCCCACTGCATCAAGGCTGCTGGGCTCCCAACTGCGCCAATCGCCGTCCGTGCAAGTGCGTGGTCAACTTGGGGGCAGAAGTGTGCGCCGACTTATGGCGCGGTCGTCGTGTTCCAGCGTCCTGGCGGGGGCCACGTGGGCTTTCTCGTCGGTCAGGATGCTACACGGTATCGCGTCCTGGGTGGCAACCAAAGCGATGCAGTCAGCGAAACGTGGATTGAGAAGAGCCGTGCGGTCGCAGTTCGTTGGCCAGCCGGTCAGGTACCACCGACTACCCCTCTGCCAAAGCTCACCGCCGCTGGCAGCACGTCGAAGAACGAAGCATGAGCCAGTGGCTCTACGATCCTGCGTTCGATCCCCAGGACTACGCGAGCATCGTCTACCGGATCAACCTGCCGGATGGCCGCTACTATATCGGCAAGAAATCGCTCTGGGTGTTGAAGGACGGCAAGATCGCCCGCGAAAGCGATTGGCAGGATTATTGGGGGTCGAGCAAGGACGTAAAGGCGCTCGTCACGGAGGCCGGTAAGCACGCCTGCACGCGTGAGGTGGTGCGGTTCTGCGTGTCGAGGGGTGAGGCGTCCTGGCTGGAAGCGGTGCTTCTCATCAAAGGCGATTGTCTCCTGGACCCCATGTGCCTCAACGGCAACGTGCTGACGACGTTTAACCATCGCGTCGTGAAGGGTTACAGCAACGATGAGCGCCGGGAGCGATACCTCAAGGATATCGCAAAACAGCGGGACACCATGCGCTTAAATAATGGCGACGCTTAAAGCGTCATCGCAAAGGGCTGCTCAATTCTAATGCTCAACAGTGTCGGCCCCTGGCAGGAATGCCGGGGGTTTGCCTTATCCATCACTTAAAGTGACGACATCTGTTAACCATGTTATCTTCAATCCCATCACTAGTTCTATCACTTTGTGCAGTATAGCATGAGTTTTACTTGACGCGATCACTTTATCTGATAGAAGGGCCACACCAGAACGGAAACGAACTGGCTCTTTGACATCGTTGAATGGAAACCTCTTGGTAGAGGGCGGCTTTTTTGGCCGCGTTTACCAAATGGCGAACGCGTGCTCGCGTAAGTCACTCGCAATCTCCTTGGGGGCCGTCGCTGGCCTCCGCTGCGGGTGATAGGGCTCATCTGATATCTTATAAGACGTCTCATAAGCTAAGGGTTCAACTCCCTCCTTCGCCACCAAGCTAGACAATCATGCTCTAGCCCGGCCCGTGGTCCGCACCACGAAGGAGTGCCGTAATGGCGAAGAACATCCTTACTCTCGCGACTGCTACCAAGCTGGTTTCCGACTTCCATACCAGCCTTAACGCGACAAATGCCGCTAACGCGGCAAGTCGAAGTGAATTGGCCGTTGCCAGTCGCGAGCAACTGTACCGTGTACTGGCCGATGCGTACGGCAAAAGCCTCGCGCTCGTTGCCGACCCTACTGTCCTTGGTCAGGTCTGCCAGCATTATAACTCGGCGGCTCCTGCTGAAGGCGAAAATCCCCACAGTGCGGTCGTCCGCATGATGTGGCGCAAAAAGGACCCGGCGACCAAAAAGTGGGCACCGGACCGGAGTGCCTGGAAGTACGGCAAGGGTTTCCGCGCCGCTCAGGACCTTGGGTGGACGGTGGAGAACTTCGCAGCCAATCTTCCTGAGTTCTCCTTTAAAATCAAAAAGGACGGCAAGGACAAGGTGCTCAAGGGTCACGCGGCCCTTGAGGCTCACGACACCAGTAAGTTTGGCAACACCGAAGCCAAGCGTACTGAGCACGAAAGCAACGCGGCTATCGCCTGGATGGCAAAGACCCAGCCGTCGCTTGGAAACTTTCAAGCCGATTTGGCGGAAGGCGCGCAGGACAGGCAGTTGGCGAACGTCATCGTTCAGTATGACGCTGCAACGAATTCCTGGCATGTTCGTGGCGTCACCCAGTCGGACCCTGAGCGCGCGTGGGCAGGGATCGCCCAGCCCACGCTGAAAGCGTTCGATAACTGGCTCAAGGAAATGGCCGTCAAAAAGGCGGTTGCCGACCTGGGCAATCTGCCGCCTGAGGGTGACGAGTTGTTTGAGGCTCTCGCCGATCACAACAGCGAAATGGACCGCGCCAATGCCAAGGCAACGTGGACCAATCGTCTCGTCGGCTTCACCCGTGACGGTGATTTCGCATGGCCTTCGGCCCGCCGCGAGACCGCGCCCATCACTTCAAGTGATGATGACGCCAGCGTCGCCGCGTGAACATGGTAGGGGAGAGCTTCGCGCTCTCCCCTTTGGGAGTTTCAACGATGTATAGTGATGCAGAACGCGCGGCTTTTGCCGCGCTGCTCGTCCGTGCGCGAGCCAATGAAATCATAACCGAAGATGAGGTCCAGGGCGTTCTTCCGCCCGACCTGTTCGCGCGCTTTGTCGCCCTTACCATCACTCGCGAAAACGAGGTTATCGACAAGTATGATGACGAGGTTTGGGCGAACTGGCGGTCAGACCCATACGAAGTGGAATACTACAAGAACCAGATGAAGATGAGCAAAAAGTCGTTCAGGGCTGCGCCAAAGGAACTTGAAAAGCTAATGGCAAAGAACGGTGCCGAGAGCCTTTTTAATCGACAACTTGGCATCCTAGTCAATCAAAAGTCGATCATGTGGGGCATGTACAAAAAGCTGTCCGACGATGGCAAGCTATGGACCAAGCAAGGCAGCGCGGAGGCAGGCTGGCCACCTGAGCTTGTAACGGAGCCGCCTATGAAGGTGGTCCTTCCGGGTATGGAGTTGCCAACCGCATACGCGCTTCGACGGCTGCTGGCCAAAGAGCTGGGCGAGGAGTGATGCTGGACAAAGACCTGAGAAAGCCCCGGCGCGAACGTACTGCGCGCGAAGCCGAAGCAACAGCGGAACGACTAGCTGCCGCCAAGGCCGTGTACGAAGAGCGTTGGGGCAAAATCGACGGCGCACTAAATCTCATGGAGCAAGCTACGCGAGATTACTTCGCCGTCTGGCATCCAAATAGCAGCACGCTAATCGACCTCCTTGATCGAGTTCGCACTACGTATCGGGCGATAAAGGACGAGCGCGGCCTCGATGACGAAGGTTGGGAAAACCCCGGCTACGGGGAGGAATAGGGTCAACGCTCAAGCCGCCTATTCGCCCCGTAGAGCGTCACACAGCATGTTCAGAGTTCAGGGGTAGTCGCGTTGCGTATCATGCGCGCTACCACTGTAGGGTGCCTTGCCGGGCTACGATGGGTCGCACTTGGTCGGCCCGGCAAGTCATTCCCATTTCAATAATGACGCGGCACTTCCAGCGACTTTATTCGCGTGAACATGGCTGCACGTCAGCACCGATATCAAGGAAAGCAAATGAACAAAATCTGGAACCCCAGCAGGTCAAGGTATATGTATCGGCCCGAAGCGCACGAAATGGAAACGTGCAAGAATGTTTGTCAGGTAGTAATCAACAATCCTGAGTTCTTTCCGCCCGATCAGTTTGAGGGCGGCTTGGTCCATAGTGTCAACACACTGTTGAAGCATGGTGAGTGGTGGACCAAGGATCAGTCGATCAGCTTCGACACGATACTCCGCAAATATAATCTGGGCGAGTTGTCGATTCCCGAGACCGGCCAGACTTCCTCCCAGCAGATTGTCGGGTTGTTCAGCGGTATCACGCCCATCGCCAAGACAGTCCCGTAACGGCGTTCTGCTAGAGTGTAACGATTATTCTATATATAAAGAGTTTTCGTTACATACCTATCTGACTTCCAGATGTCTTTTTGCGAAGTAGCGGCAGCGGGTGAATTAGGTACTGGGTAGCTCCGGAGCGAGCGCAGCGAGTGAGGAGCGCAGCCAGTACCTAAACGCCCGATGTAGGTGCGGCCTTCGCGAAGCGGAGGTCCACCTATGTCATGGGGTATAGCTGGAGCATCACATATCCCCACGGGAGATATATCATACGCCACGGAGGCATCTCAGGTGTTCGCGGTAAACCGCTCTCACCCGAGACTAGCATCACGAATTTGCCGGATCGCTTCGCTGTGCTCCGCTTTCCTCCGTCAAATGCGCTCTGCGGCCGCAATTCAGATGAAGTCCTGAGAAGTCCATCAATCCCAGGTCACAACCGATAGGCAAACAGATACCACCGCAAGGTGGACGTAGAACGCCGTTACAAGCCCATTTTCAGGGGTTCTGATAAATAGAAACGTAGACGCGGGGCTCGATACGCTGTCGTCTATGACAGCAAGCCTCAAAGTCTATTTCCCAAAGAAAAGCCTTGGCCTGTTGTGCAATTCGAGCCTGCACAACAGGCTTTTTCTTGGGAGAGTGAAATGAAGAACTTCTACTATCAGCCCGGTCCAGCCGGTTCCGGCAAAACCTATCAGCTTTCACATTGGGCGGTCGAGAAAACTCTCGCGCATGAGAAGGTGCTGATAGCGCAGCCGACCAAAGAGCTAATCCGCGAAACCATCCGCGCCATCCGCGCCATCAACCCAGACATCGCAGTCAAGCAGATCACGGGCACCACGACCACCAGTAGGGTCACGCACCAGATTGTTCAGCACATGGCGGCTGCCGCACCCCACGCAGGCGAAATCCTTATCATCAGTCACGATGCGTTGAAGCGCCTTCCAACCGGAATGCGGAAGTTCTGGCATTTGGTATGCGACGAGATCCCCAACGTGCTGGAGCATATCGACCTCTACATCGCGAAGACGCACCGCCACATCACGGACCACATGGATGCCAGCCAGGATATCGCGGATGACCTAATCGGATTGCGTATTGGCAACCGAGCGGGTCTTGAAGCCGTGCAGGCAAATAGCAGCAAAGATCAAAACATTGGCACCTTCAATCGGCTGGTCAACACGCTGCTATCCGGCGAACATCTGGTCTCGATCACCAGGACGCAATGGACCGATCTGCTCACCAATCCCGACCACACTGGTAACGTGGACTTTTTTGCCGTCCTACTAAGCGGGTTCGTGGAAGGGTATCGAACGACGACCTTTATGGGCGCGAACATCGAGCAGACGGAATTGTATCTGGTGTGGTCCGCGCTGTTGGACGTGGCATGGACGCTGCATCCCGAAATGGGCGGCAAACTGCGCTATCAGAGCCACGGCAACGGAGCCCGTTTGTCTATCGGCTACTTGTTCGACAGCCGGTTGAGTAAGCGGTTCCTGAGCAAGGACGACGAGGAAGGCGAAACGGTTTTCACGAAAGTAACGGACTACGTGGCGCGGTTCTGGGATGGCGTGCCGTTTCTCTGGCAGGCAAACAAGGATGCAATGCCCGGTGGCTTCGAATACGACGCACGGCTCCCAGGCGTCTCGCACGGCCTGGATAAGGCTCACTGGAAGCGATTTCACAACGTTGCGCTGTTGAGCGCCCTCAATCGGAAAAGCGCCGCCTACGGCTTCCTGAGCCGCATTGGTGTCGATGAGTACGCGGCCCAGGCATCACTATCGTGGCAGAACGACTATCAGGCGATGATGCGCTGCTCGCTTCGTGCTCCGGAGGCCATTGCGCCGGTTCGCGTGATCGTCGGCAGCAAGGCAGGTGCGGAATGGCTTGCTGACAAGTTTCCCGGCTGTGTGGTCGAGAAAATGGAAACCAGCATTGCAGAGCCGGGAAAGTCGGGCCGACCAGCAATGACGGGGGACACGAAGCCTATGACGGGCGCCGAGCGGGTTCGGTTGTCGCGCGCAAGGAAGAAGGCCGGTGCAGCATGAGCGCCGTACAAGGCGGAGTATAACGGGGGATGAGAGGGTTTGTTGGCTCTCTGAATAATAAGGTCTGGTGGGGCCCTGGCCAGCGAGCTATTTTGCGTCAAGCGAATGGGAAGAGGGGCGGAAATGATCGTAGCAATGGCACTGGCGCTGTCATCATCCGGAATATTTTTGCGGACGGAAGTCGAAGGGTGGACTGTATCTAAGGCTACGACGTCATGTCGAGCAGAGAAGCGCATGAGTGATTACAAAAAGATCAGCATTCTGAAAGGCGAGGACGCCTCAGCGACATTTTTTCTTACCGCATCGGAGTATGGCGGCGAGTACTTTGGCGAGAGAAAAGTCACGGAACCCAACAATATTTTTGAAGTCTATTTAAAAAAGGGTGTAACCCGTCAACTCTTTTCGGCCTCCCAAAAAGCGGAAGCTATGGCGTTTGAGGGCCGCGTTTCGATAATGACCACGTTCGACTTTAATAAGTTAGTGTCGAATGTCGGCGACAAAGAGAGTATCCTGTTCCGCAGGGATGATAGTAATTACGCCTCCTTTCTCCTCGACGGCTTGCCCAGCGCCCTGTCTCTTTTAGATAAGTGCTCCAGACTCCTCCCGCGACGCCGCGGATAGGCCGGCTAGACCGTTAACGGTATGCGGTCGTTTCCAATAGCACTCACGACACTGCGTGGATGTTCCGTGACGACATAAGCCCTGGGGGCGGTCAAACAGCTGGTTGATCGCCTTCGCCTACCTTTATTAAAATCTCCAGCAGTGCCTCAATCTCCCGTGGCAGTTCCTTGGTCGCAAGAAACGCCTTGATGAGGATATGCTGCGCCTCCGCCTTCGTCATATATCGCCAGTATCTCCGCTCAAGGGCTTCTGTCCTTCGGCCATCCTGATACGCTCTTTCATCCGCTTCAAATCGGCCTCTACGGCATCGTGGCGCGCGTCCTGCCGTGTATTGGTGATCCTAAGGTCACTTAGCTGCTGCGCGGCCGATCCCTGCGTCTGCTGAAGCTCTGCGATGCTTTTTTGAAGCTGGTCCACATTCGAGGACATTTTCGTAACGGTCGTGTTGAGGCCGTTGACGCTGGTGCCTACCCAAAAAAAGAGCGCCAACATGATCGCGCCAATCAGCGCAATAATGCCCGCGACCACGATCTTTGTAACGCCAGCGTTATCCTCGCCTTTCACCGCCGTGACGACCGGAGCAACTACCGGCGCAACCGGTGGATTGAACGCCTTTAATAGGTCGAGCATCTGGCCAAGGTTCAACCGATCGTCGTTGTTTTGGTTGTTGCTGTTAAGCATGAGGTGCAGCCTCCACGGGTACGGGATCGCTAGCCGTATTGGTGACCGTTACAGCTTGAGGATTATCGGGGCTGCTAGTTCGCGGCTTAAAGGTACCCAGGACGCCGACGAGGCCGGTAGTTAGACCGCCAAACCCCAGAGCCTCGGCATACTTGCCGTAGAAGGCCAGCACGGCGGCGATGGTCGCCAAGTAGCAGATGGCAACGATTAGCGCGCCGAACGCGAGAAGGGTCTGGCGTTCGTTCACGGCAGCTTCTTCTTCGTCAGTTTGGCAACTGCCAACGTAAGGGCCACGTTCAATGCTTGCTTGGCGAGTGACTTAACGGTGGGGCTCTTTAGAATAGACTTTAGATCGATTTTCACTGAGTACTCCTGCACAAAAGGTGCAGGATACCTGCACGGATGATTGTGCATTATTTAAGCGCGATTAGGTTATGCCGTTGCCGCGCTTCCAGAACCCGGAGTTCATCAGAAGGTTGACTGTGTGCGTAGGGTTCAGAAAGCTGCCATTGCTGGGGTCTAGGGAGAAGGGATAGCTGACGCCAAAGCCTGACGCATACCAAGTGTAACCCATCCAGACATCGCTGTTGTCCAGAATGAACTGAAGTTGGTCATTGATAAGCTGACCACAGATTTCCTGACCCGCGACCGCTGGAGATCCGGCTCCCGTTTCTCCCAAGAAGAGCCCCGCACCATTGGCACGCGTAAAGCCGTTCTCGCGTGCCCAGTTGGTGACTGCGATCAGTCGGGCTTTGCCTGCGTTTGGCACGCACGTACCTGACACACCTGAGGCGTCTTTGTCATTGTAGGTGTGGACGTGGAACAGCATGTTTTTCGCCGGGTCGTAGCTATTGAGATTGGCCGTGCCGTTGCCGTTCGCAGCCCAGTTTTGCGCTGATGTATATTCGGTGCCCTCGCGGTGAACGATGCCAAGATAATCGGTCCGCGCTCGCACGGCATTTGTCAGCCACTGCATGATCGCCGCCCACTGATACGGCGCGATCGCAGAGTTGACCTCGATGGGCTCGTTCATGAAGTCCACGTCCCACCGGCCCATTGGCAGCGCGACCAACATTGTCTGAACGAACTTGACCCAAAAATCGACGAGGATGCTGGGTGGCGCATAAGGGCTGTTGAATTTGAAACGGTCGCTGTAGGTCGTCGCGACGCCGTTCTCATCGATTGTGACGTCGTAGGTGTACGATCCAAAACCGTGGGCGTCGAACATGATCCGGTTCTGCGGATCGAGGTTCAGCCAGTAACTCGACAGTTCAATGACCCGTCGCATATCATGACTGCTGAACTTGGTGATCGGGCCGTCATCGCCATAGTAGAGCGGACCGTAAGCTTCACGCTGAAGGCGTTGCATCTTAAACGGTAGCCGCATGTAGCGAGCCCCCATCCGATGAAAATAATCCATCTGCTGATGCTGGTTCGCGGGGTCCGGCTCTTCTGGCTTCGACGGATAGTAGTATCGACCGCCATTGTAGACCATTGGCTTGCCCGGCAATCCGTTACCCCAGGTCGAGGCAGGTTTTTCGGTCGTGTAATTGGGCGTGTAGAGTACGTTGAACTCGCCACCGGCTGCGTTCCAGCCGTATAGATTGCGCGTGGTGTCGATGGCAGGAGGCGGCGTCAGGTACACGCACGCATCACCGATGATGATGTAGCTGTTAAACTGGCCTTGTAGGTCTGTGAGCCGCAAGACGTGCTTGCCGGTACCGGCATGAGGAACGGTGAAGGATACCGCGCCCTCGGCTTGCGTGGGGTTGGTCGACCAAAGCCGTCCGTTGGCCAAGGACATGAAACCGCTGGCACTGAGAGCGTTCTGTAGGGCCGCATCGAACCCTGGCGGGGCGTTGGTCGACACGAGCGCGACTGAGCTGTCAGACGCGTGAGGCCCCTGGATCGTGTAGGTGATCGTCGTGCCGTCCGTGGTCGCGCGCAGTTCCCAGTAGCGGGCAGGGATATCAACCAACATTCGTGAGGTTGACGTACCCTGCAAAACAACCGGCACGTACTCACGCCAGAAATTATTCTCGTAGGTGTCACCATCATCGGTGGGCGGTGCTGTACCCTTGGCCCCAATTGCTGCGGTACAGACAAACCTTCGGCCGGTTGGCAGATAGTAGACCCAATCCTTTTGCTTGTACGTTGTTGCCGCGTCCCAGTTGCCCGCATAATAAGCGAGACCACCTAGGTCATCGACATCGCCTTCACAATATATGTTGGTGAGAACATCCATCTGCTTGATGGGTTCTTCGTTGTTATCCCTGGGGTGAAGGTAATTCAGGACAATCGGCGTGCCGCTGACATAGGTTTTTGGAAAGCGGATGTAACCGCCGTTGAACCACTGCAAGGCAGTGGCGGGTGTCCACGACGGTACGGTGCCAATGCAGCCCGCTGCCGCGCAAGCCGAGACAAGCTGATCGCGCAGCCCTGGTTTTACATCGTTCTGGCCTTCGTTCGCGTGATACATTTTGATCACGGTGTTTGGCGCGACATTGTACCCGGTGATGACCGTTTGAAAGCTCTCACCTTCCTGCACGTTGACCGCGAACTGGCCGCCGTTCGCACCACGATGGCTTACGTTAATCGATGGAGTGCCCAGGGGCGCGCGTGAGGTATCGCGAGCATAAAAATAGGAGCCCGCTTTGCCCCGAACGCCGTCTTGTGCGGGTACGCCGCCGTCATCTGTTGGGATAACGCGAAGGAGGATCTGAACGTCTCGGCCATAACCTGTCTCGCCGGGGATCTTGACCTGCTGGTTGTCGGCACGGTTACGACGCGTTGCGTTCGTAAACGTGTATGTCATGCCCTGACGATACTCGTCTGTTACTGTGAACAAGATATCCAAGGTACCGACACCCGGTGGTGATCCGGCCTTCAAAGCCAGTTTACGGGCGGTGATGCCCACCTTGGACTCGATTTCGCGCTGCACAACCAGCCACCAGTCCTCAACCCAATTGCCCGTGGGGGCGAGCGGGTCGGTAAACCACATGACGATCCGATTACCCGGTACGAGATTACTGCCGGATAAGACGATCGACATGGGTTCGCCCTCGTTGACGATCGTTGGCTGGATCGGGATGAGGTTCCACGTTGGCAGTCCCTTTAGAGGGGATTGGCTGCCGCCGAGGATAATGGGCCAAAGGGCGCTCATGCGTTCACGTCCCCACCAATGGTGTAGAAGGCGTTGGCACCCGCTGAGTTCAGGCTTTCACAGAAGGCAATCGCCAGTGAGCCAAGGCCCGCAGTGGTAAAAAAGCCCTGCCGGTTTCGGAGGTTCGCGTTGGTGTTGGTGGTGTCACCAACTTTGCGAAAGCGCAGACGGCTGTTGCCCATTTGAATGACCGATACGTTCCACCCAGCAGGCAGATTATCGGGGAGCCAAAGGCTGATCGTATTGGTGGCTGCATTGTTGGCGCTCAGCATCATGAACACCTTGCCGCTATCGGCGGGTTTGAACGTGTAAGCGGCGTTGCCCTCTGCCGTGTATCCCGCAGTCATGCCCAACGTGATCGTGCCGTTATTCGCGACGGCGATCTTCTGACTGTCCATCGCTAGTTGCGCTGGGCACGCGGTGTTCGTGTAAGTGCCGAAGCCAGTTGGCAGGGGATACTTGCCATCGGAGTTTGGGCCACCACCTGCGACACCGGAGGTCCAGGCCAGCATTTTGGCGGTGAAGTCGACCATAAGGTCTTTGACTTGTTGAAGTACGATATTCAGATCGTCTGCGCTGATAGCCATTATCTCCCAATCGAAAGAACGTTGATTTCAATGGACCGGGCGTAGGTTCCGCTATTCCTAGAGGAGTTGCCCATTCCGGTTCCTTGACCTGTGACCTTTACGCGGGCTTGACCTGGCGCAGTGATCGAGATCGGTTCGCAGTATTTAAGCGACCACACGGTGTTACCGTTTTCGGTGGATATGCCACTTAGGCTGGTTCGCTGTAGCTGGTAGCCAGACCCAGTGTCCACGTAGACTCTCATTCTCGCACCAGTATCAACTTGCGTTGTGCCATCATGGGTAAAGCTAATCATGGCCAACGCGCTGCCGTTACTTGCTGCACTGCCGGACGCTGCATCGTTATAGCCAACGTTAAACTGCGGCGTTTCGATTAGCGTTGTCTCGGTCGAAGGGATCATCACATCGCCACTGGTAAAGCGCGGCGACCTGGAAAGACCGGGTGCAAGGCTGGTTATTGTCACAGAGCCGGCGCGCAGTTTGGTGATTTCCACGTCCAGCATGGTCACGACGCCATCGATGACCGAGAACGGCGTGTAAGCAATTCCTGCCGCGTCGTTGGTGACGATGCGAAACTCGTCTGCCAATACCGCGTACCGGCTGCGGCCACCTGTTAGTGTGTTGATCGTGCCAGTGATTACGCCGGCGGAATTGAGTGTGGTAAGCGCCCGCAATTCCGAAGATCCAGTGGGCGTTGTTACGATTTCCTTGATCGAGGTAATTGAGGACTCGTGTCCGTTGACCTGTGTCTGGATGCCGTCGATTGTTTGGCCCAGCAGTTTACCCGGCGTACCCAAAGCGGTCTTTTGACCAACGACAAATACAAGGCCACCATTGCCATCTGGCTGCACGGCACCAAGCATGTCGAGTGTCTGGATTACGTTCTGGTCGGGGTTCTCGACCTTGTTTGTCAGGTTCTTGATTTGCAGAGTTAATGCGGAGCCATCCTGCAAGCTTTTAAGAGCGTTGAGCGTTGCTTCGTTGGTTGTACTGAGACCGCTGGCATAGAGAGCATTTAGGCTGTTGGTATCGAGTTGGGTGACTACCGCTGCGGCTTCCTTGTTACCTACAAACGTGCCGGGTGGTGCGCCTACTGTTGCGTAGTCGGCTGGTTTGCCAGGGCCTGAGACACCGCCCCAGGTCGCCACAGCGGATGCAACGCCCGCCATTTTGTTGACCAACGTTTGCTTGGCGAGCCAGTAATCCTTCCACCGGGTATTGAACACCGTGCGGTCGATTGGCGTGTCCTGAGTGCTATCTGTGTAGGCAGGGATCAGGCCCTCAAGATACGACTTTAAGTTACCGAACGCGCTGGCCAGATTGGCGCGCTCCGCCGCCACATCCACAATGGTGGATTGGTTCTGCAATCCACTCTGCTGCACAGCTTCGGTTGCGAAGTCCTTGGCAATCCCGGCCTTCTCTGCGCGATCTAGCTTGCCGTCGTCTGACATGGCTTCCAGGCGCGTCATAGCTGCTGCGCTATCTGCCGCTGCCTGCGCTGCTGCTTCCTGCGCGGCTTGTGCAGCGTCTGCGCTTGCCTGGTTAGCGTCCGATAGCTCTGCGAGCGCCGGGGATACGTCACTGGCGCTGTGGACGGCCCATACGCGGTCGTATCCGATTTTGACCTTCCAGATCGGATCGTTGACCGGAAGAAGCTTGTAACTGCGGATTAATGGGGCGGTACTGCGATCGGCGTTGAGGACCACCGGTGCCTTAGGTGCGAAAAAGTCCATGGATTGCCAGGTGCCAGTGCCATCGGCAAACAGCACGCCACCGGCCTGATAGACCGCGTTGCGCGCCACATCGCCAATGTCTGCTTGATCGGTCTGGTAGAGGCTCCACGTCTTGTCGTTGAAAGCCGCAAAGCTTCCAATCTTAGCCGATGGAATGCCAGCCAACTCGATCATAGCTGGCACGATGGTCCCAACAGTCGTTGGGCCAGCGGTAATATCTGCCGATACCTTTTTGTCCGCCCGTCCACCAAGACGGAACATGCCCTGCGCTTCGCACTTTGCCCACTGGCCAGGAAGAAGCGTCAGGGCTGCAAGAGCCGCGTAGTCTGCGACGTTGGAGACGGGATTGCCCAACGTCTGCGCGTACTCGTAAACCGCGCCAATCGAGCAAGCGCCATAGCCGTGAACCTGATAGATGAACTTTGCCGGATCAACTAGGTAGTCATCGGCTGGTACGCTGATGCAGTAACCAAAAGCGCGAGGCTTCAACTTGCCCTTGAATGCAACCGGACCCTCTGCGCCACCCGTGCCCTGATATTCCAGCGACAACATGGGCTTGTTCAACAGCGCGTCAGGCCCAAGCAATTCCAGCGTGGCGGTTACGCCATCACGACTTAGGCCGCTGACACTGCCCTCGAATACCTGCTTGTAGGACGCGAACGGATCACCCAGCGTGCCAATGAAGATGCGCGCTAGAGCAGTGTTCCATTCGTACTTCGACCAAGCTTCGTTTTCATAGGCAGTGCCCATGCGGAAGCTAATGGAGCCATTTGATAATTGTGGCTCACTGAGAAGGCCCTCGGTCGCATAGGATAAGGAGCCTGAATTGCGACGAGTAACAAGTGGCGACCAGGAGTAGCCGTTAAGCTGTGTTCCACTTGCATCCGCGAATGCGCCTGCCATGCGGAGAGTTTTAGGTGTGGCACCGTCTAGTGGGGTGACTTCGAAAAGAATGTTTTGCGCCATAGTACATATTTACTCGGGCGCCAATTTCAGCTTGTGCTTAGGACATTGATCTCCACTGTGTTGGCATCCGTTCCAGGCAGTGATCCTTTGGCAGAGGAAGTCACGCGAGCGAACACCGCCTGGCTCTGAACATACAGACTGTCGGTATCAGGGATGAATACAAAGGGCTGAAATGTACCAACGCGGCGCAGGAATGGAAACCAATTAGTAAAGAATTTAGCATCGGTGATAAAGTCCAGCGTTACCTTCCAGCCGATGCGGACGTTGTAGATATCCACACTTGTGTAGCCGGGGCCAGTTTCTACGATGCTGCTATCATCAAACGTGATTTCGGCGCCCACGTTGACGCCATCTGTTTCCACACGTTTGCCGATTACGATACGTTGTGCCTGTACGTAGGTTGCAGGATTGCCCGTGCTGGTAATGTCCATCCGGACAAAGGGACTGGCAACAACTGCGCCAAGTAGTTTGAACGACAGTGCGCCACCGGTAGGCGCTACGCCGGTCCAGGCATTGAATGTCTGGTCAACCGTGAGGCCGCTGGTTCCGTCAACCGCCGCTGCTGTTGCGCCTGCGCGAACTCGGATAGTGTCGGTGGCACGCAGGTTGCTGCCTACTAGGGCAAACGTGTCCCATTCGGTCACTGCGCCAGTAAGCTGCACCTTTGCATAAACGGTTGTCAGGTTGGCAGAGCGCCAAACGAAACCGGGCTCGTCATTGCGCGTGTTAGACAGTGGGGCAGTTGCCTGCTCGTTGGCCGCGAGAGCCGTGAACGGCAGCGGTGCTACAAAGACAGCCGCCATTAGCCGCGTACCTGGATAGTGGTTGTGTTGGCATCAATGTCACTGGCGTAACTGACAACCTTCATTGCTCGGCCATCAGTTGCAAACTTTGGGAAGTTGGGAATGAAGCTAGGTGGTCCACCAACAAAGCTATCGAGAAACACGATGCCTTCCAGGACAATCTCAAACGCCAGTGGCGCTGCATTGTCGGCCAGATATTGCGTCGCCAGTGCATCTGCTGTCGCGCCGTTCAACTGAGTGAATAGCGTTACCTCGCGAGCGCCCGAGTTACGCGCCTTTACCGCCGGGTTAGTTTTCGTGACATAGCGGTACTCGTTTTGAACGTGCGTAGCGCGGTTGATATCATAGTCTGTGGCCATATATGTATTTACGCCTCCCCCTTAGAATGCGACTGTGGAGCGGCCATTCATGTTGCCGTATCCGGTATTGTCGTTGGTCGCATTATTTTTGGTCCCGCTGCCGGCAAGTGAACTTGCAATCTGCCTTAGGTAATCGTTGGCAATGCTCTGCTGAGCAGCCGCTACATTACCTGCGTCCGTGATAGCCTGTGCCGCTGGATCGCGACCCGACGCTACATTGAATGCCGTAGTGGCGTTGGTGATCGCGCCACTTGTCAGACCCTTCAACTGCGACACAATATCCTGGTACTGGCTGCTGTTCGTTGCATAGACATCGCCAGCACCACTGATGATGCTTTGTGCCAGTGCCGTGAACTCATCTTGGTTGACTGTCTTGCCTGCTGCCAAGTCCTGCTTGAACGTGTCCAGCTTGCCCATGTTGCTGGCCAACTGGTTGAGCGCCGTTACACCACCGGCATCACCATTCAGGTCTGCAAGTAGGCTTTGGAAGCCGCTGACTTGCTCTTTGAATACCTCGTCCAGCTTGGCTGCACGATACTGGTCAAGCTTGGTCAGATCGGTTGTGGATGCGCCAACAGCGACCATGCTCGTCCTGAGTGCGTCGATACCTTCTGTAACGCTCTTGATTGCTGCGCCTACGGGATCGGTCATGCTGGCAAAATCGGCCATCGCGGCCTTCCAGTTTTTGACCAACGAAATAGCGCCGTCGATATCTAGGGCCGCAATGGCCTTTTGTGCTAGATCGTCCAGACCACCCAGAACGCCATCCTTGATCGCATCCTTGATCGCATAGGCGATTGCCTCGGCCTCGGTATCGAACGCCGCAACGCTGCCGCCCTTGACTGCCCCACGGCCTGTGGGATCGACACGGTACGCGCCTGCCTTGTGGCCAGGACGATAGCCAACCGATACGCCGCTAAGGCCGGTGATCTTTGCGCCTAGCTGGCTCGCAATATCGTTGAGCTGGCCTGCGACGTTGCCTGCTAGGGCAGTGGCAACCGCCTTTTCTTCCTTACCCCGGCCGGTTGCGTCCATGCCCACAAGGTTGCCCTTGGCATCCATCGTGAAGCCTGCGCTGGCCTTCTTTTCCTTCTTGAACAAGCCGCCGACGACGCTGCCAATGGTTCCGCCAATTGCTGCGCCCAGGGGGCCGCCCACAGCACCACCGATGGCACCGCCAACCTGACCGCCCAGCTTGCTCGTCTTGACACCGAGAGCCTTGCCTAGACCGGCGATCTGCTCGCCAATCTGCATACCCGCCATTGCGCCACCAACAGCCTTGCCGATGCTTTTAGCCGCTGCGCTGTTTTCACCAAAGACCTTGGTGAACTGCCCAGAAATATCCTCCTTGGTGTTCTCGAAGTTACCAATGCTCTTTGACACGTCGCCAACCCCGTTGACAAAGCTGCCCAGTTTGCCGCCAATGATGTTGCCGATAGTGCCCAGCAGGCCAGCTATCTGACCCATCTTCTGCGAGAACTCACTGCCAATCTCGGCCATGGTCGTCCGGAACTCTTGGCCAGCCTTTTTAACGCCAGCCTGGAATGCCGCGGGACTCAACTTGGTAGCTGCGTCCTTGCTATCTAGTGCAGCCGTCAGGCCCGCCAGCGTCTTATCATAGTCAGCTTTTGCCGCACCCTGACGATCCCCAATGGAGCCGCTGGTCTTGAGTGCGTTCTGGCCATAAGTGAAGCCCTCGCTGGCCATTGCTTTCATCTTGGCAGCTTGGTCGTCCAGCTTCTTGTTTTGTGCGTCCAGTAGGCCAACGCGCGCTTCATCGGCTCGTAGCTGCGCCTCGCTTGCCTTGTATGCTGCGCTTTGTAGATCGACGCCTGCACGCTGCGCTGAGTTGCGGAAGTCAGCTACCTTCTTTTCAATCGCAAGCTGCTCTTCGGTTGCGCCGTTCAAACGCAACTTCAACATCTCTTCCTGACCTGCGTAGTCCATGGACTTTTTGTTATGGTCGTCCAGTGCGGCGGTTACGAACTTGGCAGTGCGGGCCTGCTGCATCAGATCGGCTAGTTTGCCTTTCTGGGTTTCAGCTTCTGCGTCGCCAACAATCTTTGCTAGTTCAAGCTGCTTTTTGTAGTTCTCCGCTTCAATAGGCAGTAGCTTGGCTGTCTCAACCTCGCCCTTGAGGGTCTTCCAGAACTCAGCTTCCTTCTCGGCCTTCTTTTCCGCGTCGGACTTGCCGCTGTCCTTGTCGCCCTTCTTGGGGTCGGTAGTAGGCTTGATGATGCTGCCAGTATCCAGCCGCGCTACTGTCCTGCTTCGTCCCGACAAACGGGCAATCGCTGCGTCTGCGCCTGCTACGTCATTCCTGATGCGCGTTGCGCTGCGACCCACAGCATTCATTGCCCTTTCGGTGTTTGCAAAGCTGCCGCTGATGACGCCGGGGATGCTCGACAGGGCCGCGCCAATATCTGTCAGGCTACCTGCGTTCAGGATTTTGCTGACTACCGTTCCAAGGTTGCGGAACATACGCATCACGTCGTTGATCGCGATGCTGAACAGCGCAGGCATCTGGCTTACGACGAATTTGACGCCGCGCATGATACCCATGATGCTGTTGGTCCAGCTACGTCCGCCAGTTTCAAAGCTGACGCCCATCCAGTTTAGCAGCGTCGTGAAGCCGTCGCTGAACAAGCCAACGACACCGTTTACGATACCAGCGAAGGCACCGAACACAGCCGCAACCACGTTACCGAATACTGTCACGCCCTGAGCGACGAGATTGAACGTAACCGTCAGGCCGTCCAGGATGCTGGTTCCAGCCGATGCACCGCCATGTAGGGACAGCCAGAGGTTGCCCAAGCTGTTGAGGACAGAACCCACTGCGCCGACGATCGAGCCGATGACGCTGCCCATTGCGGCAAACAATGGCGTTGCGGCGCTGACGCCGCTGGCGATGCTTTTTAGGATCTCTTTGAACGACGCGCCAAGCTGACCGGAGCCAATGGCAGAGAACGCCTGGAAAACAGCATCTTCGACGTTCGACATGGCACCCTTGATGGTGTCCATCTGGCGGGCCATTGCACCGCCGAATTTCGTATTGCCCAGGTTCTCTAGGTACTTCTGGATGCTGGCTGCGTCCTTGCCCACGCTGGTCGTGACACCGCCAAACGTGAATTTGACCTTGTCGCCTTCCTGCTTGGACTTGATGCCGAACTCCTTGAGGCGCTCAAACTCGCCGGTAGCCGCATCGGCAACCGCTTCGATCATCTGGTTGAGGGGCTTGCCCATCGCGGCAGCCGTGTTGCCGAAACTGGTAAGCGCGCCCTCAGTGGCCTGGAGGCCCAGGGTGCGTAGTTTGGTGAAACCCTCGACAGCCTGGCCTAGATCGAACGGCGTCTTGGCCGCGAAGTTGACGAGGGCCGCATAGCTCTCTTCGGCCTTCTGCGCCGACCCTGTTACGGTGAAGAGGTTCGCTTTCCAAATCTCGACCTTCGCTGCTGCATCAATGGCCTTGCTGGCAACCGCGCCAATGGCCAGTGCGACGCCTGCAATGATCGCGGCCTGTGGACCCATGCGAGCCAGCGTGCCGGTGAGGTTTGCAACTTCGGGTGCTGCGCCTGCTGCTCGACCGCGAATGTTGTCCAGTACGGAACCTAGGGCACCCCCGTGACCCGATGCGCCATTCATGCTGCCGCCCAGGCGGTCGAACGTGGATTTTAGATTGTCGTTGGCGGCACCAGTGCTGCTGCCCTTTTTGCCGATCCGATCAAGAGCCGCGTTGACGCGGTTTGCACCCGCCTCTGCGCCGGTTGCGACGATATCAATACGAATTTGGGCAGTAGCGTCGGCGCTCATGGCGTCTCCCTATTAGAAGTTCGCCAGTATTTACTCGGGGAAGGCGCGGAGCGCGGTTAGCTGGCCTTGCTGTTGCGCTCCATGCGCTCGGCCATCTTGTTTACGTAGTGGGTATCAACACGTCGCATGATCCACACAAACGCTTCTGTCTCGTCTGGTTCGAACTCCAACACACTGTCTGCGTACCAGACGATCTTGTCATAGGGGATCTGACCCATTGCCATGCCATTTACCCGCATGGTTCCCAAGTCATGAAACGCTTCCCACAACAGTGGCTTTTCAATTTGTGGAGCCGACTTCATACGCGCGATGGCGTACTGGTTGCCCTTCTCTGCATCGGCGGCAATGGTGGGGCCGTCGCTGCCCCACCAGTCGAGAAAGGCGATTAGTTTCCCGCGTCAGCTTCCTTGGTTGCTGCTGGGCTGGCCTTGTAGTTGCGAACGTCCTGACTGACTTCAATTAGCTTTGCGGTAAACCAAGAATTATCTTCATCAGCCAGATAGTCGAATGCCAGTTCCTTACTGAAGGGAATTTCCTTGTCGTTTTCGTCAAGCATGCCTTCCCAGCCTTGAACGCAAACCTGGACAAACGAATATAGGCCAGACTGTTCTCCGCTGGCCTGGGTGTCCTTGGCGTGTTCGCGGAGGTATCGGTCGTTCTCAACCTTGAGGAACTTGTTGTGAATATCGAATAGCGATGTAGTCCAAACAGGATAAACGTTATTCAATTCATCGGTGAAGGTGTGTGCAACACCCTTCGATGCCTTCGTGGCGTCAAAGCGGTTGATCTTTTTGAATGTAGGCTTGGCCTTGGTAGTCATTGGTAAACCCCTCCGGTTTGTATTGTCCGATATTTACCAATCAAGGAAATGACGCTTACCACTGCTGGTAAGCGTCATCCTTAGTGACCTGAGAGGGAGAGGTTACGAGGTCACAAACTTATAGCTGAGTGATAACCAAGTCAGTTGCCTGCGTGGCGTCGTAGCCAGCAGTAACTTCGATATTCACGAACGCGCTTTCACTATCAAACTCGGTAGTTGGAATGCTTGCGAAACCAGCAGGGATCGAGATACCAACACCATTGCCAACTGCGCCGATGTTAAAGCTGAATGCCTGAGCTAGACCGGTCAACAGCGCATCAACTGCAAAGCTTTCACGGTATGCCTTGAGCGTCAGCTTAACAGTGCGAACGCCGTTGGTGCCAATGCCGATGGAAGCGTTGGTTCCAAGCTTACCGCGTGCAACGCGATCCTGCGTTACTTCCAGGCTGAACTCCGTGAACTGGATTGTGGTGTTGCCAGCAACAGCGATTGCGCCAACTTCCGAACCAGCAAACTCATAGGCAGCGGCAGGTAGAGCGGCGGTTGTCAGGGTGCTGTCAGTGGTCAACTGGCTGTTGGCAGTCGCGAGGTAATCAAACGAGACATTGACCTCGTCGGAGAACTTACCGCTGATCGTCATTTTGTTGACCATGCAACCCGATGCCACGTCCAGCAAAGCTGCGCCTGCTGCGCCAGACTGTAGAAGGGACATGATGCTGAACGTGCTGTCCGTTAGGCCAGCCTTGAGCGTCTTCGTACCAGTGGTGGTGAACTTGCCAGACAGTGCGCTTTCCATAAGTGTGTAAAACACAGGAGCGGCCTGTAGGCGGCTTTCCAGCGAACCAGTACCAGTGACCATGCCACGACGCATACCGTTACCGGCACGACCTGGGCGCTTGGTGTTGGAAGCGATCTCGTTTGCAGAGAATGCCGCAACAGACTGATCGGCCTTAGCGGGGATTTCGTAGGCGCTTGCGCCTGTAGTTGGTAGAACGCCAGCGACGGTCTCAGGTACGAGACGGAACGTTACGTCCGATGGGGAAATTAGTGCCATGCGGCCTCCTCAAATAGTTGACGAGCCGCAAGAGTTGGCTCGTAACTATTTATGAGGAGCAGTGGGCCTGGACTTAGTTGCCGGAAGCCCGCCGCTTGCTGTGCCACATCACCATTGCGTTGATGAGGTGGAACTTTTCTTTGTACTCACTGGACGTGCTTTTAAAATCGTCGATGAGTAGCTTTTTGTCTGCGCTACGCCAGCGGCGGAACAGCTTGTTAAACTGGTCACGCAGGTCATTGCCCGGTCCTGTGTAAAGTCCCTTGGGAATGAAAATCTGAAACGTAGCTGTGCCGTACTGAGCGAACGTCGGATCTGACCCCAATGACGTTTGCGTGGACAGGCCGGGATTGATGATCCACCTCGTCCACAACTGCGTGTCGTCCAAGTCATCATCGGGCTGGTTTTCAACCAGCATCTGTTCGTCAGAGAGCACCAGCGTTTCGCCCTCGCGTAGCGAGTAGGTCATGGGGGAAGACCAAAAGCGGGCGTTGAGAGCGTCGATATCTTTTTGCAGCATGTTACTTTCCCTTCACTGCGGCAGTGATTGCGTTCTCGCCCCAACCGGCTGGTGCCTGTGGCGAATGGCCGTTCCAGAGCGGCATCGCGTATTCGATGTTGTTCTCGATTTTGCCGTCTTCGAATGCCTTTGTCGGCGTCTCGACCGTCCATGCTGCGCGGAAGTCGCCATCATCGACCGGGCTACCCATGACGAGATTGCGGTGAGCATCGAGCGTGACCTTTGCAGCTACCTCGACCTGCTTGGCCTCAATGGCTTTCTGGATTTTGCCGCGCTTGCCCATGAGGTCGCTGAGATCGATCTTCATTAAGACACCTGCGCCATGAACACGATAGCTTGACCCTGGGGCGCCACACGGGTGACAGTGCCGACGATCCACGGCTTGCCGGTGCCAATGACCAGTGTTTCCCCCTCAAAGGGTTCAGCGAGCATCGTAGCCACGCTGCGCGTCTCAGTACGCCCATCGACGCCCACAATCTGTGAAGGCGCTACAACGGCCCTTGTAGGGCGCGACGAGGGCTGGCCGGTAACAGGAAGCGCGCGTCCCGCACGTTTGGCATCCAGTGACGAGGCCGCTGGCGCAGTGGCAGTCAGCGTTGCGGCTGCGCCAAACTCGTCCAGCATCTCTACGGCCAGAGGATAGAATTCCTCGTACAGGTTCATCGGATCAGCCTGCCGATCGCGAAGCCTGCGGACGTTGTAGCAGTGCGGAGAAAGGGGCGGATAACGGCGGTCAGGTAGGGATATGGATCGCTTGGTGCGGCGACGTACTCGGTTTCCTTCTTAAAACCTGCGCCTTCCTTGCTTTCCTTTTTGATCGCTTGCGCGCCTGCGACTGCTGGCGGTTGCTTCTGGAAGATTGCTGCTAGGCGGCAAACCAGCCCGTCAAAGACCCGTTGCTCGTCGGCGTCCAGGCTAGACCTGATTGGATACGCGGAACGAATATAATCCTCGGCATCAATCAATAGTGCAGCGGCCTGTGGGGCGTCTAGATCAGCCCAGGCTTCGTTGCCGCGAATTTCGTTGTAGGTAGTTGCTTGTTCCAATGTGGCCATGTTGTCCTCCACACGTATTTAACGGATGCCGCTCATGGAGAAGCCCCAGTGAAAGCTGGGGCTTCTCTGTTTGGGGTTAAGCCGACAGTGGGGCTTCGATTACGACCAGGGGAATGTTCTTCTTGTCGCTTACACGGGTCCACTTGTTCGCAGTGCGAAGCTCAGCTTCGGTTGCGCCACCATTGGATGCCACAGTTCCGGAGAAGCTGTAGCCAACTGGGTGGAGAATGTCCTGCCAGCGGAAGTAGACAGTCGACTGACCGCCGCCGTTACCAGCCGATGCGTCGCGCTCGAATTCAACTGGGTTAGTTGCTGGTGCGCGGCCTACATGGAATAGGTCGGTGCCCAAACCATACAAACGTGCAACAGTCTTTGTGCTGACAACCTTATCTTCAAACCGGTCATCGACGATCAGTGGAAGACCACCGAACGAGCCGAAGCCAAGGTCTGCGCTTGCAAGAGGACCAGCATTACCGTTGACATAACCAGCAATGTTCTGGCTTGCCATTAGCGCCTGGGTTGCCGAAGAAACACCAAGAGCCTTGATGGAGGCCTTAGCATCGCCAAGCTTCTGAAGCCCTGCAATCAACATCTGAATGTTGAACACGTTTACGGTGTCAGTGATTGTGATCTGCGAACCGTTTGCCTTATCAGCGGCAACAATGCCGTCCAGGATTGCGAACATGCGAGCAGTTTCGTCCTGTGGCATGTACTGGGCACCAACGCGCTCTGCGATGTTACCAAGCGGGTCCTGACCCATCAGGTCAACTACAAGATCCATTTCCGAGAACGAGATGTTGCGGTGAGTACGGATGGCATCGTAGGTACGAGTGGTCAGCTTCAACGGTGTGCTGTGCATCGTTGGATCATCATTACTGATGTTAGCTGGTACGTATGGAAGCGCGTTCCAGGACTGGACCGTGGTGCGCGAGCCTTCGCCAGCGGCACGGCTCTGAAACAGGGCGTCGGACTTGACCACGCCAGCGGCGCGGAATGGGTTTGTAGATGCGTTGTACTTCTCTTCGATAGCGCCCCAGATCACCGGTACGGGAATCTTTGCGATATCAGCGAGCGTCGTTACGTTTGCTGCGGTGAACATAGGTATTGGTCTCCAATTGTTGAAACACGGCTCAACAAAAGGAGCCGGGAGACGCGTACTTCTGCGTCTCCCAGGTATTTATGCGGCTGACATCACGTCGACTTAGTTAGACTTCAACTCCGGCCTGCCCAGTTGATCCGCCAGTGCATTTGCCTCGGCAGGGTTCTCAACCATTAGCTTTCCAAAGTCTGTGTAGTTAAAGTTTTCTCTGGTCATGCGAGGAGCCTTAGTATTGCTGCTGTTTCCAGTTGCTCCACCGCCGCTGTTGTCGGACGCACGGCGGTAGTGAGAACCAACATCGCTGCCCAGGTATTCGCTGGCAAAGTCGGCAATCGGCTTGCCGTCGATAGTGGCCACCGCTCCATCGTACTGGACCTTGCTTTTGAGGATGGCGGTAAAGCCTTCGCCAAGTTCCTGACGAACGTTACCGCTTGCCAATGCCTTGGAGATTTCATTGTCGACACGGATGGTCCGTAGGTCGCCGTCGCTGGCATCTAGCTTGGCTTGCAGCTTGGCTAGTTCCTTGGCGTGCGCGGCTTTGAGGGCATCTACGTTGCCGCCGCTTTCAGCAGCACGGGCTTCCGCCTCGTCCTTTTCGTCAGCAAGGGCCTGCACCTTTGCTTTTTCCTTCTGCTTTTCGGAAAGTAGTTCCTTGTTCTTCGCGCGTAGCTTCTCAATTTCGAGGTCGCGCGGGTCAGTGCTGTCTTGCTCGACAGTCTCGTTCTTTTCAGACATTGTAATCCTTCTCCGTCACTGACGGTTCTGGGTTACTCCCACATGGGAGCGTAGATATTTATGCAGGGGGCAGTCTTGGTCGAGTTTCAATCCGGGGTCGTATCAGTTGACAATAAGTTCGCTCGGTTCGGGAGCAAGTCGTTCGCCGTTAACAAGATCACGTCTGTTGATGTCCGAAGTGAGGTCACGCCCGCTGATACGAAATGGAAAGGTCTAGCGGCGCTTGCGGCCCTGCTAGTCATTGTTGCCGTAACCAACTTGCAGATCGCGCCGCTTTGCGTATTGATTGCACTAGTTCTTGCTTATTTCGCATGGGTCGGTTTCAAGAAAAGTAAAATCAAAACTGTTCATCGTCTGTTTGTCGTCACGTCTGGTTCGGAAGTGCAGGCATATGAAACGTCTGATGGTAATGAGATCGGAGATTTGCGTGAGGCAATCGAGAACGCTATGATTGCAAGCAGCTGATGTTTTGCCCGGATGCGTTAGTTTGGGGCACAGTTGCCAATTGGGTTTCCGGTTTAGCGACGACGTTTGCGGCTTCGGTCGCGCTGACTGTGGCGTTGTGGAACTGGATTAAAGATCGGAAAGATAAGCAGGCCGCGAAGTTAAAGGAGGCTGAGACCGAAAACGCTTTGCTTACGGAATGTCTGTTTCTCTATCGCTCAATCAGACAGGCTTCTCAGGATGTGCTTGATCAGTTTGTGAAAGGCGAGATTTCGTTCAATAGCTGGAAGTTTGTTTTGCAGGATGCGCGAGAGCGCGCATTGAGGTTACAGCAGCTACCGGGCGCTAATCTCAGGGCGTTCAAAGAGCTTGAGCAGGTAGTAAGAACGGGAAGTCATGCTGAAGAAATAAGGATGATGGACATGCCCGACGTCGAGACTTTGTTGGGAGCTATCGTCCATAGATGCGATCATATAAGCGCCGAGATCATTCAAAACCCTAATGGAGCTGCCCCGCTTAATTGGTGATTACGAGAGTATGCTGGGATATTTTGACATCAGCTGATCAAGCGTCAGCACTGTGCCATCGGCCTTGATGAAGTCCTGCAAGTTCAGCTTGCCGTCCCGATATAGCTTGGCGCGTGTTGGTCCCAAGATTGTGTCCTGGGTTGCAGGGCCTTTGTCGTTTAGCCACTTGCTGAACGTAGTGTCGCCAGCCACTTGGCCGTCCATGCTGGCACGCTGACCCGGCGTTAGTTCGTCCTTGTCCACGCCTAGTTCGCGAAAGCTCTTCGTCACTGCAACGCTGATGCTGCGACAACGGATATGGCGCGGCGGGATAGGGCCTTCGCCAATGGAGTGAACGGTGCCGCTAAGTGCCGCGCACGTTACGGTGGTGCGGCTATCCAGGGTGCTGACAAACTGCCAGCCTTTGACAATGCTCTCGTTGGCCTTCCAGGTCGCTTGCGCGGCTTGGTTGCTGACGTGCGTGGTAGCAGTGCGAACGATCGATTGCGCGGAACGTCGGCTAATATCCAGAACGCCATCGCTGTAGCGAGCAGCCTTGGTTCCACGAATGCGGGCAACGATCTTATCGGTGCCTTCACCCTGAACCATACCCATACGAACTGCGGCGTTGATGCGCTCGATGCGGCCTGCTTCCATGCCCTCGGCCCAACCAGACAGGAGCCGGCCTTCCATGGGCGCGTTCTCGACAATGGCACGAAGACGAGCGGGCGCGGGCAGCGTGGTCGCCATATCGACCACCAACGCGTTATCCAGCGCGGCTTTTTGGAACCCGGCTTCTACGCCTGCGAAGTCGCTGAGTTCGTCAACGAGCTGGTCGTGTACCTAGCCATAGATCGCCCGGTTGATGTCCCATAGCTCATCGAGCATCCGGTTCAGCCGTGCAGTGGTCGCAGGCCCAACGTCGTAGCCACGCTCTTCAATGGCCGCGAGCCGACCGGCCAGCTTTTCCAGGATATCGGCATCTGCGCTGTTGAGCAGGGCGACAATGCGATTGGACAGGCCGTTTCCGTATCTGCCCAATTCGATTGCGTGACGGATCGCTGCATCTCGCAGCTTTTCGTTGGTCGTCGCCATTACAGTACCGGCGGACGATCAGTGGTTTCCATTTTCGTGCGTTCAATCTCCCCTTCGATATCCAGAGCCGAAGAAAGGATCTCACCGTCAACGAGGCTGTGAAGAAGCTGAGAATGTGTGATCGCGCCAGCGGTCCACATCGCCATCAAAGCCGTCATTTCTTGCGGTGTCATCTGCTGAGGAAGGAAGTCGGTATTCAGAGTATATTTCAGGTCCGCTGCTGCTGCGGGATCGGCCCATAAGGCGAATTGCTTTAGCGTGCGCTCCAGCTTGCGGCTGATCGTCCTGGTAAAGCCCGCAAGTGTGGCATTCTCTGCCGCCCGACGTAGCATCTGCGTCTCAGGGGCCTCGGGTGCAGGCTTCTCCGGCGTCATAATGGAATGACCCAGCGTCGATAGCTCGTCTTTGACGATCCGGAGTTCGTCGGTGATTACCGACGCGCCAGCACCACTGAATTCCAGATACTTGGCCTCTGTGCCTTCTTCAGGGAAGATCCAAGCTGCGCCGGGGGCGACATTCAGCTTGATCGGGATCTCTTTGCCGTCTTTGTCCTGAGCGGCCTTCAAGCCGGTTACGACCGGGATCGGCGCGGACAGAAAGTACAGAACGCTAGTGAGGAGACCCTGAATACGGTAATGTTGTAGGTTCAAGTCAACGGCGTGCTGTAGCATCGACGGAGTTGGAACTAGCTTGTCCGATGTAGAGATTAGATAGAATGGAATTACATTCAGCGGTGCATTGTCGCGAGTTGGTGTTGTAATTGGACCGGGTAGGAATGCGCTGCCCTCTTTCTTCCAGACACGGACTTGATAAACGCCATCATTCAGCATCAGTTCGCGAACGCGCTTGCCCTCGTTTTCGAGCAAGCGGACATAGACAATCTGCCGCGCTTCGTTGACGATACCCGGGGTGATTTCCAGAATGGTTTCGCCGCAATAACCGGCGATGCGTGGACGGTAGCCTTTGCTAATTTCGTTCGCCGCGCTGAGCGTACTCTTACCGTTTACATCCTTGAACAATTCCTTGGCTGGGTGATCGACCAGCAAGCCGGTAAAGTTGGTAATCAGCGTTTCGCGAACTACCCACTCGGCCAGATCGTCCAGGCTTTGCAGGTCAGGTGTGATAAGCTGCGCGAGTACCTGAACCCGGACACTTTTGGTGTTCAGTTGAGCCGACTTGCGAAAAATCAGGCCACTTAGGCCCTGCGCGATCTTAGAAGCGGCAGGTAGGAAGCGAGTACGGTCTAGAAAAGCTTGGTATTCCGCCAAACTGTCATCGGGGTTGGCTTTCGGCAAACATGCCGTTGCGAGGGCTTTTACGGCTTCCTCGCCGTCAACGAATGCGCGATTTCTTGACCAGCGGGGATAGGCACTCGCAATAACGGAAGTAGGTTCGTTGATCTTGCGCTGCTGGTTATCCGGGGATGGGTTAAACGTAGTCGTGGTTTCGATAGGCACTGTAATCCTCTTGCCATAGGCATTGCGGGGCGCGTCACGGACGCGGGCATGGCAAGGGGCACGGCTCCCGCCGTAGGTATTTACCGAGGCCGGTGCCTGTGGCAGCGTCGAAAAATGGATGCTTTAGGTCTTGGAAAAGCTATCGATCTCGTGAGAGATATGATGGCCCCTGTCGGTGGCACGTTATCCGAAACATGGTCCGCTCTGATTGGCGACCGCGTTGCCTATTGGCGCGCCAAAAACGCCATGAAATATCGGCCGCTTCTCACCGAGGAGGCATCTCGCCTTGGTCTCAAGCTGAACGCTGCTAAAATTCCGGACAAATTTGCGTTTGCATGGTTCGAGGAGGCGACCAAGCAGGACGAACCCGAGATACAAATTCTGTTTGCCCGCCTACTGGCACGTGCCGCTGACGCAGACTCGTCTTCAACCGGCGACCGGCGAATGATTGATATTTTGGCACGCCTTACGCCCGGCGACGCGCTACTGTTTCAACGACTTTATTCAAATCAGCCATTTCCCGATACAGGGTCTTACAGCGATACAAAGGGCATCGGTCACGAAAGTGAGAAGGGCTGGCCAGTGGACTGGCTTACGTCTTTGCTCGGCCATGTGCACGTGGGATACGACCCGGTATCTCTAGAGAACCTGGTTTTGCAAGGATGCTTGAGCCGATCGCTTCGGCTCGATTTTAGCCGGAGCGGAGGCGCTGTTGCTACTCCAACACCCAAGCATATCGCCTGGGGTAAGGAGATCGCTGATCGCGTTAAGCAACGCGAATATATTGAGGCAACCGACTTAGGAATTGCCCTCTACGCCTCGGTTAAAGAATAAGAAAGTCACCGCTGTAGCAAGGTTGACGAATCGACAATCATAGCCCATTTGTATGAGGCACGCCCTGGAAGGGACTGGATTGACTGTCCAACACCTCGACCAGACACGCGTGAAACATTGTGCCTAGTTCAGCGGCAAGGCCGTGTCCCTTCCTGTGGCTGGGGCTATCGAGCGGGAGGTCGCACAATGCCATGCAACGCGGTCATGAACGCTTAGTGTGGGTCCGTAATCTCGCAAACGGGGATCAATCCGTTTAGGTGAGGCGCTTACCGCAACCCTTTGGGTCGTGGCCGGTCGCGGCCTTGAGGTTCTTAACATGAGCATCAAGTCCGAAATTAAGGTTACAGTGGGAATCAATGTTGCACCCTGTCTCTGGGCACTAGTTGCATTAATTTTTCACTTCTGGCCGTAAGGCATAGGGCGGGGAAACCCGCCCTATGTTGCCTATCTTAGTCGAACAGTCTTGATCGGCGTGTAACCAGCGATCCGCTTTTTTTCGCCAGCAAGATCGAGTAGTTCAGTAATACCCCAGACTACCGCATCCATTCTATCTGGTGATTTACGGCGACTTGCTGGGCTACCCCAGTTACACATCTGAGCTTCCAATTCCTTGTGGCTTCCAACATGGTGAACGATGCGGCGTTCATACTGTGCTGCTACTGGCTCGGCTCGTTCGGTTTTGTTTCCCGTCTGGCCGGTAGCTGCGATGTTCTTCAACGCGGGCGCTTGCGGCCATACGAGTTGAAGCGTGCTGTCCAGCCAAGTACCAGCGGCGTTGCTTTCAACGACGATCCGCTGACAACCCCATTCGGTGTAAGCGTCACGGATGATCTCACATATCGTATTTGGAGAGCCGCGTTCGGAATAATCGGCTAGGACGTAAACGTGGCCGTCGTCGGCTAGGGCCTGGACGGTGATGCCCGTTAGATCGCTCTTGGGGTTGTTGGACTTTGCTGGATCGACTGCCACGGTCGTGCGGGTCAGGTTGATGCCCTGTTCAAACAACATGGCGCGGATGCGCTCGGGAGTGTCGATTTCCTGAGAACGAGGAACCCGGTTGTCGCGGAACATGGCTTCCGTGAACAAAGCGTTTTGGTTCTCGTCCGACCACTCGCCGTCAATGTAACGACGACGGGCTTTGGCTCCACCAGCCTTCAAACTGTCCAGGTAATCATCATGTAGATTGGCTTGATTGGCCTCTGCGTTGACCTTGAACGCGATCCACTGGTCCGCATTATGTAGTGCGTCCCCATCTTCTGGATTGATCTTCTGGATGAACGCTTTGTATTCCCAGTCACTGTAATAGCGCGGGTTGCAATCAAAGAACATTTTGTTGCGGAGGACTTTGCCGTCGATAGTCTCGCTGCGAGCGCGCAATCGCGAGAGCAGAGTAGAAACCTGCTCGTATGATAGCCCGGTCTCGTTACACTCGTTGATCCAGATGGTGTTGAACTCGTCACCCAGAACCTTCGTCATGCGGTTCTCGTCCAGGCCATCGAAAAACAACTTGGACTGGTTGGGGAACGTAACTGTCATGGTGGACAGGCTGATGTCGAAACCAGACTGATTTTTGAGGTCCGGCCATGCGGCATCTAGTACCTCGTGGAGGGTCTTATCGAACAGCGTCTTTTCGCAACTGTTGCGCGTTAGTCGGAAGATCGCGTGACGTGATCCGGGGGCTCGCATTGCGCGTTCAATAATAACGTCGAGCCAGAAGAAGCTTTTACCTCCTCCTGAACCCCCGTAGCCAAGTAGGAACTTGTAATCCGCAGTCGTGGCGATCTTGTGGGCCTTGATCTGATCGCTGTTACGCCTGCTGGTGTCGTGTCGAATGCCTTGTAGTGGTTTAGCTGCCATCGACTATTTAAGAGGATGGCGGTTTCGGCCATTTGCAGCCGTTGCGCTGCCGTGCAGGGCGGTTAGGATGCTTGGGGGAGATTTGGCCGGATGAAATTAGACAGGTGGAAGACACTGCGACCGCAAAACAGCCGGTCGTTCGCGATTGTGATTGTGGCGATCGTCGGCAGCTGGATATGGCGACAGGTCGATCCAGAGGGCTGGGCACCTGTGAGCGCGATACTGGGCTACTGGTGGATCATCTTCCCCGCTGGCATCGCCTACATACTAATCGACGTGCTGCTCATGGAGTGGTTTGGAAAGCGGACGCCGGAAGGCGTCGCGGAAACCTACGTTGATCCAACGCAGAAGCGGCTGGACGACATCGAGGCCGCGATAGGTCGATTGCACCGCTACGTTCAGGAGATCGACCCTGAGCTAGCGGAGGAGCGCGAGTTGGAGCGCACATTTATGAGCGGCAAAGGCGGCATGTTCGCGGGTGCGGATCATCACGACTACGTGCGGGCACGGGAAAAGGCAGGAAAGCGGACAATTCGGGGGCACAATATCTGGCGTGATCCTGACGCGGACGAGTGACGCTCATCCAGCTTGGTCTACAGGATTGACAGCGATTGCAGCTATGACCGGGGCAGCTAGGGTGAGGTGGTTCCTGCATTGGCGGCGAGGTAACGAGCCGTTTACCACCGGGTCGTTAGAGCGGTTGAATGGCAGTCCAATATCAGCACAGGTACCTACGTGGCAGCTATGCAGCGGTCCCATTCGCTGCTGGTGTGTTGGAAACGTACGACCAGATACAGGCTTGGTTCGACCACACGGTTAAAAATGACTACCATGTTGCAGCTTGCACCAAAAAGGGTAAGTTTGTTTTCGCCATTCCCAAAAATGATGATCCGGACTTTGGAGGCACTTGGGGAGGTCAGGGCTTGCTTGAGGAGAATGGTCGTCAGCTTGTAGTATTCTTCGCTGACCCCAAGGACGCTGCGCTATTCACGATCAGGTGGGGGTAGGTTTTGCGAGGGTGAAGAAAAATATGCTACCGGGCACCAGGGCTTGAGAGAATGGGAATAGCCCACCCCCTCAAGACTGAGCAGATGCTTAGATTTGTCTCGGAGGCGACCCTTGTAGGGTAGTGAACTGATCTACCCGGTTGCAGGCACTTTTCCACTGCGCGTTGTCAATCAGCGTCGTTCGAACTATTCTGATGGGCTTGCAATCTGGTATAGAACCTAGCGCCTTCTTGACCGACTTAGCCAAGCTATCTGGCATCCACGGGTTAAGAACTATTCTCTTGATCCATGAACGTTCTATATCAAAGCAGTGAACGGCTTTTTGCTCCTCATCGCTTTGATACAGAAGGCGGAATTCGCCCTCGTCGATGTATCCCTTTCTTTTCATGAATGGGAGTCGAAAGGCGTCGACGTTATCAAGCTTGGCTATACCATCTAGGGTCAAATACTCGACGTCCCCCCAGAAGTAATTGGGGTCAGTAAGCGATGAGAGTAACGCCGCCCGGTCAAGCTCGATGCATACTCCCTCGTTTGTCCCAGCAAAGACCTGCCAATGGTGATAAGTTTCCGGCTCCTGCGTAAAGCAGGCTGCATATAGCGACTTCTTGTCTACCTCATTGCAATAGGCGCGCAGAAACTGAGTGTCGTTTGTATCCTTCCAAGATGACGGGTCAAGTAGCGATACCCTGCCTTCAACAAGCAGGTCGATCGCGCCAGCCAGCGTGGTGTAGCGTTTTAAAATATTTTCGCGTTTTGTCATCTAATCCCCCGGGCGGTGTTTGCTTCACATTGCATGCCTTGGGTTTCCAAAAATTGAAAATAGATATTCGCGTCCGCACCCAGCGACACAGACGGGAGGGGTATATACACCCTCGGGATCTCCACCTCCTCGACCTGTCAACCGCTCAGGCTGGCACGATGAACCGTCATGCGGCTGCATCCCAGCGCCTTGGCAACCGCACCCGGCCCCATTCCCTCACCTAGCATCTCTCGCACCCTAGCAGGGTCTATGCGGGTCTTGCCGCCCTTGTACGTGCCTTTGGCCTTTGCGGCGTCGATGCCCTCTCGCTGACGCTCCTTCCTAATATCGGTTTCAAACTCCGCTACACTGGCGAGCACGCCAATCAATAGCTTGCCCATGCTGGTCGTGGTGTCGATGCCTGCCTGTTCGGTGCAGCGAAAGCCCACACCTTTGTGCGCGAGCAGTCGCACCATGTTGTGGAGGTCCACTTGTGATCGTGCAACGCGGTCCAGCCGTGTGACCACCAGTGTGTCGCCCTCGCGGACGAACTCCAATGCGGCCAAGAGGGCAGGCCGTTGGCTGGTCGTGCCACTCATCTTCTCACTGAACACCTTGTCACAACCAGCAGCGGTCAGTGCAGCTATCTGGATATCCAGACTTTGGTCTTGTGTGGACACTCGCGCGTAGCCAACAATCATGTAACATCTCCTCTAGACCCTCATGCTTTGTTGTCACATGAGCGTAAGAGCAACCGTGCTGTTACGTGCCGGGGTGTCACACAGTAGCCGCACAACACGGTAATCCCTGTTGTTACAATGCGGGCGTCTGTGAGGGTCTAAGAGGGCAGGGCTTACTAGGCTGCTGGATTGCTGCCTTGACGTCTGCGGCCCCTGTGCGAGTATCTGAGGCTATAATGAGAAAGAGGGTGGGTGAATGACCTTACTATTAGCTTTGGCGGCCATCAGCGGCCAGTTCGACCCGCTTAATCTCAAATTGCCGTTCAAAGATGTGGAGACTTTCATAGCCCATTGCGGCGGCCCTAATCCTGACGGCTATTGCAAGGGGGTCGTGTTAGGCGCTTACGATACCATCGCTCCAAACGATGAAGGTAAAGTCCGGGAGGACCTCGCGACAGTGGACTTCAACGATCCAAAACGGGTCAGCGTCGTAACTGTTCGCGTGATGAACAGGTTTAAGGCTTTGGTGCACGCCGTCCCTTACATGCCTAAGGCCGGCTACTTTGAATTCCTGTATGTGGCTGTGCATAGCTTATACGGCAAAGACAAGTGGTGGGAGGATCAAACGCCGTCGCCGCCTTCGCCCTGAATGACACCCATGTCCAGGATGACCGGCTGATGCTGCACAATGTCGATTTGCGCCTTGTCCCGAAAGCGGCGGTTTAGCTTGCCCAGTCGATAGCGCAGATGGCCCACTCGGGCTTCATCGCGTCGGAACTCTCCGGTGCTGCCTGGACCACCAGACAAGATGCTGTCCGCAAAGTCGTCCATTGTGCGGGCGTGGAACTCGTATGCGATATCCACTTCACAAAGTAAGTCGTAATCCTCACGGCACCAGCGGTTGAACGTGCTGTAACCAGGAAGGTGATCGTCCTGGCAAACTGCATGAAGGGCCTCTCCACATGCAATGCGATCTAGTATTTCCTCGATGACCGCTGGGGTCCTCACTGTGGGCTGTCCGGGTCGCGCACGGGTGGCCAGCTTGATCGCATCATTGACAGGACTGGTTAGCGCCTGCTGTTGTGCGACACACGGTAGGATATTGCTCTGTGATTGCTTGGTATTTCTGTCCATGCAGCTATTTAGAGGTCGTTGCTATCGGAGCGGATTGCTACGCCAAACGTTTACTAAGATAACGACCACACCAGGGGGATTGCATGGCAGATAACGAGGAGCCCGCGGCGGAGGTCGATCATTCGACCCGTGCGGCGGAATTGGTTTCTATCTTCAAAGCCTTAGGCGCTCTTCCCAGCCAACATATGGACGAGGCTTGGTCGAGGCTACTGAACATCCCACGATCCTCTGGCGAGTTTTACTCTGCCCTCGCTTCCGTCGCGCGATCCATAGACACTCTTAAAGCCGAAATCGCGGACAGCCACCTCCGCGATGCATCCAAAAACACATACTTGGATGCAGCGGGTCAGCTGTCGTTTTACGTTCAGACCCATCGGCTGCGTGAACTAACGACCGGCAATTTGCGAGCGGAAACAGATGCCTTTCGGCTTCTGACACTGTTGGATGACGTGCTACCGCCAACTGCAAACCGTTTTGTGCCGAAAGCTACATTGGCTGAGTGGCTTCAGACCGTTCAAGAAATGATTGATAGTTCACAGGACGCAATTTCAGACCCTGTGCTGCGCGGGTTTGTCGTACGACAACTGACCCAACTTCAGTGGGCGATTAACAACTACAAGTGGCTCGGCATCGACGGTATATCTCGATCGTACGGCGCTATGGCTGCCGAGTTGGCTCGCAGTACCAGTATGAAAGGTGCTCAGACGCCGGAGGCCCGCAGCTGGTTTCAGCGCGTTAAAAAGCCGATAATCGCCATGGGTGTGGGTATCGCGGCAACAAGCGCAGTGGTGGAGCAGTCTGATAAGCTTTTAACGCATGGCGGCCACATTTATGAGGCGATCACCGCCCAAGTATCGGAGAAGCCGACAAACGCTAAATCGCCGGGAACTGCGCTGACCAGTTCAACTAATCTGAGGAAGTTGCCGGGCCAATGAGGTTATTAAACTCGAAGGTACGGAGCGCATACTTTGCTAACTGATGCTTTCTTTCGTCGCTATGAGGATGTGCAAGTTTGGTCTCGCTACGGGCCGACGGAAGCTCGACTACTCGGCCAGCTCTCTCAGCTCGTCACGCTTGACGTTCACAAGCGGAATGAAGCGGAATTCAAGGAACGCGCAAAAGATCCTGCCGTCACAGGATTGCAAACCGCGCACGACCGGCTGGCGAGAGAGCTGGGCCGTGAGCAGCTTTCACCCAAGTACTGGTTTCGCAAGGTAGGCTTGCCAGGGGCCCTACGTGACGAAGCGATTGCATACCTGATCGAACGCCAGTTAGCGAACTACCTGACTGAAACTTGTAACATCGATTATAACGCGGATGGGTTCATCAAGGAACGTATCAGTTTGATCGAACTCGCGTTACGTGTTCGTGGAGAGCAACTATTCGCTACAAAGTTCTTAAATGTCATGATGGTCGGCGGTCAGGAAGTATGGGACAAATTGACGTTCGACTTCACAAATAGCGATCGTCATGCCCGGACACGCAGATTGTATGATGCAGCGGAAGCGGCATTCAATAACCACGTCAACGAGCTGAATGCGCGCTTTCAGCAGGGCGGATACCCGCTGTCATATCACAACGGCTTCATTCAACTTGTTCAAGATCAAGTCGTTACCGATCGGGTAGAAAAGCCGTTTTGGGAATTGGTTGCCAATCCCAAATGGAAAAATGCTGACCACCTCGTCAAAGAGGCGATCGACAAGCGCGACCGAGGAGATCGCGATGCCGTGACCCCCGCAATGCAAGCCCTCGAAAGCGTTATCAAAGTCATTAGTGGCGAGAAAGGGTGGGACACGGGTAACGAGCGCGGTGCGGCGAATTACATTAACAACCTCGTTACCGAGCGTGACGGCGTCCGATTTATCGAGGTCTGGGAGAAAGACGCACTCATGGATTTGTTCGGCCAAATTCGTAACCACTTTGGTCACGGACCAGGCAGCGATCCCCTTCCTAGCTTACTCCCCCAGCAAACTGACTGGGCAATCGACACGGCCATGGTGTGGATTAAAAGCCTCGTTCGGCGCTCCTAGCTCATGCGGTTCGCCGACCGCGAGTTACCGACGCAGCGGTATCCGGCACATATCTACCTTGTCCGCAGGTTTATCGACGCCGCTCTGTATCAATAGCTCTACGAAACCCTCCCATACTAGCTCAGGATTGGGCGTTGGTCCGATAATGATTCTGTGCAGTAGGGAGTTCAAGTCTGCGTTGCTAACGTCCTGTTCTGGTATATTCTTCATGGGAAGGTAAAACACCTTCTGTACGATGCCGTTGATGTTGACAATCTTACTGGGAGGGCTGTTCTCTACGGGTGTCAATTGTGCGCGGTGTATGAGACGCCATTCGTTTTCCTCCTCAAAGCCAGGATGCTTTGTTGATAGGATCATTGCGTCCAGTGCCAGTTTGAAGTTTGTCTTAACCAACTCCGGGTCCATTGTTCTCAGCACATCACGATTACGCCGCAAGCCATTAATCAAGGCCCCGATACCTGCAATGAAGTTCTCCGGTCCTCCATAGTCAACTGGCGCGATAATGACATCGTATGCGGTCTGAGGCGTCATAAAAGCTTGGGGGTTGAGTAGGAGACAGACATTTGCATCTCCTCCATAAGCGCGCCACATGCTCAACTTGCCTTGGTGAAGCTCTTTGCCTTTGTGAAGTGCCAGACTTAGCAAGTAGGCGCTGCGCTTGATCGCATAGACCTCTTGATCCAGCAGGTTGAAAACACTCTTGATATCCGCGTGTATGTCGTCGCACGCCTGCACCATTGCATCGCGGTTCTGCTGCGTCCCAAGTGTCAGACGGAGAAGTTGCTGACCATACTCAATTTCGCTAAAATCATTCATCAACATGGCATTGCGGAGCCAGAGGCAGCGATCGTCCTCTTTGGCTCGCAGTATATCCATTGCAACTTGCGCGCTGGTGTAGTGGGCGAACTTGACCTCGTCAGTTACTTCCGCCTCCCGCTCTTTGCCCCATGAAAAGAAGGCGTCATCAAGCGCCGCGAGTTGGTCATCGTTAAGCATGGCTCAGCTTACCAGCGGCGCTACGTTTGCCTAGCCCGTCAGGGCATTTGTTTGAAGATGCGGTTTAGCTGACGAAGCGCGCCGCCTTTGGGTTTCCAGCCCAGCTGCTCGGCAATCTGGTCGTCCTGGCATCCTCGCTGTTTCATCGTCAGGGCGATCGCCATGCGTGTCGGGTCAGCGAGACTGTCGGGAGTTTCCATTTGGGGGATAAGCATAAAGGACCAGTCCGTCTCGTTGCGTTGAATGCTGCGGGCTTGGTCGATGGTGAGAATGAGGCGTTGGGTCATGTGCTGTATTTAAGGGTGGCAAGAGGGCGCTTGAAACGCCGAGCCCAAGCCCGCATATTGGTGGCAACGGGCCTCCGTCTATCCGCATAGCCATACGCACTGAACGAACCGAACGAACCGAAATAGGCCCTTCAACGTCGACTGCTACGCGGTCGCTGGCTGAGGTTGTTTGGTTATGGTTAAGTGGAAATGGCAGGCGGTTACGTCGGTGGTGGAAACGCTGACGAAGAATGGGCATCCCTATCTCGCAGTGCTATCCTTGGCGATGTTCCTAATCGTGGGACCGCTGACGATTATCGCGCTCGCTCTGCTAAAATGATCGATCTGCTTTGCGGGACGGCTGAACCGTCCTAAAAAGGGTAACTCCATCTGTGGAGGACCATCTATGCGTTATCTCGTCATCGCCTCGCTCGTCGTGCTTACAGCTTGTAAGGAAAAGGCCAAGGAGCCCGAACATGGTTCGCCTGCATGGGCGAAGCAGAAAGCGGAGGCGCAGGGCAAATGGGCCGATAAGGCCGCCGTTGCGGGCAACAATCAAGCTCCCTTGCCCTGAGAGTTATGTCATAGCCAGCTTTAACATAAGCGCCGTGTCCCTGTTGCTCAGGACGACGCTGATGCCGTCCGGCCCATTGTCGTAAATGTTGATGAAATGATGGTAGCGATCGTTCGCATGTAGCCATTGGCGAACCAACAAGCCCCGATTTACAAACGCGATGTGGTTGGCCAGGAGGTTGTATTGCGGTCCATGGAACGAGTGAGGGGCGTTGGGATCCTGATACTCGTATGCAAAGTGAACCTTGTATAGCTGTTCGCTCACCGGCTGGCCTGCATGGGGTTGTAGGTCAGGCAACTAGGTTTGAGGAGATCCAAGGCTTCACGGAACTGGCTTTCGTGCTCTGTCTCGTTCCAGAGCGTGCGTAGCTGGTCCTCGTCCAGCGCAAGGCTCCACTTGAACCCGATCTGATAGACAACCTTGTCCTGATTTAGCTGCCGCGTATCGACGCGGAGGCGTGTTATTTTCGCAAGTGTGGTTTGCACATCGAACGCCGCGTGAGCCTTAATCACGCAACACCTCGGCCTTCGCAGTTCGCGCAGGTTTCCCACGTTGGCTTGCCGTCTCGCATATGGAAGTGGTTGCCGCTCCCGCCGCATGGCGCGCATAGCTTTGGCAGTCGGGTTAGCGCGGCTTCCCGATCAAGCTCTGCAATCGTTCGGATTTTACGCATTACGCGACGCCTCGTTTGTAAGTCACACGTATTTACGCAGACCGCTTTAGGCGGTTTTTGCCTCCCAGGCGTCCAAGCGATCAAGCCAGTTGGTCAACACACTTTCGGTCCACCCCTGAGCGAGTAGCGCGTTGCCATGCAGTAGCAGTTGGTCCCGTGTAGCGTCGGGCGCTGGCGGGGTTGGTAGATAGTAGATGGTCGCAGACATCGTTGGCTCTCTACGCGTTTGTGTTGCCTGCACTGTATGTTCGTGCGGTGGTCGAGCCTAATGGTTTTACTGGTGGTACATGGTTCTCCAGAAAGATTGTTCTGCAAGTCCAAAGATCGGTAGGAACGCCCAAGTCTCGACTGCATACGATCGGAGTAGGCGCTGTTGCTTACGAAGATCGGAGTCACACAATATGGCACGTTTTGACCCCAAGCTGCTCGTTCCTGCTGTTGCTGCTGGCACGACCAGCGCAGCACGGACCGCCAAGGACGTTGCACTTGCGAACATCGCAAAGATGAAGGAGCAGATGGCTGCTGGTGATGGCGCAGAGGGCAAGCTGAATTTCAAGGCTGTGGACGGTGGCCGCATGTCATTCACCATCCGAGTATCAAACACGCCCTTGGTGCTAGAAAAGGTCAAGGTCGAGGATACCGACGTTGAGGTGCGCGAAATGACCATCCCGGCAGGCAACTTCAACGATGCGCTCGACTACTATGCAGACCGGATCAAGGCCGGTGAGTACGACGCGCAGTTGACCACCCTCAGTGAAAAGAAGGAGGCCAGGACGACCAAGCTGCGTGCGACGCGCGCTACCAAAAAGGCCGATAAGCCAGCATAATACGCTAACCCAACTACCCAGGCCCCTGCGTTAGCGGGGGCCTTTTCCTTGACTTCCTGGTAACTCCTAGTGCCATACAGCGCGGGCATAACTTTGGAGGTACGTATGGATTGGAAGGCACTAATCGACAAAACGCTGGGAACGCACTTCGATGCACCAGTGTACGATCCCGCAAAGGGCCGCGCCAAGCTGGTCAAGGTAATCGACAAGGCGGCTGAACAGCACAAGGAGGGCAAAACGCCTCCCACGCGTTCGTGGAAGCTGGGCAGCAACCGGGCGATCAGCTTTGCGCCCACGCTGAACGGCAACCCAGTGCTGCTACAGGGTGAACCGGTCAGCTACGTGCCAGCAGAGCGGTTTCAGGACTTTCTCAGTGGCTTAAAAGCTGCCGTGCAGGCTGGTGATCTGGATGACGAGATCAAGGCTGCAATCGAGGAGAGCAGCGCCGGCGGTAGCGTCGGGGGAGGCAAGGCAGCATCACGCGCTACTGCGCCCAAGGGCACGCGGACGTTCAGCGAGGCAAGCTCGTTGACCATTGGCGTAGCGGCAAAGCGGCGCGCAAAGAGCCCGCCATCTTTTGAGGACATTCGTGCGGCCTACATTGAGCAGGGTGCAAACGCCGAGTTGCTGGACGCGGCAATCGCCAAGCGAAAGGCCGCCGAGAAGGCCGCGCAGTAAGCTGACAAGGGTGGACCCGGCTGTAAGGCACTACAGCCGGGTCCGGTAACTAGGAGAAGCACAACGACAAGGTTCAAGAGCGTTGTGCATGTATTTACCACGCGGGCGGTTTCGATTTCCGCCACATGGTAGAGCCCCTTGGGGCTTCATCGTTCAGCCCTTGATAGGCTTGTCTGCTGGCCAATAACGCATAAGCACATCCTTTTCTAAGTTGGTCGGTGCCGCATAGCGGCTCCAATACTTATGCGCGGATGTAACCAGCCTGACGGGCCTCTGTTGCATACTGGCTGAGGGGCTTGGTCGCTTTCCAATGAATATCGCGCTCAACCCGCAAACCACCCGGCCCGACTACCTCCCATATCTCGTCCATGCTGATGTAGCCCATTTCCGGGTAGCCCAAGTCAGCTAGGCCGAACGCCAGCCCGTCAGGCTCCATTTCGGTCAACAGCCAAGTCCCTGAGGTCCAGGGCAAGAAAATCTTGCACACAGGCGGGAAGTCTCGTTCTGCCTGAGTGCCCTTTACCGGCTCCTGCTCCCTGTGGTTTGCCTCAAGCTGCGCCACTACGTCGGCACCCAACATATCTTTCCATTCCATGTGGCTTACTCCTTGTTGCCACACGAGTTAAAAGACATCGTTCAGAACGAGGATCAACACATCTTTGGTGCGCTGGCTGGCTTTTCCAGAATGCGACGAGTTGCCAAAGTCTGGTGTAGGAAGGTGGTCTAAAAGGCTATTGATAGAGTGGGCAACAAAGAGTGCCCACAATGCTTACACAGATCGACCAGCGCGCAATCGCTACTTTTGTTCTCGACGTTTGCGATAGTTCAGAACTCTACGAGGATGACGCTTTCACTGTCGAGGTGGCTGGTCAGCGTTTCTACGTAGAGCGCAAGAAGACGATGTTCGTTCTGCACATCGGTGCAGAGCGCGTGAAGCTGCCACGCTGCTAATGCCCAGCTTACGCGCAAATCGCCCAGCACTTGCCGGTTTCCTGCACCAGCGCCAGTGCCACATTCCACCAGCCCGAATTGCTTGGGGACATAACCCACTAGAACTTCAACTGTTTGTGCAGCGCCAGAGGGCCAAAGAAGCCCGGTAGCTACCCAGCAACGGGCTAGAGGGGTTATATATGAGGAGTGCAGTGTCAGGCTGCACTCTTCCTGTCTGACCCTCATAGACGCCCGTTGATACCCTATATTGAAGGCGGGGTTGCTCGATGTTTACAGCTTTGAAAGCGCGCGGCGGCGGATAGCGGGCATAACGTCCTCCGCTCCGGTATTCGTGCTACCAAACTGGTCCATCGCACTGCCAAAGTTGACCGGGCTCCCGATCATGTTACCATCATTGTCGAAGCGGTAGGCCAATGCGCCGCCAGCGAGCGCCAGTTGCGCCTCACGAACTGGGGTGCGCTTTCCCTCAACATATTGTCGGCGGAACGTCGCAACGCTGACCACACTGCGGACGGCTTCGGCTACCTTGCGACGCGCTGACTGCCGGGTCTCGTCGTCCTCGCTGTAGATTGCATCCTTGACCTCGACCACTCGGCGCAGGTGTTCCTCAGGCGTTACGTTGCCTCTGGCACGTTCCAAACCCAACTTGGCCTGGTCGAGCTTGAGCCGCACGTCGGCAAGGGCAGGGCGCATTTCGCGCAACATATCCTTGGCCTCGGTTGCCTCGTCGTCTTCCTCGATCCACGTCATGTAGCGGCGCTGTTTGGCCTGCATTACCTCCAGGTCTTTGGTAAGCTGCGCTACCTCGACAACCAGCGGGGCAGTTAGGTCGGCGCGCGTAAAATAGGTGTTGTCGAGCGCAAGGTGCAAAATCTGGTTAAGGGCCGCACGCTCAAACGCATCGTATCTGTAGTACGTGCCGTTGATGCACCGCCGTGCGTTTTTCTCATTAGGATCGCCTTCTACCGGCGATCCAGCGTTATTGTAGCGGATGCATTTGAGGTGTTCGTATTCCTTACCAGCAGCACGGCTGACGACGCGCACCATCGTATCCCCGCAATGCCCACACTTGAGGAGGCCGGAAAACAGGTTGCGCGCCTCGTGGTGGTTTGGACCGGTGGTCGATCGATCGCGTAAGGCGGCACGCGCTTTCGCTACTAACTCGGTAGGCACGACCCTAGGATAATAGTCGATAACCTCGCCGGTTAGTTTGCGACTGTCCCCGGTACGGCGGTGGTATTCACCTTCTACGACTGGTTTTGTCAGGATGTCTCGAATGTAACCGGGCTTCCAAGTGGCGTGGCTTTTGCGGTGCGGTTTGGTCCAGGGCTCCACGGTATCGTTGAGCAGCTTGGCAATTGCCTGGAAGCCCAGACCATCAGCACACCACGTATAGATGTCTCGGACTACCTGTGCGCGTTCCTCGTTGACTTCGAATTTGCCGTCGCGCTCGCCAATAAGCCACGCAGGCATCCGATTGGTATAGACGATCCCGTTGCGCGCTTTTGCCATGCGCTCTTCTTGCGCCGCCAACAGCAGGTCGCTTTTGCGGTCGCTTTCGCCTGACCCTCTGCCTGCCTCCATGAGGTACAGAACCATAGTTCCCATGTTGCTGCCCGACATGGCTGCTTCGTCGAGAAGCAATTCGGGTTTGCAGACGGCAACCGTGATACCGGCATCGTTAACGTCTTCGATCCAGCGTCGAGCCTTTCTAAGCTTCTCACGGCTTAGGCGATCGAGGTTTTCGATAACGAGGATGCTGCCGGGGTCGATCTCACCAGCGGCTACCCGGTCGGTGAACCGACCAAGACCACCGACGCGGAGATGATCGCCTTTCCACGCACTCAACCCCTTGTCCTCGATTACTTCGACATCCTGCCACTCTTTCACCTTGCAGAGGTCTTTGGTGGCCTTACGCTGTCGATCTAACGAGGTGCCGCTATCCTGCTCGGGGGTGGAAAAGCGGTGATATCTGTACGCTTTGGGGCGAGGGGTGTCGGTCATTTTCGGGCCATCCTGTTAACCCGAGGCATCTGCGTCCAGGACGAGCGTAGAGCAACCTACATTTTAGCAGTTGGCGTCGTACGTGTTGAGATGCAGGACGCGGAACCGCTCGATGACGTGATGCGCCATGTCCGCGCGCAGATAGTCGAGCAGCGCCTGCCAGTTGGCGAGCACCGGCCGCTCGCCGACGCGTGCCTGCAACAGGCGAAGCGCGGCGGCGTGCGCGATCTTGACCGCGGCGGTCGAAATCTCGCCCATGCCATCGACGCGCGCGAGCGCCGCCGGATCCGCGGTCAGCACCCCGCCAATGCCCCCGAATTCGCGCATCAGCGCCTTGGCGAGCGCCTTGGTGTCGGCACGGGGAATCGCGACGGCGAGGAGATATTCGATCAGCTCGTGATCGAGCAGCGCCTCTCCGCCACCCTCGAACAGCCGCTTGCGCAGCCGCGCCCGGTGCCCCTTGCGCTCGTCGACTATATCGTCTGCCCCCGCCATGGCCGGATGCTAGCACATCCAGCCGCAATTGCATGACGCCCCCGCTACCGCCTATGCAGGCCGGGAAAGCGTGACGGAGTAAGCGGTTGACGGAGACGAGCGAGACAGGGCCCGACCCTCGCCGTCACGCGCCGGCTCGCCGTCGCGGCGGGCTCGCGCGGATTCAGCGAATCGTGCTGGTCGTAGCGCTCCTCCTGCTCGCCCTGCTCATCGGAGTCTGGGTACTCCGGAAGCAGATCGCTACGGGCTTCATCGATCGCGAACTCGCGCGGGCCGAGGTGCCTGCGCGCTACGAGATCGCCGACCTGGCGCTTGGCGGGCAAAGGCTGACCAATGTCGTGCTCGGCGATCCGGCAGATCCGGATCTGGTCGCAGACTGGGTCGAGACGCGGACCGGGATCGGGCTGTCGGGCCCGTATCTGGAGGCGGTGCGCGCGGGGCGGGTGCGGCTGCGTGGGCGGCTGGTCGACGGGCGGTTGTCGCTGGGGGCGATCGACCGCCTTCTGCCCGCACCCTCGGGCAAGCCGTTCGCGCTGCCCGCGCTCGACGCGACCGTCGATGACGCACGGATGCGGCTGGAGACGCCTTACGGGCTGGTCGGGCTGAAACTTTCCGGGACGGGGACGCTCGATAACGGTTTCAGGGGTTCGCTCGCTGCGGTCAGCGACCGGCTGAACGTCGGCGGGTGTACGGGTGACCGCCTTGCCGCGACGGTGCGCGTGCGGATCGACGAGGCGAAACCGATCCTGAAGGGCCCGGTGCGGCTGGGGCGGCTGGCGTGCGGCGATTCGCGCGCGGACAGCGTCGTCGCGACGCTCGACCTGACGCTCGGTGCGGCGCTCGATCGCTGGCAGGGGCGGGCCGCGCTGGCGACCGGACCGGCCGTCCTGCCCGGAGCGACGTTCGCCGCGGCCAAGGGCGACGTCGACTTCGCGGGCACTGCTGCGGGAACCTCGGGCAAGGCGGATATCGCAGCGGATACCGTGCGGACGGCCGAGGGCCGCGCACGTCGCGTGTCGATCGCAGGATCATACCGTCTTGGTGAGGTTATCGCGTTCGAGGGCCGCGTTCGCGCAGCGGGTGCCGCGGTGGCCCCAGGCCGGCTTGCCGCGGTGGAGGCGTTGCAGGGATCGGCAGCCGGGTCGCCGGTCGCGCCCCTCATGGACGCAGCGGTGCAGGCCGTGACGCGTGCCGCAAAGGGCTTCGCGGCGGATGCGGTGATCGCCGTTCAGCAGCGCGGCGGGCGCGGCGAGGCCGTGCTGTCACGCCTCGCGCTGGCATCGGCGAGCGGCGCGAGGATCTCGCTTGATGGCGGGGAGGGGCTCCGGTTCGCATGGCCTGGACGCGGTGCGTCTGGCGGAGGCGTCACGCTCGATACGACACTTGCGACGCGGGGTGGCGGGTTGCCGCAGGCGCGCATCGCGCTCGCCCAGGCCCGGCCGGGCGGGCCCGTCCGCGGCGTCGCGACGGTCGCGCCTTATGTCGTGGACGGCGCGCGGCTGGCGGTGACCCCGGTGCGGTTCAGCGCGACGCCCGGCGGGGCGACCGCGATCACGACGCGGGTGACACTCGACGGTCCGATCGGCAGCGGCGGCAAGGACCGGGTCGAAGGCCTGTCGATGCCGATCGATGCCCGCTGGGACGGGAAGACGCGGCTCGTCGTCAACACTGGCTGCACGCCGCTCGCGGTCCAGCGGCTGGCGGTGTCGGGGCTGGTGCTCGACCCTGCGCGGCTGTCGCTGTGCCCGATCGACGGAGCGCTGGTGCAGACCGATCGCGGACGTCTGCGCGGCGGTGCGCGGATCGCCGCGGCCGCGCTGTCGGGGCGGCTGGGGCGGACGCCGCTTACGCTGAACGCGAGCGGAGCGACGCTGCGGCTGGCCGACCGGGGCTTTGCGATCGACGGCGTGCAGACCCGGATCGGCGCGCCCGAGCGGGTCACGCGGCTCGACTTCGCGACGATCACCGGGCGGATGACAGCGCAGGGAATCGCCGGCGCGTTCACCGGCGGGGCAGGGCAGATCGGCACTGTGCCGCTGCTGTTGAACAAGGCGGCGGGCGACTGGACGCTGATCGGCGGTGCGCTGGCGCTCGAAGGCACGATGGGTGTCAGCGACGCCGCCGCCACCGCGCGGTTCAAGCCGGTCGCGGCGCGCGGCGTGACGCTGTCGCTGGTCGGCGGCACGATCACTGCGGCCGGAACGCTGTTCGAACCGGTCAGCAGCACCAAGGTCGCCGACGTCACGCTTGTCCACGCACTGAGCACGGGCATCGGCCGCGCTGACCTGCTGGTGCCGGGGATCGTGTTCGCCAAGGACGCGCTGCAACCCGAGGCGCTGACGCCATTGACGTTCGGCGTGATCGCCGACGTCAATGGATCGGTCAGCGGCGACGGGCACATCGCGTGGACCCCCGACGGCGTGACGAGCACGGGGGTGTTTCGGACCGCCGGCACCGACCTTGCCGCCGCGTTCGGCCCGGTGACCGGGATCGCGACCGAGATCCGCTTCACCGACCTGCTCAATCTGCAAAGCGCGCCGGGGCAGGTCGCGACGATCCGGACGCTCAACCCCGGCATTCCGGTCAGCGATGGGACGATCCGCTATCAGACCCTGCCGGGTGCGCGCGTCCAGGTCGAGGGCGGGGCGTGGCCGTTTGCGGGCGGATCGCTGACGCTCGACCCGACGCTGCTCGATTTCTCCGCGCAGAGCGAGCGGAGGATGACGTTCCACATCGCCAACATGGCCGCGGACCAGTTCCTGCAGCAGTTCGATTTCAAGAATCTCGACGCGACGGGGATCTTCGACGGCGTGCTGCCGATGATCTTCGACGAGACGGGCGGCCGGATCGAGGGCGGCGACCTGCGCGTCCGGCCGGGCGGCGGGACGCTCGCCTATGTCGGCGATCTCAGCCAGAAGGATCTCGGCATCTGGGCGAACATCGCGTTCCAGGCGCTCAAGTCGTTGCGCTATCAGTCGCTCCGCGTCGGCATGAACGGGCCGCTCGCGGGCGAGATGGTCACCGACGTGCGCTTTGCCGGGATCAGCCAGGGCGAGGGGGCGAAGTCGAACTTCATCGTCCGCCGGCTGCAGAAGCTGCCCTTCGTGTTCAACATCCGGATCAAGGCGCCGTTTCGCGGACTGCTCGATTCGGCGCAGAGCTTCTATGATCCGAAGCGGCTGATCGAACGCAACCTGCCCGCGCTGATCCAGCAGCAGTCCGCGCCGCCATCCCCCGGGCCTGCCGTCCCCGCAGCCCCATCCATTCAGCCCGCCGAAAGCAGGATCGTGCCATGACCGAAACAGGATTGAACAAGCTGGAGCAAAGACCGATCTTGCACAGGATGAGGACGATCGTCTTTCTGGTCACGACCGCCGCCGCCCTGCCGGGCTGCATCAACGTGTCGGCGCCGGACAAGCCGATCGAGATCAACCTCAACATCAATGTGACGCAGGAAGTGGTCTATCGTCTCGATGGCGAGGCGAAATCGCTGATCCAGCAGAATCCGGGGATATTCTGAGATGAAGATCAAGGCTTTGACGATGATAGCGGCGGTGGCGGTGCTTGGCGGCCTGTCGGTCGCCGCGTCGGCGCAGCGTGACCCGGCCTATGCCGCGGCGCGCGCAGGCGGCGAGGTCGGCGAGCAGCCCGACGGCTATCTTGGGCTGGTCGGCGCGGCGAGCGGCGATTTGCGCGCGCTGGTCAACAGCATCAACATCCAGCGCAAGTCGGCCTATACCGCCAAGGCGCAGGCGAGCGGCGCGACGGTCGAGCAGCTGGCGTTCACCAGCGGTTGCAACCTGATCGCGGGGACCAATCCGGGCGAAAAGTACAAGACGCCGGGTGGTGTGTGGAAGACGCGCACCGCTGCCGCGCCGGAGCGTGATTCGCGCTGCGTCTGATCATGCTGTTCTGATGCCCTCCGTCATCCTGGGCTCGACCCAGGATCCAGAGCCACACATGGTCCGCCTGAGGCTCTGGATCCTGGCTTTCGTCAGGATGACGGATGGGAGAGGGCGTAACGCGCCCCGCAGTCACCACATTGATGACGATACTGTCACACCGGTTGACTTGGCCCCCCCCCTTTTCTAAACGGACCGCGCCTTGGCGGGATCGCTCGTCGCTGCGTATATCTCCCCGGTGTCGTATCAGGTGGAGAGCATGTCGTGGCGGAGATCGAACCCGGACAGGACCACTACGGTGTTGAAGATCCGCGACTTTCCGCGCTCGATGAGCGATTGAGGGAGGTCAAGGCTCGGGAGACGCTGAAAAAGGGGCAGGGAGGGCCGGATGCCGAGCGGGGTTACTCGCAGGGCAATCGGGTCATCTCCGCCCTGATCGGGAGTCTCGTCGGCAGTGCGCTGATCGGATGGTTGATAGACCATTGGGTCGGCACTGGGCCTTGGGGTCTGATCGTGTTGCTGTTCCTCGGAATCGCGGTCGCGTTCAGGCAAATCATTCGAATTTCAGGCGAACGCCCGGAGTAGCCGGGCGTTTGTCGTTTCAAGACGGCAGGGATTCCACGTGGCGGCAGAACAGGGCGGCAAGATCGATCCGATGCACCAGTTCCTGATCGAGCCGGCGTTCGGCTCGCATTGGATCGTAGGTGGTTACGACCTGTCCTTCACCAATTCCGCGATGTGGATGGTGGTGACTTTGGTCGCACTTTGGGCCTTCATGATCGGCGGGATGAAGCGCGAGCTTGTTCCCGGTCGCTGGCAGGCCGCGGTCGAGGGCTTTACGGGCTTCATCTCGGGCATGCTCGAGCAGAATGTCGGGCCCGGCGGCAAGCGCTTCATTCCCTACGTCTTCTCGCTGTTCATGTTCATCTTGTTCGCGAACATCATCGGCCTGATGCCGTTCGGTATCGTGCCGGGCGTTCACCCGTTCACCGTGACCAGCCACATGACCGTCACCGGCGTGCTGGCGCTGATCAGCTTTGCGATCGTCCTGATCGTCGGCTTCGGCAAGCACGGCTTCCACTTCTTCTCGCTGTTCGTGCCGAGCGGCACGCCGGCGCTGATGATCCCGCTGATCTTCGTCGTCGAGCTGATGTCGTTCCTGGTGCGTCCGTTCTCGCTCGGCCTGCGACTGTTCGTGGCGATGACCGCGGGGCATATCCTGCTCAAGGTGCTCGCGGCGTTCGTGATCAACGGCATCAACCTGGGCGGCGTCTATATCGGTCTGGTGACCGCGCCGAGCATGCTGCTGATGATCGGCATCACGCTGCTCGAGCTGCTGGTCGCCGCGATCCAGGCCTATGTGTTCGCGCTGCTGACGTCGGTCTATCTGAACGACGCGGTCAACCTTCACTAAGTTTTCTTTCGAACCACTACTGATTTTCCAAGGGAGTTTTAACATGGACGTCAACGCAGCAAAGATGATCGGTGCCGGCCTCGCAGCGATCGGCATGGGCCTCGCCGCACTCGGCGTGGGTAACGTCTTCGCCCAGTTCCTCGCCGGCGCGCTGCGCAATCCGGGCGCTGCCGACAGCCAGCAGGGCCGTCTGTTCATCGGCTTCGCGGCTGCCGAGCTTCTCGGTCTGCTCGCATTCGTCACGATGATCATCCTGGTGTTCGTCGCCTAACATGCGCTGATCTGGCCGGGCGATATCCCGTCCGGCCGTATCACGAAGGACTGCCATGCCCCAGATTGCCCAGATAGCCGCCACCTACGCTTCACAGATCTTCTGGCTGCTCCTCACCTTCGGGATCCTGTATTTCGGGATCGGCAAGGGGATGGTGCCTAAGATCGTGTCGACCGTGGACGCGCGTGAAGGCCGAATCGCGGGCGATCTGGCAGCGGCAGTCGCTGCACGGGCGCAGGCCGATACGGTCCAGGCGACCTGGCAGGCCGAAATGGATGCGGCCCGCGTCGCGGCACAGGCCGAGACCGCGGCCGCAGCCAAGCGGGCGGCAACGGCTTTCGAGCAGCAGGTCCATGCGGCCGACGCCGACATCGCCGAGCGTCTGGGTCATCACGATCTCGCCGTGGCGAATGCGAAGGCGCAGGCCCTCGCCAATCTTCAGAATGTCGCAGCCGAAGCGGCACAGCAACTGGCCGACAAGGTTGCCGGACTTCAGGTGAGCCTGGACTCGGCGAGCGACGCGGTACGCAGGACGATGGCTCATGGCTAATACCCCCGCCGCCAACCCGGACGCACCGGCCAAGGTGATCTCGGCCGAGGGCATGGCGCCCGAAGGCTCGATCGACAATCAGGGGTTGCAGGGTCACACCGTCGCGCCTGGGACCGTCGAGCATGTCGTCGACCCGACCGCGCTCGGCGTCAACTCGACCGGCTGGGTCGCGATCGCGATGATCATCGTCCTGGCGCTGATGGTGTGGAAGAAGGTCCCCGGCATGATCGGGCGGTCGCTCGACGCCAAGATCGCCGGGATCCGCACGCAGCTCGACGAGGCCAAGGCGCTGCGCGCAGAGGCCGAGGCGATCCGCGCGGAGTATGAGGCCAAGGCCAAGACCGCGCATCTCGAAGCCGAGGCGATGAAGGCGCATGCGCACACCGAAGCCGCGGCGATCATTGCCAAGGCCAAGGCGGGTGCCGAGGATTTGATGACGCGTCGCGCCAAGATGGCCGAGGACAAGATTGCCGCCGCCGAGCGGGCCGCGATCGCCGAGGTCCGTGCGCGGGCCGCCGACGCCGCTGCCAAGGCAGCCGGTATCCTGATCGCCGAGCATCACGATGCCGCCGCCGACCGCGCGATGGTCGATCGGTCGATCTCGGGGCTTGGCCGCCTGAACTAATCGTCTGTTCCCCCGCGAAAGAGGGGGGCAGGTTCTCACGACACAGCGCCCGCAACCCTGGACCACCGCTTCGACGGGGGAACGGTCGTGCGCTTGGCGCCTTTTTCGTTTTTCACAGGCGGCCGTCTCTTCCCGGGTTTCCGGCGGCTGCGTCTCCAATCTGAGCCCGTTGGAGATACCCTTATGTCCTGGCTCATCCTCGGCGTCGCCGTGATCACCGAAATCACCTGGGCGCTCAGCCTCAAATGGGCGGCGACCGTTGCCACGTGGCAGGCGTCTTCGGTTCCAATCGTGCTGAGCTTCGTCAACATGGGCCTGCTCGCGCTCGCGATGCGCGGTTTGCCGGCGGGGACGGCGTATGCGATCTGGACCGGCGCGGGGGCGATCGGCGTGATCATCGGTGGCGTGATCCTATTCGGCGACAAGGTCAGCGGCGTGCAGGCGTGCTTCATGGCGCTGACTGTCATCGGCATCGTTGGGACCAAGGTGTTTGCGCAAGCCTGATCGTCTGCCGTTGCCCGCAGGGCATGAAGAAGACTGTTCACGCGAAGGCGCGATGGCGCGAAGAAGGAATGGTTCACGCGGAGACGCGGAGGCGCGGAGGTGTGTGAGTGCTTCCACTGCACCTGATCCACGGTGCACTTTTCTCCCCTCCCCTTCAGGGGAGGGGCTTCTCGGGCTGCGCTCCGCGCCCCCGCGTCTCCGCGTCTCCGCGTCTCCGCGTGAACCAACCTTCTTCTCTTCGCGCCTTCGCGCCTTCGCGTGAACATCAATGTCCTCGGCTGGCATAACCCCCTCCGACTCCCTAGATTCCCCGACGATGTCCTCCCCCAATTCTCCCGACCGTTTCAACGAAGACAAATCCACCTTCGCCGTCCGCGGCGGCGGCGAGGCGCCCGATCTTGCGGCGGGCGTCGCGGCGATCCGCAATGTGCTCGACACGCTGCCGATCCGCCCCGGCGTCTACCGGATGCAGGATGCGCGCGGCGACGTGCTCTATGTCGGCAAGGCGCGCGCGCTCAGGAACCGTGTCGCCAACTATGTCCAGGTCGAGCGGCTGACGAAACGCCTCCAGCGGATGGTGTCGCAGACCCGGTCGATGACGATCGTCACGACCAACAACGAGGCCGAGGCGCTGCTGCTCGAATCGCAGCTGATCAAGCGCTATCGCCCCGCGTACAACGTGCTGCTGCGCGACGATAAGAGCTTCCCCTTCATCCTGCTGCGCGACGATCACGACTTCCCGCGTGTCCAGAAGCACCGCGGCGCCCGGCGCGCGAAGGGCAATTACTACGGCCCGTTCGCCAGCGCAGGGTCGGTCAACAACACGCTCAACGCGCTCCAGAAGCTGTTCCTGCTGCGCAGCTGCACCGACAGCTTCTTCAAGACGCGCGACCGGCCGTGCCTGCTCTACCAGATCAAGCGCTGCTCCGCGCCGTGCGTCGGCCGGATCGACGAGGGTGCGTACAAGGAGCTGGTCGAGGACGCGAAGAGCTTCCTCGCGGGCAAGTCGACCGGCGTGCAGGCCAAGCTCGGCGCGCAGATGCAGGCTGCCGCCGAAAACATGGACTTCGAACTCGCCGCGCTGCTGCGCGACCGGTTGAAGGCGCTGACGTTCATCCAGGGCACGCAGGCGATCAACGCGGAAGGCGTGGGCGACGCGGACATCTTCGCGATGGCGTGCAAGGACGGCCTCATCGGCATCCAGGCCTTCTTCATCCGCGGCGGCCAGAACTGGGGGCATCGCAGCTTCTTCCCGCAGCACACCAACGACGTGCCCGAGGACGAGGTGCTGACCAGTTTCCTCGGCCAGTTCTACGAGGACGTGCCGCCCGCACGGCAGATCCTGCTCGACCGCGAGCTTCCCGAAGGCGCGCTGCTGGTCGAGGCGCTGGGCGAGCGCGCGGGTTACAAGGTTGCGGTGCAGGTGCCGCAGCGCGGCGATCGCCGTCGCCTGATGGATCAGGCCAAGCGCAACGCGGTCGAGGCGATCGAGCGACGTCAGGCCGAGTCGACGACTCAGGCCAAGCTGCTGCGCGAGGTCGCCGACCTGTTCGACTTGGCCGAGCCGCCGCAGCGGATCGAGATCTACGACAACAGCCATATCCAGGGCACTGCCGCGACCGGCGCGATGGTGGTCGCCGGCCCCGAAGGCTTCCGCAAGGGCCAGTATCGCAAGTTCAACATCAAGAACAAGGAGACCATCCCGGGCGACGATTTCGGGATGATGCGTGAGGTCTTCACCCGGCGGTTCGCGCGCGCGCAGGCCGAGGATCCCGACCGCGACTCGGGCGAATGGCCCGACCTGGTGTTGATTGACGGCGGCAAGGGGCAGCTCAATACGGTGAAGGCCGCGCTCGAGGAGATCGGTGTCGAGGACGTGTGCCTCGTGGGGATCGCCAAGGGGCCGCAACATGGCCGTGACGGGCGCGAAGTATTCCACATGCTCGACGGCCGCGAATTCCAGCTGCCCGTCAACGCGCCGGTGCTGTTCTACCTTCAGCGGCTGCGCGACGAGGTCCACCGCTTCGCGATCGGCGTCCACCGCGACAAGCGCAGCAAGGCGATCGGCGCGAGTCCGCTCGACGAGGTCCCCGGCATCGGCCCCGCGCGCAAGAAGGCGCTGCTGATGCATTTCGGCACCGGCCGCGCGGTTCGAAATGCCAGCCTGCAGGATCTGCAGCAGGCGCCGGGCGTGTCCGCAGCGGTCGCACAGCAGGTGTACGACTTTTACCATTCAAGATAATTCAGTTTAATAATGTTGATCAATCTTCGGCTGAGGCCGATAGATTGCGGAGGTCGGGTCACGCCTGTCTCGTAGGCGGAAACCTTATCTTCACCACGGGACACTAGGCCAGTGACGTGACCACGGCAGTTTTCCTGACGATCGACACCGAATTTGCCTGGCGGCACCACCGCGAGGGGCTTTGTAGCGATGCGATCTACCACCGGTCGGTCGAGCCCGCGGGGGTCGGGATCAGCTATCAGCTCGACAAGCTTGCGCGGTACGGGCTGAAGGCCTGTTTCTTCGTCGACCCGATGCCCGCGCTGACCTTCGGGATCGAGCCGGTCCGGCGGATGGTCTCGACGATCCTCGACGCGGGGCAGGAGGTTCAGCTGCATCTCCATCCCGCCTGGACCGCCGCGATCGCGCGGGACCGCGGCGCGAATCACGCGAAGTTCGACCTGTCCGACTATCCGCTGGCCGAACAATACGCGCTGATCCTGCAAGCCACCGAACTGCTGATCGACGCGGGTGCGCCCGACCCGATCGCGTTTCGCGCGGGCAGCTATGCCGCGAACGACGATACGCTGGCCGCGCTCGCTGCGCTCGGTTTCGCCTATGACAGCAGCCATAACGGTGCGGCGGCGTGCGATGCGAGCAGGATCTCGCTGTCGCCGCGTCAGATCGCGCCAGTCGCCGTGCAGGGCCTGATCGAGATCCCGGTGACCGTCATCGAGGATCGGCCGGGTCAGTTGCGCACGCTGCAACTCTGCGCCCTGTCCGCGAACGAGAGCCGCGATGCGCTCGAGCACGCCGCGGCCCGGGGGCATGTCGCCGCGACGATCGTCAGCCATGGTTTCGAGTTGGCGAATCGGCAGGGCACGCGCGCGAACGCCGTCCATGTCCGCCGGTTCGAGGCACTGTGCGCGACGCTGGCGGAGCTGCGCACGGATTTGCCGACCCGGCATTTCCGCGATCGCCCGCCGCTGGTCCTCGGCCGGCACGACCGGCCGCTGGCGCGCGATCCGATCCGGCGGGGCCTGCGCCAGGCCGAGCAGCTCTGGTCGAACTGGGTCGAAGAACGCGCCTGATGACCGCGGTCGGCGTCCGCCTGAAGTTCCAGCTCGGCGCGCACACGCTGGCGACGATCCCGCGCCGGCTGGTGCGCGTCGCGCTGTCGTTGGATGACGTGCTGGCGGGCGAAACGCCGATGCTGCCCGCGCTGCCGGCTCAGGCCGATGGCTATGTGATCACCTCGTTGCCCGCAGACCGGATGGACGCGCTCGAGACGCGTGGTCTGCTGACCGTCGTCCGGCAGCGTTATGTCCGGTATCACGCCGACCTGCGAATCGGCGAGGCGGCATGGCTTGCGACGCTGTCGGGTAGCGCGCGGTCGGGGCTGAAGCGCAAGACGAAGCGGCTGGCGACGCTGTCGGGCGGTACGCTCGACATCCGCGCCTATCGGACCCCTGCCGAGATCGCGGTGTTTCACCCGCTGGCGCGGGCGGTGTCGGCGACGACCTATCAGGAGCGGCTGCTGGGATCGGGGCTCCCCGACGGTGAAGCGGCGCTGCAGGGTTTCGAGACGCTCGCGGCGGCGGACCGGGTGCGGGCCTGGTTGCTGTTCGTCGAGGGCAGGCCGATCGCCTATCTCTGCTGTACCGCGCAGGGCGGGACGCTGCGCTATGACCATGTCGGGCATGACCCCGCCGAGAACGCGCTGTCGCCGGGTGCGGTGTTACAGGTGGAGGCGATGCGGCAGCTGTTCGACGACCGCTTCGCCTGGTTCGATTTCACCGAGGGGGAGGGGCAGCACAAGCGGCAGTTCGCGACGGCGGGGACGGCGTGCGTCGATCTGCTGCTGTTGCGGCCGACGCTGGCAAACCGCGCGACGGTGGCTGCGCTGGGGGCGTTCGATGGCGCGGCGGGCTGGGCGAAGCGGGCGCTGTCGCATCCGCGACTCGCGGGCATGATGCGCGGGATCCGGCGCTGAGCGCGCCTGACAGGCGGATCTGGATCAGCGACGGTTTTCGAGGCTCCCGTTCGTCATGACGCGCGCGTAAGAACGGGCGATGCATCTCCGCGCGTCCGCCATCGTCGTCGCCGTTCGCCAGCATGGCGAGCATGGCGCGATCGTGCGGGCGTTGACGCGGGAGGACGGCGTGCAGCCGGGTTATGTGCGCGGCGGGCGGTCGCGCGCGATGCGGCCGGTGCTGCTCGCGGCGAACGTGATCCAGGGCGAATGGCGCGCGCGGACCGGGGACCAGCTCGCCGCGCTGACCGCCGAGCTGATCCACAGCCGCGCGACGCTGCACGGCGAGCCACTCGCGGCAGGCGCGCTCGAATGGGCGACGGCGCTCGCCGCGGTCGCGCTGCCGGAGGCGCAGCCCTATCCGCATATCCATGATGCGCTTAGCGGCGTCCTCGGCGCGATCGAGGCGGCGCCGTCGGCCCGCGGCTGGGCGGCGGCGTTGGTGCGGTACGAATTGCTGCTGCTCGCGGAACTGGGATTCGGTCTCGATCTCGACCAGTGCGTCGCGAGTGGTGCGGTCGACGACCTCGCATTCGTCAGCCCGCGAAGCGGGGCGGCGGTGTCGCGCGGTGCGGCGCAGGGCTATGAGGCCAAGCTGTTGCCGCTGCCCGCGTTTCTCACCGCTGGTGGCGAGGCGGGGTGGCCGGACATCTTCGACGGGCTGCGGCTGACCGAGCATTTTTTGACGCGCGATGTTCTGGTCGAACGCCGCGCCGAACCGCTCGCAGCGCGGGCTCGCCTCGTCGATCGGCTTAAAAGGGCGGTTGCGTGAGCGCGGCTGGCCCGGCAAGGGCGGCGGCGGAGGAACGCACATGCCCCTGATCGCGATACTGGCCGGTGACGGCATCGGACCCGAAGTGACTGCCGAGGCGCGTCGCGTGCTCGACCGGCTCGACCTCGATCTGAGCTTTGACGAGGCGCTGGTCGGTGGTGCGGCGTACAAGGCGGCGGGGCATCCGCTGCCGCCCGAGACGCTGGCGCTCGCGCGGCGCGCGGACGCCGTGCTGTTCGGTGCGGTCGGCGACCCCGATTGCGATCGGCTCGAACGGCATTTGCGACCAGAACAGGCGATCCTGGGCTTGCGCAAGGAGCTGGGGCTGTTCGCCAATTTGCGTCCGGCCAAGCTGTTCGCGGGGCTGGAGGATGCGTCGTCGCTGCGGCCGGAGATCGCACGCACGATCGATATGGTGATCGTCCGCGAGCTGACCGGCGACGTGTATTTCGGCGCCAAGGGCATCCGGACGACGGCCGAGGGCCTGCGCGAAGGCCATGACGAGATGCGTTACGACGAGGCGGAGATCGCCCGGATCGCGCGCGTCGGGTTCGAGACCGCCCGTACCCGCAAGAGCAAGCTGCTGTCGGTCGACAAGGCCAATGTCTTGGAGACGTCGCAACTGTGGCGTGACGTCGTAATCGAGGTGTCGGCGGACTATCCCGACGTCGCGCTCAGCCACATGTATGTCGACAACGCGGCGATGCAGCTGGTGCGCGATCCTGGCCAGTTCGACGTGGTGGTCACCGGCAATCTGTTCGGCGACATCCTGTCCGATCAGGCATCGATGTGCGCGGGATCGATCGGCATGCTGCCCTCTGCCGCGCTCGATGGCCAGGGCCACGGTCTGTACGAACCGATCCACGGCAGCGCGCCCGACATTGCCGGGCAGGGCAAGGCGAACCCCTGTGCCGCGATCCTGTCCGCGGCGATGATGCTGCGGCATTCGCTCGACAAGGCCGACGCCGCCGACCGGATCGAGGCGGCGGTGGCTGCGGCGATCCTGGGCGGCGCGCGGACCCCTGACCTCGGCGGCACGCTGACGACGCGCGCGATGGGCGACGCGGTGATCGCATCGCTCGGGTGACTCCGGTCGAGCTGGACGCAGTGCGGGGCGCGGGGCCGGACACGCTCGAGATCGCGGTCGTCATCCCGACGTTCAACGAAAAGGCGAACGTCGCCGCGTTGATCGCCAAGCTCGACCAGGCGCTGGCGGGGCGGCGCTGGGAGGCGATTTTCGTCGACGACGACAGCCCTGATGGCACTGCGGAGGCGGCGCGCGTGCTCGGGCGCAGCGACATGCGCGTCCGCGTGATCCAGCGGATCGGCCGGCGCGGGCTGTCCTCGGCCTGTATCGAGGGGCTGTGCGCGACCGCCGCGCCCGTCGTCGCGGTGATCGACGGCGATCTGCAGCATGACGAGACGCTGTTGCCAAAGATGCTCGACCTGTTGCAGACGGGTGATCACGACGTGGTGATCGGATCGCGTTTCGTCAGCGGCGGCGGAACCGGCGACTGGGACCGCGACCGCGTCGCCAAGTCCGCGCTGGCCACGCGGCTGTCGCGGCGCGTGCTCAAGGCGGATCTGAGCGATCCGATGAGCGGCTTCTTCGCGATCCGTACCGACGTCGCGCGCGCGCTTGCGCCCAGACTCTCGGCGATCGGGTTCAAGATCCTGCTCGACCTGCTGACCGCCGCGCCCGAGCCGCTGCGGTTCGCCGAGCTGCCCTATACCTTCCGCTGCCGGACCGAGGGGGAGAGCAAGCTCGATCACGTCGTCGCGCTCGAATATCTGATCGCGCTGTACGACCGGATGTTCGGGCGGTTCGTGCCCGTGCGGTTCGCGATGTTCTCGGCGATCGGCGTGCTCGGCATCGGCGTGCATATGGCGGTGCTCAGCGCGCTGTTCCTCGGGATCGGGACGTCGTTCCTGCTCGGGCAGATCGGCGCGACGCTGGCTGCGCTGACGATGAACTTCTTCCTCAACAACGCGCTGACCTATCGCGACCGGCGGCTGAAGGGGTGGCGGCAGCTCGCCGATGGCTGGGTATCGTTCGCGCTGATCTGTTCGGTTGGCGCGATCGCCAACGTCGGGATCGCGGCGTTCATGCACGACGTCCGCAACGACGCCTGGGCGGTGTCGGCGATGATCGGCGTGTTGGTCGGCGCGGTGTGGAATTATGCGCTGTCATCCAGGTTTACCTGGGGGCGCTACTAGCGCACGCGACCCTCCGCGGGGGTTGTCATCACCGCCCGCCCCCGGCAAAGCGTCGCCATGAAGCGCAAGACCGGCCAAGATCGTTCGATCACCCAGAACTGGCGTCCGCAGACGCAGGCCATCCGCGGCGGCACCGCCCGCAGCGAATATGGCGAAACGTCGGAGGCCCTCTTCCTTACCTCGGGCTATTGCTACGACAAGGCCGGTGACGCCGCGGCGCGCTTTGCCGGCGAGCAGGACGGGATGACCTATTCCCGGCTCCAGAACCCGACGGTGCAGATGCTCGAGGAGCGGATCGCGCTGCTCGAGGGGGCTGAGGCGTGCCGGTCGATGGCGACGGGCATGGCGGCGATGACCGCGGCGCTGCTGTGTCAGTTGCAGAGCGGCGATCACCTGGTCGGCGGCCGCGCGGCGTTCGGATCATGCCGCTGGCTGACTGATACGCTGCTACCCAAGTTCGGTATCGCCACGACGATCGTCGACGCGCGCGATCCGCAGGCGTTTCTCGACGCGGTCCGGCCCGAGACCAAGGTGTTCTTCTTCGAGACGCCCGCCAATCCGACGATGGACATCGTCGACCTGAAGGCGGTGTGCGACATCGCGCGCGAGCGCGGCATTACGACGGTCGTCGACAATGCGTTCGCGACGCCGGCGTTGCAGCGGCCGATGGAGTTCGGCGCGGACGTCATCGCGTACAGCGCGACCAAGATGATGGACGGGCAGGGCCGCGTGCTCGCCGGCGCGGTGTGCGGGACCGAGGACTTCATCACCAACACGCTGCTGCCCTTCACGCGCAACACCGGGCCGACGCTGTCGCCGTTTAACGCGTGGGTGGTGCTCAAGGGGCTCGAGACGCTCGACCTGCGTATCCGCCGCCAGTCGGAAAATGCGCAGAAGGTCGGCGCGTTTCTGGAAGCGCGCGTGCCGCGTATCCTGCATCCGGGCCTCGCCAGCCATCCGCAGCACGAGCTCGCGATGAGTCAGATGGATGCGTGCGGCCCGATTTTCGCGTTCGAGGTCGAGGGGCGCGAGCAGGCGCATGGCCTCCTCGACGCGCTGGAGCTGGTCGATATCTCGAACAATATCGGCGATTCGCGGTCGCTGATGACGCATCCCGCCTCGACCACCCATGCCAGCGTCTCGCCCGACAAGCAGGCTGAGATGGGCGTGACCGAGGGGCTGTTGCGGCTCAACGTCGGGCTCGAGGACGTGCGCGACGTGATCGACGATCTCGACCGGGCATTGGGCAAGGTCGGGCTGTGAAGGCGCTGTTCCCCAGTGCGGCGACGACGCGCGGGGTGACGGTACGCGTCTCGGTCAGCTATCTGCCCGAACAGTCCGAACCGCAGCGCGGGCGCTGGTTCTGGGCCTATCATATCCGGCTGGAAAATGACGGGCCCGGCGCGGTCCAGCTGCTGACGCGACACTGGATCATCACCGACGGGCATGGCGCGCGCCACACCGTCGAGGGCGAGGGCGTCGTCGGCGAACAGCCGCTGATCGAGCAGGGCGCGAGCTTCGACTATGTCTCGGGCTGCCCGCTCGCGACGCCGACGGGCGCGATGCGCGGATCCTACCGGATGGTCGACGACACCGGTGCGGTGTTCGAGGTGGCGATCCCGCATTTCTCGCTGAGTGCGCCGGCGGTGATTTCGTGAAGCGCACGCACCTGCCGCTGAACGGGCTGCGCGTGCTCGATGCGGCGGCGCGGCATCTGTCGTTCACGCGCGCCGCCGACGAGCTCGCGGTCACCCCCGCCGCGGTCGGGCAGCAGATCCGCGCGCTCGAGGATACGCTGGGCGTCGTGCTGTTCCGGCGTACCACGCGCGGGCTCGAACTGACGCCCGAGGCCGAAGCGGGGCTCGGGCCCTTGCGCAACGGCTTCCTCCAGTTCGAGGAAGCGGTCCGCGCGATGCAGGCGGGGCAGACGTCCAAGTCGCTGACGATCGCCGCGCCGCGCGACCTGACCGAGAAATGGCTGATGCCGCGGCTCGCCGAGATTGCTGCGGCGGATCCCGACCTGCGCTTCGTCCTGATCACCGCGGACGAGACGGTCGACTTTACCGAGGCCAATCTCGACCTCGCGATCCGCTGGGGCGATGGTCCTGGCGAGAATGAGGGCGAGGCGCTCGAATCCGAAGGGCTCGTCACGATCGCCGCGACCGGCAGCGCGTCCGAGGCGATCATCGCCTGGCCCGGCGCGCCCGCGCTCGACCCGGCGGCGGGGGATGCCACGGCACTTGTCCGCGTCGGTGATGCAGGGCTTGCGATCGATGCGGCGGCGGCGGGGCTCGGGCGGGCAACCGTGCCCGAACTGCTGGCGCGGCGCGGGCTCGAGGCGGGGCTGGTCCGGATCATCGGCGACGCGCAGCCGTCGCGTGGCGGCTATTGGCTCGTCGCGCCGCTGCCGCAGTGGCGTCAGAAGAAAGTGCGCGCGCTCGTCGATGCGCTGATCGCTTGAGGCGTCGCGCGCTGCCCCATCCGGTGCTGGTGACGCCGCGGCTCCGGTTGCGTCGGCTCGTTCAGGCCGACGCGGTCGCGTTGCACCCGACGCTCGCCGACGCGGACCTGATGACCTATTCGGCGGATGGTCCGCTGACGTCGATCGAGGCGACGCGGCTCTATCTGGTCGAGGATGCCGCCGACGTGAACTGGCGCGCCTGGGCCATCACGCGGCACGGCGACGACCGCGCGATCGGCTGGGTGTCGGGCGGGCGGATGCGCGGGCAGGGGGTGACCGAGATCGGCTTCATCCTCGCGCGCGCGCACTGGGGCCGCGGCCTGGCGAGCGAGGCGGTGTCGGCGGTGCTCGACCAGCTGTTCGCCGAGGGGCAGCACCGCGTGTTCGCCGATGCCGACAGCGAGAACAGCGCGTCGATCCTGTTGCTCGAACGGCTGGGGTTCCGGCGCGAACGGCTTCTGCGTGGCGAATGGGAGACGCATATGGGGCTGCGCGACAGCCTGATCTACGGGCTTCATGCCGATGACTGGCTGGCGGCGGCCCTGCCACAATCCGCGTAACGCGGTCACTTGAGCGAACCCAGTTGCTCGCCTAAGTCGGCGGCATGACATCGACGAACGACATCCGCCGCGGCTTCCTCGACTATTTCGGTTCGCAGGGGCACCAGATCGTGCCCTCTGCGCCGCTCGTCCCGCAGAACGACCCGACGCTGATGTTCGTCAATGCCGGGATGGTGCCGTTCAAGAACGTCTTCACCGGCCTCGAATCGCGCCCCTATACGACCGCCACCTCGTCGCAGAAGTGCGTCCGCGCGGGCGGCAAGCACAATGATCTCGACAATGTCGGCTACACCGCGCGGCATCACACCTTCTTCGAAATGCTCGGCAATTTCTCGTTCGGCGATTATTTCAAGGAACAGGCGATCACGCATGCGTGGACGCTGCTGACGAAGGACTGGGGGCTGTCGCCGGACAAGCTGACCGCGACCGTCTATCACACCGACGACGAGGCGTTCGATCTCTGGAAGAAGATCGCGGGCCTCCCTGAGCACCGCATCATCCGTATCCCGACCAAGGACAATTTCTGGTCGATGGGCGACAACGGGCCGTGCGGGCCATGCTCGGAAATCTTCTACGATCACGGCGATCACATCCCCGGTGGCCCTCCCGGCAGCCCCGACGAGGACGGCGATCGCTTCGTCGAGATCTGGAACCTCGTGTTCATGCAATATGAGCAGGAAAATGCCGAGATCGTCGGCAATCTGCCCAAGCCCTCGATCGACACCGGCATGGGGCTCGAGCGGATCGCCGCGGTCATGCAGGGCGTCACCGACAACTACGATACCGACACGTTCAAGGCGCTGATCGCAGCGTCGGCCGCGCTGACGCACACCGCGACCGACGGCGCGAACACCGCCAGCCACCGCGTGATCGCGGATCACCTGCGCACCGCGGGCTTCCTGGTCGCGGACGGCGTGCTGCCCGCGAACGAAGGCCGCGGCTATGTGCTGCGCCGGATCATGCGCCGCGCGATGCGCCACGCGCATATCCTGGGCGCGAAGGAGCCGTTGATGCACCGGCTGGTCCCGTCGCTCGTCACCGAGATGGGCGCGGCCTATCCCGAGCTGTTCCGGGCGCAGCCGCTGATCGAGGCGACGCTGCAGCAGGAGGAGACGCGGTTCCGCCAGACGCTCGACAAGGGGCTGAAGCTGCTCGACGAGGCGACCGCGGACATGACCGAGGGGACGCTCGCGGGTGACGTCGCGTTCAAGCTCTACGACACCTATGGCTTCCCCTACGATCTGACCGAGGACGCGCTGCGCGAGCGCGGGCTCGCGGTCGACCGCGACGGTTTCGACACGGCGATGGCCGAGCAGAAGCGCGCCGCGCGCGCCGCCTGGAAGGGCTCGGGCGCAAAGGCCTCGGACGATATCTGGTTCGACATCGTCGAGCAGAGCGGCGGCACCGAGTTCCTCGGCTATGCCTCGGACACCGGCGAGGGCGAGGTCGTCGCTTTGGTCAAGGACGGTGCGCGCGTCGACCATGCGACGACGGGTGATACGGTGTCGATCGTCGTCAACCAGACGCCCTTCTACGGCGAGAGCGGCGGGCAGGTCGGCGATGCCGGGCACATCTCGACCGACACCGGGCTGCGCGCAAACGTCACCGAGACGTCGAAGCAGCTCGGCCGCGTGTTCGTCCATCATGCGATGATTGAGTCGGGCGGGATCAAGGTCGGCGATACCGTCAAGCTGCAGATCGACGTCGCGCGCCGCGCGCAGATTCGTGCCAACCACTCGGCGACGCATCTGCTGCATGAGGCCTTGCGGGAACGCCTCGGCAAGCATGTCGCGCAGAAGGGGAGCCTGGTCGCGCCCGATCGCCTGCGCTTCGACTTCTCGCAGCCGGTCGCGATGACGCCCGCCGACATCGCGCAGGTCGAGGCCGATGTGAACGCGCAGGTCCGCGGCAATGGCGCGGTGACGACGCTGCTAATGACCCCCGACGATGCGATCGCGATGGGCGCGATGGCGCTGTTCGGCGAGAAATATGGCGACGAGGTCCGCGTCGTTTCGATGGGGTCGCAGGATCCTGTGACTGGCGGGGGCAAGACCTATTCGATCGAACTGTGCGGCGGTACGCACGTGACAGCGCTCGGCGATATCGGGCTGTTCAAGGTCGTCGGCGAAGGCGCGGTGTCGAGCGGTGTGCGTCGCGTCGAGGCACTGACCGGCGAGGCCGCGCGCGCCTATCTGACCGGGCGCGACGATCGCCTGCGCGAGGCGGCGGCGGCGCTGAAATCCACCCCCGACGAGGTGCCTGCGCGCGTCGCGGCGTTGATCGAGGATCGCCGGCGTCTCGAGCGCGAACTGGCCGATGCGAAGAAGGCGCTGGCGCTTGGCGGCGGCGGTTCCGGTGAGGCGGCGGGACCCGAGCAGGCCGGCGGCGTGGCCTTTATCGGGCAGGTGCTGAACGACTTCGAGGCGAAGGGCCTGCGAGGCGCGGTCGACGAGGCCAAGCAGCGGCTGGGCTCGGGGATCGCGATGCTCGTCGCGATCAACGACGGCCGCGCCTCGGTCGCGGTCGGCGTGACAGCGGATCTGGTCGCGAGCCACAATGCGGTCGACCTGCTGAAGATCGCGGTCACCGCGCTCGGCGGGCAGGGTGGCGGTGGCCGTCCGGATATGGCTCAGGGTGGTGGGCCTGATGGCGACAAGGCGGCGGATGCTGTGGCGGCGGTGCGGGCGAAGCTGGCGGGCTGAGCGGCTGCTGCTCCGTGTCGTTCCCCCGCGGACGCGGGGGCCCAGCTAAGTTCCGGTAGCGCCCGCTACTCTGGGCCCCCGCCTTCGCGGGGGAACTATGAGAAGGGTCGGCCCCGATAACCACCACCCCGGCGAAGGCCGGAGCCCAGGTGGGAAGGCCGAGGTAACAGAGGACCGTCCGTAGTTACTGCTGTCCCCCAACTGGGCCCCGGCCTTCGCCGGGGTGGGGCATGAGGTGTGCCGGTGGCGTCGTCACCCAATAAGGATCACGCCACCCCGCGCACCGCCGCCAGCGTCGTCCCGGCGGTAATCGCCTCGATATCCGTGACCAGGTGCAGCATCCGCACCCCGGACCGCGACATCGCCCGGTCGAGCGCCGCAGCGAAATCCTCGGTCTTGGTGACCGTTTCCGCCCAGCACCCATAGGCGCGGCCCAGCGCGGCGAAGTCGGGATTGCGCAGCGCCGTCCCCGACACCCGCCCCGGATATTCGCGCTCCTGATGCATCCGAATCGTGCCGTAGCCGCTATTGTCGACGACCAGCACCAGCATGTCCGCACGCTGCGCGACCGCGGTCGCCAGCTCCTGCCCGTTCATCAGGAAGCAGCCGTCACCCGCCAGCGCGACCACGGTTCGTTCGGGATGCCGCAAGGACGCGGCGACCGCGGCGGGTACGCCGTAACCCATCGCCCCGGCGGTCGGGGCAAGCTGCGTTCCCGGCCCGGCATAGGCCCAGTAGCGATGCCACCAGCCCGAATAATTCCCCGCGCCGTTGCAGATGATCGCATCCGCGGGCAGCCGCTCGCGCATCGCCGCGACGCACGGCCCCAGGTCCATGACCAGATCGCGCGGCGCCGGCGTCGACCAGGCGCGCCACTCAGCATGCGCCTCCTGACCCGCGGTCCGCGGCGGCAGGTCGACCGCGAGCAGCGCCTCTGCGAATTCGGCCATTCCCGCGCACACCGCGACGTCGGCGTGATAGGTGCGGTTCAACTCATTGGGATCGGGGTGGACGTGGACGATGCGCTGCCCCGGATGATCGGGCGTCACCAGCGCATAGCCATCGGTCGTCGCCTCGCCCAGCCGGGGTCCTACGACGAGCAGCAGATCGGCTTCCTTCACCCGCGCGACCAGCTTCGGATTGGGGCCATAGCCGAGGTTGCCTGCCCAGACCGGGCACGCGTTCGGGATCGCATCCTGCCGCCGGAACGCCGCCGCGACGGGGATGCCGTTGCGATCCGCCCAGGTCGAGAACGCCCCCGACGCAGCCGCATCCCAGCCCGCGCCGCCGACGATCGCCACCGGCCGTTCGGCGGTCGTCAGCAGATCCGCGAGCAGGTCCATCATGTCCGCGTCGCACGCCTGCGCGACGCGCTCGACCCGCGGCCGGTCGACCGCTTCGACCATGTCGAGCAGCATGTCTTCGGGCAGTGCGAGCACCACCGGCCCAGGGCGGCCCGACATCGCGGTCGCATAGGCGCGCGCGACATATTCCGGGATCCGCCGGGCATCGTCGATCCGCGCCGCCCATTTGGCGATGGGCGCGAACATCGCCTGGAAGTCGATCTCCTGGAACGCCTCGCGGTCACGCGTGCCGCGGTCGATATCGCCGACGAACAGGATCATCGGCTGGGAATCCTGCATCGCGACATGCACGCCGATCGACGCGTTGGTCGCACCGGGCCCGCGCGTGACGAAGGCGATACCGGGGCGGTGCGTCAGCGTGCCGTCCGCGCACGCCATGAACGCCACGCCGCCTTCCTGCCGGCATACCACCGTCTCGATGGCGGGCGTGTCGTGCAGCGCGTCGAGCACCGCGAGGAAGCTTTCGCCGGGTACGGTGAAAATACGGTCGCAGCCTTGCGCGACGAGTTGGTCGACGAGAATTTGGCCGCCGGTACGCTGGGTCATGACAATCTCCTGCCGCCACCGTAGCCCGGCAATCGTCACCAAGTCGAGAACGCCCGCCCGACATTGCCGTCCACTGCCCGGCGCATTATGCCGCGGTAAAGACGATAGGAGGATGCATGGCGAACAAGCGCTACACCGACGCGGCGGCGGCACTCGAGGGCGTGCTGTTCGACGGGATGACGATCTGCGCGGGCGGGTTCGGGCTGTGCGGCATCCCCGAGCGGCTGATCGACGCGATCGAGGCGTCGGGCGTCAAGGACCTGACGATCGCCAGCAACAATGCCGGCATTGACGGGCAGGGCCTTGGTAAACTGCTCCGTTCGCGCCAGGTGAAGAAGATGATCTCGTCCTATGTCGGCGAGAACAAGGAATTCGAGCGGCAATATCTGAGCGGCGAGCTCGAGGTCGAGTTCTGCCCGCAGGGGACGCTTGCCGAGCGCTGCCGCGCGGGCGGCGCGGGCATTCCCGGCTTCTACACCAAGACCGGCGTCGGCACCCTGGTGGCAGAGGGCAAGGAGGTGAAGAGCTTCGACGGGCAGGACTATATCCTCGAACGCGGCATCCGTGCGGACCTGAGCATCATCAAGGGATGGAAGGCGGACGAGAGCGGAAATCTCATTTTCCGCAAGACCGCGCGCAACTTCAACCAGCCGATGGCGACCGCGGGCAAGATCTGCGTCGCCGAGGTCGAGGAGATCGTTCCCGTTGGCAGCCTCGATCCCGATACGATCCACCTGCCGGGGATCTATGTGAAGCGGATGATCGTCGGCGCACCCTACGACAAGAAGATCGAATTCCGCACCGTTCGCGAGCGGGTCTCCGCGTGAAACCAAGCCCGATACTGTGCCGCAAACGCGGCCATTTTCCCTGGACCGCTGCGCTCGCAGGAGCACTGGTTCTGCAAGGGTGCGTCAGCGTGACCTCGCCGACCGCGATCGTCGCCGCACCGGTGACCGTCGACGGCGTCCCCGCGGGCATGCAGTATCTCTACGCCTCGGGCGAGGCCGCAGCCGCCAGCATCCAGGCATGGAACGCGCTCGTCGGCTATGTCCGGGCGCAGCGCACGCCGACATCGGTCGTCCTAGCGCCCGGCGCGACGCTCGCCGCGCCGCGCTGGACCGCATGCGGCAGCAAGGCGAAGGCCGCGGTGTTCGACGTCGACGAGACCGTGCTGCTCAATCTCGGCTTCGAATATGATGCGTCGACGGGGCGGCCCTGGTCCGAACCGCGCTGGCAGGAGTGGGAGCGCACCGGCATCAAGCAGGTCGCGCCCGTTCCCGGCGCGCTCGCCGCACTGACACAGTTGCGTGCGATGGGCGTGACGGTGGTCTTCAACTCCAACCGCGCCGCCGCCAATGCCGCACAGACGCAGGCGGCGATCGAAGCCGCGGGGCTTGGCCCCGCCCGCCACGGCGAGACCCTGTTCCTCGCCGGCGACGACGCGACGGGATCGAAGAAGGACGGCCGCCGCGCGACGATCGCCGCCCGATATTGCGTCGTGGCGATGGGCGGCGACCAGCTCGGCGATTTCAGCGACCTGTTCAACGCAGGCCAGACCCCCGCCGCGCGGCGTGCGGTGGTGCAGTCGCCAGCGATCACCGCGAAATGGGGGGCAGGGTGGTTCGTGCTGCCCAACCCCGTCTACGGCACCGCGCTGAAAGGCAGCCGTGACGAGGTCTTTCCGCCCGCGATCCACTGGGCGCCGACACAGGGAATCCACTGATGACCGACCACCCCAACGCGATCAAACTCGATCCCGGCGCCGCGCTGACGGACGAATCGGTCGAAGTCGCGCGGATCTGGATCACCAACAATGCTGGCAGCAACGTACTGATCGACGCGGGCATCCTCGAGGATCCGGCCGTGTTCGGCTACCTCCTCGCCGACACGATCCGTCACGCCGCCCGCGCCTATGCGGGCACCTGGGGCATTGCCGAGGATGCCGCGCTGCAGGCGATCGTCGACGGCGTCAGCGCCGAACTGCGCGACCAGGTCACGACCATCACCACCATCCAGGAAGGAACGCTCAACTGATGTCGTGGGATCGCAACCAGATGGCGGCGCGGGCCGCACAGGAATTGAAGGACGGCTATTACGTCAATCTCGGCATCGGCATCCCGACGCTCGTCGCGAACAACATTCCCGACGGCATGACCGTCACGCTCCAGTCGGAGAACGGGATGCTCGGGATCGGGCCGTTCCCCTATGCGGGCGAAGAGGATGCCGACCTGATCAACGCGGGCAAGCAGACGATCAGCGAACTGCCCTCGTCGGTCTATTTCAGCTCGTCCGACAGCTTCGCGATGATCCGCGGCGGGCATATCGACCTGACCGTGCTCGGCGCGATGGAGGTCAGCGAAGACGGCGACATCGCCAACTGGATGATCCCGGGCAAGATGATCAAGGGCATGGGCGGCGCGATGGATCTGGTCGCGGGCGTCAAGCAGATCATCGTCGTCATGGATCACACCGCCAAGGACGGGACGCCAAAGTTCATCCCGTCCTGCTCGCTGCCGCTGACCGGCAAGAACGTGGTCGACATGATCGTCACCGACCTGGCGGTGTTCCAGCGCGTAGACCATGAGTCACCGTTCAGGCTGGTCGAACTCGCGCCCGGTGTGACCGCGGACGAGGTCGCGGCCAAGACCACCGCGCGCTACACCACCTGATGGGCTATACGCTCGTCACCGCGAACCGGAATTATTCCAGCTGGTCGCTCCGTCCGTGGGTGTTGATGCGGGCGCTGGGGATCGCGTTCGAGGATCGGATCGAACCCTTTCTCGCGCCCGAAAATTACGATGCGTTCCGGCTGTTCTCGCCGACCGGGCAGGTGCCGGTGCTGATCGATGGCGAGCGGACGGTGTGGGATTCGCTCGGGATCGCGCTCTACCTCGCCGAGCGGCACGACGGCGTCTGGCCGTCCGATGGCGATGCGCGCGCCTGGGCGGTCTGTGCGGCGGCAGAGATGCATGGCGGGTTCGCGGCGTTGCGCAACGAGCGGACGATGAACGTCGGCGTCCGCGTCGATCCGATTCCCGGCAGTGACGCGCTCGACCGCAACGTCGCGCGCATCACCGAACTCTGGGCGGAAGGTATCGATCGGTTCGGCGGGCCCTGGCTCGCAGGCGCCGACTTCACCGCCGTCGACGCGTTCTTTGCGCCTGTCGCGTTTCGCGTCCGCACCTACGGGATCGATGTCGGTCCGAAGGGCCTTGCCTGGGTCGAGCGGATCATCGCGCATCCGGCGATGCGCGAATGGGAAGACGCCGCGCTTGCCGAGACGTGGCGCGAGGCCGGGCACGAGGCCGAACTGGCAGCGAGCGGATCGATCATCGCAGATTTCCGCCGCTGATGCGCCGCGTTGCCATTGTCATCGCGCTGGTCGTGATCCTGATCGCGGGCACGGCGTTCACCGCGGGGCCGGGGACGCTCAGCGTGCTTGATGGGGTAATGGGCGGCGGCCGCGGCACCGCGCGCATCCGTGAAGGCGTTCCGTTCGGCACGCATGGCCAGAAGCTCGACGTGTGGCGGCCGTCGGGGGGCGTCAAGACCGGGCTGCCGGTGCTGATCTTCTGGTATGGCGGCGGCTGGGTGCACGGGTCGCGCAGCGCCTATGCGTTTGCCGCGCGTGCCTATGCGAAGGCGGGCTATGTCGTCGTCATGCCCGATTACCGCAAGGTGCCCGACGTCCGCTTCCCCGCCTTCCTTCAGGACGGCGCCGAGGCGGTGAAGTGGACGCGCGATCACATCGAGGCGTCGGGCGGCGACCCGAACCGGATCGCGGTCGCCGGTCACTCCGCAGGGGCGTATACGGTCGCGATGCTGACGCTCGACCCGCGCTGGTTGCGTGCCGAAGGTGTCGATCCGCGGATCATCAAGGCCGCGGTCGGGTTGTGCGGGCCCTATGACTTCTACCCGTTCACCGCCAGGCGCGCGATCGACGCGATGCAGGGGGCGGCGGATCCCGTGATGACCCAGCCGATCCACTTCGCGCGACGCGATGCGCCGCCAATGCTGCTGGTGTCGGCGGGCGGCGACACGCAGGTGAAGGCGCACAATGCCGACAACCTGACGGCGAAGCTGACCGCGCTCGGCGCCCCGGTGCGGCATGTCGATTATCCGGGGCTCAGCCATGAGGATGTGGCGATGGCGCTGTCCAAGCCGTTCCGCGGCAAGGCGCCGGTGCTGGCGGACAGCGTGGCATTCCTGAAGCAGGCGATGCGCTGACCGCGTCCGGCGGTTCGAGCGACGGGGGGCGAGGATGACGACGGACGAGCAAGAACGCCGCCACCCTCGTTGACAGGACGGAGCCCTGCCGCCCCGACCTTGGTCCGCCGCCGGGTTTTTTTGTGTCCGGCGGCGGGCTTGCAGCCTTACCAGATCCGGACGCGGTCCGCGGGCGCCAGATACTGCGCGTCGCCGGGCTTCACGTCGAACGCCTTGTACCAGGCGTCGACGTTGCGCAGCGGGTTGATCGCACGGATCTGCCCCGGCGAATGCGGATCGCTGACGAGCTGCTGGCGCAGTGCCTCGGTGCGGAACAGCGTGCGCCAGACCTGACCCCAGCCGAGGAAGAAGCGCTGGTCGCCACTATAGCCGTCGAGCACCGGCGCGGGCTTGCCGCCGAGTGACGTGTGATAGGCGTCGAGCGAGATCAGCACGCCGCCGAGATCGCCGATATTCTCACCCATCGAGGCGCGGCCGTTGATTTGCACGCCGGGCAGGCCCTCGAACGTATAGGCCTCGTACTGCGCGCCGAGCTTGACCGCCTGCGCCTCGAACTTGGCGGCATCCTGCGCGGTCCACCAGTCGCGTAGCACGCCCTTGCCATCGGACTTGCGACCCTGGTCGTCGAAGCCGTGGCTGATCTCGTGCCCGATCACGCCGCCGATGCCGCCATAATTGACCGCGGGATCGGCATCCGGATCGAAGAACGGCGGCTGGAGGATCGCGGCGGGGAAGACGATCTCGTTCTTCACCGAGTTGTAATAGGCGTTCACGGTCTGCGGGGTCATGCCCCATTCGGCCTTGTCGACCGGGCCGCCCATGCGGTTGCGGCGATAGTCCCATTCGAACCGCCCGGCGCGTTCGACATTGCCGATCAGGTCGCCCGGGGTGATTTGCAGCGCGCTATAGTCACGCCATTTGTCGGGATAGCCGACCTTCACGCTGAAATTGGCGAGCTTGGCCTGCGCTTCCTGCTTGGTCGCGGCACCCATCCAGGGCAGGCCGTCGATCCGCCCGCGCAGCGCGATCCGCAGGTTTCCGACGAGTTCGTCCATTTTGGTCTTCGACGCCGGCGGGAAATAGAGTGCGACGTAATCGCGGCCGATCGCCTCGCCCAGCGCGCGTTCGGTAACGCCGATCCCGCGCTTCCAGCGATCGCGCTGCTGCGGCTGGCCGTTGAGGAATTTCGAACGGAAGTCGAAATTGGCGTCGACGAACCGCTTCGACAGCAGGGGCGCGATGTCGTCGGCGGTGCGGAACGCCTGCCAGGCCTTCAGCGTGTCGAGATCGGTGGTGGCGAAGACCTCGGCGATCTTCGGGAAGGCGGTGTTCTGCGCGACGATCGCGCGGTTCGCCTTGTCGATTCCGGCGGCGGTCCAGAACTTGGCCCAGGGGAAGCCGGGCGCCTGCGCCTGCAACTGCGCGAGCGTCATCGGGTTGTAGGTCTTGTCGCGGTCGCGACTCTGCGCGCGGGTCCAGTGTGCCTGCGCGATCCGCGTCTCCATCGCGACGATCTTTGCCGCGGCGGCCTGCGCATTCGGCCAGTTCGCCATGCCGAGCATCTGCGCGACATAGGCCTGGTAGCGTACGACCTGCGGAGCGAATTTCGGATCGAGATAGAGGTCGCGGTCGCCGAGCCCGAGGCCCGACTGGCGCAGATACAGCGCGTAGATATCGGGCTGCTTGGCGTCGTCATTGACGCCAGGCCCGAAGAAGCTGGCGCCGAACCCGCCCATCGACTTGCCCATCAGCACCGCGACATCGTCCTTCGTCGTCGCGGCCTTTACCGGGGCGAGCCGCTCCAACAGCGGTGCGGCGTCGGCACGCTCGATCGCGGCTTCGTCCATGAAGCCCTGGTAGAGCGTCGCGACCTTGGCGCGATCAGGGTTGGCGGCGTCGCCGGGCTTGTAGCCCTCGACCAGCGTACGCATGCGTGCCTCGGACAGGTCGCGCAGCACCGCGAAGGCGCCGTAGGACGAGCGGTCCGCCGGGATCTGCGTTGTCTTGACCCAGCTGCCGTTCACATAGTCGAACCAGTCGTTGCCGGGCTTCACGCTCTTGTCCATGCCGGCAAGGTCGAAGCCCCAGCGGCCATAGCGCGTCGCGGCGGCCGCATCGGCTGCGGGCGTGCCCGATGCCGCATCCTGCGGCAGGATCGATTCGAGCGTGCACGCCTCGTCGATACAGGCGTGAAGGTCCTGCGCGGTGGCGGGCGTGGCGGCGGCAATGGCGATCAGCGAGGCAAGAACGGCGAACTTCGATTTCACAGGGCGATCTCCGGGGGAGGGCCAGACCGGGACCGGCAGGCCATGGACGAGAAAGTGCAACAGCGCTGTCGTTTGTGCAATCCTTCTATGTTCCCCGTGCGTTGCGCGTGCCGGCTGTGCGCCGGGCCGCTTTGCGCCTATCGAGCGGGCACGATGATTTCGCAGCAAATGGGGGCAGGATGACACGTATCGCGGGACCTGATGATCATGTCGTCATCGTCGGGGGCGGATTTTCGGGCACGTTGCTGGCGATCAACCTGATGCGGCACGGCGGGCCGCGCGCGACGCTCGTCGAGCGGCGCCAGCGCCAGCTCGCGCGCGGCCTGCTCAACGTGCGCGCGGGCAACATGAGCGCGCTCCCCGACGATCCCGACCATTTCGTCCGCTGGCTAGAAGCGCGCGGTGACGGCGACCGCAAGACGTTCGTCCCGCGCACGACCTACGGCCTGTATCTGCGTGAGATGCTCGACGCGACGATCGCGCAATCGGCGGGGCGGCTGGTGCTTGCGCAAGGGGAGGTGTGCGCGATCGATCTCGCCAGCACCGACAGGCTTGCGGTGACGATGGCGGATGGCAGCGCGATTGCCGCGGACAGCGCAGTGCTGGCGCTCGGCAACCTGCCGCCGCACACGCCGCCGGGGCTCAACCCTGACGACCTTCCGCCCGGACGCTATAGCGCGGATCCCTGGGCCTCGGACATTGGCGAGGGGCTCGGGCCGGACGACACGGTCGTGCTGGTCGGGACCGGGTTGACCGCGATCGACGCTGCGCTGCTGCTCGATGCCGGCGGATTTTCGGGGCAGATCCTGGCGGTGTCGCGGCGTGGGCTGTCGCCGCGGCGGCATGTCGATGGCGCGCCGCCCGCGCGGGTCCTCGACAAGCCGCAGGGGGATTTGTCGGCGATCGTCCGGCATGTCCGCAACCGTGCCAAGGCGGATGGCTGGCGCGCGGCGGTCGACGAGCTTCGCCCCGTGACCCAGATGCTCTGGGCTGCCGCGCCGACGTCGCAGCGCGCACGGTTCCTGCGGCACGCGCGACCCTATTGGGACGTCCACCGGCATCGGCTGGCGCCGGAGGTCGCGGACCGGGTCGATGCGCTGGTCTCGACCGGGCGGCTCCGGTTCGCAGCGGGGAAGATCGTGTCGGCCGCGGCAGCCGGTGATGCTGTGGATCTAAGCTGGCGGCCGCGCGGTTCGGACCAGGCGGTCGTCACGCGGGCGGCGCGGATCGTGAACTGTACCGGGCCGCAGGGCGACCTGATGCGATCGAGCGAGCCGCTGATCCGGCATTTGATCGCCGACGGGGCGATCCGGCCCGATCCGCTTCGCCTGGGGGTCGATGTCGATGCGCAGTCGCAGGCGATCGGCCGCGACGGGCATGCCGAACAGCGGCTTCACTGTATCGGGCCGATGACCCGCGGGGGGCTGTGGGAGGTCGTCGCGGTCCCCGATATCCGGCAGCAGAGCTGGGATCTGGCACGACGCCTGTCGAATGCACAGTGGGTCGGCGGCGAGGGGCTCTAGGCTCGCCGGACGCTCTACGCTGCCAGCATCATGCGATGCTGGCAGCGCATAGGCTCAGAACCGGAACGCCGCCGTGGCGCGCAGGCTGTGCCAGCGGAACTTCTCGTCGCTGCGGCGGAAATCGGTGCCGCTGGTGTTTGGCGCGATCAGGAACGGATTGTTCGCCAGCAGAACCGGGCTGCCGGCCAGTGCCGTGCCCGCCGTCACGCGAACGCGCGCGTCGTCATCCTGATACTGGTGGAACATATACTCCATGCCGATCGAGATGTTCTTGGTCAGCTTCTGCTCGATGCCGCCGCCGCCGAGAATGCCCCACTGGTTCTTCGAACCGGTCGCCGAAAACGCGTTCGCCGTGTTCGTCGTGAAGAACAGATTGTCGATCTTGGCATAGCCTGCACCGAACGTGCCGTAGAACAGCGTGGTGTTGACCGCGTAGCCCAGACGGCCGCGGGCGGACGCTTCCCATTTCAGTTTGCGCGCCATCGTGTAGCTCGCAGGCGTGGTCGAGAAGCCCGAAGTGCTGTCGGTGATGTCGCTCGTGCCGAATTCGCCGACGACACCGACGACGATGTTGCCACGCTGAACGTCGAGGCCGGCACGACCATAATAGGCCCAACCATCGTCGTCGTTACGGCAGCCGGAAGCCGCAGCACCGGTACGCGCCGAGCCGTTGCAGAAGCCCGGCGAGAAGGCGTTGGCGCCGGTGATGGTGTTGACGCTGTCGCCGAAAGTACCGTCGCCGTTGCGGTCGAACAGGATCGACGAGCCGACGTCGTTGCCCTGCACGTCATACCCACCGGCTGCGCCGATATAGACACCCGAGAACGGACGATCTTCGGTGGTTTCCTGCGCGGCGGCCGGAACGGCAAAAAGGCCCGCAACGGCGAGGCCGGCGAGCGTGGTCAGTTTCATGGAATGCTTCATGGTCGTTCCCCAAACGAGGGGCCGCGACGCGCCCAATGTACGCCGCGGCCCAGGTTGTCCTGTTTCAGTTCGTGACGACGATCACGCGTTGGCGCCGCTGGTCCGCAGTGCATCGGTGCGGTTGTTGGTGCCGTTGGGGAAGAAGCCCCCGCCGATCTTTGCGGTGTTGGTCAAATAGGCGATGTTGTGCACCTGTGCGACCGACCGGCTGAACGCCAGGCCGTTGGCGTCGGTCGGGACGATGTTCGACACGGTCGGGTCGGTGCCGGTGATGCCCTGATCGATGTCGCCGATGATGCCCGTCGTGGCGTTGGTGACGGTGCCGTCCAGGCTGTCGCGTGCGTCACTGATCTGGCCGGCTGCAATGCGCAACGAAGGCGTCTGCAGTCCCTTGCGATACAGGATCGTGCGGATCAGGCCGGCGTGATACGCCTCTGCCGCGAGGATGCCGGCGGCCGCTTCGAGATAGGTCTTGTTGCCGATCAGCGTTGCGCCGCCCTTGTACGCCGAGACGCCGACATCCTCGAAGATGAACGCGCCGAGGAGGAAGCTGTTGTCGTCGGCATAGGGGTCGAACACGCCCGTGGACGGAACGACCCCTGCCGCACGTGCGGCCAAGGTGAAGGCGCCCGGCGCAGCCGCGGTGCCGGCAGAGATGTCCAGTGCAGGCTGTGCGACTGCGGCAGTGCCGAGTGCCCTGCGCAGGAAGGCGACGTGCGCGACTTCGTCGATGGCGATTTCGCGCGCATATTCACGGACGATCGCGTCCTGGAACGGCACCTGTCGGCCACCCGTCACGGCGCCCTGAGTCCCGGTACCCGTCAGCAGGCTGGCGTTGAGGCCAACGCCGAACGTCGCGAATGCGTAGAACTGCGCCTCGAGATATTCGAGGTTGAGCGCGAAGTTCAGCACGTCGGCATCGGTAATGGCGGATCCCGTTGCGGGTGTCGGCGTGGGCGTCGGTGACGGCGCCAGATCGGCATCGTCGTTGCCGCAGGCCGCGAGCAGCGAGGCACCGCCGACGGCAAGCGCACTGCCACCGGCAAAGCGCAGGAAACCGCGGCGTTCGTTGCGCCGGGTGGCGATGGCGTCGAATATTTCGAGCTTGGTATTGAGGTCGGTCATTGGGTTAATCCCCTGAATAGCAAAGAAAGCTGACGGCAGAGCTGAAGCGGTTCAGGCTGCTGCGGTGCTCGTCTTGATGTTGCCGTTCATGCCTGCCGGGAAGAACCCGCCTGCGGCCACTGCGCCACTGTTCAGGTACACGATGTTGAGCACCTGGCTCACCGAGCGGCTATAGGCGACACCGTCGGCGTCGAGCGGCACGATGTTCGACACGGTCACCGCCGCCTGGGTGGCGGACAGGTTGATCGGCGTCGCGCTGTAGGACGAGATGCCCTGGTCGATATCGTTCGCGCCGAAGATCGTCGTGTTGGCGCCACCGCCGTCGAGGCTGTCGCGCGCGCGCGAAATGGCGTCGGCGGAGGTCCGCAACGACGGCACATCGATACCCTTGCCGTACAGCGTCGTGCGGACGATCGCGGCATGATAGGCCTCGACCGCGAGCAGGCCGGCCGCAGCATCGAGAAACGTCTTGTTCGTGAGCAAGGGGGCGGCACCCTTGTAGGCGGTGACGCCGACATCCTCGAAGATGAACGCGCCGAGCAGGAACGCCTCGTCCGAGCCATAGGGATCGAACGCGGTGCCGGCAGGCACGAGCCCGGCGGCCTGCGCGGCGACCGAGAAGGCGCTGGTCGGCGAGACGCTGACGTCGATCACCGGCTGCGACACGGTCGAGCTACCAAGCGCGGTGCGCAGGAACCTGACATGCGCGATCTCGTCCTGTGCGATCTCGCGTGCATATTGCTCGACGATAGGATCGGTGAACGCGACCTTGCGGCCGCCACGAACCGCACCCTGCGTACCGCTGCCGGTCAGCAGGGCGTTATCGAGCCCCGTGCCATAGGCCGCATAGGAGTAGAATTGCGCCTCGAGATATTCGAGATTGAGCGCGAAGTTCAGGACGTCGGCATCGGTCACCGACTGTGCCGCGGCGGAGCTCGAGAGGGACAGAGCGGTCGCTCCGGCTGCCGTCATCGCAGCCGCACCAAGTGCGTTTTTGAAGAACTCGCGCCGGTCGTTGCGCCGTTCGACACGGGCATCGAGGGCATCGATCAGATGGGTTGATTGGGTCATTGGCTTCATCTCCCTGAACCAGGCACGTCGGCACACGGTCGGCCTCGATCGCCTCTGGCGGGCGATCCTGTGTGCACAACGGTTCAAGGAACGGGAGCTGGGAGATAAAGTTGCAAATAAATGGAAAACTTAGGCAAACTTCTCCAAATACACTAATCGCGCGCAATGTTTTCAGTAATGCTGCACCACAGCATTTATAGCGCCATTCATGATGGCGGGCTTAACTTGTCCTGTGTACGGGTCGCAAAATCCGTGGCATCATGGCGTTCGTGGAGTTGGCTCGCGGGATCGCCCATGACGCGGTTGACCATGCGGCCACGCTGAACCGCGGGGCGTGCGCCGATCGCATCCGCCCAGCGCTTCACGTTCGGATAGTCCTGGACCTGGAGGAACTCACCGGCGTCGTAAAGCTGGCCCTGGACCAGTGCCCCGTACCAGGGCCAGGCGGCCATGTCGGCGATCGTATAGGCGGCGCCGGCCAGATACGCGCTGTCGGCGAGCCGGCGGTCGAGCACGTCGAGCTGGCGCTTGGCCTCCATCGCGAACCGGTCGATCGCATACTCGATCTTGACCGGCGCATAGGCGTAGAAATGGCCGAAGCCGCCGCCGACGAACGGGCCGCTGCCGACCTGCCAGAACAGCCAGGACAGGCAGGTCGCGCGCGCTGCCGGTTCGGTCGGCAGGAACGCGCCGAATTTCTCTGCGAGATGCATCAGGATCGCGCCGGATTCGAAGATCGGCAGCGGCGTCGTGCCGCTGCGATCCATGAGCGCCGGGATCTTGGAATTGGGATTGATCTCGACAAAGCCGCTGCCGAACTGGTCGCCTTCGTTGATCCGGATCAGCCAGGCGTCATATTCGGCGCCGGCATGGCCGAGCGCGAGCAGCTCCTCGAGCATGATCGTGACCTTCACCCCGTTCGGCGTGCCGAGCGAATAGAGCTGCAGCGGGTGCCGCCCGACCGGCAGATCCTTGTCATGCGTCGATCCGGCGACCGGCCGGTTGATCGCGGCGAACCGGCCGCCATTGTCGCGGTTCCAGGTCCAGATTGCCGGGGGGGTATAGGTCGGGGCGTCGGTCATCGGGCTGCTCCGTGCATCGAAAGGGTGGGCTCGGGGTTCGGTCTCGGCGATCATAACGCCTAGACGCCGTGATAGTCGCGATACCATCGGATGAAGCGTGGCACGCCCTCGGTGATGCTGGTGGTGGGGGCGAAGCCGAGATCGTTGCCGATCGCGCTGACATCGGCGCAGGTGCGCACGACATCGCCCGCCTGCATCGGCAGGTCCTGGCGGATCGCCTTGCGACCGATCGCCTGCTCGAGCACGTCGATGACCTCGCCGAGCTGTTCGGCGCGACTGTTGCCTATATTGTAGACGCGGTGCGGCCCCATGCTGCCGCCGGGCTTCGCCTGGCCGTCATCCGCAGGCGGCGCATCGAGCGCGGCGACGATGCCGGCGACGATGTCGTCGATATAGGTGAAGTCGCGTTCCATCCGCCCTGCGTTGAACACCGGAATGGGCTCGCCGGCGAGGATCGCCTTGGTGAAGATCCACATCATCATGTCGGGACGACCCCAGGGGCCGTAGACGGTGAAGAAGCGCAGCCCGGTCTGCGGCAGGCGATAGAGATGCGCGTAGCTTTCGCTCATCAGCTCGTTCGACTTCTTCGTCGCGGCATAGAGCGACAGCGGGCGGTCGGTGCGATCCTCGACGCGGAAGGGCACGCTGTCATTGCCGCCATAGACCGACGAGGACGAGGCGTAGACCAGGTGCCGGACCTGCCGTGCGCGCGCGAGTTCGAGGATGTTGAGATGCCCGACCAGATTGGCCCGGGCATAGGCCATCGGATTCTCGATCGAATAGCGGACGCCGGCCTGCGCACCGAGATGGACGATCCGGTCGATGTCGAGGCCTGCCACCGCCGCGTCGAGCGCGGGCGTGTCCGCGAAATCGAGCTTGGCGAAGGTGAAGGCCGCGCCGTGCCGGTCACGCAGATAGGCGAGCCGCGCCGCCTTGAGCGCGGGGTCGTAATAGGCGTTGCATTCGTCGATGCCGAACACCGTTTCGCCACGTGCCAGCAACGCGTCCGCGACATGCATGCCGATGAAGCCGGCGGCGCCGGTTACGATCACTGTCATCGCTGTTCTTTCCTGATGGGTTCGGCGGCACCGAGAAGCGATGCCGATACCAGTGTCAACCCCATCAATCCCGCATCCCTGCTGTGCCGCGCGAGGCGGCGCGAGCGCGACGTCCATCATCGGGACGGCGGCGGCGGGGGCCGGTCTTCAATGTCGAGACCCGGCGAAGAACGGGCAAAGTATTGAAGCCAATCAATACTAGGAGAAATGATAGGACAACTAGCGTTTCGCTGCAAAGCAGTATAGCCATAGGCCGCAATCGCGCGGATACTTCCGTACAGAAACGAGTGGATGGTATGAACGTAGATCAAGTTTTTGGTGGAACACACTCTCCGGGTGTATCGCCGGAAAAATTTGCGATGCCACCGGGAATGCAGATGCGGTATGACTTGCCCCAGGCAAGCCTTGCCGAATGCCTGACCGGATATGCGATCTATTCGGCCAGTGATCGCAACCCGCTCGTCAACTGGTATCTACCTGCACCAGTTATGATTTCTATTCTGGCGGATGCGGGGCCGATCACCGTGGCGATCGGCAATCACCGGTTCGGGCCGCTCGAGCGCGCCAGTCTCTACGGCCCGACCAGCCGCGCGTTTCGCACCGTCACACATGGCGGCGTCGCGGTCGGGATCGGAATCAGCGCGATCGGCTGGTCCCGGATGACGTCGCGGCTGGCGGGCGACTTCCGCAACCGCATCGTGCCGCTCGAGACGCTGCTCGGTCCGGAGGTGTCGCGCCGGCTGACGACGGGGCTCGACGCGCTGTCCGACGATGCCATGATCAAGCCGTTCCTCGACGACGTGCTGGAACCGCTGTTCCAGCGCCGGCACCCGCAGGAGGAACTGATCCGTGCGTTCGCCGCGCTGACGGTGACCGACGGGGTGATCGAGATGCAGGATGTCGCCGACCGGCTGGGGATCGAGACGCACGCGCTCAGGCGGCTCGCCACCCGCCATTTCGGCATGCTGCCCAAGATGCTGTTGCGGCGCGCGCGCTTCCTGCGGTCGTTCATCCGGCTGATCCGGCCCGATGGCCATGTCGATTATTCGGCGATCGACAGCAGCTATTTCGACGCCTCCCATTTCCTGCGCGACGCGACGACGTTCCTCGGCACGACGCCGCGCCGTTTCCTCGCATCGGAGACGCTGTTCCTGAAATCCAGCCTGCGTGCCCGCGCGGCGGTGATCGGTACGCCGACCCAGGCGCTGCACATCCCGACGCCCCCGGTCAGCGTCAGCAGCATCATCCGTACCGTCCATGACGGTCGCGACCAGCTGTCGAGCTAGCCGCAGCGGGCAAATCCGGTTGTGCCCTCTATCGCCGATATGCGTTATGGTAAGGATAACGCAGATCGGACACTGGGATGATGCAGGAAGTCGAATTGAAGCTCGTCCTGACGGCGGAGGCCGCGGACCGGGTCGCGCGCGAACTGCCGTCGGATGACGCGACCCATACCACGATGCTCGAGGCGATCTATTTCGACACGCCCGAGCAAACGCTGCGGGGGCACGGCGCGTCGCTGCGGATCCGGCGCGCGGGCGATACGCGGATCCAGACGATCAAGATCGACCCGGCAAAGGGCGCCGGGCTGTTTTCACGCCCCGAATGGGAACGGCCGGTCACGGACGATCGTCCGCGTCTCGACGACACCACGCCGGTCTTCGCGCTGCTCGACGGGACCGCCGAACGGCTCGCGCCGGCCTTCACCGTGTCGGTCGAACGACGCAGCTGGGAGATCAGCGAGAACGGGGCGGAGATCGAGCTCGTGCTGGACCGCGGGATGGTCCGGGTCGGCGAGCGTCAGTCGCCGGTCTGCGAAGTCGAGATCGAACTTAAGCGCGGCGATCCGACCGCGCTGTTCACGCTGGCCCGCCGGATCGCGGATATGGTGCCGCTGCGGCTCGGCGTCGTGACCAAGTCCGAGCGCGGTTACGGGCTGACCGGGCCAGTGCGTCGCGCCTTCAAGGCCGAGCCGGTATCGCTCGATGGCGACGCGACGACGATCGAGGCGCTCCGGACGGTTCTTGGCGCCTGCCTGCGGCATTATCGGCTGAACGAGACGATCCTGCTCGAGACGCGGGCGCCGGAGGCGCTGCACCAGGCGCGTGTCGCGTTGCGGCGGACACGTGCCGCGCTCGGGCTGTTCAAGCGCGTGCTGGGACGCGAGCAGACGGCGCATTTCCGGTCCGAGCTGCGCTGGCTGGCGCAGACGCTGGGGCAGGCGCGCGATCTCGACGTGCTGGCGGACATGGCGGCGGCGAAGCTGGGCGCGGGGGATGTCTTTGACCGGATCGAGGCGGCGCGCGGTCTGGCCTATGACGAGGTCGATGTGGCGCTGGCGTCGTCGCGCGTGCGGGCGGTGATGCTCGATCTGACGCAGTGGCTTGCGGTCGGCGACTGGTCGACGGCGGACGCGACGCGGGAGGTGCGCGACGCGCCCGCCCGCGAATTTGCAGCGGCGGCGCTCCGCAAGCGACGCAAGGCGCTCAAGATTGACGCGCCATCGCTCGCGCTGCTGACGGACGACGAGCGTCATGCGATCCGCAAGGACGCCAAGACGCTGCGCTATGCGACGGAATTCTTCGCGGACCTGTTCGCCGACGCGGTGCGGCAAAAGCGGCAGGCCAAGTTCGTCTCGACGCTCGAAACGCTGCAGGACCGGCTCGGGACGCTGAACGACGCGGCAACGGTGCCGGCGATCCTCGCCCGGCTGGGGATGGAGGACAATGAAGCGGCGCTGGTCGACGATCGCAAGCACGCCAAGCGGCTCGACCGCGCTGCCGCGGCGCACTCGGCGTTGCTCGACCGGAAAGCGTTCTGGCGCTGATTGGGTAGACGACCGGCGCAGGTCCATGCAGATCAGCATGTGCGCGCTGGTCGTCGTCGGGGGTGGTCTGGCCCGGGTGATCCCGCCGCCGCCGCTGCAGAGCGATGCCGGGATGCTCGGCTGATGCGACATCGCGACGTCAGGCCGCGGCTGAGTCGGTCCAGTCGCGCTCTGCCAGCGTGCGGGTTTCGGTGACGGGGAGGGCGCGGCCGAACAGATCGCCTTGCGCGTGCGTGCAGCCAAGCGCCGCGACAAGCTGACGCTCGTCCTGCGTCTCCACCCCTTCCGCGATGGTCGCGATGTCGAGGCTTTGCGCGAGCGCGACCACCGCGCGGATGATCGCCAGCGCCTCGCGGCCGCCGCGCGCTGCGGCGCGGACGAAGCTGCCGTCGATCTTGATCGAGGAAAAACGGGTGCGGCTGAGATAGCCCAGCGACGAGTGGCCAATACCGAAATCGTCGAGGCTCAGGCGTACGCCAAGGTCGAGAATACGCGCGAGGGTCGTCGTCGCGCCACGATCCTCGCGCAGGAAGACGCCCTCGGTAACCTCGAGCTCGAGCCGGTCGGCCGATAGTCCGCTGTCGGCAAGCACGGTCGCGACGGTCGTGACGAAACCGTCATTCTGCAGCTGGACCGGCGACACGTTGACGGCGATGCGCAGACCCTCGGGCCAACTTGCGGCTTCGGCGCAGGCGGTGCGCAGGACCCAGGCGCCGATCTGCGCGATGATCCGTGCGTCTTCGGCGAGCGGGATGAAGCGGGACGGCGGGACCATGCCGAACTCCGGGCTTTCCCAGCGCAGCAGCGCCTCGAAGCCGCGCAGCATGCCGCCCTGCGTGTCGATGATCGGCTGATAGGCGAGGGACATCTCACCCCGATCGAGTGCGCCGCGCAGCGCGATTTCGAGCACCCGCCGCTCCTCCGCCTGGACGTAAAGCGCGGGCTCGTAGACGCGAAACACGCCGCGACCGGCATCCTTTGCGCGATAGAGCGCCAGATCGGCGGACCGGATCAACATCTCCGACGTGCGCCCGTCGCGCGGCCCGAAGGCAAGCCCGATGCTGGCGCCGATATGCAGCGTATAGTGATCGACGTCGTAGGGCCGCGACAATGCGGTGATGATGCGTCCGGCGAGCTCCTCGACCGCGCCCGTATCGCTGGCGTCGCGGACGACGAGCGCGAACTCGTCGCCGCCAAGCCGCCCGCAGGATTCGTTCGCGCTCATCATATGGCCGAGCCGTTCCGCGACCTGGCACAGCAGCCGGTCGCCGACCGGGTGGCCGAGCGTGTCGTTGACCGCCTTGAACCGGTCGAGATCAAGCATCATGAACGCGCAGCGTCCGCCACAGGCCTCCGCCGCGATCATCGCGTCGGACAGCGTTTCGGTGATCAGCCGGCGGTTGGGCAGCCCGGTCAACGTGTCGAAGCGCGCCATGCGGTTGATCTTGTCCGCGGAGGCGCGCTGATCCGTGACATCCGCGCCGACGCCGCGGAAACCGCAGAATATTCCGCGGTCGTCGTAACGCGGCGCGGCGGCCAGTTGCCACCAGCGCTCCTGTTCGGTGAAGCGGATCGGCAGTCTCAGGTTGACGAAGCTGTCCCGGTTGCGCAGCTTTTCGGCAAGCGCGCGCAGGCCTGCCGCGAACGTGCCGCTGTCCCAGGATGGTCCGGCCAGCAGCTGGAGGATCGGCATGCCGTCGATATCCGCCGGCGCGCGACCGCACGCCCGCGCGAAGCGGGCGCTGGGCCGGATGACGCGTCGTGTCGCGTCGGTCTCCCACAGCCATTCGGCTGCGCTTTCCTCGAACTCGAGCAGGAGCACGCTGATCGTCTCGTCGCGTTCGTCGAGCACCGCCTGCGCATTGTGGATCGTGACCAGCGCGCGCGTCCGGCTGAGGCAGGCGGTCATCAGCAACAGCGTGAAGGCGAGCACCCCCCCGGCGATCGCACCCGCGTGCATCAGCATGAGCTGGACGAACGATACGAACCCGAGCGTGCCGATGAACATGAGCGTGGCGAGCGGCAGCGGTGCCATCGCGAAGGCTGCCCCCGTCATCACGATCATCAGCGTGAGCCCGAGCCCGATGCTCGTCGCGACCGGGACTTGTGGGCAGAAGAAAACCGGGATGACCGACCAGGCCAGAGCAAGGCTGCCGCCCTCCCACAAGGTTGCCCGGATATCTGTCCTGCCGCCATGCCCGGCAGCGCGCGAGGGAGCGAGGCGGCGGCGGATGGTCACCCACACGGTGCCGGCGATCAGGAGCGTCGACCATGACGTGACCTGCCAGAACGGCATCCGGGGATAGAGCAATGCGGCACAGACGGCGGTCGCGAGCAGGTTGGCGGCGAGGGCGAACCAGGCGAGTTGCCGGCCGGCGTCGAGCTGCGCCGCGCGAAGCCGGCCCCATTCCCTGGGATCGCACCCTTCCGACAGCGCGAGCAGCGCACGCATGTCGATGGGCATGTGATGCGTCGACATTCGTGTACGCGCCGGCATGGTCGGCGAGGGCGTATCGGATCCGGAAGGCGACTGGCTGTTCACACCGCCGGGCTTAATGCACGTTGGTTATCGCAACGTTCCCATCCCCCGCGTTGTGAAAAATAACCGGGTCGGGGGCAGGGGCCGCGACCGTCCCGCCGCACTGGCGGGACGGTGCGGCGGGGCAGGCAACGTCAGGCAGCGATGTCATAGGGCTTGATGTCGCCGCTCAGGTACAGGTTGCGCGCCTTGGCGCGGCTGAGCTTGCCCGACGAGGTGCGCGGCAGCGTGCGGGGAGGGATCAGCTCGATCACGCAGTTCATGCCCGTCACCGAGCGGACGCGTTCGCGGATCTCGTCGCGCAGGCGCAGGCGTTCACCCTCGTCGGAGCTGCGGCACTGGACGAGGACGGCGGGGGTTTCCTCGCCTCCCGGGGTTGTGATTGCGAACGCGGCGATGTCGCCCGCCTTGAACCCGGGGAGCTGCTCGACCGCCCATTCGATGTCCTGCGGCCAGTGGTTCTTGCCGTTGACGATGATCATGTCCTTCGCCCGGCCGACGATGTAGATATAGCCATCCGACATATAGCCCATGTCGCCGGTATCGAGCCAGCCATCGGACATGCACGCCGCGGTGGCGGCATCGTCGCGGAAATAGCCGACCATCACCGACTTGCCCTTGCACCAGACCTTGCCGATCGCGCGCTCGGGGAGGGGCGTGCCGTCCTCTTCGCGGATCTCGATCGTCATGTCGCGCACCGGCTTGCCGCAATTGACGATCGCCCGGTAGCGCTGCGGACGATCCTCACCACGCGCGCCGCCCGACAACTGAGTTTCCTCGACCAGCTCGACGCGGATCCCCTCGCCCGGTGGCATCAGCGATACCGCCAGTGTCGCCTCGGCGAGGCCGTAGCTGGGTAGGAAGGCGGAGGCCTGGAACCCGGCGTCGGCAAAGGCGTCGACGAACGACTGCATCACGTCGGGGCGGATCATGTCGGCGCCATTGCCCGCGACGCGCCAGCGCGACAGGTCGAACCGGTCGCTCGCCTTGGTCTGCGACGACATGCGGCGCGCGCAGATGTCATAGCCGAAGGTCGGCGAATAGCTGAGCGTGGTGCCGGTGTTGCGGCTGATGAGATCGAGCCAGGCGAGCGGACGGCGCGCGAAATCCTCGGTCTTGAGGTAATCGGTCGAGACCTGGTTGGCGATCGGCGACAGGAAGCAGCCGACCAGCCCCATGTCATGATACCAGGGCAGCCAGGACACGCACCGGTCGGTGTCGCAGACTTCCATGCCGTGGCTGTGCGCGGCGAGATTGTTGAGCAGAGCCTCGTGCGTGATGACGACGCCGTGCGGGAACCGCGTCGAGCCGCTCGAATATTGCAGATAGGCGATGTCGTCGGGACGTGCCTCGGGCAGAGTGGCGGCGGGGGCTTCGCGGGTCGCGAATTCGGACCAGTCGATCCCGTGCGTGCCCGCCAGACGCGCCGCCTCGCTCGCCATCTGCGCGAGCTCCGGCGGAAAGATCAGCATCTTGGGATCGCAGCTCGAAAGCTGGACGCGGAGCTGTTCGATATAGGAATCGCGGCCGCCGAACGACGTCGGCAGGGGCAGCGGCACTGGCCAGGCGCCCGCATAGACGACACCGAAGAACAACGCGGCGAATTCTGGGCCGGTCTCGGCGACCAGCGCGATGCGGTCGGCAGGCGCGACGCCGGCGGCGATCAGCCGATCCGCCATCGCCAGCGCGTCCCGGCGCAGCGTCGCATAGGGATAGGGCTGGCTGAGCGTACCGCGCGCGTCATGGAAGTTGAGGCCGCGCTGCCCCGTCGCCGCATAGTCCAGCGCCTCGCCAAGTGTCGCGAAGTCGGCGAAGCGGCGCGGCAGCGTGTCCGCGGTGGGGGTCGCCGTGCGCTGCGCCGGCATCGGATCGGCCGACGGTGCGACCGCAGGCTTTACCAGCCCGTTCGTCGCCGTCGTCTGAAAGGTGTCGATCGTCATGTGCGTCCTGTCTTCCACGTCGCGGCCTGTCCGGGGACATTCGCCGCTTGAGACCGTGCAAAGGCCAGCCATGCACGGTCGTGGCGTTCAAAATCCTATCCCAGTGTGGCACAATGATGGCGTGACCCAGGATCGCCGCCGAGAAAGACAGGAGAAACGCCCGCCAAAACCGCTGGATGCCGCGGGACTGGAGGGGTTGGCGCTGCGCTATGTCGAACGATTCGCGACCACGCGCGGCCGCCTGAGCGATTATCTACGGCGCAAGGTGCGTGAGCGCGGCTGGGTCGAGGCGCCCGAAACCGGCCCGGCCGTGCCGCCTCCCGATCCCGAAGGGCTGGCGCAAAGACTGGCGGATCTCGGCTATATCGACGATCGCGGCTTTGCCGAGGCGCGGGCGGCAGCGATGCAGCGCCGCGGCCTGGGCGCGCGGCGCGTCGCAGGTGCGTTTCGCGAGGCGGGGATCGACGAGGCTGATGCCGATGCGCTCGCGCCCGAAATCGCGGCGCGCGACGTCGATGCGGCGCTGGCCTATGCGAAGCGCAAGCGGCTGGGCCCGTATGCCCGGTCGGACAATAGCGACAGGGGCGGGGCCGAGAATCGTTCGCTGCGGCAAAAACAACTCAGCGCGATGGTGCGCGCCGGCCACGGTTTCGATCTGGCACGCAAAATTCTTGCCGCGTCCCCGTCTGAAACAATCGATACGACAGATTTTGAGTGAAGACGCATTGCAGGTTGTTGCGGCTGCGACGAAGCGTGCTAGCAAGGTGCAGGGGTGCGTAACGATGCGTAGTGAAGCGCAATATGACGGGGACAGGCCGGCCACGGTACCGGACGCGGTGGCGGCTGCAGGACCGCGCGCAGTGCCGGACATCGGGCAGGGCGTGGAACAGGCTGTCGCGGAGCCGCTGGTGCTCGGCGGGGTCATCAAATGGTTTGATGTGACGCGCGGTTTCGGCTTCGCGGTCGCGGACGATACGGCGATCGGCGATATCCTGATCCATTTCTCGGTACTCCAGCCGCATGGCCGGCGCAGCCTTCCCGAAGGTGCGCGGGTCGACGTGGTCGCGGTGCAGCGCGGGCGTGGCTTCCAGGCGCGCGAGGTCCTGTCGATCGATCTGAGCGGCGCGGTTGAGGAGACGGCGGTACGACCGGGCACGGCGGCGCCGGTCGACCGGATCGATCCGGTCGCGCTGATCGATGCCGCAGGCCCGTTCGAACCCGTCGTCGTCAAGTGGTTCAACCGGCTCAAGGGCTATGGCTTCCTGGTACGGGCAAGCGACGACAGTGACGTGTTCATCCATATGGAAACGCTGCGGCGGGCGGGGATCGACGTCGTCGAGCCGGATCAGCCGTTGCAGGCCCGAATCGTGACCGGTCGCAAGGGGCCGCTGGCCGTCACGGTGGAGCGATCCGCGCCGGCGTGGTAACCGGCCCGCCGCAACCGGGGATATATGTAATGAGTAAGACCGTCTTCGCCGCGCTTCTGGCGCTCGGCCTCTGCGCGTGTTCGAACGGCGACGCCCGGGGGGGCGACGCCGCCGCCCCAGACGCTACCGTCGCGGGCACTGCGACCGGCACGGGCACCGGTGCTGCACCGGGTCAGGCTGCCGCGACGCTGGCCGTGACGATCCACAGCGCGAACGGCGCGCATGTGTTCACCGTCGAGAGCGCCAAGACAGAGGCGGAACAGGCCCGTGGGCTGATGTACCGGACCGACCTCAAGCCGAATCGGGGCATGCTGTTCTGGCCCTATCCGACCGACGGCAGCGGGCCGCGCGAGGCGAGTTTCTGGATGAAGAACACGCCGAGCCCGCTCGACATCATCTATATCCGCGCCGACCGGACGATCGCGCGGATCGCCGAGAACACGATCCCCTTCTCCGAAACGCCGATTCCGTCGGGCGAACCCGTCGGCGCGGTGCTCGAGATCATCGGCGGGCGTGCCGGGGAACTCGGCATTGCCGAGGGCGACCGCGTCGAATGGTCGGGCGCGCCGGGCTGAACCGCCATATCCACGACACAGCGCCGTCTTGCCATGGCGCCGACACTGCGTTCGAGGTTGATGGCGCGGCGTCCACCCGCTAAGCGGCGGCTATGGGATTTCTCGCATCGACCTTCACGTGGTGGAACGGCGCCACGCTCGGCACCAAATTCGGGCTTCGCGGCAAGACGCGGATGGGCGAGGACGCGCTCGGCAACGTCTATTATGAAGGCGGCAAGGACACCGCGGGCAATCCGCGCCGCTGGGTGATCTATCAGGGTGCGACCGACGCCAGCCGGGTACCGCCCGCCTGGTTCAGCTGGCTGCATCATCAGGTCGCCGACGTGCCTGATCGTGCCCTGCCGCCGGTCCGCCCCTGGCAGAAGCCCGCCCTGCCGAATCTGACGGGTACCGCACTCGCCTATCGCCCGACGGGCGCGATGGAAAAGGGTGGCCAGCGCGCTGCGGCGACCGGCGATTACGAAGCGTGGGTGCCTGAGTGATGCAGCGCCGGATCGCTGCGGCGATCCTGGTCGTGGTTCTCGCGGTCGGTGGCTGGTTCGGCTATCGCGCCTGGACGAACCACAAGGCCGATACGACCGTCGTGGTCCAGCAGGATCTGCCGGGCGGCGATCAGGCCGGTGACGGGTCGGTCGAGACGATCGACACGGGCGGCGCGGCGCTCGCCAATGGCGGGACGCCGATGGCGGAGCGCGTCGCGGTGATCGGCCTGCTCAACAAGCGTAACGGGGTGACGCGCGACGTCACGTTGAAGCCAGGACAGGCGACCCGGATGGGCGACGTCGTCCTCCGCATGCGCGCCTGCGAACAGACCGCCCCCTGGGAGCCCGAACAGCTGACGGGGGCCTTTGTCCAGGTGATCGTCCGCGGCGTCGACAAGAAATGGCGGCGGACCTTTTCGGGCTGGCTGTACAAGGAGCGCCCCGCGCTGAACGCGGTGCAGCATCCGATCTACGACGTCTGGACCAAAAGCTGCGCGATGACCTTCCCCGCGACCGGGCCGGATACGGCATCGTCGGGCGCTCCTGCGGCGGCGCGGTCGAGTGCGAAGAAATCCCCGGTGGCGGCCAATGATGCAGCTGCGCCGGACGAGCCGGTCGAGCCGACCACCCCATCGAGCGCCGCGGCGAGCAACGCGATATAATCGGCCCGCTCGATCTCGATCGCGCCGAGCGATTCGAGATGCGAGGTCTGGAACTGGCAATCAAGCAGATCGAAGCCGCCGGCCTTCAGCCGCGCGACGAGATGCGCCAGCGCGACCTTCGACGCGTCGGTCGCGCGGCTGACCATGCTTTCGCCGAAAAAGGCCCGCCCGAGCGCCAGCCCGTATAGCCCGCCGACAAGCCGGTCGCCGTCCCAGCATTCGACCGAATGCGCAAAGCCCATCAGATGCAGTGTGTGGAAGACCCGCTCGATCCCCGCATTGATCCACGTCTCAGGCCGGCCCTCGACGCTTTCAGCGCACAGCGCGAGGATCTGGCCGAACGCCGTGTCGACGGTGACGCGGAAACGGTCCGCGACGATGGTCTTGCGCAGCGAGCGCGAGAGACGGAACCCGTCGAGCGGCAGGACCGCGCGCTGGCGCGGCTCGACCCAGTAGACGTCGATCGCGTCGCGGCTGTCGGCCATCGGGAAGACGCCGGCCGCATAGCCGCCAAGCACGAGGCGCGGATCGAGAATATCCATCGGTCGCGCCTTAGCCCGCTGCCGACCCCGCCGCCAGCCGGTGTTCGATCGTCCGCCACAGCTGATCGAACGCCGCCGCGGCGGTCGAGCGCGGCGCGAAGGCCCCGACCGCCGCGCGTTGTACGGTCATCGCCTCGATCACGCTGCTCATCGGAATGACCGGCCAGTCGGGGTTGGCGGCCAGCGCGTCGGCATGCAGGCGCCGCCGGCGATCGACCATCGCATGGACGGGCAGCACGGGCACCTTGCCGCCGAGATGGCGGATCACCTCCTCATAGGCGCGTTGCGACAGCGGCGAGGGGATGACGGGAACGACGATCAGATCGGCGGCGCGCATCACCTGATCGGCGGTTTCGGTAAGACCCGGCGGGCAATCGAGCAGGACGCGATCATAATCGGTCAGCGCGCCGATCAGCTTGCCGAGCCGCTTTTTCTTGTCGAGCGTGTGAAACAGCTGGTCGAGACCGCGGAGCGAGGCGTCGGCGGTGATCAAGTCGAGCTTCGCGACCGGCGTCGGCTGGGCCCGTTTGGCGACGCTGATATCGCGGGAGAACATCGCCTGGGCCTGATCCCGCCCGGCGGTACCGTGCAGCAGGAAACTGCTCGCGGCCTGCGGGTCGAGGTCCCAGAGGATCGTGCGGCGTGCCGACCGGGTTGCCGAACACCAGGCGAGATTGACCGCCAGCGTCGTCTTACCGACGCCGCCCTTCAGGCTGTAGATCGCGATGGTTGCCATGCCGGCCAGCGTGCCGGTGCGCGCCGCCGATGGCAAGGCATCGCGGCAAAACTACGCCCCGGGCGACGCTGGCGGTCGTCCGGGGCGCGGGATCATCCGGCCGTGGCCGGCTGAAGGATCAGGTGTGGCAGGTCTGGCCGGGCTTGCCCGGCTGGGTCAGTTCAATCGACTTCTCGGTGCCCGTCATCGACCAGCCGCCATCGGCGACCAGTGGCTCGCCCTCGGCAGGCGCCTTGAGCGTCGTGGCCGGACCGCCTTCCTTGAGACGAACCACGGCCTGCTTGCCCCCCTGGAAGAAGGTCACATAGGCCAGGCTGTTGTCCTTGCAGCGCATCGTCTGCTCCGACTTGATCGACGGCGGCAGCTCGACCGGTGCCGCATTGGCGAGCTGGTTCGCCATCGGATCGGGATTGCTGTCGACCACCTCGGGTGCAGCCGGTTTGGAGTTGCAGGCAGCCAGCGCGAACAGCGCGGCGACGGCGGTGAGGGGGAGCGTCTTCTTCATATCGTCGGGGCTTCGCGCATGCAGCAAATCGCGTCAAGCCGTAGCGGCCGCGATGCGCGCGCGGCGGGACGGGTCATCCCCGGGATGCGCCGGTTCGTCGCATTGGCGATGGCGCCCGGCAGTGTTGCGCCACCACATTCGGGCCGTGGCGACGCGGGAATAAAGGCACCGGGGTCGTCCGATGTCACGCATCTGCCACTATATTTCACGGAACCGTTGTAAGAGGACGTTGCATGCCGGGCCAAATTCCTGCCGCCGAGCGCCTGTCGGCGATATCGACGCTCATTACCCAGGCGCTCTGCCTGGCCGACGAGGGGGGCGAATTGCTGCTCGGCGCCAAATTGTCCGACGCACTGGATTGCGTCCAGGCCCGCATCGAAACGGTGAGAAGCGACGCGGCGTGAAAGGGGCGGCCTGACGGGGCCTCGTGCGCCGGCTTGTCCGGTGGATAGTTTTAGCGCGCTTGTGGCGGACCGGCAGTGGCGCCATCTACAGGCGATGCAGATGAGATCCGATACGCTGACCGCCCCCGATACGCTTGCCCTGATCGGGAATACGCCGCTGGTGCGACTGAAGGGGCCGAGCGACGCGACGGGGTGCGATATCTTCGGCAAGTGCGAGTTCACCAATCCGGGCGCGTCGATCAAGGATCGCGCTGCGCTGTTCATCGTCGAGGATGCCGAGGCGCGCGGCCTGCTCCAGCCGGGCGGGACGATCGTCGAGGGGACCGCGGGCAATACCGGGATCGGCCTGGCGCTGGTCGCCAATGCCAAGGGCTACAAGACGATCATCGTGATGCCCGAGACGCAGAGCCGCGAGAAGATGGACACGTTGCGCGCGCTGGGTGCCGAGCTCGTGCTGGTGCCCGCTGCCGCCTTTTCCAATCCGTGTCATTTCGTGCACACGTCGCGGCGCATCGCCGAGGAGACGCCGGGCGCGATCTGGGCGAACCAGTTCGACAACACCGCCAATCGCCACGCGCACATCATCGGCACCGCCGAAGAGCTGTGGCGGCAGATGGAGGAGCGGATCGACGGCTTTACCTGCGCGGCGGGGACGGGCGGGACGATCGCCGGCGTCGGCCTGGGTCTGAAGGCCAAGGACGAGGCGATCTGCATCGCGCTGACCGATCCGCATGGTGCTGCGCTCTATAACTATTACGCGCATGGCGAGCTGAAGTCCGAAGGGTCCTCGGTTGCGGAAGGCATCGGGCAGGGGCGGATCACCGCCAATCTCGACGGGGCGCCGATCGATACGCAGTTCCGGATCTCGGATGCGGAAGGCTATGCCTGGACCCGCCAGTTGCTCGACGAGGAGGGGCTGTGCCTCGGCCTGTCGTCCGGGATCAACGTAGCTGGCGCAGTCGCGCTGGCGCGGCAGCTCGGACCGGGCAAGCGGATCGCGACGATCCTGTGCGATACGGGGTTCCGCTACCTCTCGACGCTGTACAATCCCGAATGGCGCGCGGCGAAGGGCCTGGTGTGAGCGAGGGCGGTGGCGCGCCGCGGGATGGTGAAATTCGACAAGTGCGCGATGATCGGGTAGATGCGCGCGACAAGATGCAGACGCAACGCGCACCTTCGCAAACCATGCAGCGGATCAAGGTCGGCATGATCGGGCTTGCCGCAGTGGTGATCTTCATCGGGCTCGCCAGCGCGATCATCGGGTCGGCGACGCGCGAACGACCCGTGGTCGCCGCCGGCTCGGCACAGGCCGATGTCGTCGCGAACATGGCCGTGTCGAACACGACCGCTGCCGCCGACGGTGCCGACGAGCCACTGGCGGAAATGGGCCTCGCACCCAGCGTCAATGCACAGGCACCCGCTACTCCGAACTGATCCGGGCTTCCCGCCGCTGCCGCGCCGGGGAAATCACGGGATCACGCTGACGTGCAGCGCGTCCGCATGCCAGGCGCGACTCGACCTTGCTGTGGATCAATGTGCGCGCTGCGCAGTCCCGTCAGGGCACACGGTCCCGGATCAGGGGCAATACAGCGCTTGATTCCCGGAAATCCCCAAATATCCCGTTGCGTCCCCGTTCCGCTGTGATAGACGGAGATTAACACAGGGGCACGTTCACCGTTCGCGATTGCGCGGCCGGGCCGCGGCGAAGGCTGCGGTTCGAGGCGGGAAGACGTGCGCGCCATTCGCGGGATATTGGCGTGTCGGATCGAGGGCGATATCAAGGAGATGGCATCGGCCTTGTCGACGACAAGGGCCGGGTAGCCATCCCTTCCGCCCTTCGGACGATCTTGTCGGCAAATGCCCCCAAGGCGAACGGCAAGGACGGCGGAACCATCATCATCGGCGCACACCAGAAGAACCGCTGCCTGGTCGCCTATGATCCGGGTTATGTTGCGCTGCTCGCCGAAAAGCTCGACCGCCGCGAGGCCGAGAATACCCGTGAAGACGGCGAATATGACTATAACATCAAGCGTCGCGCGGCGTCGGGCGAGGCCGTGCCGTTCGATGGCTCGGGGCGCTTCATCATGCCTGCCTTTCCGCGGTTCTATGCCGGGATCAAGGGCCACGCGTTCTTCTACGGTGTCCTCGACTATATCGAGATCTGGGACCCCGCCGCGCTGGTCGCGACCGACGACATGCCCCCCGTCGTCAAGGAAATGGCGCGCTTCTACATGGCCGAAAAGGGAATTGCGCTGTGAGCGACGCGATCCCCGCCGCCCCGCACATTCCGGTCCTGCTCGACGAGGTGATCGCCGCGCTGGCCCCCGCGCCCGGCGAGACGATCGTCGACGGGACGTTCGGTGCGGGCGGCTATACGCGGGCGCTGCTGTCGCGTGGCGCCTGCGTCATCGCCTTCGACCGTGACCCCGACGCGATTGCCGCCGGACAGGACTGGGCCGATGGCGAGGAGCGACTGACGCTGGTCGCCGCCGACTTTTCCGCGATGGTCGCCGAACTCGAGGCACGCGACGCGTTGCCCGTCGACGGCATCACGCTCGACATCGGCGTCTCGTCGATGCAGCTCGACCAGGCCGAGCGCGGCTTTTCGTTCCAGTCGGACGGACCGCTCGACATGCGGATGGCGCAGGCGGGCATGACCGCCGCCGATTTCGTCAACGAGGCCGACGAGGACGAGATCGCCGACGTCCTCTATCATTTTGGCGACGAGCCCAAGTCGCGTCGCGTCGCGCGGGCGATCGTTGCCGCGCGGCCGATGACGCGTACCGGCGAGCTCGCGCATGTCGTCCGTCGCGCGCTGGGGTACAAGGCGCACGACAAGAAGGACCCCGCGACGCGCGCTTTCCAGGCGATCCGGATCCATATCAACCGAGAACTCGGCGAGCTCGCCGATGGCCTGCTGGCGGCGGAGCGTGCGCTCAAGCCCGGCGGGCGGCTGGCCATCGTGACTTTCCACAGCCTAGAGGATCGCATGGTGAAGCGGTTCCTGCGCACGCGGTCGGGCAGTGCGCCTTCAGGTTCCCGTCATCTTCCACAGGCAAAAACCGTGGTAGAACCGAGTTTTACCGATGTCGGCCGCCCCGTGCGCGCCGGCGAGGACGAGCTGGCGCGCAATCCGCGCGCACGCTCTGCGACTTTACGAACGGCGCGGCGGACCTCCGCGCAACCTTGGACGGAAGAGGTGACGACATGACGGCGGCGTATCGGTTGAAGGGTGTGGGCTGGTTCGGTGGCTGCGTTGCCGTCGTACTCGGCTTTTACCTCGTTTCGCTGCAGGTGGCCGCCGAGCGTAAGAAGCTTGAGACCGTCAACGGCCAGATCCGGTCGGCCGAGCGCGATATCCGCGCGCTCGAGACCGAATTCGACACGCGCGCAAACCTCGCGCAGCTTGAGCGCTGGAACGGCGATACGTTGGCGCTGTCCGCGCCGACCGCGGGGCAGTTCGTCGCCAGCGAATCGGCCCTCGCCAGCCTCGACGTGAATCAGATCGGCGGGCCCGCGGGCGCCACCGTCCAGACCGCGCAGCTGCTCGTGCCGTCGCTGCCGGTTGCTGCCGCCGCCGCGGCACCGCAGGCGGTCGACGTCGCCGTGCAGGCCGTCGCTGCCGCAGCGCCGCTCAAGCCCGTCACTGTTCGCGCCACCGTCCAGACCGCCCGTGCCACCGACACGGCGATCGTCCGCGCGGTCGCCCCCGAGCGCCTCGCCGCGGTCGCCAAGGTTCGCCCGCAGGCGGTCGCGATGCTCGACCGCAAGCTGCTGTCCGACAACACGCTGGGTTCGATCCTGAGCGGCGCGCGGGCCGAGGCAGGGCGTCTGCGTTGACCACCCTCGTCGCCCGGCCGGTTTCCGAGCGGCGTACCGCAACGCAGCGCCACGCGCTGGTCGCGACCGCGCATACGCGCCTGATGATGTTGATGTTCCTGTTCGGGGCCGCGGTGTTGGTCGTGATCGGCCGGCTCGGCGTGCTTGCGATCCAGTCGTCGCTGAGCGATCCCGGTGCCCGCGCCGCGGCGATCGCCGCGCGGGGCGATATCGTCGATCGTAACGGCGCGCCGCTGGCCAGGACGATCGATGCGTGGACGATCGCGGTCCATCCCAAGAAGATGATCGGCGATCCGACCGAGATCGCCGCGCGGCTGGCAGCGCTGATGCCAGATCGCGGCAATCAGGCCTTTTTCTACGGTCTGCTGACCAAGGATGTGAATTTCAGCTACCTGCAACGCCGCGCGTCGCCTGCGCTGGTCGAGCAGGTCAACGCGATCGGCGAACCTGCGATCGTGTTCGCGCGCGAGACGCAGCGTCTGTATCCGCAGTCGACCATGGCGGCGCATGCGCTGGGGTTCCTGTCGACCGACGGCCACGGCATGTCGGGGATGGAGCGCGTCCTCGACGAGCGGCTGACCAACCCCGCGCTGAACGGTGCGCCGGTCGCGCTGTCGATCGACACGCGCGTCCAGGCGGCGATGGAAAGCGAACTCGCGCGTGCGGTCGCGTCGTTCCAGGCCAAAAGCGCGGCAGGCATCGTCCTCGACGTCGACACCGGCGAAGTGATCGCGATGACGTCGATGCCGGTCTTCAATCCCAACCGGGTCGGCATGGCGGGGACCGAGCAGCTGCGCAACATGGGCACCCAGAGCGTGTACGAGCTGGGGTCGGTGTTCAAGCCAATCGCGATGGCGGCGGCGATCGACTCGGGCACCGTCACCTCGATGGCGCGGCGCTTCGACGCGACCGTCCCGCTGCGCGTCGGCGGCTACACGATCCACGACGATCCGGGCGATGAAGAAAAGCGCTGGCTGAACATCCCCGAGACGTTGATCTATTCATCGAACATCGCGACCGCGCGGATCGCCGATCAGATCGGTGCGGCCGGGATGCAGAACATGTTCCGCAAGCTCGGCTTCGACACCAAGCCCGATATCGAACTGCGCGAGAAGGGCCGGCCGATCTGGCCGACCTTCTGGGCGCGCACGACATTGATGACGTCGGCCTATGGCCACGGAATCGCAGTCACGCCGCTGCACCTCGCCAACGCCTATGCGACACTGGTCAACGGCGGCATCTGGCGCCCGACGACGCTGCTGAAGATCGATCCGGCGCATATTCCCGCCGGGCGACGCGTGATCAGCACGACGACGAGCGCGCGGATGCGGCAGCTGCTCCGGCTGGTTGTGCAATATGGCACGGGCCGCAAGGGCGAGGCGCCCGGCTACCGCGTTGGCGGCAAGACCGGTACGGCCGAGATTGCACAGGCGGGTGGCTATAACAAGCACACCAACGTTTCGACCTTTGCCGCTGCCTTCCCGATGGACGCGCCTCGTTACGTCGTCGTGGTGACGCTCGATTCCGCAAAGGGTAACAAGGAATCCTATGGCTTCACCACCGCGGCCTGGACCGCGGCGCCGGTGGTGTCGCGCGTGATCAGCCGGACCGGATCGATGCTCGGCGTCATTCCCGACGCGAACCGCGACATTGACGAAAGCGACTTGTTGCCGCTGTTGTGGCATGCGCCGGGCACGCCGGCCTTTGGCGCAAAGCCGACGTCCGGTGCGGAATGAGGGGCGATACATGAGGATCGGTGCATGAAACTGGCAACGCTGATCGGTAAGGGCCCCGTCAGCGATGACGGGGCATCAGTGCACGGATCTGCGCCGCGCGACGCGTATGACGGCAACGTCACGGGCTTCGCGATCGACCATCGCAAGGTCGCGCCGGGGACGATCTTCGGGGCGTTCGAGGGCGCGCGCGTCAACGGCGAGGACTATATCACCGACGCGATCCGCGCGGGCGCGATCGGCATCGTCGCGCGGCCGGGCCTCGCGGTCGAGGGCGCGGCGTACATCGCCGACGAGACCCCACGCGAACGGTTTGCGCAGCTCGCGGCGACGTTCTTCGCACCCTTTCCCGCGACGACGGTCGCGATCACGGGCACCAACGGCAAGACGAGCTGCGTCGAGATGACCCGCCAATTGTGGCGGATGGCAGGCCATCACGCTGCGTCGATCGGGACGCTGGGCGTCACGACCGCCGACGAACGCGTCACCACCGGCCTCACGACGCCCGACGTCGTCACCTTCCTGTCGAACGTCGCCGGGCTTGAGCGCGAAGGCGTGACGCATCTCGCCTTCGAGGCGTCGAGCCACGGATTGACCCAGTATCGCACCGAGGGACTGCCCGTATCGGCGGCCGCCTTCACCAATCTCAGCCGCGACCATCTCGATTATCACGGCGACATGGCGGCCTATTTCACCGCCAAGATCCGGCTGTTTTCGGAAGTACTGCGCCCGGATGGGGCGGCGGTGGTATGGGCCGACGATCCGCAGGCGGCGCGCGTCATCGACCTCGCGCGGGAGCGCGGCAACCGGCTCGTGACCGTCGGCACGCGCGGGGATACGCTGCGACTGGTCGATCGCGATCCGACATTGCTGGGGCAGGGGCTGACGATCGAGGCGGGGGGCCAGACCTACCGCGTGACGCTGCCGCTGATCGGCGGATATCAGGCGGCCAATGCACTGGTGTCGGCGGGGCTGGTGATCGCGACCGGGGGCGATATCGCGACGACCATCGCCAATCTGGCGCGGTTGCAGCCCGTGCGCGGGCGGCTCGAGCGTGCGGTCATCGCGCGCTCGGGTGCGCCGGTCTATGTCGATTATGCGCATACCCCCGACGCGCTGGAGGCGGCGATCGCCGCGCTCAAGCCGCATGCGGGCGGCCGGCTGATCGTCGTGTTCGGCGCGGGCGGCGACCGCGATACCGGCAAGCGCGAGACGATGGGGCAGGTTGCGATGCACTACGCCGACCGCGTGATCGTCACCGACGACAATCCGCGCACCGAGGATCCCGCCGCGATCCGCCGCGACGTGCTGAAGGGCGCGCCCGGCGCGATCGAGATCGGCGACCGGCGCGCGGCGATCCAGGCGGCGATCGACGAAGCGGGCAGCGACGACATCGTGCTGATCGCGGGCAAGGGCCACGAACAGGGCCAGATCGTCGGCGACATGGTGCTGCCGTTCGACGATGTCGGCGTCGCGCGCGAGTGTGCGGCATGAGCACTGCGGTGCCCCTGTGGACGTCTGCCGAGATTGCTGCGGCGACCGGCGGGGTCGCCTCGGCCGAATTTGCCGTGACGGGCGTCGCGTTCGATTCGCGCGAGGTTGGCCCGGGCGACCTGTTCGTCGCGATGAAGGGCGAGGCGAGCGACGGCCATCTGTATCTCGACCAGGCGTTCGCGCAGGGTGCGGCGGGGGCAATCGTCTCCGAACCCTGCGCGCATCCGCATGTGCTGGTCGCCGACAGCTTCACCGCGTTGCAGATGCTCGGGCGCGCGAGCCGGGCGCGCAGCGGCGCGACGATCATCGGCGTCACCGGATCGGTCGGCAAGACGAGCGCCAAGGAGGCACTGTTCGCGGCGCTCGATCGCGGCGCACCGGGGGCGGTGCATCGTTCGGTCAAGAGCTATAACAACCATACCGGCGTACCGCTGAGCCTCGCGCGGATGCCGCGCGACGCGCGTTTCGGCGTGTTCGAGATGGGGATGAACCATGCGGGTGAGCTGGCCGAGCTAACGCAGATCGTCCGCCCGCATATCGCGGTCGTCACCGCGATCGCGCCGGCGCATACCGAGTTCTTCCGCGACGAAAGCGCGATCGCCGATGCCAAGGGCGAGATCTTCGCCGGGCTCGAGCCGGACGGCATCGCGATCATCCCCTTCGACAGCCCGCATCGCGACCGGCTGACCGCGGCGGCGGCGCCGCATGCGTCGCGGATCGTGACCTTCGGTATCGCGAAGGGTGCCGATGTCCGCGCGATCGAGACGGTCCGGCTGGCGACCGGCGCGACGTTCGTCACGGTCCAGCAGGACGGCCGTGAGCTGAGCTTCACGATGGCGCAGCCGGGGATGCACTGGGTTTCGAACGCGCTGGCGGTGGTCGCGTGCGTCGAGGCGGCGGGCGCGGATCTCGGGCTGGCGGGACTGGCGCTCGCCGAACTCGGCGGGCTGCAGGGACGCGGTGCGCGGTTCATGACGACGCTCGCGGACGGGCAGGCGCTCGTGATCGACGAAAGCTATAATGCGAACCCCGCCTCGATGCGTGCGACGCTCGCCGTGCTGGCCAAGGAGCCCGGGCGGCATGTCGCGCTGCTCGGCGAGATGCGCGAGCTGGGCGAGGCGTCGGCGGACTATCATGCCGGGCTTGCCGAGCCGATCCTCGCGGCAAACGTCGAAATGGCGCTGCTGGTCGGTGAAGCGATGGCGCCGCTCGCGCAAGCGCTTGAGGGGAAAGTCGAAACCGTCCATGTGGGCGACGCTGCGGCCGCGCTGACGTCGCTACGGACGATCCTGGCGCCGGGCGATGCGGTTCTCATCAAGGGATCGAACGGTGTAGGGCTCGCGCGGGTCGTGACGAGTCTCGGGGGCGGGAAGACGTAAATGCTGTACTGGATCGCCGCACATCTGGGTTTCCCGGGGATATTGAACCTGCTCCGCTATCAGTCGACGCGGACGGGCGGGGCGGTCGCGACTGCGCTGATCATCGGCCTGATCATCGGGCCACGCTTCATCGGCTGGCTGCGCGTGCGTCAGGGCAAGGGCCAGCCGATCCGCGCCGACGGCCCGCAGACGCATCTCGCCAAGCGCGGCACGCCGACGATGGGCGGGCTGATGATCCTCACCAGCATGACGCTGGCGATCCTGCTCTGGATGGACCTGAGCAATCCCTATGTCTGGTCGTGCCTGTTCGTGACGCTGGGCTTTGGCACGATCGGGTTCATGGATGATTACGACAAGGTGCGGAAGGCGAGCACCGCGGGCATTTCGGGTCGTACGCGGCTGTTGCTCGAATTCGCGATCGCCGGGATCGCCGCGACGATCATCATGTCGCAGAACGGGCCGCATCTCTACCTGCCGTTCACGTCGCGCATGTATATCGATTTGGGCTGGTTCTTCCCCGTCTTCGCCGCCTTCACGATCGTGTCGTTCGGCAATGCCGTGAACCTGACCGATGGGCTCGACGGGCTGGCAACGATGCCGGTGATCATCGCGAGCGTCGCGTTCATGGTGATCGTCTATCTCGCGGGCAATGTGAAGTTCGCCGACTATCTCGGCATCCCGCACGTGCCCGGCGCTGGCGAGCTCGCGATCTTCTGCGGCGCGGTCGTCGGCGGCGGTCTGGCGTTCCTGTGGTTCAACGCGCCGCCCGCGGCGGTGTTCATGGGTGACACCGGCAGCCTCGCGCTCGGCGGCGCGCTCGGCACCATCGCCGTCGTCGCGCATCACGAGATCGTGCTCGGGATCATCGGCGGGCTGTTCGTCGCCGAGGCGATGAGCGTGATCATCCAGGTGTTCTTTTACAAACGGACCGGCAAGCGGGTGTTCCGGATGGCGCCGATCCACCATCATTTCGAACAGCTCGGCTGGAGCGAGCCGACCGTCGTGATCCGCTTCTGGATCATCGCGCTGGTCCTGGCGCTGGTCGGCCTGTCGACGTTGAAGCTGCGGTGATCGTCGCTGAGGCCTGGCGCGGAAAACGCTGTGCGGTGCTGGGGCTGGCGCGATCGGGTGCGGCGACCGTCCAGGCGCTGGTCACTGGCGGCGCGGGCGTGGTCGCGTGGGACGACGACGAAAAGAAGCGCGCGGTTCTGGCCGAGAGCATTCAAGACCTGTCGGTCACCCTCGATGACGTCGATCTTCGGTTTGATCCGTTGGACGATCTGGCGGGGTTCGACGCACTGATCGTGTCGCCAGGGGTGCCGCTCAACACGCATCCGCTCGCCGCGGCCGCGCGTGCGGCGGGCGTTCCCGTCATCGGCGACATCGAACTCTTTGCGCAGGCCCGCGCCGACCTGCCGTCGCACAAGGTCGTCGGGATCACGGGCACGAACGGCAAGTCGACCACCACCGCGCTCGTGCATCATATCCTGCGGACGGCGGGCGTGCCGACGCTGATGGGGGGCAATATCGGGCTGCCGATTCTGGGGCAGGATCCGTTGCCCGAGGGCGGCGTCTATGTGCTCGAGCTGTCGAGCTATCAGATCGACCTGACTCAGACGCTCGACTGCGACGTCGCGGTGCTGCTCAACATTACCCCCGACCATCTCGATCGCTATGACGGCTTTGCCGGCTATGCGGCGTCGAAGGCGCGGCTGTTCGCGATGCAGACGGTGCCGCATCTCGCGATCGTCGACCACGGCGCAGAGGCGGAGCATCGTCTACTGGGTGACGCTCCCGCTGACCTTACGATCCAGTTCATCGACCGGATCGACATCGGCGACCAGGGCGGCTGGCCGTCGCTGCAGGGGCCGCACAATGCGCTAAACGCGCGTGCCGCCGTGGGGGTCGCGCGCGCGCTGGGTGTGAGCGAGGTCGATATCGATCGCGGGCTGGTCAGCTTTACCGGCCTGCCGCACCGCATGCAGCAGATCGCCTCCTATGACGGCGTCGCCTATGTCGACGACAGCAAGGCGACCAATCCGGAGAGCGCGGCGCCCGCGCTGGCGGCATTTGAGCGGGTCCACTGGATCGTCGGCGGGCGCGCGAAGGGGGATGACCTCGATGCGTGCAGGCCCGGCTTCGGCCATGTCGTGCACGCCTATACGATCGGCGAGGCCGGGCCGCGGTTCGCCGAGATCCTGGCCGGGTCGATGCCGGTCGACCATGTCGGCACGCTCGACGCGGCCGTCCGCAGCGCGGCGGCCAATGCCCGGCCCGGCGACACGATCCTGTTGTCCCCGGCCTGTGCGAGCTTCGACCAGTTCGCCGATTACGAAGCGCGCGGCGCGGCCTTCCGCGCGACGGTCGAGTCGCTGGCATGAGCGATATGCGGACACCGATGATGAGCGCAGGGCACAAGACCGGGATCGTCGCGAAGATGAAGCGGCGCGGCGGGCGTGGCGATCAGTCGCCGCTTGGCACGTGGTTCTGGGATATCGACCGGATGCTGCTGCTGCTGACGCTGTTCCTGATCGCGATCGGGCTGATCGCGGTGGCTGCGGCGTCGCCCGCGACCGCAGTCCGCTATTCGGGCGAGCATCACAAGCTGACGCCGCTTTATTATTTCTGGCGTCAGCTGATGTGGGTCGGCGTCTCGATGCCGGTGCTGTTCGGGGTGTCGATGATGCCCGTCGCAATGGCGCGGCGCATGGCGCTGACCGCGGCGGCGGTGCTGCTGCTGATCCTCGCGGTGACGCCGTTCGTCGGATCCGAGGTCAACGGCGCGCGTCGCTGGATCGGCTATGGCTTTGCGCAGTTCCAGCCGTCCGAGTTTCTGAAGCCGGTCTTCATCGTCACTGTCGCCTGGCTCCTGTCGCTGCGCGCGAAGGATCCCGAACTGCCGACCGTGCTGATCACGGGCGGGCTGACCGGCACGATCGCAGTCATGCTTATGCTGCAACCCGATTTCGGCCAGACGATCATCTATTGCACCGTGTGGATGGCGTTGCTGATGATCGCGGGAACGCCGATGCGCGTGATGGCAGGCCTCGTCGGCTGCGTGCCGGTCGGGTTGGTCGCTGCCTATATGTTCTACGGCACGGCGCGGTCGCGGATCGACGCGTTCCTGTTCCCGGGGATCGAGGGCGAGGGCGCGTCGGATCACTTCCAGACCAATGCCGCGCACAACACGCTGACCGCGGGCGGCTGGACCGGCACGGGGCCCGGCGGCGGCATCGCCAAGTTCGGGCTGCCCGAGGCGCATACCGATTACATCTTCTCGGTGATCGGCGAGGAATTCGGGCTGATCGCCTGTTCGGTGATCGCGGTGATTTTCCTTGCGATCGTCGTGCGCGTGTTCGTCAAGCTGCTGGACGAACAGGATGAATTCAAGCTTCTGGCCTCGGCCGGGCTGGCGACGCAGTTCGGCGCGCAGGCGCTGGTCAGCATGGCGGTGAACACCGGGCTCGCACCGTCAAAGGGCATGACGCTGCCGTTCATCAGCTATGGCGGGTCGTCGATGATCGCCTTGTCGGTCGGCATGGGGTTGCTGCTGGCGTTTACCCGGCGCAATCCGTTTCTCACGCGGAGCCCCTATGTCGTCCGCTGGAGTGGTGAATGACTGTGAATCAACGTCCCCGGCATTTCGTGCTCGCGGCAGGCGGGACCGGCGGACACATGGTGCCCGCGGCGGCGCTTGCCGCTGAGCTGACGAGGCGTGGCCACCGCGTCGCGCTGGTCAGTGATGAGCGCGGCGTGCGGTTCCCCGGATTGTTCGAGGGAATTCAGACGCATGTCCTTCCCGCCGGGCGCTTTACCGGCGGACCGCTGGGCTGGGCCAAGGCGACGCGATCGATGTGGCGCGGGCGGATGATGGCACGTGAACTCTATCGCACGTTCAAGCCGGCGGCGGTGATCGGCTTTGGTGGCTATCCCGCGCTGCCCGCGCTGCTGGCGGCGTTTGCGAATCGGATCCCGACCGCGGTGCACGAGCAGAATGCGGTGCTGGGGCGGGTGAACCGGCTTGTGGCACGACGCGTCGACGCGATCGCGACCTCGTCCGAGCCGACCGAACGGCTCGCGTCCGGGCTCCTCGCCAAGACGCATCTCGTCGGCAATCCGGTGCGCGAGGCGGTGCTCGCATTGCGCGCCAGGCCCTATCCGCTGCTCGAGGAGGATGGCATCTTCCGTGTGCTGGTGACCGGCGGTAGCCAGGGCGCGAGCATCCTGTCTCAGGTCGTTCCGGATGGGCTCGCGATGCTGCCGGTGACGTTCCGGCGGCGTCTGCAGGTCACGCATCAGGCGCGGATCGAGGATATTGACGCCGTGCGCGCGCAATATGCCGAGCATCACATCCCGGCCGAACTCGCCACCTATCTGCCCGACATACCCGAACAGCTCGCCTGGGCGCATCTGGTGATCGCGCGCGCGGGCGCCTCGACGATCGCGGAGCTGACCGCGGCGGGGCGGCCGGCGATCCTGGTGCCGCTGCCGGGCGCGACCGACGATCACCAGACGGTCAACGCCCGCGAGATCACCCGCGCCGGCGGCGCACGGACGATCCGGCAGGGCGACTTCACTGCGGTCGAACTCGCCAAGCAGATGCAGAAGCTCGGGCTCGATCCCGCCGCGCTGCAGAACGCCGCGGGACGCGCGCGCAGTTGCGGCCGCCCCAATGCCGCGAGCGATCTGGCCGATCTGGTCGAAAGCCTCGATGCGCCGGTGTCGCGACTGCCGGTCGGGCGCCCATCCAAGCCAAAGGTACAATTTGCATGAAGGGTGTAGCGACCGATATCGGCACGATCCATTTCGTCGGCATCGGCGGGATCGGCATGTCGGGCATCGCCGAGGTGATGAAGAATCTCGGCTACCGCGTGCAGGGCTCGGACGTGGCCGAGGGCTATGTCGTGCAGGGCCTGCGCGACAAGGGCATTCCGGTCGCGATCGGCCATGCCGCGGAAAATATCGGTGACGCGGCAGTCGTGGTCGTCTCGACTGCGATCGTTCGGTCGAACCCCGAGGTCGAGGCGGCGCTCAACGCGCGCGTACCCGTGGTGCGGCGCGCGGAGATGCTGGCCGAACTGATGCGGCTGAAGTCGACCGTCGCGGTTGCCGGCACGCACGGCAAGACGACGACGACGTCGATGGTCGCCGCGCTGCTCGATGCGGGCGGGGTCGATCCGACGGTAATCAATGGCGGGATCATCAACAGCTACGGATCGAACGCGCGACTGGGTGCGAGCGACTGGATGGTGGTCGAGGCGGACGAGAGTGACGGCAGCTTCCTGCGATTGGACGGCACGATCGCGGTCGTCACCAACATCGATCCCGAGCATCTCGATCATTATGGATCGTTCGACGCGGTGAAGGATGCGTTCGTCGAGTTCGTCGAGAACGTGCCCTTCTACGGCGCGGCGTTGCTGTGCCTCGATCACCCGGAGGTGCAGGGAATCCTGCCGCGCGTGCGCGATCGGCGGATCGTGACCTATGGCTTCTCGGCGCAGGCGGATGTCCGCGGCGTCGAGGTGACGCCGATCCCGGGCGGCAACCGCTTCGACTGCGTGGTGCGGACGCGCGACGGCGCGACGCGGACGATTGCGGGGATCGAGATGCCGATGCCGGGCCGGCACAACGTCCAGAACGCGCTGGCCGCGATCGGCGTCGCGCTCGAGCTGGGCATCGAGGATGCGACGATCCAGCAGGGCTTTGCCAAGTTCGGCGGCGTGAAGCGGCGCTTCACCAAGGTGGGCGAGGTTCCGGTCGAGGGTGGCGGTGTCGCGATCATCGACGATTACGGGCATCACCCGGTCGAGATCCGCGCGGTGCTGGCCGCCGCGCGCGAGGGCGCGAAGGGGCGCGTGATCGCGGTCGTGCAGCCGCATCGCTATTCACGGCTCGGCAATCTGATGGAGGATTTCCAGACCGCGTTCAACGACGCGGACCGGGTGCTGGTGACGCCGGTCTATGCGGCGGGCGAGACGCCGGTCGAGGGCGTCGATGCGGCGGCTTTGGTCGAGGGATTGAAGCGGCGCGGCCACCGGTTTGCGGGCGTGGTCGCGGATGCGGATGCGCTGGCGGCCGAGCTGGCGGCGACGATCGAGGCGGATGACATGGTCGTCTGCCTCGGCGCGGGCGACATTACCAAATGGGCGGCCGGGCTCGCCGACGCGATCGCGGTCGAGCGTGCGAAGGTGCCGGCGTGAGTTCTGCATCTCCTTGTGTCCCCGCGAAGGCGCGGACCCAGACCGGGCTCCCGCCTTCGCGGGAGACCATCAGGGGGAGCGTGGAGGCCGGGGGTTCGCTCGCGGACTTCATCTGGTTTCGGACCGGCGGGCCTGCCGAGTGGCTGGTGCGACCTGCGGATGTCGAGGATCTGGCTGGGTTGTTGAAGACTCTCGATCCGTCGACGCCGGTCCTGCCGGTCGGCGTCGGCTCCAACCTGATCGTCCGCGACGGGGGTGTGCCGGGGGTCGTGGTGCGGCTGCCCAAGGCAATGGCGAAGGTGTCGGTCCAGGACGGTCGCGTTCGTGCCGGGGCGGGGGCGATGGGGATCACGGTCGCCAGCGCTGCACGCGATGCGGGGATCGCCGGGCTCGAATTCTTGCGCGGGATTCCGGGGACGGTCGGCGGCGCGGTGCGGATGAACGCGGGGGCCTATGGACGCGACGTCAGCGATATTCTGATCGAGGCCACCGTCGTCACGCGCGACGGCGCGGTCGAGACCTGGCCCGCGGCGCGGTTCGGCTATGTATACCGGCATTCGGACCTGCCGGCGGGGGCGGTGGTGGTCGAGGCGGTGTTTTCGGGCACGCCCGGCGAGCCTGCCGTGATCGGGGCCGAGATGGACCGGATCGCCGCGGAGCGCGAGGCGTCGCAGCCGCTCCGGTCGCGCACCGGCGGATCGACGTTCAAGAATCCCGAGGGGCACAAGGCCTGGGCGCTGATCGACGCCGCCGGGTGCCGCGGGCTGACGCGCGGCGACGCGCAGGTCAGCGAGAAGCATTGCAATTTCCTGCTGAACCTCGGGTCCGCGTTGAGCGCGGAGATCGAGGCGCTGGGTGAAGAGGTACGGACCAAGGTGAAGGCGCATTCTGGGGTGACGTTGGAATGGGAAATCCAGCGGGTCGGGGTGGCGAAATGAGCGGTCCGCTTCACATCGCCGTGCTGATGGGCGGCTGGTCGGCGGAGCGTGAGGTTTCGCTGATGTCGGGCAATGGCTGCGCCGATGCGCTCGAATCACTTGGTCACCGCGTCACGCGGATCGACATGGGACGCGACGTCGCCGCCCGGCTGGCCGACGCCAGCCCCGATCTCGTGTTCAACGCGCTGCACGGGACGCCCGGCGAGGATGGCTCGGTGCAGGGGCTGCTCGACCTGATGGGGTTGCGCTACACGCATTCGGGGCTTGCGACCTCGGTGATCGCGATCGACAAGGTGCTGACCAAGCTGCTGCTCGTCCCGGCCGGTGTACCGATGCCGGGTGGGCGGATCGTCCGCTCGGTCGACCTGTTCGAGGGGGATCCGATGGCACGCCCCTATGTGCTCAAGCCCGTCAACGAGGGGTCGTCGGTCGGCGTGGCGATCGTCACCGACAGCGGCAATTACGGCAATCCGATCGCGCGCGACGCGGTCGGGCCGTGGATCGACTTCGACGAACTGCTCGCCGAGCCGTATATCCGCGGGCGCGAGCTGACGACCGCGGTGCTGGGCGGTCGCGCGCTCGGCGTCACCGAACTCAAGCCCAAGAGCGGCTGGTATGATTACGACGCGAAATATACCGACGGGATGACCGAGCATGTCTGCCCGGCGGACATTCCCGACGAGATCGCCGACGCCTGCAAGAGCCTCGCGCTCGAGGCGCACCGGCTGCTCGGCTGCAACGGCGCATCGCGATCCGACTTCCGCTGGGACGACGAGCGCGGGGTCGACGGGCTGTTCCTGCTCGAGGTCAACACGCAGCCGGGCATGACCCCGCTCAGCCTCGTGCCTGAACAGGCGCGGCACATCGGCATGAGCTATGCCGAGCTCGTCCAGGCGATCGTCGACGAGGCGCTGTCGGATCATCCGCTGGCGCCGGGCGGGGCGCCATGAGCCGGACGATCAAGCGCGGCCCGCCACCCAAGCGGCCCGCCCCGCGGCGCAAGGTCGCGGTCAAGAAGGTGTCGGTGCTCGATCGGCTGGTCGGGATGCTCCCGGTCAGCGAGGACACGCTGAAGAAGATCGCGACCTGGTCGATCCTCGGCGCGGGCGGCGCGGTCGTGATCGCGGCGGCGACATGGATTGGTATCCCCGGCATGATCGGCGGCGCGATGGCCGAAGGCGCCGGGCGCGCGGGGTTCAAGGTCGACCAGATCGAGGTCACCGGCCTGAAGCGGATGGACCGCATGTCGGTCTATGCGGTCGCGCTCGATCAGCAGAGCCGCGCGATGCCGCTCGTCGATCTCGAGGCGGTGCGCCGGAAATTGCTGCGCTATGGCTGGATCGCGGACGCACACGTCTCGCGGCGGCTGCCCGACACGTTGCTGGTGGACATCGTCGAGCGCACGCCCGCGGCGGTGTGGCAGGACAATGGCAATCTGACGCTGATCGATGCGTCGGGCGTGCTGCTCGAACCGGTGCAGCCGGATGCGATCCCGAACCTGCCGCTGGTGATCGGGCCCGGCGCGGACCGGCAGGAAGCGTCCTACCAGGCGCTGCTCGCCGCCGCCCCCGCGCTCAAGCCGCGGGTGAAGGCGGCGACTTGGGTCGGCAACCGGCGCTGGGACCTGACCTTCGAGAGCGGCGAGACGCTGGCATTGCCCGAGGACGGGGCGCCGCGTGCGCTGGTGAAGTTTGCCGAGCTCGATGGCGCACGGCCGCTGCTCGGGCGTGGCTGGATCCGCTTCGACATGCGCGATCCGACCAAGCTGGTCGCGCGCAAGCCGGGGGCGAGCCTGGCGCACAGCGTCGACGTGCCCGCGCCGGTATCCAGCGAGCCACAGACGACTATACCGTCGCAGACGGCGGACGCGAACTTAACGGGCGGGGAGGGATGACATGGCGAAGGTGGCACCGGAAGGGCTGATCACGGCGCTCGATATCGGGTCGTCGAAGGTTTCGGCGATGATCGCGCAAAAGGGGGATGGCGGCGAGCTGATCGTGCTCGGCACCGGCCAGCGCGAGAGCCGCGGCGTCAAGCGCGGCTATATCGCCGACATGGCGACGACCGAGGCCGCGGTGCGCGAAGCGGTCGAGCAGGCCGAGCGGATTGCCGGCATCAACATCGAGAATGTCTGGGTCGGCTTCTCGGCCGGCGGGCTTGTGTCCGACGTCGCCGAGGTCGAGTTCGAGCTGGGCGGCCACCGCGTCGAGCAGCAGGATATCGATGCGCTGCTCGCGGCGGGCCGCAACTCGATCGATCCGCAGGGGCGGATGGTGCTGCACGCGCAGCCCGCGCTCTATACGCTCGACGGGCTGACGGGCGTGAAGACGCCGCTCGGGCTGCATGCCGACCGGCTTGGCGTGCATATCCATGTCGTGGCCGCAGACGGTTCGCCGGTGCGCAATCTCGATCTGTGCGTGCGGTCGGCGCATCTCGAGGTGAAGTCGATCATCGCCTCACCGGTCGCGACCGGGCTTGCGTGCCTCAGTGACGAGGAGCGCGAGCTCGGTGTCGCGCTGGTCGAGATGGGGGCGGGGATCACCAATGTCTCGCTGTTCGCGGGCGGGATGCTCGTCGGGCTGACCTCGATCCCGATCGGCGCGCAGGACATTACCGACGACATCGCCAGTGCGTTCGGGACGCGGCGGCAGAATGCCGAGCGGATGAAGTGCTTCCACGGTTCGGCCAATGCCTCCCCCCGCGACAATCACGACATGATCCCGGTCATGCCGATCTCGGCCGAGGACGGCGCGGGCGAGGGCGCGCAGATCACCAAGGCGCAGCTGATCAGCGTGATCCGCCAGCGGCTCGAACATCAGATGGGCGAGGTGCGCAATGCGCTGAGCACGCTCAAGTTCGAGGGGCCGGTGGGGCGCCAGGTCGTGCTGACCGGCGGCGGCGCGGAACTGAAGGGCATTGCCGATTATGCGCAACAGGCGCTCGGGCGGTCGGTCCGGATCGGCCGACCGCGTGGATTGACCGCTCTGCCCGAGGCGCATGGCGGACCGGCCTTTGCGACGCTAGCGGGGTTGGCCTTCTATGCGGCGACCGATCCGATCGACCTGCGCGGTATTGCACCGCAGCGGACGATCGTTCACCGGCCAAAGGGAATCGGTATGGTCCGCAAGTTGATTCAGGCGGCACGCGCGAATTATTGAGAGTTTCGAAACGGCTGACGCTATTTCGGCTGGAACAGCCGGTAGCGTTGGTGCACACAGGTTAATCAGGGGCCCGGCCGTAGCGTATCACCGGGATGGGCGGAGAAGCAGGCGATGAGCATCGAATTTCTGAGTCCCGAAGTGGACGAGCTGGCCCCCCGCATCGCGGTGATCGGGGTCGGTGGCGCGGGCGGTAACGCGATCGCGAACATGATGAGGGCCGACGTCCAGGGCGTCGACTTCCTCGTCGCCAATACCGACGCGCAGGCGCTCAAGCAGTCGACCGCGCCGCAGCGGATCCAGCTGGGCACCAAGATCACGCAGGGCCTCGGTGCTGGCTCGCGTCCCGAGATCGGCCGCGCGGCCGCCGAGGAGACGATCGACCAGCTCGCCAAGATGCTCGAAGGCGCGCACATGTGCTTCATCACCGCCGGCATGGGCGGCGGCACCGGCACGGGTGCCGCCCCGGTCATCGCCAAGGCGGCGCGCGACATGGGCATCCTGACCGTCGGCGTGGTTACCAAGCCGTTCGCGTTCGAGGGCAATCGTCGCGCCAAGTCGGCCGATGGCGGCATCGAGGAACTGCAGAAGTACGTCGATACGCTGATCGTCATTCCGAACCAGAATCTGTTCCTGATCGCCAACGCGAACACGACCTTCAAGGAAGCGTTCTCGATGGCGGACGAGGTCCTCCAGCAGGGCGTCCGCAGCATCACCGACCTGATGGTCATGCCTGGCCTCATCAACCTCGACTTTGCCGACGTCCGTTCGGTGATGCAGGAAATGGGCAAGGCGATGATGGGCACCGGCGAGGCGAGCGGCGACAATCGCGCGCTCGAGGCGGCGCAGAAGGCGATCTCGAACCCGCTGCTCGACGGCGTCAGCATGCAGGGTGCCAAGGGCGTGATCATCTCGATCACCGGTGGCGACGACATGCGCCTGCTCGAAGTCGACGAAGCCGCGAATCACATTCGCGACCTGGTCGATCCCGATGCGAACATCATCTGGGGTTCGGCGTTCAACCAGGAGCTGGAAGGCAAGATCCGCGTCTCGGTCGTCGCGACCGGGATCGATGCGGACGCCAAGCCCGCCGTCGCGCCCGAGCCGACGCGCTCGTTCAGCTTCGGAATGGGACGGAAGAACGACGAATCGACGTCGTTCCGTCCGAGCGAGCCCGCAGCACCGACCGGCACGACTGGCACGGGCGACGAGCCGCTCGACCTGTCGAGCGCGGACGCGGTACAGTCCGGCACCGGTGACGAGGAACTCGTCCTGGGCCAGGACAAGATGGTCCCCGCCGCACCGGCCGCACCGCAGTCCTATGCCCCCGCGCCGACACAGGCTGCGCCTGCACCCGCCCCGGTGCAGCCGCCGGTCCAGGCTCAGCCTGCGCCGCAGCCGACCGCGCGTACGCCCCAGGCGCCTGCCTATCAGGCTCCGCCGCGCTCCTACGCGGACGATCGTTATGCCGCTCCCACGCCCGCGGCCCCGGCGCCGATGCCGGCTGCGGACGAGGGTGGTGCACGCCGTCGCTGGCTCGCCCCGGGTGCGGAAGCTGCGCCCGAGGCCGCCACCCCGGCGACGCCGCGCGTCAAGCTCGGCGGGACGCTGTTCGAGCGCATGTCGAATGCGGCGCGCGGCGCGGCCAAGGAAGACGGCGAGGCGGCCCCGACCGATCCGCTCGACATTCCGCGCTTCCTGCACCGCCAGAACAACCAGTAACGGCCTGCACAAAGGGGCGCGCCGGTTCGTCGCCGGCGCGCCCCGTCCTGGCGCGTAGCGCGCCGCGACATGTTGCCCGTTCCCGCGCGCTCGGGTCTAGCTACGGGCACCCATGATCTTCCCGACCCATCATCTCCTGACCGCCGCGCTCGCGCTGGTTCTGGTCACCGCCCCGAGCGGCGCGCGGGCGCAGGAAGTCGTCCAGCCCCTGCCCGGAACGACCGACGCGGATCGCCTCGGCGACACGATGCGGCAGCTCGCGTCAAACCCGCGCAACGTCGATGCGCTGGTACGCGCGGGGGATCTGTCGATCGGGCTCGGTGATCTGAGCGGTGCCGCGGCACTGTTCGCGCGCGCCGAGAAGGTCGATCCGCGCAACGGCCGGGTGAAGGCCGGCATGGCCTCGATCCTGGTCCGCTCCGAGCGACCGGGCGAGGCGCTCCGCTATTTCGCGCAGGCCGAGGCGTTCGGGCTCCAGCCGCGCTATTATGCCGCGGATCGCGGGCTGGCCTATGACCTGATCGGCGAACAGGACCGGGCGCAGCGCGACTATCGTGTCGCGTTGCGCGATGCCCCCGATGACGAAACCGTCCGGCGTTACGCCCTGTCGCTCGGCATATCCGGCAAGCGTGATCTGGCGCTGCAGCAGCTCGACCCGCTGGTCCTCAAGAAGGACCGTGGAGCGTGGCGCGCGCGTGCGTTCATCCTGGCGATGAACAACGACGTGCGCGGCGCCGAGACGATCGTCACGACGATGATGCCCGGGGCTGCGGCGCGTGGTCTGCAGCCCTTCTTCCAGCGTCTGCCATTGCTTGCGCCCGCAGACCGCGCCTTTGCGGTGCATTTCGGCGAAGTCCATGCGACGCCGCAGCGGATCGCCGATGCGCGGATGACGCCGGTCCTGCCGCAACTGGGTGCCGATCCGACCGCGCCGGTGATGCTCGCGGCGGCCGAGCCGCAGCCCGCACCACAGCCGACGGGCCGTGCCAAGGCGGGCGCCGATCGATCGGCTACCCGCCGCGACAAGCCCGCACGGCCGGGTCGCGTCGAAGTCGCCGCTGTGACGCCGACGCCGACCCCTGCGCCGACTCCGGCCCCAACGCCTTCGCCCGTCCGCCCGGCGGCAACCGTGCAGGCGTCCGCACCGATGGTCATGGTCCAGCCGCTGCCGAAACCACCGGCGGTGCTGGCATCGACGCAGCCGGTCCAGCGGCCGGCCGGTCCTGCAGCCGCCACGACGCTCGCACCGTCCGCGCCGACATCGACCTTCGTCCAGCCCCTGCCGGCCCGGACGACGTCGGTCGCGGCGGCGGACGCGAACCGGGTCTCGCAGGCGAGCGTGGCGGCGTCTTCGCCGGCGCGCGCGCCCGATACGCCCGGTGCGCTGCCCTCTGCGATCGTCGCGCAGATGGCGGCGCTGCCGACCGCTCCAGCGACGACCGCCGGAACGACGCCGCCGATGATTCCGCGGACCACGACGGCCCCGGTCACGGTGTCGTCGGCTGTCCCGACCACGCCAGCGGCGGCGGGTGTCGTCGCTAAGACCGTCCCGGCGACGCCCACCGCCGCTGCGTCCGGCATCGGGTCGACCCCGACGCAGGTCGCGGTCGCCGCCACGCCTGCTCCCACCGGGCGGAGCATCCCTGTCAGCGAGGATTCGATCCTCGCACGGATCATTGCCGGGCTGTCGATCCCGGCATCCGAACTCGGTGTCGCGCCGATCGCTCGGGCTGCACCCGTGGTGCCGGCAACGGCCTCCGGTGTCGGCCCGGGCGACGACGCCGGCGCACGTGCGCTCGCCGACGCGAAGGCCAAGGCGGAGCGCGATACCGCAGCCGAGGCGGAGGCGCTTGCGGCGACCCGGCTCGCCGAGGCGAAGGCGGCGCGCGCGAAGCTGGCGGCGGACAAGAAGATCGCCGACCGCAAGGCGATTGCCGACAAGAAGCTGGCCGCCGAGAAGAAGGCCGCCGCCGAGAAGAAGGCGATCGCCGACAAGGCAGCGGCAGAGGAGAAGCGGATCGCGCGCGCCAACCCCGAGCGCATCTGGGTCCAGGTGTCGACCGGCGCGACCGAGGGTGACCTGCCCAAGGCGTGGAAGGGCGTGAAGGCGAAGGCGCCGACCGTCGTCGGAACGCGCGGCGGCTGGACGGCGCCGTGGGGCGCAACGAACCGCGTGCTGGCAGGGCCGTTCAAGACCGCCGCGGAGGCGCGGACCTTCGTCAATGCGCTTGCCAAGGAGGGCGTCTCGACCTTCTCCTTCACCAGCGATGCCGGTCAGGTCGTCACGAAGTTGCCCGCCAAGTGAGCGCGCGTGCGCCCTGGGCCTCGGACCCAGCGCGGAGCAAAGGTCGGCTTCACGAGGAACAGAACGGGACCGTCCGCGGCCCGCGCGACGCATTCCAGCGTGACCGTGACCGGATCATCCACTCGATCAGCTTCCGCCGGCTGCGCCACAAGACGCAGGTCTTCATGGCGCCCGACGGCGATCATTTCCGCGTCAGGCTGACTCATAGTCTCGAGGTCGCGCAGATCGGCCGTGCAGTCGCCCGCACGCTCGCATTGAATGAGGATCTGACCGAGGCGCTGTGTCTCGCGCATGACATTGGCCACCCGCCCTTCGGTCATGCCGGCGAGGATGCGCTGAAGATCGCGCTGACCGGGCAGGGCGGGTTTGACCATAATGGCCACACGCTGCGGACGCTGACCGAGATCGAGCGCCCGTATCCGCGATGGAACGGGCTGAACCTGACCTGGGAAACGCTCGAGGGACTGGCCAAGCATAACGGGCCGGTGCGGCACCCCGGCTGGGCGCTGCGCGTGGCGGATTCGGCGTTCGATCTTGCGCTCACGAGCTTTTCGTCGCTCGAGGCGCAGGTCGCGGCGATCGCCGACGACATCGCTTATGACAATCACGACATTGACGACGGGCTGCGCGCGGGATTGCTGACGCTCGACCAGCTGATGGCGGTCCCACTGATCGCGCGCGGCTGGGACGATACCTGCGCGCGCTTCCCCGATGTCGAGCCGAAGCGGCTGATGGGTGAACTGGTGCGCTCGCAGATCGGCACGATGGCCAACGACCTGATCGCCGAAACGCGTCGCCGGATCGCGGCAAGCGGTGTCACCAGCGTCGAGGACGTGCGCGACGCGGGCGAATGCCTTGTCGGATTTTCCGATGCGATGCGCGAGGAAGAGCGCGATCTGAAGCGGTTCATGTACGCGAACCTGTATCATCATCCGCGCCAGATCGCCGCGGCGGATGCCGCACACGGGATCGTGACCGGGCTGTTCGCGATCTATCGCGACGATCCCGGCACGATCCCCGAGGAATGGCGCGACCGCCTGCCCCAGGCGGATCCGGATCGCAGCCGGCACATCGCCGACTTCATCGCCGGCATGACCGATCGCTATGCCATCTCGCGCTACCGCGAGCTGGTCGGGCCGATCGATCTGCCCGAGGGGTTCTGAAGCCCGGCCGATTTCGCGGGATCAATGTCCACGCGAAATCGGCTAAGCCGTCAGTGTCTTAGCGTGCAACGGCGGCGATACCGCCGGCTGCGCCCGATGCTTCGGTGGTCGCGAAGGCGACCGGCACGCCGCCCGCCGTACCCGACACGCGGTCGCCGCGCACGATCAGGTGAAATGCCTGGCCCGACGGGAAGCGGCGGCCGTTGATGACCTGGCGGCCGTTCTCGACGCTGCTGGTGTAGACATAGGTGCTGCCTTCATACTCGAAGGACTGCTTGGCTTCCTTGGCCATGCCGATCGTCGAGGTGAGGGCGGCCGCCGCGGCGGCGAGGACGTATACGGTCTTGCGCATGATATGTGCTCCGCAGTGAAAGATCGTACCGGGCGCAATCGGGTGGTCACCCAGCTTTGATGCCCAGAAGATATTGCGGTGCAGCATAAGCAGCAATTGCAAAGGAGTCCGTCGCACTTGCACGGCGTGCACGGCAACCCTTGGTGCCGCGATTGGCATAATCCTGCGACACTCCCGGGCTAGGACCAGACCGCAGGAGATGACGGATGACGCAGGCGAGCATCGCATTGAACCGGTTCGGAATTGGTGCGCGACCCGACGAGGTGGTCGGTAACGGCAGGGACTGGCTATCGGCGCAGATGCCGGCGTTTGTGATCCGCCCGCCGGCGATTGCCGCCGCCCCTGACAGCGCGCGCGTTGCAACCGATCTCGCGAGCTATCAGCAAGCGCAACGTGCGGCTCGCGCGGCCGCACCACCGCCGGATGCCATGCGCACCGCGCCGGCGACACCGCCGGTGCGCAGCGACGCGGTGCGGGCCGCACGACAGGCGATGGGGAAGCAGGCGCGGGACGATTACGGCGCTGCGGTCGCCGCGCGCGCGATCGCTGCGCTCACCACGCAGACTCCGTTCGTCGAGCGGCTCGTGCATTTCTGGGCGAATCACTTTGCGGTGTCGGCCGACCGGCTGACGGTGGTCGGGCTGGCGGGGACACTCGAGTTCGAGGCGATCCGGCCGCACGTGCTGGGCCGGTTCGGCGACATGCTGGCCGCGGTCGAACGGCACCCGGCGATGCTGCTCTATCTCGACCAGGCGGTGTCGGTCGGCCCGAACAGCGCGCTCGGCATGCGGGTCGCGGCGCGGGGCGGGCGCAAGGTCGGGCTGAACGAGAACCTCGCGCGTGAGATCCTCGAGCTGCACACACTGGGCGTGCGCACCGGCTATGGTCAGGACGACGTCACCGAGCTTGCGCGTGCGATGACGGGGTGGACGGTGGCGGGCCTGGGGCGTGGCGGCGGACGGGATCAGGGCCCGGCGGGGCGGTTTCGTTTTGCGGAGGCGGTCCACGAACCTGGCGTGCGGACCGTGCTCGGCAAACGCTATGGAGAGGATGGCGAGGATCAGGCGCAGGCTGTATTGCGCAATCTCGCGGTGAACCCGGCGACCGCGACGCACGTCGCGACCAAGCTCGCCCGGCACTTCGCCGGTGACGTGCCGCCGCCCGCGATGGTCGCGCGTTTGCGGGCGGTGTTCCTGGAGACCGGCGGCGACCTGCCGAGCGTGTACCGCGCGCTGATCGCATCGCCCGAGGCCTGGATCGAGACGCCGGTGAAATTCAAGACGCCCTGGGAATGGTCGATCGCGGCGATGCGTGCGCTGGGCATGACCAGTGTTCAGCCGGGCGCGATCGCCGGCCTGCTGACGCAGCTTGGCCAGCCGGTGTGGAAGCCCGGACAGCCGGCCGGCTATGACGACATCGCCGCGAGCTGGGCGGGGCCCGATGCGATAATGCGCCGGGTCGAGGCGGCGGAGCGGTTCGCCTCGCGCGCGGGCGGGGCGATCGATGCCCGCAGACTGGCGGCGACGCTGTTCCCCGGATCGGTGAGCGCCGCCACGACCGAGGCGCTGGCGCGCGCCGAAAGCCCCGGGCAGGCGCTCGCGCTGCTGCTCGTCGCACCCGAATCGATGCGGAGATAAGCCATGCTCGACCGTCGTCACGTCATCACCTCCGCCCTGCTCGGCGGCCTCGCCAGCGGATTTGCACCGCGCATGGCCTTTGCCCGCGCCGCCACCGCCAAGCGGTTCGTCTTCATCATCCAGCGCGGCGCGGCCGACGGGCTGGGAACGATCGGAGCGGTCGGCGACCCGGCCTTTGCGGGCGTCCGCGGCGATCTAGCCGCGGACTTCGCGTCGGGCGCCAGGCTCGACGGCTTGTTCGCGTTGCATCCCGCGCTTGCGACGACCGCGGGCCTGTATGCGCGCAAGGAGGCGGTGTTCGCGCATGCGATCGCGTCCCCCTATCGCGACCGATCGCATTTCGATGGGCAGAACGTTCTCGAGACGGGCGGCGCCACCGCCTATCAGGTCAAGGACGGGTGGCTCAATCGCCTGCTCGACCTGCTGCCCGCCGATTCGGCGCGCGGCATCGCGGTCGCCGCGACCGTGCCGATGGCGCTGCGCGGCCGGCGGGAGGTCGCCTCCTATGCGCCGTCCAACCTGCCCGATGCGTCCGACGACCTGCTTCAGCGCGTCGCGATGCTGTATCAGGGCGACGCGCAGCTCCATGGCCTGTGGAGCGAGGCGATGGCGACGCGAACCCTGACCAGCGACCTCGCCGCGGCGAACGGCCAGAACGCGGCAGCGACGGGCACGCTCGCCGCACGCCTGATCGCGCCGGCGAACGGCGCCCGCATCGCGATGATCGAGACCGGCGGCTGGGACACGCATGCCGGCCAGCGCGGGCGCCTCGCCGCCCAGCTCAAGGGCCTCGATGCGATGATCGGCGCGTTGCAGACGGGGCTCGGGCCGCTCTGGGCCGAGACGATGGTGCTGGTCGCGACCGAGTTCGGGCGGACCGTCGCGGTCAACGGGACCGGCGGCACCGATCACGGGACGGGCGCGTCGGCGATGGTGCTGGGCGGCAGGGTCGCGGGCGGGCGCGTGATCGCCGACTGGCCGGGGCTGGGGGCAGGGGCGCTCTACGACGGGCGCGACCTCAAACCGACCATGGCGCTCGACGCGTTCATCGGCGGTGCGGTCGCGGCGCATTTCGGCGTCGAGCCCGGCCGCGCGATGGCGACGCTGTTCCCGGCCAGCGCCCGGACCCTGGCGATCGAGGGGCTGGTCCGCACCTGACCGGGGGGGTGCGGGATGAATTGAGCCCGGCCCTGCTTTGAGCTAGAGCCCCCGCTTCCTTACGATACCGGAATTGTCATGACGCTCTATACCCGCTTCGCCGCGCATATCGATGCGGCGCTCGACACGCTGACCGAGGCGGGATTGTTGCCGGCCGGGCTCGACCGCAAGAACGTGACGGTCGAGCCGCCGCGCGATGCAAGCCACGGCGATCTCGCGACCAACGCGGCGATGGTGCTGGCCAAGCCCGCCAAGACCAACCCGCGCGTGCTGGCGGATGCGCTGGTCGTCGAACTCGGCAAGATCGAGTCCGTCGACAGCGCGAGCGTGGCGGGACCGGGCTTCATCAACATGAAGCTGACCGACGATGCCTGGCGCGGCGAGCTGGCCGCGGTGCCGGTCGCAGGCGCCGATTACGGGCGCTCGACGCTGGGCGACGGGATCACCGTCAACATCGAATATGTGTCGGCGAACCCGACCGGACCGATGCACATGGGGCATTGCCGGGGCGCGGTGGTCGGCGACGCGCTGGCCAGCTTGCTCGAATTTGCCGGGCACCGGGTGATCCGCGAATATTATGTCAACGATGCCGGCGGCCAGGTCGATGTGCTCGCGCGCTCGGTCCACCTGCGGTACCGTGAGGCGCTGGGCGAGACGGTGACGATCCCCGAGGGCCTGTATCCCGGCGATTACCTCGTGCCGATCGGGCAGGCGCTGGCGAGCGAATATGGCGACCGGTTCGTCGGCGCGCCCGAAAGCGACTGGCTGGCGATGTTCCGGACGCGTGCGGTCGCGGCGATGATGGTGATGATCCGCGCCGATCTCGCGCTGCTCGGGATCGAGCATGAGGTGTTCTCCTCCGAGGCGGAGCTGCAGGCGCTCGGCAAGCCCGAGGCGGCGGAGGCCGAATTGCGGTCGCGCGATCTGGTCTATGACGGCGTGCTCGAGGCGCCCAAGGGCGAGATGGCGGACGACTGGGAGCCGGTCGAGCTGCCGCTGTTCCGCTCGACGCAGTTCGGCGACGACCAGGATCGGCCGATCAAGAAGTCGAACGGGTCCTGGACCTATTTCGGTGCCGATCTCGCCTATCATTTCCAGAAGAGCCAGACCGCCGACCAGTTGATCGACATCTGGGGCGCGGATCACGGTGGCACGGTCAAGCGGATCGTCGCGGGCGTGGCCGCGCTGACCGGCGGCAAGACTCGGTTCGACGTCAAGCTGGTCCAGATGGTCCGGCTGCTGCGCAATGGCGAGCCGGTGAAGATGTCGAAGCGGTCGGGCAATTTCGTCACGCTCGCCGATGTCGTGAACGAGGTCGGCAAGGATGTCGTGCGCTTCACGATGCTGACCCGGCGGTCGGACGCGCAGATGGACTTCGACTTCGCCAAGGTGGTCGAGGCGTCGAAGGACAATCCGGTCTTCTACGTCCAATATGCGCATGCGCGGATCGCGTCGCTGCACCGGCGCGCGGACGAGGCGGGAATCGCCGCGATCGAGGCGGACCTGTCCCGGCTTGATACGGACGAGCTCGCGCTGATGAAGCTCGCCAGCCAGTTTCCGCGAATCGTCGAAACTGCCGCTACGGCGCGCGAGCCGCACCGGATCGCGTTCTATCTCTACGACTTGGCCGCAGCGTTCCATGCGCTGTGGAATGTCGGCAACGATCGGCCGGAGCGGCGCTTCCTGGTGGTCGAGGATCCCGGCGCCACGGCGGCACGGCTTTTCTTGGCGGACGCAATCGGGCAGATCATCCGCAACGGCCTTGCCATCATGGGCGTCGAGGCGGTTTCGGAGTTGAACTGATGGCCGACGAGATGAACCTGCGCGAGGAAGATCGACTGCCCTGGCTGGAGACGATCGAGTCGGACGATCGTGACGGCCCGCCGATCGCGCGTGTCGTCGCGCTGGTCGTGCTGGGGCTGGGTCTGCTCGCGGCGATCATCTTCGGGGTCTACACGTTGCAGAACCGCGTGCCGTCGGGCGACGGCCAGCTGATCGCCGCGCCAGCGACGCCGTACAAAGTCAAGCCCGACGCGGTCGGCGGCCTCAAGGTCAATGGCGAAGGCGACAGCGCGATCGCCACCAGCGCGGGCAAGGGTGCCGGCAATGGTGCGATCGACCTGACGGGCGTGCCCGAGGCGCCGGTCGCCGGACGCCGTGCGGTGGCGACGTCGACGGGGGCGGACGATCCCGCCGGCCGCAACGCGGTGGCGCAGGTGCCTGCATCGGGCGGCCGGCTGGTCGCGGCCCCGCCGCTTCAGGCGCGGCCGGCAGCGGCGGGCCCCGTCGCGAGCGGATCGCTCGTCCAGCTCGGCGCCTTTCCGAGTGCTGCGGTGGCCAATTCGGCATGGACCAACTTCGCCAAGCGCTTCAGCTATCTCGCGCCGCTGAACAAGTTCGTCGAGCCGGTCGCACGCGGTGGCAACACACTGTACCGGTTGCGCGTCGATGCGGGCAGCGCGAACCAGGCCGCCGATATCTGCGGACGGTTGCGTGTCGCCGGCGAAACCTGCTTCGTCGCCAGCTGATCGTCGCGCTGCGGCAGGTTGAACGTGACGACGCAGGGGCGGTTCGCTAGGCGAGGCGCATGAAGCCCGTCATCTTCGGCCTGTCCGGCCCCGTGCTCACCCCGCAGGAACGCGCATTCTTTGCCGAGTGCGTACCGGCCGGATATATCCTGTTCAAACGCAACGTCGTTGACCGTGCCCAGTTGCGCGCGCTGACGGAGTCGCTGCGCGCGCTGGCGGGGCGCGACGATCTGGCGATCCTGATCGATCAGGAGGGCGGACGCGTCGCCCGGATGGGGCCGCCCGAATGGCCGAGTTTTCCCGCCGGGCCGGTGTTCGACGCGGCCTATGACCGCGCGCCAATGACGGCGATCCAGGCGGCCCGGGCGAACGCGCAGGCGCTCGGGGTGATGCTGAGCGAGGTCGGGATCACGGTCGACTGCCTGCCGCTGCTCGACGTCGCGCAACCCGACACGACCGAGGCGGTCGCCTCGCGTGCGTTCGGGTCCGATCCGATGCGCGTCGCAGCGCTCGGGCGTGCCACGCTGGAGGGGCTGGCCGCGGGCGGTGTCGTCGGGGTCGTCAAGCACATGCCCGGCCATGGCCGCGCGCGCGTCGACACGCATCATCATCTGCCTACCGTCACCGCCACCGATGCCGAGCTGGAGGTCGATCTCGAGCCGTTCCGCACGCTCAACCAGGCGCCGATGGGCATGACGTCGCATATCGTCTTCGACGCGTGGGACGCGGATCGCCCGGCGACGCTGTCACCGGTCGTGATCGACCGGATCATCCGCGACCGCATCGGGTTCGATGGGCTGCTGATGACCGACGACATCGACATGAAGGCGCTGTCGGGCACCGCGGGCGACAAGGCGGCGGGCGCGATCGCGGCAGGATGTGACCTGGTCCTCGACTGCTGGGCGCGCATGGACGAGATGGTCGAGATTGCCGGCCGGCTGGGTCCGATCTCCGCGGTGGCGCGGGCTCGTCTCGATCGTGCGATGGCGTCGGTGGGGCCCGCAGAAGGTGTGTTCGACGATCTGATCGCGACCCGGGATGCGCTGCTCGGCCGGGCCATGCAGGACCCCGCCCAAGTCTAATCGGCTCACGAGCGGGCTGCGACGGATGCGCGGATGCTGTACGCAGCGCGGATGGACGATGCACAGCTGACGCTGGATCTGGATGGATGGGAGGGACCGCTCGACCTGCTGCTGTCGCTCGCGCGCGCGCAGCGGGTCGATCTGCGGACGATCTCGATCCTGTCGCTGGTCGAGCAATATCTCGCTTATGTCGATGATGCGCACACGCTCAAACTCGAACTCGCCGCGGATTATCTCGTGATGGCGGCGTGGCTGGCCTATCTGAAGTCGGCGCTGCTACTGCCCCGCGATCCGTCGGTCGAGCCCGATCCGGACGACCTCGCGCGGCGGCTCCAGCACCGGCTCGAGCGGCTCGATGCGATGCGCGAGGCGGGGGCGCGGTTGATGGCATGCGACAGGACGGGGCGCGACGTGTTCGTTCGCGGCGCGCCCGAGGGGCTGCGGACGGTCCGCAAGGCGATCTGGACGGCGGAGATCTTCGACCTGATCGCGGCCTATGGGCGGGTATCGGGGCGCACCCGGCCGGTGATGCACGTGGTGGTGGACCGCGCGGTCATGACGCTGGAGGCGGCGCTCGAGCGCGTGTCGATGATGGTCGGCGAGCGGCTCGACTGGAGCAGGGTCGAGGCGTTCCTGCCTGCGTCCGCGGTCGTGCCCGGCGCGGAGCGGTTTCGTCGCTCGGCTCTCGCATCGAGCTTCGTTGCGGCGCTCGAACTGGCGCGGCAGGGGCGCGTCGAGCTGCGGCAGGCGGCGCCCTTTGCCCCGCTCTATCTGCGCGCCACGCCGGCATGACGCGGCCCGATGCGCTCGTCCGCGCGGTCGAGGCGGTGCTGTTCGCCGCCGACGCGCCGCTGACGCTCGACGCGATCCGCGCGCATGTCGGGGCGATCGTGACGGCGCGCGACGTCCGCGCCGCGATCGAGGTGCTGGTCGAGGACTATGCGGGGCGCGGCTTCAATATCGTCCGGCGCGGCGATCGCTGGCAGTTCCAGACCGCGCCCGACCTTGCCCATGTGCTGCGTCGCGAATCCGAAGAGCCGCGGCGACTGAGCAGGGCGGGGATCGAGACGCTGGCGATCATCGCCTATCACGAGCCCGTCACCCGCGCCGAGATCGAGGCGATCCGCGGCGTGCAGATCAGCAAAGGGGTGCTCGACGTACTGATGGAGGCGGACTGGGTCCGGCCCGCGGGGCGGCGCGAGGTCCCGGGGCGGCCGCTGCTCTATGTCACGACGGCGGCGTTCCTGGTGCATTTCGGGCTGAAGACCCGTCGCGACCTGCCGGGGATCGACGATCTGCGCGCTGCGGGGCTGCTCGATCCGGTCGATGTCGACGTCGAGGACCGTACAGATCGCGGCAGCCATGAAAGCACTGTGGCAAAGCGTGACGATGACGCCTAGATAGAGTCAGGTTTTCAGGAGAATTGTCATGGGCGGATTCAGCCCGATCCATCTGCTCGTTCTTGCGGTCGTCGCGATCCTCCTTCTGGGCGGCGGTCGGTTTTCCAGCCTGATGGGCGACGTTGCCAAGGGCGTTAAGAACTTCAAGAAGGGCATGGCCGAGCCCGACGACGAGACGCCGGCCAAGCCATCCGCGCGTATCGAAGCCCAGAAGACCGCCGATCCTGCCTTCGATCGCGACGGCAATCGCGTCCGCGAAGACCGCTGAGCCGCGCTTGAAGTTCCCAGACTCGACGGGTCCAGATAGGCGCGCCTGAATGTTCGATATCGCTCCGTCCGAATTCCTGCTCGTGGCGTTCGTCGCGCTCGTCGTGATCGGTCCGAAGGACCTGCCCAAGGCGATGCGCGTCGTCGGCTATTGGGTCGGCAAGGCGCGCGGCGTCGCGCGCCAATTCCGGTCGGGCTTCGACTCGATGGTCCGCGAGGCGGAGCTCGAGGAAATGGAAAAGCGCTGGGCGTCGGAGAATGAGCGGATCATGCGTGAGCACCCGCCGACCGACACCGCGCAGATCGTCCATTCGCCCGAACCCGACATCCATCACGATCTGCCGTCGTCCGAACCCGTGATGGTCGAGAAGCCCGTCGTGCTCCCGGCGTCTGATAGGCCGGCGCCGGCCGGCCTCGATATCGAAGCGCCGGCCCCGGATCACCGGGACAGCGTCGACGCGACACCCGGGCAGGATCGGCACGAACACGCCGTACCGGCTGCCACGCCGTCCGACGCGCGGACGGGCAAGTCCGACGTAGCGTCGTCGTGACCGACTTCCAGACTGCCGAGAGCATAGCGTCATGAGTGAGATCGACGAGAGCCGGGCCCCCTTGCTCGACCATCTGATCGAGTTGCGGCGGCGGCTGCTCTATTGCATCGCCGCGCTGGTCGTGACGTTCGCCGTGGCGATGTATTTCGCCGAGGATATCTTCGGCTTCCTCGTCCACCCGCTGCTCGCGGCGGGGCAGGACACGGTGATCTACACCGAAGTGTTCGAGGCGTTCTTCGTCCAGGTGAAGGTCGCGTTCTTCGCGGCGATGATGCTGTCCTTCCCGGTCATCGCCAACCAGCTTTGGCAGTTCGTCGCCCCCGGCCTGTACAAGAAGGAGAAGAACGCGCTCCTGCCGTTCATCCTCGCCACCCCCGTCCTGTTCCTCACAGGCGCGGCCATGGCCTATTATGTCGCGATCCCGATGGCGCTCCACTTCCTGCTGGGGTTCGACGGCGTAGTCGGCGGCGTGAAGCGCGAGGCGCTGCCGGCGATCGGCAACTACCTGTCGTTCACGATGCAGTTCCTGTTCGGCTTCGGGATCGCTTTCCTGCTGCCCGTGCTGTTGATGCTGCTCGAGCGCGCCGGGATCGTCACGCGCAAGCAGCTCGTCGGCGCGCGGCGCTACGCCATCGTTGCGGCGTTCGCGATTGCTGCGGTCCTGACGCCCCCGGATATCGGGTCGCAGCTGCTGCTCGCGATCCCGCTGACCATCCTGTATGAATTCGCGCTGATCGGCATCTGGTTCACCGAGCGCAGCCGGGCGAAGGCGAAGGCGCAGGATGAGACGTCGGACTCTACTGATATCGCCGAAACGCACTGAGCGATCGGGGCCAGACGTAAAAACGGGGCCCGGTGCAGTTGCACCGGGCCCCGTTTTCGTATCTCAAGCGTAAAGGCTTACTTGGCGTCGCTCGCGGTCTTCGCCACGGTGCGGCCGGCCGAGCTCACGTCCTTGCCGGCGCCTTCGACGGTGTTGCATGCCGACACGATGAGCGCGCTGGCCACAACGGCCAATCCAACCAACTTACGCATAATACTTCCTCCTAAAAGGGCTTGAATGCCACCGAGGGGAGAAATGTACGGGCGCGGGTTTCGTTCCGTTGGTGCAACCAGGCACGCATTTGATTTGGAATGATAAAGGCCCGGAAGCGTCACCGGGGGGGGGGAGGGTGATGCTTCCGGGCCTGTCACTTGGATAGCGAGAGCGGGGGGGCATAAAGTCGCTATCCGAACTATAGAACGGCGCTCGGGAAAGGTGGTTCCTGCCGTTTTCAAGTTTTTTTCGACAAGGTGTTTCGTCGTGCTCAATCGCGCCCGATGACGGCAAAGGCGATCTCATACGCGCCGACCAGCGGGTCATGATGGAGCGCCGAGCGCAACTGGCGTGAAAGGCCTTCCATTACACGGCCATAGCGTGTTGCTGCCTCGCGGAGCGCGTCGCTCTCGATCAGCGCCCGCGAGACGACGCGGAGCACTGCGCGGTCGGGCGTGGCGCCGGGCTGGATCGATACGCGGATCTGTGCCGAAGGATCGCAGGTCATCGCCAGCTCGATCGTTTCGGTCGCAAGAAACGCCACCGCGACGGCGACGTCCTGATTGACGAGGAACGGAGCGACGTCGAGCGTGATGCCGAGACCGTGCGAGCGATCGGGGGCGGTGGCGCGGATGTTGGCCGACAGCTCGCCAAGCATCGTGCGCATGTTGAGCCCGCGATTTTCCTCGAGCTCGGCGAAGTGATTGCGGTGAACGACCGCCAGCGCGTCGACACGGCGCTGGATCGACGAATAGGCCTCGGTCGCGTCGGCGCTGCGTGCACTGCGGGCGTGGAAGTTGATCAGGCTGGAGATCACCTGGAGATTGTTCTTCACCCGGTGATGCACTTCGCGCGTCAGCTTGGTCTGTCGCACGAGCCCGGCCGCCAGGCCCGCTTCGTGCGCGGCAACGGTCCGGCTGATGACCTGGAACGTGTCGCCGAGCTCGCGGATCTCCTGGGCGGGCATGGTGCGGACGGTGCCGGTATCGATGACCTCACCCGGCGTGAACGCGGCGACCGCGGCACGCAATTGCCGCAAGGGACGGATCAGCAGGCGGTCGACGACGAACCAGCCGATCCCCGCCGCCGCCGCCCACATCAGCAGCGGCAGCAGCAGCGCGATGATCAGCGACGAAGTGATCGGTGCGCTGCGGATGCTCGTGCGCAGCGCAAGTCCCGCGACGCCAAGGTCCGTGCGCATCGTCTCCAGCCGGTCGAGCGGTGCCTCGTCGTCGATCGATTCGAGAAGCAGCGCGTCCTGTCCGAGCATCAGCGCGCTGTTGAACTCCAGGGTCTGATTGGACGGCCGGCCGATCCGTTCGAGGAAGGGCTGCGGGAAATAGGCACGCGCCGATGTCTCGCCGCCGGGGCCGGTGATCGCGAGGACCAGGCCGCGGTTCGGGACGATCGCGGCGGCAACGGGGTTGCTGGTCGAATCCAGTGCGACGGCTTCGGGCAGCGCGCGCCCGCACAACACGCGGCCGGCGCGGTCGGTGATGACGAAGCGCGTACCCGAGGAGGCCTGCTGCGCGAACACGCCCTGCGCGCGGGCGCAGCTTGGCGCGTCGGCGGGGTCGAAGCCCAGCGCGTTCACCGCGACGCGCAACGCGGTCATGTCACCGATCAGTTCGATGGCGATCGATCGCGCGCTCTCTGCCGCAGCGACCCGCAACCGTGCACGGGCTTCCGCATCGGCGACACGAGTCGTCTGCAAGGTCGCAAAGATCGCGATCAGCGCGAGCGGCAGAAGCGCTGCACTGAGGATCAGGAAAAGCTTGGCCCCGGTGGGGAGCCGCCCGATCGCGGTGGCGATCTGCGACGGTGGACGAGCCGCCGTCGCATTGGCGTCAACGGAGCTGGTGTCGGTCGGGATCTCTGTAGACCCCGGGGCGGCAGGTGACGGGGTGCCGGATTTGCTCACGGAACCGGTTGGCGAGGCCATGCGGCCCGCCCTCAGTCCAGCTTGCCGAGCAGCGCCAGAAACTCGTCAGGAACGGCTTCCTCGACGGTCTGCTGATAGACCGACCGCAATGCCGTTCCCATCTGCCGATCGCGGGCCGTGTCGCGCGGCTTGCCGGTGCCCTTGCCGGCGGGAGTGCCGGCGGGAGTTTCGTTCTGCGTGTCGTGGCCCAAACTCAAAATTTCCCCCTGCACGACGCACGTAAGATGATGTTTACCATAGGCCGCGGGCGGCACATGACACAGCTAGACCTGCGTCATACACTCGCGGTGATTGTCCGTGAAACCAAATAGCCTCTCGTTAGTTCCCTGTTCGAGCGAAAAATCGATATTGTCGTGGGCGTCGGGCCAAAAGGTTCCGAGGGTCTGGCAATCGGTCGGTCGCGTCATATTCTAGTATCGTCGTCCTCACCGGGCCGGCGTAACGATCAGGGAGTTACCAATACCCATGTCGCTTGGACAGCAACTCGCACCGCATCTTCCCTTTCTGCGGCGCTACGGCCGGGCCCTGACCGGCAGCCAGAGTCATGGCGACAAATATGTTCGCGCGACGCTCGAGGCGATCGTCGCGGCGCCCGATGAATTCCCGAAGGACGTCGATCCGCGTCTCGGTCTCTATCGGATGTTCCAGGCGATCTGGTCGTCGGCGAATTATGACGAGATGGGCGACGAGGGTGTCGGCGATACCGACGGCCATGCCGCAGTTGCTCGCGCACGTATGTCGCGGATGACCCCGCTGTCGCGTCAGGCGCTGCTGCTGACCGCGATGGAGGGTTTCACGCCCGAGGACGCGGCCTATCTGATCGACGTCGATGCGAACGAGGTCGAGGAACTCGTCGCCGCGGCACTGGCGGAAATCGAGGGTCAGACCCGCGCGCGCGTTCTGATCATCGAGGACGAGCCGATCATCGCGATGGATATCGAGACGATCGTGCGCGACCTGGGTCACGACGTGACCGGTGTCGCGGTGACTCGCGACGAGGCCGTGGCCCTTGCGATGGAAGAGCGTCCGGGTCTCGTGCTCGCCGATATTCAGCTGGCTGACGACAGTTCGGGTATCGACGCGGTCAAGGATATCCTTGCCGAATTCGAGGTTCCCGTGATCTTCATCACCGCGTTCCCCGAACGACTCCTGACCGGTGAACGTCCCGAGCCCACCTTCCTGATCACCAAGCCGTTCCAGCGTTCGACAGTGAAGGCGGCAATCAGCCAGGCACTGTTCTTCGATCAGACGACCGTTCCCGGCGCCTGATGCGCCGCTAGACTTGGGCCGGGGTTGCCGTCGACGATATCGTCAGCAACGCCGGCATCAAGTTTTGATAGTTACGGACCCAAAACGGCGTTCGGGGGTTTCAGTCTCATGGTTGACCCAAAAGAGCAGATCCACGTCGCCGGCGAAGACGCCCGCGCCGGCGCAACACCGCATATGACCCGCTATATCCTTGTGATATCACTGGTCCTGGTTATCGCCATTTTTGCATTTCTCATCATTCGATAGCATATGCGTGGCGTGGCGGACCGGTTGATGCCGATCCGTATGCTCAAGATCGCCGTCCTCTGGGCGGCGGTCGTCATTCGGGAACGATCGGAATTTCATGGTACAGCCCGCCCAGCGTGACGACGAAGTCGACGGCGCCGAGCCTCAGGTCGCGCCCGTTGAGCACGTCTCGCTTTCCGATGCCGAGTTCAAGGTCCAGCTTGCCCAGGTGATTCCGCACCTTCGTGCGTTCGGGCGTTCGCTGTCGGGCAGCCGCGACCTTGCGGACGACCTGGTGCAGGAGACGCTGCTGAAGGCGTGGGCCGCACGGCTGCGCTTCCAGGCGGGTACGAACATGCGCGCCTGGACGTTCATCATCCTGCGCAACCTCTATCTGTCACAGATGCGCCGTGCTCGCTTCAAGGGTGAATGGGACGATCTGGTGGCGGATCGTATCCTTGCGGCACCCGCGAGTCAGGACCGGCATGTCGAGCTAGGCGATATGCAGCGCGCATTGATGCATCTGCCGCAGCCGCAGCGCGAGGCGTTGATCCTCGTCGGCGCAGGCGGGTTCGCATATGAAGAGGCAGCGGAGATCTGCAACGTGGCGGTCGGTACGATCAAGAGCCGCGTCGCACGTGGCCGTGTCGCACTCGAGACCATTCTGACGGATGGATCGCTGCCGTCGCGCCGCGATCATGAGACCGACACGACGAAGACCGCACTCGACTCGATCATGGGCGATGTCGAGGAACTGAGCCGCGGGCGTTGAAATAGCCGCCCGCCGCGGCTGGCGTTTGGATCAGTGTGGTCGCGAGGATACAGTGTCGAGTTCTCGCAGCAGCGATATGAACTCGTCGGGCATTCCGGAGTCGCGATCGAACGCACCGCGAAGCGACTGTCCGATCGCATCCGTCTTGCGAGGCGCGCGAACGACCAGATGATCGGTCTGGTCACGGCGAATAGTCGGGTGCAGATGGGTCATGCAGGGTCAACGAGCCTCAAGAGCTTTTGTTGCTACCCTGGCTTGACTTTATAAAAGAATTGTGGGGTGGGGCATGGATAACGCGCATCGGGCGTCGGACATCATCGCCGCAACGCAGCGCGCGCGACGCTGGTCCCCCTTCCTCGCCATGCTCCTCGACCGCGAGCCTGTCCTTGCCACGGAGCTGGCAGAGGGGAGGCTGGATCCCATCCCGGCGCCGCTCGATCTCGACATGCCGGTCGCACGACGCCTCCGCCTCGAACGGCGTGCGCTCGCGCTGAGGGTCGCGATAGGTGATCTCGCGGGGGTGTTCGATCTCAGCGCCGTGACGCAGCAGCTTACCGGGTTTGCCGACCACGCGCTCGACACCGCGATCCGCACCGCGATCGAAGAACGCACACCCGGCGCCGAACCGCGCGGGTTCGCCGCGATCGCGCTCGGCAAACAGGGGAGTGGCGAACTCAATTACTCGTCGGATATCGATCCGATCCTGATCTACGATCCGGCAACGCTGCCGTTGCGCCCGCGCGAGGAACCCGAAGCCGCCGCCGTGCGGATCGGCAAGCGCGTCGTCGAACTGCTCCAGGCACGCGACGGCGACGGCTATGTGCTGCGCGTCGACCTCCGCCTGCGGCCGTCCCCCGAGATCACGCCGATCGCGCTGCCGATCGATGCGGCGATCAGCTATTACGAGGCGCAGGCGCTCCCCTGGGAGCGTGCCGCCTTCATCCGCGCGCGCGGCGCAGCGGGCGACATCGCGCTCGGCCGGCAGTTCCTCGACACGGTCCGCCCGTTCGTCTGGCGGCGCGCGCTCGATTTCGGCGCGATCGGCGAGATTCGCGGCATCTCGCGACGGATCCGCGATCATCATGCGCAGGGTCAGGCCTTCGGGCCGGGCTATGATCTGAAGCGCGGCCGCGGCGGGATCCGCGAAGCCGAATTCTTCGCGCAGATCCATCAGTTGATCCATGGCGGTCGCGACCCCGCGCTTCGCGCGCCGGCCACCCGCGTCGCGCTTGCGCGGCTGGCGGAGGCGGGGTGGATCGGCGGTGACGAGGCGCGCGCGCTGATCGACAGCTACACGCTGCTGCGGACGATCGAGCACCGGGTGCAGATGATCGACGACCGGCAGACGCATGCCTTGCCGACCGGCGATGCGCTCGAGCGGGTGGCGTGGCTGCACGGGCTCGACGGCAGCGCGGCGTTGCTGGCGCTGCTCGCCCCACACGTGGCGGCGACCGGGCGGATCTACGACGCGCTCGACGATGGCGCGGCATCCGGGCTTTCGCATGATCCGACGCGGCTCGACGCCGAGCTGGCAGAGGCGGGGTTTGCCGAACCCGAACCCGCGCGCCAGCGGATCGCCGCGTGGCGGGCGGGGGCCTATCCCGCGCTGCGCAGCAGTGCCGCGCAGGCGGCGCTCGAGGCGGTCCTGCCGACGCTGGTCCCGGCGCTCGCCGCCGCGCCCGAGCCGCAGGCCGCGATGCTGAGACTGGATTCGATGCTCGAGCGCCTGCCGAGCGCGATCAACGTGTTCCGACTGCTCGAAGCACGACCGGCGCTCGCCACGCTGCTCGCGGCGATCCTGAGCCACGCACCGACGCTGGCGGAAGATCTGGCACGGCGCCCCGCGCTGCTCGACGGGCTGATCGATGCGACCGCGCTCGCCCCGGTCGCGGCGCTTGACGCGCTGATCGACCGGATGCGCGCGGGCGAGGCGGGGCTCGATTATCAGGGGCGGCTCGATCACGTCCGGCGCGTGGTCGGCGAACTCCGTTTTGCACTGGGCGCGCAGATCGTTGCCGGGACATCGGATCCGCTCGACGTCGCGGCGGGCTATGCGCGCGTGGCGGAGGCGGCGATCGCGGTACTGGCAGAGGCGACGATTCGCGGCTTTGCCGAGGTCCATGGCCAGGTACCGGGCAGCGAACTCGTGATCCTCGCGCTCGGCCGGATGGGCGGCGCGATGCTGACGCATGCGTCCGATCTCGACCTCGTCTACCTGTTTACCGGCGATTTCACCGCCGAGTCAGATGGCGCCAAACCGCTTGGCGCGACGCTCTACTACAACCGGCTGGCGCAGCGGGTGACCGCGGCCTTGTCGGTCGCGACCGCGGCCGGGCCGCTCTATCAGATCGATACGCGGCTGCGGCCATCGGGGGCGCAGGGGCCGCTGGTCGTGACGCTCGACAGCTTCGCACGCTATCAGCATGAGGAGGCCTGGACGTGGGAGCATATGGCGCTGACCAGGGCGCGGCCGGTCTTCGGATCGGAACCCGCCAGAGCGGCGCTGTCCGCGGTGATCGCCGATGTCCTGACCGGTGCGCGGACCGAGCGCGACGTGGTCGGCGATGCGACGCGGATGCGCGCCGACATGGCCGCGCACAAGCCCGCCAAGGGGCCGCTCGACGCGAAGCTTCTGCCGGGTGGTCTGGTCGATCTGGAATTCGCGACGCATGTCGTCCAGCTCGTCGAGCGCAGCGGCTTCGATGCCAATCTGGGGCGTGCGATCGCGCAGCTCGTTGCCGAAGCGCGGATGCCCGCGACGATGCTCGCCGCGCATGATATGCTGACCCGCCTGCTCGTGACGCTGCGGCTCGTCGCGCCCGACGCGGCGCCGCCCGGCCCGCCGACCCAGGCGTTGATCGCGCGCGCGCTCGGGCTGCACGACTGGCCTGCGGTTCTTGCGGGCCTTGCCGAGGTCCGGCAACAGGTGACCGCGTTCTGGCACGAACTGACAGGAGAGCAGGATGGATGACGGTGCGATGATCCCGGACGTCGCGGTGACGATGCCCGATGGCACGGCCGTTGCGCTCACGACGCTGGCGCGGCCGCTGGTCGTCTATTTCTATCCCAAGGATGATACCGCCGGCTGCACGCGCGAGGCGCAGGACTTTTCCGCGCTCGAGTCGGCCTTCGCTGAGATCGGGGTCGGCGTGCTCGGCGTGTCCAAGGACACGCCCGCCGCACATGCCAAGTTCAGCACCAAGCACGGATTGACCGTCTCGCTGGCGACCGACGTCGATGGCACGGTCTGCGAGGGCTTCGGGGTTTGGGTCGAGAAGGCGATGTACGGCCGCAAATATATGGGGATCGAGCGCGCGACCTTCCTGTTCGACGCGGACGGCCGACTGGCGACATCGTGGCGCAAGGTCCGGGTCCCCGGCCATGCCGAAGCCGTTCTTGCTGCCGCCAAGGCGCTGATCCCGCGATAAAGACCCTTCCACGGGGCAGGGCGCGGCGTCGCCTGGCGGGGCGATTCCCTTTTACCGGTACCATTTGGTTTCAACGGCTCAACGCACGCGCGTCCCGGTCCACCCCAAGTTAGCGGCGCGGCTCTTGCCGAAGTGGGTCAAATCGGCACACATCCTGACTTGTCTGGGACGCGGAGGGGCTGCGGTTCAGGACAGAGTCTTGGCGCCGGGCCCGTTTGCGATCCGGCTCCTGTTTTTTGTCGGGGACCAATGGTCGATATCACCGTTTCCGCTGCAGCCTTAGCCAACCGCGCAGCCTTTCGTATCAAGACGCTCTTCGCCGCGCGGGACTTGACGGTTCACGACGGCCACTCGGTCCGCCGGGTTCGCCTGGGCAGCCGCAAGCAGGCAGCAATGGCCGCACTCAGCGCCGTGACGCTCGGCTTTTCCGGCTATGGTGCCGCGCAGGCAGCCTATGGCGCCGCAGCCGCGACCGGCGTCGTTGCCGCACCCGATTCCGAACTCCAGGTCGCGCAGATGGAGCGCCGCATCGGTCAGATGCAGGCGCGCGTCGCGACCATTCGCCAGACCGCCGCAGCGCACGCCGCGCGCGTCGAACAGCGCCAGCAGCTGATCACCGCCGCCCTGACCGGCAAGGGCGACACCAAGGCGATGGCGCTGGCGACGCTGGCGATCGACCCCGCGCCCGACGCGCTGGCGGCCGATGTCGTCAAGCCGCTGGTCAAGGTCGAAGGCCGCCAGCGCGTTCTCGCCGACGCGGCGCAGACGGTTCTCGATCAGCGTTATGCCGACACCACGGACACCGTGCGCAAGCTCGGCCTGCGTCCCGAACGCGTCGCTGCTGCCGCCAAGCGCACCCAGGCGAGCAAGCAGGCCGCCATGGGCGGACCGCTGGTCGCTGCCGACAGCCCCGAGGCGCTGGCCGATGTCCGCGCCGACGCCCAGTTCCGCACGCTGTTCCAGACCTGGAAGAAGCTCGACACGCTGCAGCAGGGGGTGATCGCGATCCCTTCGGTCCAGCCGGTTCATCTGCTGTCGTTCACCAGCAATTTCGGCATACGTTCGGATCCGTTCCGCGGAACCGCTGCGATGCATGCCGGCGTCGACATTCCGGGTCCGGTCGGAACGCCGATCTACGCCACGGCTGACGGCATCGTCTCGCATGCCGGTCGTCAGGGCGGCTATGGCAATCTCGTCGAGCTCAATCACGGCAAGGGCATCGCGACCCGGTACGGCCATCTCTCGAAGATCCTCGTCGGCGACAATGCCCGCGTGACGCGCGGCCAGCTGATCGCGCTGATGGGCTCGACCGGTCGCTCGACCGGCCCGCATCTTCATTATGAAGTCCGGATCGACGGTCATGCCGTGAACCCCATTCCGTTCCTCACGACCGCCGACTACCTTCTCGCCGCGCAGGATCGCTCGGTCGGTGCCATCCCGGTCTCGACCGACGGTCCTGCGGCGCAGGACTGAGCCGTACGGTTTTCTATCAAGCCCTGTCCGCGGTCCTCCGCGGCAGGGCGAGGTTGCCGCGGATAGCGGGACCGCCTATCTCGGGACCATGGTAACCCTGGCTCCCGACATCATCCTGACCCCCTCCGCTGCGGCGCGCGTCGCCGCCATTGCTGCCCGACAGGGCAAGCCGGCGATCCTGCGCCTTTCGGTCGATGGCGGTGGCTGTTCTGGTTTCCAGTACAAGTTCGGGTTCGCCGATGCGGCCGAGGCGGATGACGTGGTTGCCGAACGCGACGGCGTCCGGCTGGTCGTCGACAGCGTCAGCATCGACCTCGTCCGGGGTTGCGCTGTCGACTATGTCGAGTCGCTCGCCGGCGCGGCGTTCCGCGTGGAGAACCCCAATGCAGCCTCGGGCTGCGGTTGCGGCTCGAGCTTTTCGGTCTGACGCCCGGTGAAGATCGTCACGTACAACATCAACGGGATCAAGGCTCGTCTCCCGCGGCTGCTCGAATATCTTGCCGAAGAGCAGCCCGACATCGTCTGTCTGCAGGAACTCAAGACCAGCGACGAAACCTTTCCGGCCGCGGAGATCGAGGCGGCGGGGTACGGTGTTGTCTGGCATGGGCAAAAGGCCTGGAACGGCGTGGCGATCCTCGCCAAGGGCCAGACCCCCAGACTCCGGCAGCGCGGCCTCGAAGGCGAGCCCGAGGACGAGCACAGCCGCTATATCGAGGCAGAGGTCGACGGACTGACGATCGCCGCGCTGTATCTGCCCAACGGCAATCCGCAGCCCGGCCCGAAATTCGACTATAAGCTGCGCTGGATGACGCGGCTTGCGGCGCGCGCGCGCGTGCTGCTGGCCGAGGAGGTGCCTGCCATCCTCGCGGGCGATTACAACGTGATCGCGAATGACGACGACACGTTTTCGGTGTCGCGGATGCAGGACGATGCGTTGATGCAGCCCGAAAGCCGGAGCGCCTATCGCGCGCTGCTCGGGCAGGGCTGGACCGATGCCCTTCGAACGCAGTTTCCCAAGGGAGGCGTGTGGACCTTCTGGGACTATCAGGCGGGCGCGTGGCAGCGCGACGCGGGCTTCCGCATCGATCATCTGCTGCTCAGCCCCCAGGCGGCCGACCGGATGATCGATGCCGGTGTCGACAAGGCCTATCGCGGCCGCGAGAAGGCGAGCGATCATGCCCCGACCTGGGTCCGCCTGCGATGAACGCACCGGCGGGGCGGCCTGCGACACGGCTTGCCGCGAGTGTGCTGGCGACGCTGCTGCTGGCCTGTTCGACCCAGGTTCGCGCGCAGGAGCGGGACTATTGCCCTGAACGCCCGGGAATCGATACGCCCTCCTGCACCATGGAAAAAGGCCGCGTCTCGGTCGAAACCGCGCTTGCCGACTGGACGCGCGACGACGGGGCCGGCTCGCGCGAGGACAGTGTCCTGATCGCAGATACGCTGGTCCGGGTCGGGGTCAGCGACACGGTCGAGGCACGGGTGGGATGGACGCCGTTCGGCCATGACCGGACGCGGGACGAAACGGGGATCGACGTCGCAGACCGCATCGGCGACGTGTCACTGAGCATGAAGGCCAGCCTGAGCCATCCCGACGGCAAGGGCCTGTCGATCGCCGTCCTGCCGTTCGTGACGCTGCCCGTCGGCCGGTCGCCGGTCGGCGATGGCGACTGGGGCAGCGGGTTGCTGCTGCCGGTGACATTCGAAATGTCCGATACGGTGTCGCTCGACCTGACACCCGAAGTCGATGCCGCAGTCGACGATGACGGGCATGGCCGGCACCTGGCCTATAGCAGCGCGGTCGGCCTCGCCTTCACGCTCGACAAGGCGGTGACGCTGAATGCCGAACTGCAGGCGCTGCGTGACGATGATCCGACCGGCCGCAGCACCCAGGCACTGGCTGCACTGTCGCTCGCCTGGATGGTCCGCGACGATCTTCAGTTTGACATTTTCGGGGCGGCGGGCTTGACCCATGATACCCCCGACGCGCGGCTATATGCGGGGGTCGCACGGAGGTTCTAGATGATTGCGGTGCTGATCGGACTGCAGGCCGTCGCTGGCCCTCCACTGCCGCGCGAACTTCGCCCCCCGGTCGCCCGGACGGCGACCCCCTGTCCCGTGACGCCGCCCGGTGGCGAGATCGTCGTCTGTGGCCGGCCGACCGACCAGCGTCTTGCACGGCTTCCCACGCCGCCCGTCAGTTCACCCGATGCACCGATGACGTTCCGGCTGCCGGGCGGCGGGACGGGCAATGTCCATGCAGTCCAGAGCACGCTGCCGGGGGCGACTGGATCCGGGGCGGTAATCACGCTGCGCATCCCGTTTGGTCCGGGTCGCCGAGCGGCCGACCCCGCCCGTTAGGCTCAGGCCGGGTCGCGGGGCCGGGTCCGGAGCGCATCGCTGAGCGAGGCGGTGCCGCTGCCGCGTCGCGCCGGCTTGGGCTGTGACGGGGCGGGCGACCAGCCGGTGAGGAAGATGATCTCGAACCGTTCGGCGGTCCGCCCGTCCGCGTCGGCGAGCTCGGCAAAGGCCTGTGCGAGCCCCGCCAGCGCCTGCCGGCCGAGCGCGCTGCGCCCCGCGAGCACGTTCGTCGCCGCCATCCCGCGAAGATCGCCGAGCAGGCGCCCGACATCGCGGTAGCCGACGTTCAGCGTCTCGATGTCCGCCACCGGCAGCGCGAAGCCCGCGCGCATCAGCAGATCGCCCGCCGAGCGGACGTCGATCTGCGGATGCAGCCGCGCGGCGGGTCGCTCCGCCTCCGCCACCCGCAACGCCTGGCGGAGTGCCGGCAGGCTCCCGGCCCCGACGAACGCGCCGAGGAACAGTCCATCCGGGCGCAGCACGCGGCGGATCAGCGACAGCGCGCCGGGCAGGTCGTTGACCTGGTCGAGCACGCCCGCACTGACGACGAGGTCGAACGATGCGTCGGCAAAGGGCAGCCGGTCCTCGTCGGCCTGAACCCCGCCCGCGTGCGCGGCAAAGCCGTGGCCCGCATCGCAGCGTACGACCCGCGCGCCCGGGGGCGCGGCGAACGCGCCGTCGAAACATCCGAGATCGAGAATGTCGGCAAAGTCCCGCGTCACCGCATCGAGCCGCTCGGCGATCCCGTCGAGCATCGTCGCGCGCACGAAATCCGCGTCGGCATAGGCAGCGCGCGCGCGGTCGCGACGCTGGCGGCGGGCGACCCGGTCGAAGATTTCCGGGGCGCTGCCTTGGCTGGGGTCTGGGATCTGCACGCCGCGCTTGTGCCGTCTGCATGCTTTGACGACAAGGGCGGATGCGGTTGCTCGATCCGATTGGCGCGGTGATCCGGCTGGCGCTGCCGCCGCGCTGCCCCGGCTGCGGCAGTCCGGTGGCGGCGGACCATCGGTTCTGCGCAAGCTGCTGGAACGGCCTGCACTTTCTCGGTCCGCCCTGGTGTGCCGCGTGCAACCGGCCCTTCGCGCATGATCGCGGCGACGGCGCATTGTGCGCCGCGTGCCTCACCCAGCCGCCGCGTCACGCGGGCGTCCGCGCCGCGGTCGCCTATGGACCGGTGGCACGTGGACTGGCGCTGCGGTTGAAATATGGTGGCCGAACCGCGTTCGCCGCGACGATGGCGCGCGCCATGCACCGGCTCATGCCCGAGCAGGCGGCGCTGATCGTGCCCGTGCCGCTGCACCGCTGGCGGCTGTGGTCGCGCGGGTTTAACCAGGCGGCGCTCATCGCGACGACACTCGCGAACCTGTCGGCCGTGCCCGCCGACCTGAATGTCCTCGTCCGGACGCGGCAAACGACCGTGCTGCGCGGGCTCGGCAGGCGTCAGCGCGGCAAGGCGGTGGCGGGCGCCTTCGCCGTCGCGGCGGGCGGGCGCGACCGGCTGCGCGGCAGGGCGGTCGTGCTGATCGACGACATCTATGCGAGCGGGGCGACGAGCGCGGCGTGCACCGGCGCGCTGCTCGCGGCGGGGGCGGAATCGGTGACGATCCTGTGCTGGACGCGTGTTCTGGACGACACCAATTATTGACAAGCGCGCGGTCAGACCACACCTGAAAATAATGGCTAAAGTTGAAATCTACATCAAACAATTCTGCCCCTATTGCACGCGGGCGATGAAGCTCCTTGCCGCCAAGGGCGTCGAACCGGAAACGTTCGACGTGACGATGGGCGGGCCGAAGAAGAAGGAGATGGTCGAGCGCTCGGGTGGTCGCATGACCATGCCGCAGGTGTTCATCGACGGGAAGCATATCGGCGGGTCGGACGACCTTGCCGCGCTCGATGCCCGGGGTGGGCTCGACCCGCTCCTGGCCTGATGCCCCGCATCGCGCTTCTGCAGATGACCAGCGGGATCGATCCAGCGGTGAATGCCGCCACGCTGGTAGCTGCGATCCGGTCGGCGGCAGGGCAGGGCGCGGTGATGCTGTTTACCCCGGAAATGTCGGGTCTGATCGATCGCGATCGCGCGCGGGCCGCCGCCTCGATCGTGGCCGAGGCCGACGACCCGGTGCTCGCGCGGGTCTGCGCGGCCGCGGCCGAGGCGGGGATCTGGGTGCATCTCGGCTCGCTCGCCGTTCGCCGGGCAGACGGGCGATTTGCCAATCGCGGGTTCGTGATCGATCCGTCCGGCACGATCCGCGCGCGCTACGACAAGCTCCATCTCTTCGATGTCGATCTGCCGACGGGAGAAAGCTGGCGGGAATCCGCGGCCTATGCCGCGGGGGATGCAGCGATCGTCACGCAGACCCCGATCGGCATGCTGGGCGCATCGATCTGTTATGACCTGCGATTTCCCGATCTGTACCGCGCGTTGAGCGATGCCGGTGCGACGGTCCTTTCGGTTCCGGCGGCGTTCACCAGGCCGACGGGGGCGGCGCATTGGCATGTCCTGCTCCGCGCCCGGGCGATCGAATCGGCCTCCTACGTCGTCGCCGCGGCGCAGACCGGCGTCCACGCCGATGGTCGCGCGACCTATGGCCATTCGCTGGTCATCGATCCCTGGGGCACGGTCGTGCTCGACATGGGTGAGGCGGCGGGTCTCGGCTATGCCGAGATCAGTCCGGACAGCGTGGCGGACGTCCGCGCGAGGATCCCCGCGCTCGAGCATCGGCGTCCGATTCCCGGCGTGGCCGTGATCCGGTGATCGTCTTTGACCTGAAATGCGGCACCGGGCAGGTGTTCGAGGCATGGTTCGGCTCGAGCGCGGCCTACGAGGCACAGCGCGCCGCCCGCCAGGTTGAGTGCCCGCTATGCGGCGATGCAGAGGTGGCGAAGGCGGTGATGGCGCCGGCCGTCTCGGGCAAGGGCAACCGCGTGCCCGAGGGGCCGACGCCTGCGCGGATGAAGGCGATGATGACGATGCTGGCATCGAAACAGGCGGAACTGCTCGCGTCATCGCGCTGGGTCGGCGGCGCCTTCGCGGATCGCGCGCGCGATGCCCTGGGGGACGAGGCCCCCACACCGATCCACGGCCAGGCCAGCCTCGCCGAGGCCAGGGCGCTGGTCGAGGACGGTGTCGCCGTGCTGCCGCTGCCGCTGCCGGTCACGCCACCCGATACGATCAACTAAAGATGAGGTCGCCCCGCCTTACCCCGTAACGCGCGCGAGCACTGGTGTCAGCGCCGACTTGATCTCGAAGAACAACGGGTGCTTCAGCAGCCGCAGCGCGATGCCCCACAGGGCGATGCCGATGCCGACAGCGAGGACGATCGGGACCAGCGGCGTCGTTGCGGCCCAGCCATGCCAGGCCATGACGATGATCGCCGGCGCGATCGCGACGCTGGTGGCGATCCCGCTACGCAGATAGATGGCGAACATGTCGCGGTACTGGCTGTCCGTGATCCGGCGAATATGCGGCATGTAGAGCACGCAGGCAAAAATCGCATCGATGACCTTCGCCATCGCGGCGGCCTCGATGCTGATGAAGCAGGCTGCCGAGAATACGACGAAGCCGACGATGCTGCGCACGAACTCGAAGCGTGCCTGACGGCCGGTTTCGTCGGCGATGATGAACAGATCCCACGCCATCGCGATGGCGGTGTTGAATACGCCGACGACGCACAGGATCGACAGGCACATCGCGATCGAAACCCATTTCGCGCCATAGATGAGCAGCACGAACGGCCCCGACAGCACGCCAAGCCCCAGGAAAGTCGGCCACATCAGCGCGGTGAACAGGGCCAGCGCGTTCTGATAGCGCGGCCCGATCGGCAAGCCGGCGCGGATCCCCGCGGCAAAATCGACGAACATGATGCGGCAGATCACCAGGAACACGCTGTCCCACAACATGCTGAAAATGTTGCCGGACCTGGAATATAAGCCGAGCGCGGCCAACCCCAGCAAGCGGCCGAGCGCCATATCCTGCAACCGCGAAAAGACCCGGGAAATGCCCAGCGTGGCGAGCACGTTGATGCTGAACCGATGCACGTCGCGCCAGTTGTCGAACCCGACCCTGACCCTGGCATGATGCGGCGCGAGGCCGATCGCCATCGCGGTGCTGATCAAGGCGGCGATGATCTGCCCATAGGCAAAGCTCATATAGCTCTGGCCCGCGACCGCGAAGGCCACGGTGGCGATCGTGCCGGACAAAGTTAACCAGCTGGAGTATGGAATATATTGCTGAGAACCGCCCATCCATCCAAGTGACTTGCGCATACGCAACACCTCGGGCTCACTCTATCACTGTCGTTGCAACGTATAAGGCGGGGGTCGTGCTGGCACACGATGCGCGGCGGCGCTAGCGGATCAGTCGTGCGACCTTCCTGATCGCGCGCCCGGCATATTGCCGCACGATGAAGGGATGTCCCAGGAACAGGCGGATTGCCTGGCCGCGCTTGCCCGACTGCACCGCGTGGCGAAATCCGTTCAAGGTCTCGAGCCGTCCAAGCGCCTGCCTGCGATCGTGCAATAGTGCGACCAGCTTGCCGTCACCGGCAACGTCGGAGCGTTTCGCCAGCGATGCGCTCATCGCAATCTGCGCCGTATAATCGACGGTCGTCTGGCTTTTGCCCGATGTGCGCAGCGTCCAGACATAGCCGGGTTGCGGGGTAATGACGAACTTTGCCCCGCACAGCATGGCATCGAAATACATCTTGAAGTCTTCACCATGGCGGATGGCCGGATCATAGCGAATGGCATGGTCTTCGAGAAACTGACGGCGGAACACCGGTTTGAGCAAACCATAGTCCATGTCCTGGTTGAACGGCCGGGCCGCCGCAACGAAGGCATAACGGTCAATCTCGGTGGCGGACCGGATCGCCTGGATTTGCGGTGGGCTCAACGCCGCCTGGGCCTCGTCCAGAAATCGCACGTTGTCCGCAACCATATCGGCGGCAAACGCATCGGCGACGTCGAGGAGGTGCCGCAACCGGCCGGGTTCGAAGGCGTCATCGGCATCGAGCACGGCGATCAAGGGCGCCCGAGCCGCCGCAAATCCCGCATTGCGCGCCGCCGATGGTCCGCCGTTCCGGTCGAGCCGGATCACCGAGAGGTTTGCGACATGACCATAGCGCGCCGTCACGGCTGCGTGCGTGCCATCGGGACAATGATCGTCGACGACGATCACTTCGAGCGCGACGTCGGTCTGGGACAGGGCAGAGTCGATCGCCTTGCCGATGAACTGAGCCGCACGATAAGCCGGGATCACGACGCAGATCTCAGGCGTATTCATCGGAACTGCGCTCGTCGGCGAAACGCTATTTGGCATCTTCGAAGTCCTGGATTGAGCCGCCAAATGCGTACTTTACGGGCCTTAAGCGGACGTCCGCTCGAATTGCAAGACACCGCAGGCAGCTAACCAAGGTCAAGACGGGACAGGTCAAATCCATGCCACGTCGTGGATGATCGCGCGATTGGCGACACGTCGCCGTGCTTCCGTGTCAGCGACGTGGAGTGGCTCAGTTGTCGCTAAGCAACCTCAAGCGCATCGTGCGGCATCATGCCCCTTGTCACGTGCGGCACGATCATACGGCCAAAAATGCCCCATATGGCGAGGATGAGCGTCAGACTTATCAGTTCGCCGCCATCTTCTACGAGCGTGCTGATCGTCTGGAAATGCGCGGCGCCGATCAGCATCTCATGGAGCTTGTCGACGACCACGGCGAAGAACGCGGTGACGCAGAAACCGAAGAGCAGCATGAGAGCGGGGGCCATGCGATCGCGGGCAAGCCTGGCGACGCCCAACAGGGTCAGCGCCAGAGGAATGCCGCTCAAGACTGCCTGCGCAAGAATTTCGCCATGACGTCCGATCACGGCGTACTGCGACAGCACCGCGCCGATATGCTCGTGAAGCCGCAGCGAGTCGTCGGCGAGCACGACCACGAACAAGAACGCGTAGGCAGCGTAGAAGAGCTCCTTCGCGTGAAGGAACGCATAGCGCGCGAGGCCGATGATCGTCAGTTCCTTGAGATATCCCCAGATCTCCATCAACGATCCGTCGACGGACGAGTAGAGCAGCTGACCATAGAGCATGCTCTCCGTCACATTCGCGTGCTCGACATAGGCCCAGCGCAGGAACATCCCGAGTACGACAAGGTCGATCGCCAGAATGACTCCCAGGCCGATCAGCATGGGTCTTGCAGCCGTGGCGATCATCGTTTTCATCACGGCCCCATTTGCCTCCGTCACAAAACTGTAATGCGTTTGTTAACAGTTGCATAGGTGGTTTGGATGATGCGCCTTTTCGGCGGCCTAGCCCGTTTTGGCAGGGCGCAGGTCCGCGGTTCGGCTTTCGCCCGCCTTTCAGCCGCGCAGATCAGGGTCTGGCCGTCATAATCGCTTGCGTCGACGGACGCGCGCAGTCTGGACCGACGGGAATGGGGCTAGTATGGACGTCGCGTGCGTGGCCCCGTAGCTCAGCCGGATAGAGCACCAGATTCCTAATCTGGGGGCCAGTGGTTCAAATCCACTCGGGGTCACCACCACCACCGACATTATCAAGCGATCCGCCGCCTGCGGGCATCGCGACACGCGTCAGGGATGTAGATTGGCTGGCGACATGGGGGTGCCGTCTAGCGCGGCCCGGTCGCAGCGTTGGGGAGCAATCAGGCGACGTTGACCCCTCCGCGGAGGTGGCAACGTCGCCTGGCGTCCCGGTCAGGCTTAGGCCTTGACGTGCTGCGAGATGTACTTGTTCATCTCGAACATGGTGCACTTGTCACGGCCGAAGACCTTCTTCAGCTTCTCGTCGGCGAGGATCTCGCGCTTGTTCTCAGGGTTCTGCAGATTGTGGGCCTTGATATAGACCCAGACCTTGCTGATCACTTCGCTGCGCGGGAGCTTGTCGTTACCGACGATCTCGCCGAGCTCGGGAGAGGGCTGGACGGGGGCGTGGATGCCGCCGGTCTTGGGAGCTGTAGCCATAAGCATTCCTTCCTGTTCGCATGCGTGCGTTAGGCACTGCACGCGTGGTCACGCCTTGTTGAGCGCGCCCGCCTTGTGCGCTGCCTTGCCGCCATTGTCACTCTTTACGATGAATTGCGGCTCGTCCTTGGACGCGCGGACGGTGTGGCCCTTGATCGTCGTGTCGCTGGTCTGCTTCTTTTCGACCGTGCCGTGCGCGGTGCCGCCGGGGGATTTCCAGGTGACCTCGTCGTCCTTTTTCGGATCCTTCATCACACCATCTCCTTGATATTCAACGATCAAGCGCAGAGGTGCGGGTTTTGTTGCATGATCCGCGGTTGCAGACCCAGGGGCTGCGGTTCATCTGATGCGCCACCAAGGAGACCCATGCATGAAGACCCGCGCCGCCGTAGCCTTCGAGGCGAAAAAACCGCTCGAGATCGTCGAGCTCGACCTCGAGGGACCCAAATCCGGCGAAGTTCTGGTCGAAATCATGGCCACGGGCATCTGTCACACCGATGCCTACACGCTCGACGGACTTGATTCGGAAGGCCTTTTCCCGAGCGTGCTGGGGCATGAAGGGGCGGGCATCGTCCGCGAGATCGGCGCGGGCGTGACCAGCGTCGCGGTCGGCGATCACGTCATCCCGCTCTACACCCCCGAATGCCGCCAGTGTAAGTCGTGCCTGAGCCAGAAGACCAACCTGTGCACCGCGATCCGCGCGACGCAAGGGAAAGGGCTGATGCCCGACGGCACGACGCGGTTCAGCTACAAGGGCCAGCCAATCTTCCATTACATGGGCTGCTCGACCTTCTCGAACTTCACCGTGCTGCCCGAAATCGCACTGGCCAAGATCCGCCCCGACGCGCCGTTCGACACCTCCTGCTATGTCGGTTGCGGCGTGACGACGGGCGTCGGCGCGGTCGTCCACACCGCGAAGGTGCAGCCCGGCGATACGGTCGTGGTGTTCGGGCTCGGCGGGATCGGGCTGAACGTGATCCAGGGCGCGCGACTGGCGGGCGCAGGGATGATCGTCGGCGTCGACATCAATCCCGACCGCGAGGAATGGGGTCGCCACTTCGGCATGACGCATTTCGCCAACCCGAAAGATGTGGGCGACATCGTGCAGCATATCGTCGCTTTGACCGACGGCGGCGCGGATTATACGTTCGACGCGACCGGCAACACGACCGTCATGCGCCAGGCGCTCGAGGCCTGCCATCGCGGCTGGGGCACGTCGATCGTGATCGGCGTGGCCGAGGCGGGCAAGGAGATCAGCACGCGGCCGTTCCAGCTCGTCACCGGGCGCAACTGGCGCGGGACCGCGTTCGGCGGTGCGCGTGGACGTACGGACACGCCCAAGATCGTCGACTGGTATATGGACGGCAAGATCGAGATCGACCCGATGATCACGCACCGCCTGTCGCTCGACGAGATCAACAAGGGGTTCGACCTGATGCACGCCGGCGAGAGCATCCGCTCCGTCGTGATCTACTGAGGAATACGCCATGTTTAGCCATGTCATGCTCGGCGCCGACGATATCGCGGCATCGAAAGCGTTTTACGACGCGAGCCTGGGTGCCCTTGGCGTGCCCGAGGGCGTCGTCGATGAGTGGGGCCGGCTCGTCTATGCGCACGCTGGCGGCCGCTTCCTGCTGACCAAGCCGCTCGACGGGCAGCCGGCCAGCCACGGCAATGGCAGCACGATGGGGTTCGTTGCGGCCTCGCCCGAGGCGGCCGACGCCTGGCATGCCGCGGGGCTCGCGTATGGCGGCACCGCCTGCGAGGATCCGCCCGGCGTGCGGCACGGCACCGCGGGTCGCACCCTGTATCTGGCGTATCTGCGCGACCCGTCGGGCAACAAGCTCTGCGCCGCTCACCGGATCGCATGATGGAGACGCTATCGACCAGCACGGCGTTTGGCGGCACGCAGGGCGTGTACCGCCACGCGTCGACCGCGACCGGCACCGACATGACCTTTGCGGTCTATGTCCCGCCGCACGCGCCGGACGCGCGCTTGCCGGTGCTGTGGTTCCTGTCGGGACTGACCTGCACGCATGCCAATGTCATGGACAAGGGCGAGTATCGCCGCGCCTGCGCAGAGCACGGCGTGATCCTGATCGCCCCCGACACGAGTCCGCGCGGAGAGGGGGTTCCCGACGACGACGCCTATGATTTCGGCCAAGGCGCGGGCTTCTACGTCGATGCGACCGAGCAGCCCTGGGCCGCGAACTTCAACATGAAGCGCTATGTCGAGGACGAACTCCCCGCGCTGATCGCCGCGGAGTTTCCGATGGCGGACATGACGCGGCAGGGGGTCACCGGGCACTCGATGGGCGGGCATGGCGCGCTGACGATCGCGCTGCGCAATCCCGACCGGTTCCGCAGCGTGTCGGCCTTCGCGCCGATCGTCGCGCCGCTGCACTGCCCCTGGGGTGAGAAGGCGCTGACGGGGTATCTGGGGCCGGACCGTGCCGACTGGCGTGCGTACGACGCCTGTGCGCTGATCGCCGATGGCGCGCGGGTCGCCGACATCCTCGTCGATCAGGGGAAGGCCGACGGCTTCCTCGACGAACAGCTGAAGCCGGCGCTGTTGGCGGAGGCATGCGCGGCGGCGGGGATCGACCTGACGTTGCGGATGCAGCCGGGGTACGACCATAGCTATAATTTCATATCGACCTTCATGCCGGATCATGTCGTCTGGCATGCGGAACGGCTGCGGCGCGCCTGACACGCCGTAACGCAAGCGATATGATGTGGCCCTTGTGTTCGGGCCGCGGACGGCCGCATGGCGCGCGGCGGGCGGGAGTCCGCTGCGATATTGTCGATATTATGATACCTCGGTCGGGCTTTCGTACCGAGGACCTTGCACGCCGGCCTGGCGGAATGATGGAGCGCTGTGATGATCGCCGAAACGCCTTTTGCCGATGCCGAGCCGGCCGTCGGCCCGGATGGCAAGCTGATCGTTCCGCAGGAGGTCGAGGCGGCGATCCGGACGCTGATCCGCTGGACCGGCGACGATCCGACGCGCGAAGGGCTGGTCGACACCCCGCGCCGGGTCGCGCGCGCGTGGAAGGAATATTGCGCGGGCTATGGCGATGATCCGGCACGGCATCTCGAACGCGTGTTCGAGGAGGTCGGCGGATATGACGAGATCGTCCTGTTGAAGGATATCCCGTTCCAGTCGCACTGCGAGCATCACATGGCGCCGATCATCGGCAAGGCGCACATCGCCTATCTGCCGCGCAACCATGTCGTCGGCATCTCGAAGCTGGCGCGCGTGCTGCACGGCTTTGCCCGCCGGTTGCAGGTGCAGGAGCGGCTGACCGCGGAGGTGGCCGACTGCATCTGGGAGCAGCTGAAGCCGCAGGGCGTCGCGGTCGTGATCGAGGCGACGCATGCCTGCATGGCCGCGCGCGGCGTGCGGACGCCGGGGGTGACGATGGTCACTAGCCGGATGATGGGCGTGTTCCGCGAGGATGAGCGCAGCCGCAAGGAGGTGCTGTCGCTGATGGGCGCGCGCGCATGATCCGAACCGTCCTGGTCACCGGCGGGGCGAAGCGCTTGGGCGCCGCGATCGTCCGGCGGCTGGCGGCGGACGGGCATGCGGTGGTCGTGCATCAGGGGCACTCGCCCAAGGAGGCCGCGGCGCTGGTCGACGAGATCGTCGCGACCGGCGGCCGCGCGGCGGCGGTCGAGGGTGATCTGAGCGATCTGCACGGGGTCGGCGATCTGTTCGCGGCGGCGCGGGGCGCGATCGGCGGTCCGATCGACGGGCTGGTCAATTGCGCATCGAAGTTCGCGTTCGATCGACCGCCCGCGGTCGATCCTGCGCTATTCGCCGAGCTCGCTGCGATCAACTGCGGCGCGCCGGTGCTGCTCGCCTCGGCGCTGGCGTCGCAGGAGGATGTCCGTGACGGCGCGATCGTCAATCTGCTCGACCAGAAGGTCGTCAACCTGAACCCCGATTTCTTCTCCTATAGCTGCGGCAAGATCGCGCTGGAGGGGGCGACGGTGATGCTGGCGCAGGCGCTGGGCCCCCGGATCAGCGTCAACGCGGTCTCGCCAGGGCTGACGCTGCCGAGCGGTGACCAGACCGCCGCGGAATTCGAGGCAGTGGCGAGCGACAACCTGCTCCAGCGCCCGGTCGGGGCGAAGGCGGTCGCCGATGCAGTCGCGTGGTTGCTGGGTGCGAAGGGCGTGACCGGGCAGAACCTGTTCGTCGATTGCGGGCAGCGGTTTCTGGCGCGCGACGGCGATGTGATGTTCGACCGGCATCATGGGGAGCGCAATGGCTGAGTTCACGACGATCCTCGACGGGCTCGAGGTGATGATGCGGCTGGGCATTTATCCGCACGAGGTGGCGCCGCAGCGCGTGGTCGTCTCGGTCGAGATGACGGTCGTATATCCGGGGCCGCTTGGCGAGGACGCGATCGGCGAGGTGCTCGATTACGACTTCGTCCGCGCCGGGATCCTGGCGATGGCGGCGGAGCGTCCGTTCGCCTTGCAGGAGACGCTGTGCGAGGCGATTGCGGCGCTGTGCCTGGGTGACGCGCGGGTGAGGCGGGTCGAGGTCGAGACGATGAAGACCGACATCTACCCCGATGCCGCGATCGGGTGCCGGATCGTGCGGGAGCGTGCGATCTAGTGGAGGCAATAGTCCCACGACCGGGCGCATTTGGTGCCCATGAGCGGCGCCGATCCCGGCGCCGGCTCGTTCCCTGCCCATAACCCCCTCATTCGGAGACTTATGGTGAACATTCTCGTCGTCCTTACCTCGCATGCCGATCTCGGCGATACCGGCCGCAGGACCGGCTTCTGGCTCGAAGAGCTTGCCGCACCCTATTATGTGTTCAAGGATGCCGGCGCGTCCATCACGCTCGCCTCGCCGGCCGGTGGCCAGCCGCCGCTCGATCCGAGCAGCGCGAAGCCCGACGCGCAGACCGATGCGACGCGCCGGTTCGAGGGGGACGCGGAGGCCAGCGCAGCGCTCGCCGACACGCGGAAATTGTCCGAGATGAAGATCGCCGATTTCGACGCGGTGTTCTATCCGGGCGGACACGGCCCGTTGTGGGATCTGGCCAACGACCCGGCGTCGATCGCGCTGATCGAGACGACCATCGGCGCGGGCAAGCCCGTCGCGCTGGTCTGTCATGCGCCCGGCGTGCTGCGCGACGTGAAGGCGGCCGATGGCTCGCCGCTGGTGAAGGGGAAGACGGTCACCGGCTTCACCAACAGCGAAGAGGCGGCGGTCGGGCTCAGCGATATCGTGCCGTTCCTCGTCGAGGACATGCTCGCGCAGCAGGGTGGCAAGTACTCGAAGACTGCCGACTGGGGCGTGCATGTCGTCGAGGACGGCTTGCTGATCACCGGGCAGAACCCCGCCTCGTCGGAAAAGGCGGCACAGACGCTGCTGGCGAAGCTCGCCTGATAGAACGGCCACCGGCTTGACCGGTGGCCGCCCTTCCGGGTGTCAGGCGCGGTTGGCGGCGCTGAGGACGGCGCGGACCGAGGCGGTGGCGATGTCGGTGTCCATGCCGACGCCGAACACCGTCTTGCCCGCCGCGGTCCGGCATTCGACATAGGCCGCCGCCTGCGCATCCGCACCATGGCCGATCGCGTGCTCGTTATAATCGACCACGTCGAGCGTCGGGCCGGTCGACTCCGCGATCGCCGCGATCACGCCCGAGATCAGCCCGTTGCCGCGCCCCGAGATCGACCGTTCCTCGCCATCGATCGCGACGCGACCGATGAAGACGCGCTGCCCTGCGGTGCCGCTTTCCTCATAGTCGCGCAGCTCCACGCGGTCGTCGGCGTGCGGCAAATAGGTCCGTTCGAACAGCTGCCAGATATCCGCCGCATTCAGCTCGCGGCTCGTCTCGTCGGCATAGGCCTGCACATGACGGCTGAAATCGGCCTGGAGACGCTTGGGCAGCTTCAGCCCCTTGTCCTGCTCGATCACCCAGGCGACGCCGCCCTTGCCCGACTGCGAATTGACGCGGATCACCGCCTCGTAGCTGCGGCCCAGATCGGCGGGGTCGATCGGGAGATAGGGGACCTCCCACAATGTGTCGTTCTTCGCTTCCTGCGCGGCGAACCCCTTCTTGATCGCGTCCTGGTGGCTGCCAGAAAATGCCGTGAAAACGAGGTCGCCCGCGTAGGGCGTGCGCGGATGGACGGGGATGTTGGTGCAGTAGTTGACCGTGTTCACGACCGCGTCGATGTCCGACAGGTCGAGCTTCGGATCCACCCCTTGCGTGTACATGTTGAGCGCGACGGTCACGAGATCGCAATTGCCGGTGCGCTCGCCATTGCCGAGCAGACAGCCCTCGACGCGGTCCGCACCCGCCATCATGCCGAGTTCGGCGGCGGCGACGCCGGTGCCGCGGTCGTTATGCGTGTGCAGGCTGATCGCCACCGAGTCACGGTTGCGGATATGGCGGCCGAACCACTCGATCTGGTCGGCATAGATGTTCGGCGTCGCGCATTCGACGGTGGCGGGCAGGTTGAAGATGATCGGGTTTTCGGGCGTCGGCATCAGGACGTCCATCACCGCCTCGCAGACCTCGAGGCTGAACTCGAGTTCGGCGGTCGAGAAGGTCTCAGGGGAATATTCGAACTGCCAGCGGACGTTCGGTTGCTTGGCGGCCTCGTCGCGCAGCACCTTGGCGCCGTCGATCGCGATCTGCTTCACCTGTGCGCGGTCCATCCCGAACACGATCTTGCGCCATGCGGGCGATACGGCATTGTAGAGGTGGACGATCGCGGTCTTCGCACCGACGAGGCTGGCAAAGCTCGTCTCGATCAGGTCGCGGCGCGACTGCGTCAGCACCTGGATCGACACGTCGTCGGGGATGCGGCCGGTCTTCACGAGGCCTGAGATGAAATCGAACTCGGTCGCGCCCGCGCTCGGGAAGCCGACCTCGATCTCCTTCAAGCCGACCTTGCAGAGCAGGTCGAAGAAGCGCGTCTTCTTCTCGGCATCCATCGGGTCGATCAGCGCCTGATTGCCGTCGCGAAGATCGGTCGACAGCCAGCGTGGCGGCGTGACGATCGTCTTGGACGGCCATTGGCGGTCGGGCAGGTCGATTTGCGGGAAGGGTCGGTATTTGGTCGATGGGTCGCGCAGCATGGCTCGTGTCTCTCGTGATCGGGAGCGTTCGGGTCAGCCCTTAGGCGCGAGGCGCGGGGGCTGGCCACCACGCAAACGATCGGCGCGCCTAAGGGCGCGTAAGTCGAAGCAGCAGAAGGCGACCGTGAGACATTGCGTCCTCCCTATCGCGCGGACACGGTAAATGTCCAGCGCGATAGGGTCGGCGTACGTATTATTGCGCAGCGAATGCCGCGTTGATCGTCAGGTCGACCTTGTCCGACACGACGGGGGCATAGGCGCCGATGTTGAAATCGCTGCGCTTGATCGAGGTCGTCGCGCGGAAGCCGAAGTTCAGCTTCTTGTTCATCGGGTTCGCGCCCGCACCGACGAACGTCGCCTGCAGCACGACCGGCTTGGTGACGCCCTTGAGTGTAAGATCACCGGTGATGGTCGCCTTGTCACCGGTCGCGACGACCTTGGTCGAGACGAACTTGGCAGTCGGGTAGGTCGCGGCGTCGAAAAAGTCCTTCGACTTCAGATGGCCCGCGAACGGCGCGGACGTGACCGACAGCTGGTCGATCGCGAAATTGACCTCGACCTTGGTCGCGTTCGGCTTGGCCGGATCGATCGTGATGCTGCCACCCGACGCGCCGAGCTGCCCCTCAAGCATCGAGAAGCCCATATGGTTGAGCTGCCACGTCACCTGGGTGTGGTTGGCGTCGACGGCATAGGTGCCGGCGGCGACGCGCGCCTTGACGGGGGCGCCGGGGACGGCGGCGGTCTGCGCCAATACGGGAGCGGCGGTGAGGGCGAGGATGGTGGCTAGGGCTAGGCGCATGCGGGGTCTCCTGTTGAACGCGCGATGCTGGCCGAGCGGAGGGAGCGCGTCAAATGACGTTATGCCAACGCTGTGTTTCGGATTTGGGTCGGAGGGGGGGGAAGGAGAGCGGTTACCCCCCAAAAACGCCACCACCCCGGCGAAGGCCGGGGCCCAGTTGGGGGACGGTGGTAACGGAAGACGGCGCTTCGTTACTCCGGCCTTTCCAACTGGGCCCCGGCCTTCGCCGGGGTGGAGCGGTAGGGGACGGATTGGGGGGCAGCGGCCCCTTATCGGTGGCCAAATACCCCCCCCGTTCGCCCTGAGCGCAGTCGAAGGGCCTGCCCCAAGCGGGGTGCTTCGACGTCGCTCAGCACGAACGAGCGTAGGGAAGGCGGCGAATACCGGCCTTAGTTCTTCGCCTTATCCACCAGCGCGTTCTTCCCGATCCACGGCATCATGCCGCGCAGCTCGCTGCCGATTTTCTCGATCGGATGCGCCAGCGCCTGCTTGCGCGCCGCCTTCAGCTCGGGCTGCCCCGCACGGTTGTCGAGGATGAAGTTCTTTACGAAGCGCCCCGACTGGATGTCGGCCAGCACGCGCTTCATCTCGGCCTTGGTCTCGGACGTGATGATCCGCGGACCCGTGGTGATGTCGCCATATTCGGCGGTGTTCGAGATCGAATAGCGCATGTTGGCGATGCCGCCCTCATAGAGCAGGTCGACGATCAGCTTGGTCTCGTGCAGGCACTCGAAATAGGCCATTTCGGGGGCGTAGCCGGCTTCGGTCAGCGTCTCGAACCCGGCCTGGATCAGGTGGGTGATGCCGCCGCAGAGCACGGCCTGCTCGCCGAACAGATCGGTCTCGCATTCCTCGCGGAAATTGGTCTCGATGATGCCCGAGCGACCGCCGCCGACGCCCGAGGCATAGGCGAGCGCGATGTCGTGCGCGTTGCCCGACTTGTCCTGGTCGATCGCGATCAGGCAGGGGACGCCGCCGCCGCGGACATATTCGCTGCGCACGGTGTGGCCGGGGCCCTTGGGCGCGATCATGATGACGTCGAGATCGGCGCGCGGCTCGATCAGGCCGAAATGGACGTTCAGGCCGTGTGCGAACGCGATCGTCGCACCCTGCTTGAGGTTGTCGTGCAGATCGGTCGCGTAGATCGCGGCCTGATGCTCGTCGGGTGCGAGGATCATGACGATGTCGGCCCAGGCCGCCGCCTCGGCGTTCGACTTGACCGCGAAGCCCGCCTCGATCGCCTTCTTGGCGGTCGGCGAGCCCTCGCGCAGCGCGATCGCGACGTCCTTGACGCCCGAATCGCGCAGGTTCTGCGCGTGCGCATGGCCCTGCGAGCCGTAACCGACGATCGCGATCTTCTTGTCGGTGATCAGGTTCAGGTCGGCGTCGCGATCGTAATAGACACGCATTATATTCTTCCTTCTTTCGTCATTCCGGCGAACGCCGGAACCCAGGGTTCCAGGCGGCGCCGTTCGTGGTTCTGGGTCCTGACGTTCGTCAGGATGACAGGTAAATTCAGGCCGGCTCTTTGCCGCGGGCGATCGCGACGATACCGGTGCGGGCGACTTCGATCAGGCCGACTTCGCCCATGAGTTCGACGAACTTGTCGATCTTGTCGATCCCGCCGGTCACCTCGAACACGAAGCTCGACGTCGTCGCATCGACCACGCGGGCGCGATAGACGTCAGCCAGGCGCAGCGCTTCGATCCGGTGGTCGCCGGTGCCGCGCACCTTGACCAGCGCCAGCTCGCGTTCGACATGCGCGCCTTGCGCGGTCAGGTCGGTGACCTTGTGGACGGGGACGAGCCGGTCGAGCTGTGCGAGGATCTGCTCCATCGTCGCGGGCGACGCGCTGGTGACGATCGTGATGCGGCTGACCGCCTTGTCGGCGGTGATCTCCGACACGGTCAGGCTCTCGATATTATAGCCGCGCGCGGTGAACAGGCCGGCGATCCGGGCGAGGATGCCCGGCTCGTTGTCGACGATCACGGCGAGCGTATGCCGCTCGGCCTTTTCCTGGGAAATATGCATCAAACCAGTGCCTTCGCTTCGTCGTCCATCGTGCCCGACACTTCGTTCGCCTGAAGGATCATGTCCGTATGCGCAGCACCGCTCGGAATCATCGGGAAGCAGTTGGTCAGCTGCGACACGCGGCAATCGACGATCACTGGGCCGTCATGGGCCAGCATCTCCGCAATCCCGCTGTCGAGCTGGTCGCGCGTCTCGATTAGGATGCCCTTCCAGCCATAAGCCTCGCCCAACCGAACGAAATCGGGCAGCGAATCCGAATAGCTCTCGGCATAGCGGCTCTCATAGGTGAGCTCCTGCCACTGGCGGACCATGCCCATATACTGGTTGTTGAGGATGAAGATCTTCACCGGCAACCGGTATTGGGTGGCGGTCGCCAGCTCCTGGATGTTCATCTGGATCGACGCCTCGCCGGCGATGTCGATCACCAGCGCGTTCGGATTGCCGAGCTGCGCGCCGATCGCGGCGGGCAGGCCATAGCCCATCGTGCCGAGACCGCCGCTGGTCAGCCATTTGTTCGGCTTTTCGAAGCCGAAATGCTGTGCGGCCCACATCTGGTGCTGGCCAACCTCGGTCGTGATGATCGGGTTGCGTGCCTTGGTCGCGTCGAACAGTGCCCGGATCGCGCGCTGCGGCATGATCTCGTTCGGGTCGTTCTCGGGGAAGTCGAGGCACTTGACCGCACGCCAGCCGGCGATCCGCCGCTGCCAGTCGGTGGTGTCGGGCTTGGGATGCTGACGGCTCTTCCAGATCCGCACCATGTCCTCGAGCGCATGGCCGACATCGGCGATGATGCCGAGATCGACGCGCACGGTCTTGTTCACCGACGATCGATCGATGTCGATATGCACTTTCCGCGAATTCGGGCTGAACGCGTCGAGCCGTCCGGTCACGCGGTCGTCGAACCGGCTGCCGAGCGCGACGACGAGGTCGGCCTGGTTCATCGCCATGTTGGCCTCGTACGTGCCGTGCATCCCGAGCATGCCGAGCCACTGCTCGCCGCTCGCAGGATAGGCGCCGAGACCCATCAGCGTCGACGTCACCGGTGCGCCGGTGATGCGGACGAGCTCGCACAGCAGCTGGCTCGCGGCCGGGCCCGAATTGATGATGCCGCCGCCGGTGTACAGGATCGGGCGTTCGGCCGCGGCAAGCATGTCCACCAGCTGCTCGATCTGCGACTGGTCGGCCTTAACCTGCGGGCGATAGGTCTTGTGCTGGATCGGGCCGGGCTTCGCATAGCGCGCGGTCGCGACCTGCACGTCCTTGGGGATGTCGACGACCACCGGCCCTGGACGACCCGAGGTGGCGATGTGGAACGCCTCGTGGATCACCCCGCCGAGCTTGGCCGGGTCCTTCACGAGATAATTATGCTTCGAACAATGGCGCGTGATGCCGACGGTATCGGCCTCCTGGAACGCGTCGGTACCGATCAGCGCGGTCGGCACCTGGCCGGTGATCACCACCATCGGGATCGAATCCATCAGCGCATCGGTGATCCCGGTGACTGCATTGGTCGCGCCGGGCCCCGAGGTGACGAGCACCACGCCGGGCTTGCCGGTCGAGCGGGCATAGCCCTCTGCCGCATGCGTCGCGGCCTGTTCGTGGCGCACCAGGATGTGCTTGATCCGGCCGCTGCGAAACAGCGCGTCGTAGATCGGCAGCACGGCACCGCCCGGATAGCCGAACACGACCTCCACGCCGAGATCGCACAGCGCCTCGATCAGGATATCGGCTCCACTCTTCTCGGTCATCACGTCAAAATCCTTTCGAATGCGCCGCCTTTAGCGCCTCGTGGAGGGGGCGGCTACCGATATAAAAGATGCGTGTCAAACATCATTTTAGCAATATAGTTTCAAATTGCTGTGAGCGCGTTGGAAAATCGAGCGCGTCCGTGCGCGTCCAGGCGGCCGGCGGTTGGTGGCGAAGCCAAGTATATTGCCGCTTGGCATAGCGCCGCGTGGCAAGCGATCCGGCGGCGATCGCCTCGGCCAGCGAGTTTTCCCCGCGGACGAGCGCGGCGATCTCGGGAACGCCGATCGCGCGGCGGATCGGCGCGTCCTGCGGGATGTCGATGCGGGCGAGGAGTGCGGTAACTTCCGCTTGGCTGGTCTCGGCCATCTCGGCGAAGCGCTGGTCGATGCGCGCGTTCAGCCAGTCGCGGTCGGGGATCAGGATCAGCGCGCGGACGTCGAGCCGGTCGCCGATCCCGCCCAACCGTTCGGTCTGCCAGTCGGCGAGCGTGCGGCCGGTCCCGCGGACCACCTCCAGCGCGCGCGCGACGCGCGTGGTGTCGGCGGCGTTGAGCCGTGCGGCGGCGGGCGGATCGAGCAGAGCGAGGGCTGCATGCGCCTCGGCGACGGGGAGCGCGCGGACCTGCTTGCGCAGATCGGGGTCGATCGTGGGGACGGGGGCAATGCCGTCGAGCAGCGTGCGGATATAGAGCCCGGTGCCGCCGACCAGGATCGGCAGTCTGCGCTCCGCCACCACTTCGTCGATTGCGCGCGTCGCCTCGGCGGCCCAGCGTGCGGCGGAATAGGTCGCGTCGGCGGCGTCGACATGGCCGAACAGGCGGTGCGGGGCGCTGGCTTCCTCTTCGGCCGAAGGACGCGCGGTGAGGATCCGGAGATCGGCATAGACCTGCGCGGAATCGGCATTGATGACGACGCCGTCGTGGCGCGCGGCAATGGCAAGCGCGAGCGCGGACTTGCCGCTCGCGGTCGGCCCTGCGATGAGCGCGACCTTCGGGAGATGTTCTATGTTCACGGCAACGCTTATAGCCTCGGGCACGCTGACCGCAGGCGATATTTCGACCGCGATGGACCGGCTCCGCGACGCCGGCTGCGCGCCGGGTGCGAGCGGCTGGATCGACGAAGGTGACGCCGCCGACCTGATCTTCGGCATGGCGCCCGACGCGGCGCGGACCGCGCTCGAGGGGGCGTTCGGCAAAACCGATGTGGTCGTGCAGTCGAGCCTGACCCGGACCAAGGCACTGCTGATCGCGGACATGGATTCGACGATGATCACCGTCGAGTGCATCGACGAGCTCGCCGACTATGCGGGAATAAAGCCGCAGATCGCCGAGATCACCGAGCGCGCGATGCGCGGCGAACTGCACTTCGAGGCGGCACTCGATGCGCGCGTCGCGCTGCTTGAGGGGCTGGCTGAGAGCGACATCGAACGCTGCCTCGCCGAACGGGTCACGATCATGCCGGGTGCGCAGGCGCTGGTACGGACGATGCGCGCGCGCGGCGCGAAGGCGGTGCTCGTGTCGGGCGGCTTCACGCGCTTTGCCGAGCCGGTGGCGCGGACGATCGGGTTCGACGTCGCGATCGCGAACGTGCTGGAGATTGCGGACGGTACGCTGACGGGGCGGGTCGCTCGGCCGATCGTCGGGTCGCATACCAAGCTGGCGACGCTGCACGCCGCGCTAGCCGAGCACGGGATCGCGGTCGAACATTCGCTCGCCGTCGGCGACGGCGCGAACGACCTCGCGATGATCGAGGCAGCGGGGCTGGGCGTCGCCTATCATGCCAAGCCGATCGTCGCGGCAGCCGCGGCGGCACGGATCGACCATGGCGATCTGACCGCTCTGCTCTACGCCCAGGGCCTGCCGCGCGCCGCCTGGGTGACCGAATGAGCGCCGTCAAGCGCGTTTCCAGCCACCGAGTCCCTCTTTGGTAATCCAGGTTAAGCCACTGCGCCATATCCCGGCTTGCTAAGCTGTATCCAAAAATTAGGGGTCGATGCCAAAGACTTGCGATTGATTGGCTGAGACGAATGGATGCTGGCTGGGACTATGAGCGCTTCAAGGCGTTCACCTGTGCGGACGACGACGACATTGATACCTTCCGCCGGCTCGCCGGGCCAACGATCGGTTTGAAGCGTGGCGAGATCCTGCGGATGCAGGGGGAACCTGACCCACAGGTCTATATACTGCTGAGCGGCTGGGTTGCGTGCAGCATCATCGTCGGCGAGAGCGCGCGGCAGATCGTCAAGGTTCATCTGCCCGGCGATCTGGTCGGGATGCCGAGCCTTGCCGCCCCGACCGCGTGCGACACGATCGAAGCCGTCTCGGCGGCGAAGCTCGGCGTGATCGAGACCGCGGCGATCGGGCAGGTGTTCAGCAGCAACCCGCGGCTCGCGGCATTGCTGTTCCTCGTCTCGCAGCAGGAGCGCGTCGTGCTGATGGAGCGGCTGGCGTCGATCGGGCGGACCAGCGCGGCGAGTCGGATCGCCGCGCTGATCCTTGAGCTGCGCACCCGGCTGCGGCGAAACGATCCGACGATCGAGAATGTCGTGCCGGTGCCGCTGACGCAGGAGGATATCGGCGACATGACCGGGCTGACCCCGGTCTATGTCAACCGGACGCTGCGCCAGCTGCGGACCTCGGGGATCGCGACGTGGCGGCGCGGGGTCATCACGATCGACGACCGCGACGCGCTGGCGGTCCTCGCCGCGTTGCCGCAAAGTCTGGAACGCGACACGAGCTGGATCCCGAGCCGGCGCGGCTGAACGCCGGGCGTGTCGGGATGCGTCAGGGGGCGACGATGACGCAGGGCTGGCCCGACGCAGCACAGGCGCGCGTCGCGTCCGCCCGGCTGGCGAACCCGCCCGCCTGCAGCCGCGTCACCGGTCCCGCCGCGACATAGCTGGGCTGCGCTCCTCCCAGCCTGCCCTTGACCTTGGCCCACAGCGTCTCGGCATTGCCGCGATCGCGGAACGCGCCAAGCTGGATCCGCCATTTTCCCGACCCGGCCACCGGCTTCGGCACGGGTTTCGGCGCCGGCCTGGCCGCGGCGTGTGGGGCAGGGGCGGGAGCACGCTCCGGCACAGCGCGCTGTGGCACCGGCGCGGGGGACACGGTTGAGGCGGGAACCGTGGTGCGCGCGACCGGCGTCACCGGCCGGGGAGCGGGCCTAGCAGGGCCGGTAGCCGAGATCGGCGGCGACGACGCGGGCGACAGGCCCGACCGCGCGATCTTTTCCTGCGCGGCATAGCGTTCGGCGAGCGCCGTGCCGCGCTGGCGGTCTTCGGGGGAGATATACTGGTCCATCTGCGCCAGCGTCTGCGAGGCCGACTGCAATCCAGACGTGCTCGCGCGCGACATCAGCGCATAGGCGCGCGGATAGTCGCGGGGGACCGCGTCGCCGTTGAACAACATCGTCCCGAGCACGAGCTGCGTCCGCGGTTCGCCGCGCGCCACCGACTTTTCGAGCCAGGGCAGCGCGTCCGCCTTCTTGTTGGCCTGGAACAGCGCGAGGCCGTAATTGTCCTGCGCCTGGACATGACCCTGCAGCGCCGCCTTGCGGAACCAGCTTTCGGCGAGCGCGGGGTCGAGCGTGACGCCGCGGCCGAGCTTATAGGCCTGGGCGAGATTGAACTGCGCATCGGCGTCGCCCGCGATCGCGAGCGGACGCCACTGGTCGATCGCGATCGCATAGTCGCCGCGGCTCCAAGCATCGACGCCGGCCTTCACGTCCGCCGCGGCCGGCACCGCGCCCAGCGCCGCTACCGTCGCCGCCGCGCCCAGAATCAGGTTGCGCATCGAGTACCTCGTTAAAGCCAAATGATGATCGTCATGTCGCGATAGCCCGGCGAAGGCAAAGATCGGGTTAAGCCGTGCGTCGGTCGGGTGCGGGGGTGCGGCATGTCGTCGTAACGGCTTGGGAACCACGCGTTAACCGCTTCTTATCCGCTGGCATGGCATCGCGGGCCTTGGTTGACGAGACGTAAGGGGGCTTATGCGCGTTCTGGCGATGGCATCGCAGAAAGGCGGGTCGGGAAAGACGACTCTGTCCGGGCATCTCGCGGTCCAGGCGGAGCGCGCCGGGCAGGGGCCGGTCGTGCTGATCGATATCGATCCGCAAGCGTCGCTGACCGACTGGTGGAACGAGCGCGAGGCGGAGGCGCCGGCGCTCGCGCAGACCACGGTCGCGCGGCTCGCCGCCGATCTCGAAATTCTTCGCCAGCAGGGGTTCAAGCTCGCGGTGATCGACACGCCGCCGTCGATCACGGTCGCGATCCAGACGGTGATCCAGATCGCCGAGCTGATCGTCGTCCCGACCCGGCCGAGCCCGCATGACCTGCGCGCGGTCGGCGCAACCGTCGATCTGTGCGATCGCGCGGGCAAGCCGCTGATCTTCGTCGTCAATGCAGCGACCCCCAAGGCGCGGATCACGGCCGAGGCGATCGTCGCGCTCTCTCAGCACGGCACCGTCGCGCCGATGACGATCCACCAGCGCACCGATTTCGCCGCTTCGATGATCGACGGCCGCACGGTCATGGAGGTCGATCCCAAGGGCAAGTCCGCGGCGGAGATCGAAGCGCTCTGGACCTATGTCACTGACCGCCTCGAAAAGAATTTCCGGCGCACGGTGTTCAGCGTGCCGAACGCAGGCGCGGGGTTCGGGCAGCGCGGGCCCGCGCCAGGCTTCGGCCGGCGGGTGGTCGGATGAGCGCGATGCCCGCCCGCCCGCCCGTTCAGCCGCATCCCGAATCGGCCGACGTGCCGAAGCCGCTGGGCTCGCTGTCGGCGTCGCTTCTGGCGCGCAAAGGCGACGCCCGCCCGGCAATGCGACCGCTCGCGCTCGGTACGGCCGCTGTCGTACCGGTCGAGGAAGATGCCGCTCCTGTGACGTCGGTGACGGTTGCGACCGCACGCCGGATCGCACGCGAGAGCGCAACCAGAACGCGCAACGGCAAGGCCGCCTTCACGCTCCGCCTCGACAGCGACCGTCATGTCCGGCTGCGGCTGGCGAGTGCGATGACGCGGCATTCGTCGCAACACCTGGTGACGCTCGCGCTCGATGCCTTTCTCCAAAATCTGCCCGAGGTCGACGCGCTCGTTGCGCAGCTTCCCGTGACCAGGGCCCCGAAATGAACCGGTGGGATCATAGCCGATGACGACACGAATCCTTCTTTCGATGGGGCTGTCGGCCCTTGTACTGGGCGGCACGATGGTCGGGTGCAGCGCGGGCGAGACCGGCCGCGGCCTCGCCTCGGCGAGCGATCGCAACGCCGATCTCGAAGCCAAGGCGGGCGCGGTGAACGCGCACCGTGCAGAGGTCGCGCTGGCCCGGCACGATGGCGGCGCCGCGGTCTATTTCGCCGAGGCGGCGGTGGCGATGATGCCGCAATCGGCGGCGTATCGGCTGCTGCTTGCACAGGGCTATCTCCAGGCGGGGCGGTTCACCTCGGCGCGGCAGGGGTTTGCCGATGTGCTGGCGCTGTCGCCGGCGGACGGGAAGGCGGCGCTCAACCTGGCGCTGACGCAGATCGCCGGTGGCGACACGCAGGGCGCGCGGGAGACGCTCGAACGCAACGCATCGATCATACCGCCGAGCGATCGTGGCCTCGCGCTGGCGCTGGCGGGCGATGCCGGCGGCGCGATCGGGCTGCTGACCGAGGTCGCACGCTCGTCCGAAAGCAATGCGAAGGCCCGGCAGAACCTGGCGCTCGCGCTGGCGCTGGCGGGCCAGTGGCAGGCCGCGCGGGTCGTTGCCGCCGCCGATCTCGCGCCGACCGAGGTCGATGCAAGGCTCGAACAATGGGCCCGTTTCGCTCAGCCGACGACGTCATATGATCAGGTCGCCGGCCTGCTCGGCGTGCGCGCGGTCGCCGATGCCGGCCAGCCCGCCGCACTCGCGCTCAACCGCGCACCGCTCATGCCGACGGTCTCGCCGATCGAGGCGCTGGCCGCGGTCGAACGCAGCGCGCGGCCCGTCGCTCTGGCCGAAGCGGGATCGACTCCAGCCCCGTCGCGGATCACCTTCGCCGCGCCGCGCGAGGTCGTTCAGGCACTGCCCGGCGGCACGCCGACGATGCTCGCCAGCCGCAGCGAGGGCGCCGTGCTCGCCGCGCGTGCGCAACGCGGCGTGCGCGCGATCTCGGCAGGGACGGGCGACTGGTATGTCCAGATCGGCGCCTATGACAATGCCGGCGTCGCGAGGGCCGCCTGGAGCCAGGCCACGCGTCGCTTCGACGGCTTCTCCGGCCGCCAGCCCAACGGCATGGCGTTCAGGACGAACGGCGAGGCCTATTACCGCCTATCGGTCGGCGGGTTCGGCCGCGACGAGGCCAATCAGGTGTGCCGGCGCTACCGCGCGACCGGCGGCGCGTGCTTCGTCCGGCAGGGGGCCGGCGACCAGATGGCGCAGTGGCTGCGCGGCGGCGGCGTCGAGGTCGCGACCCGCTGAATGACAGGCGAGATCCGACGCGCAATGCCCGTCAGATCTCGCGGCCGCCTTTCCAGACGCGGAGCACCTTGCCCTGCACCGGCAGGCCGTCGAACGGCGTGTTGTTCGCGCTGGCGGCGAACGTGTCGCCGGTGATCTGCCACGGCGCCTGACCATCGAACAGCAGCAGATCGGCGGGCTTGCCGACCTCGAGCGTCCCGGTGTCGAGCCCGAGCACCGCGGCCGGGTTGCGGCTCAGCAGTGTAAACAACCGCGACAGCGTCACCCGTTCGTCGCGCACCAGCATCAGCGCGAGCGGCAGCAGCGTCTCGGCTCCCGCCATCCCGGCGCTCGAATCGGCGAAGGGCAGGCGCTTTTCCTCGGGTCCGCGCGGATCATGCGCCGAGCAGATCACGTCGATCGTGCCGTCGGCGACCGCCGCCAGCGCCGCCTGGCGATCCGATTCGCTCCTGAGCGGCGGCGAGAGATGCGCGAAGCTGCGGAAGTCGCTGACCGCGATGTCGGACAGATGAAGATGCGCGGGCGTGATGCCGCAGGTCACCGCCACGCCGCGGCGCTTGGCTGCACGGATCAGGTCGAAGCCGGCCGCCGTCGTCACCTGGCGGATGTGAAGCCGCGCACCGGTGTCCTCGGCCAGCATCAGGTCGCGCGCGATCGCGAGCGCCTCGGCGATCGCGGGGGCGGCGGGCAGGCCGAGCCGGGTCGCGGTCTCGCCGGCGGTCGCGACGGCGCCCGCGGTCAGTCCGCCGTCCTCGGCATGCGTGACGACCGCGATGTCGAGGTCGCGCGCATAGGCGAGCACGCGGTGCATGACGCCGCTGTCGGCGATCCAGCCCTTGCCGGTGCCGACCGCGCGCGCGCCCGCCGACAGGCAGACCGCCATCTCGGCAAGGTCATGCCCGGCCAGCGCCTGCGTCGCCGCGGCGATCGGGTGGATCCACAGGTCGGGCTTGCCAATCAGCGCGGCGCGCTGGACGATGCCGGGATCGTCGAGCACGGGCGACTGGTCGGGCATCAGCCCGACGCGGACGATCCCGCCCGCGCGGAACGCGGCGCGGTCGATCCGCGCCACGCCGAGATCGACGATGCCGGGGGCGAGCGTCTTGCCCGCGCAGTCGATCGTCTGCGCATCCGCGGGGATCTCGACCAGCCCGGTCGCGACGACGACGCCGTCGCGGATCAGGAGATTGCCCTTGGTGATGCCGCCGACCGGGCAGACGAGCGTCGCATTGGTGAGCGCGAGGATCATGCCCAGCCCTCCACGCCGCGCGCCCGGCGGGTCAGCACGTCGAGGCAGGCCATCCGCACCGCGACGCCCATCTCGACCTGCTCGGTGATCGCAGACCGGGCATGATCCGCGACCGCCGAATCGATCTCGACGCCGCGGTTCATCGGCCCGGGGTGCATCACCAGCGCATCGGGCGCCGCGCGCGCGAGCCGTTCGAGCGTCAGCCCGTAGCGCATCCGGTATTCGCGCGTGGAGGGCACGTACGCGCCGTCCATCCGCTCGTTCTGCAGGCGCAGCATCATGACCACGTCGGCGCCCTCCAGCGCGGCATCGAAATCGGTGAACGGGGTAACCCCCATCTTGTGGATTGCCGCGGGCATCAGCGTCGACGGTGCGCAGACGCGGACTTCGGCGGCGAGCGCGGTGAGTGCGAGGATGTTCGAGCGTGCGACGCGGCTGTGCAGCACGTCGCCGCAGATCACGACGCGCTGCCCCGCGATCGACCCGCGGCGGCGGCGGATCGTCAGCGCGTCGAGCAGCGCCTGGGTCGGATGTTCGTGGCGGCCGTCGCCTGCGTTCAGGACGGGGCAGTCGACCTTGTCGGCGATCAGCCGCACCGCCCCGCTCGCCATGTGGCGGATGACGATGACGTCGGCGCGCATCGCGTTCAAGGTCATCGCGGTGTCGATCAGCGTCTCGCCCTTCTTCACGCTCGACTGCGCGGCGTGCATGTTGACGACGTCGGCGCCGAGCCGCTTGCCCGCGATCTCGAACGACAACAAGGTTCGCGTGCTGTTCTCGAAGAACGCGTTGATCTGCGTGAGCCCGGCGAGCCGCTTGTCGGGCGTCGCATGGGTGCGGTTCGCCTCGACCCAGGTTTCGGCCTCGTCGAGCAGGAACGCGATCTCGTGCGGCTGGAGCCCGTCGATCCCGGTCAGGTGCCGGTGCGGGAAGACGGCGCCGCCCTCGATGAGGGTGGCGGGGCGGTGATCTGAACGTTGCATCAAGCGCGCTGGGTAGTGGGCTGCGGCGGCGGGGGCAAGGTTTGGCTTTGCGGTCAGCGTGGCGGATGCCCTCGATCCGACGCTATTCGGATGCGCGGTGGACAATCCGGTACAAGGCGCCGCGATCGGTCGACCATACCAGGCGCAGCCGGGCGTCGGTCGGCCATTTCACGCGGGGCGTATCGATCAGCCAGACGAAGTCGAATGCGGCGTACGGAATCGTGGCCAGCGCGCGTTGCAGATCATAGCCTTCGTCATAACGGCAGCCGGGGGCAAAGAGCGCCTGGCTGCCGGCATAAACAAAGCCGCCGGCCTCTGGCCGATGGACGCGCAACTGCGAGGACGGGATGTCCCAGAGCCCGTTGACGAAAGCATCGCGGCGGACGATCGCCATCATCCCCAGATGATCCATGCGGCGACTGGTCCATTGCGTCTCGCACGGCAGATCAGCCAGCGCGACGACCCGGCTGCCGCGCGGGATATGGTCGATCGCGGCAAGCTGGTCCTGGAGGCGATCCTCGAGGCGCGCCCAGCTGACGGTCTGAGCCGCCAGCCGGCTGCCCAGGAAGGCGAGCGCAGCAATCGCGATCATGGTCAGGTGCCGGTGGCTCGTCGTGGTCGGCGACAGCGACAGGATCGCGAGAGCCAGCGCACAGGGCAGCAGCCGCATGTCGGTGAACGACGATCCCATGACCATTCCCGGCATCAGCAGGAACACGCAGAACAGCAGCCCCGAGGCGCAGGCCAGCCGCGCTTCCATCCGAAACCCGGCGCCCCGCAACCCGCAGAGCACGAGGCCATAGAGTAGCATCACGCTGGCGATGTCGAAGCCGAGATGCTGGTCGCGCAATATGGCAGCGACAAAGAACAGCTTGAGCAACCAGGAAAACCACTGGGCGACACCTGCCGATGCCGTGCCGGACTGCGCCAGCATGATGACGATCGGGACGGCGAGCGGCAGGCACGCCAGCCCGGCGCTCCAGATCGCGCGCGGCCAGCCTCGACCGGCGCGACGCGCGGTCACCAACTCGATCGCGAACACCGCGACGCAGAACGCACCCCAGCCGGCGACATGCGTCACCCACAGGAGCAGCCCAAGCGGCAGGAATACCGCCGTGCGCAGGCGATCGCGGCGGCCGCGACCCAGCCGCATCCACAGCGCGATCAGCGGAAAGGCGAAGGCGATCGAGAGCGTGTAGTTGAGAAAGCCATATTGGAACGGCATGCCAAAGGTCAGCGGAAGCGCGAAGAACGCGCTGGGCGGAATCCGCCCATGCGCTTCCTTCGCGACGGCGAGCATACCCGCCGCGGTCAGCACCGCCGCCGCGATCAAGGCGATCTTCGTCGTCTCGACCACGTCAAGCAAGGGTTCGGCCGCAGCGACGAGCAGGTCCATGCCGAGATTGCCCGACAGGCGCCACTGAACTGCGAACCATTGATGAAAATAGGGCGAGCTATCGATCCGGGCGTCGATGGCGAAGCGCGCCAGATGCCCGTAAATGTCGATCAATGGCGCAACCGCGGGCCGGAGCAGCGGCACCGCGAGCGTCAGGCTGATCAGAACGGCGAACCACGGCGTCGACCACCATGATCCGGGAGGCGGGGCGTCCTGTCGCGTGATCGTCGACCTTGGCATCGGCCCGCTTTTCCACGGAACCTCCAAAGACACGGTTAACGCGCTAGATCTGCGCGGTCACCAGCGCGTCGATCGCGCCCTGAAGGATGTACGCCGCCGCCATCTTGTCCACCAGTTCGGCGCGCTTGGCGCGGCTGGCGTCCTGTTCGATCAGCGTGCGCGTGACCGCGACGGTCGACCAGCGTTCGTCCTGGAGCAGGATCGGCAACCCCATGTCCTTCAGATTCTGCGCGAACGCCCGCGTCGATTGCGAGCGCGGGCTTTCGCTGCCGTCGAGGTTGATCGGCAGGCCGATGACGAGCCCGACGACCTTCTGCGCGGTGATGATCTCGGCGAGCGCGGCCTTGTCCTTCTGGAACTTGGTGCGGCGGATCAGCGAAGCGGGGCTCGCGAAGCTCCAGCCGGCATCACAGAGCGCGGTGCCGATCGTCTTGGTGCCGACGTCGAGGCCGATCAGCCGTCCGCCATTCGGGAGCGCATCACGGAACTGCGCGGGGGAGAGCGTGATCATCGCGTGAACGCCGCAAGACGGCGGTTGGCGTCGGCGCGCACATTCGCCCAGAACAGCGGATAGTCGTAGACGTGGTAGTTATTGCCGGGGAGCACGTAAGGCCCGAGATCGGGGCCCTCGCCGATCAGCAGGATACCCCGGTCGCCGCAGCGCGCGGGCACGTTGCCGACCGACAGCGTCGCGCTCGACAGGTCGGCGGAGGGGACGAGCGTACCGAGATTGGCGGTCGCGGGCGCGCTGGCATCGGCGGTGCCGGTCAGCGGGTTGGTGCAGATCATCGGCGTGCCCTTGCGCGGTTGCCCGTCGAACCCGGTGGTCCGGTCATAGGTCTCGACGACGAGCGACGGATCGGCGGGCTCGGAAAAGCTTTCCCATGACAGGATGCAGCCGGTCTGGTCGGCGCTGCGGCATTCGGCCAGGCCCATCCGCGGCAGGTCGGTGACGCGCGAGACCGGCCAGCCGACGACATAGGCGGCGACGATCCGCGCCTTCAGCTTCGGGTCGGTCGCGATCCGGTCACGCAGCAGCCGGGTGAGGTGGAGCGCGCCCTGGCTGTGTCCGGCGAGGATGATCGGGCGGGTCGGGCCGGCTTCCTTGAGGAACCGGTCGAACGCGGCGGTGACGTCGCCGTATGCGAGCGCGAGCGCGCGTTCGCTGTCGGCCTCGCTGGTCAGGAACGCGCCGAACGTCGCCTGGCGATAGCGCGGCGCCCAGATGTCGCCCGCGCCGTTGAACGCGCTCGCCTGGCCGCGCAGGAACAGTTCGGCACGGGCATTGGTCTCGGGATCGTCGATCGGCGCGTTCCAGTGGTCGCGGCTGATGTACGAGGTCGGGTGGATGAAGAAGATCGCCGCGCCCGTTCCCGGGGTCCCGGGCGCATAGCCTTCGGGTGTCCAGAGCGCGGGATTGCCGGGGCGATCGGGGCGCGCGAGCCACAGGATCTTGCGCGCATAGATGTTCGCGGGCGCCTTGCGCTGCGCCTGGAACGTCTCGCTCGGGACCATCGCGATCCGCATCAGCTCGGTCCCGAACAGGCGATAGGCGAGCAACGCGGCGATCGCGAGGACGATCATCGCGGTGACGAAATAGAGAAACTTGCGGGCCAAGCGGGACCTTCCGTGCAGGCGGTGGCGTCCCCGTGCCGCATGCGCGGCGCGGTTGCAACGGGTGCGTTTCCGCGGGGGAACACGAAGGGTGTTGCGCGCTCGCGCCGCGCGGTGCTAGCCGAGCGCCATGTCCGTAGATACTGCAACCGTGAAGCGGATCGCGAGCCTTGCGCGCATCGCGATCACCGACGAGGACGCCGCCCGCATGGCGCCGGAACTCGGAAACATCCTTGGCTGGATCGAGATGCTGGGCGAGGTCGATACGACCGGCGTCGAGCCGATGACCGCCGTCATCCCCAACACGCTGCGGCTGCGCGACGACGTCGTCAACGCCGACCCGCTGACCGGCGGCAATATCCGCGAGCAGGTCCTGGCAAACGCCCCCGTGGCAGAGCACGGCTTCTTCGCCGTGCCGAAGGTGATCGAATAATGACCAACCTTACCGATCTCGGCATTGCCGGCATCCGCGACGGCGTGCGCGACGGCAGCTTCACGGCGCGCGACGTCGCCGACGCGTTCATCGTCAAGGTGAGCCAGGCCAAGGCGCTCAACGCATTCCTGGTCGAGACGCCCGACCATGCGATCGCCGCCGCCACCGCCGCCGATACCGCGCGCGCCGCGGGCGATACGCTCAAGCCGCTGGCCGGCGTGCCGATCGGCATGAAGGATCTGTTCTGCACCAAGGGCGTCACGACGACCGCGGCGAGCCATATCCTCGAAGGCTTCACGCCGACCTATGAGTCGACCGTCTCGCAGAATCTGTGGGATGCGGGCGCGGGGATGCTCGGCAAGCTGAACATGGACCAGTTCGCGATGGGCTCGTCGAACGAGACCTCCGCGTTCGGCAATGTGATCTCACCGTGGAAGCGCAACGACGGCGGCAACGCAGCGCTCGCACCCGGCGGGTCGTCGGGTGGCTCCTCGTCGGCGGTCGCCGCGCGGCTGTGCCCCGGCGCGACCGGCACCGACACCGGCGGCTCGATCCGCCAGCCCGCCGCCTTCACCGGCATAAGCGGCATCAAGCCGACCTATGGCCGTTGCTCGCGCTGGGGGACGATCGCGTTCGCCTCGTCGCTTGACCAGGCGGGGCCGATGGCGCGCGACGTCCGCGACTGCGCGATCCTGCTCGAGGCGATGGCCGGGTTCGATTCGAAGGACGGCACCTCGCTCCAGCTCGACGTGCCGAAATGGGAAGCCGGCCTGTCGGCCAGCCTCGCCGGCCTGCGCGTCGGGATCCCCAAGGAATACCGCGTCGAGAACATGCCCGAGGAGATCGAGGCGCTCTGGCAGAAGGGCATCGACTGGCTGAAGGACGCTGGCGCGACGATCGTCGAGGTCTCGCTCCCGCACACCAAATACGCGCTGCCCGCCTATTACATCATCGCGCCGGCCGAAGCGTCGTCGAACCTCGCGCGCTATGACGGCGTGCGCTACGGCATCCGCGACCTGCCGGCCGGATCGGGCCTGCAGGACATGTACGCGGCGACCCGCGCCGACGGCTTCGGCCCCGAGGTGAAGCGCCGCATTATGATCGGCACCTATGTGCTGTCGGCAGGCTATTACGACGCCTATTACACGCAGGCGCAGAAGATCCGGACGCTGATCGCGCGCGATTTTGAAGAGGCGTGGGAGACGTGCGACGTCCTGCTCACCCCGACCGCACCATCGGCGGCGTTCGCGCTCGGCGAAAAGTCGTCCGATCCGATCGCGATGTATCTGAACGATGTCTTCACCGTGCCGTCATCGCTCGCGGGTCTGCCCGCGATGTCGGTGCCGGGCGGTCTCGACAAGCAGGGTCTGCCGCTGGGCTTGCAGATCATCGGCAAGCCGCTCGACGAGCAGGGCGTGCTGAACGCAGGCCTCGCGATCGAACAGCGGGCGGGGTTCACCGCCCGGCCCGAGGCGTGGTGGTAACCGATCGCGCCTTCGTCACGCGCAACGTCGCCGTGCTGCGCGAGGCGCAGAACGCGCTCAACGTCGCGTTCGGGGCGATCCTCAGCGCCTATGTCGGCGTGTCGTTGACCGAGATCGACAACCGGCCGTTCGATCACGCCGTGCTCGCGCGCTTCTTTCTCGGGCTCGCGGTGTTCATCCTGTGCCTGTGCGTCGGCAACAGCGTGATTTTGCGCGGCGATTACCGGCTGGGCGCGGTGTTCCTGGTGCTGGCCGGCGGTGCCGCCGCGGCCGCGCATCACGAGGCGCTGGTGCTCGGTTTCGAGGGCGCGATCCTGCGTATTCTTTCGGCGTGCTGGGTGGTCGGCCTGCTCGGCAGCAACGCGGCACTGACCGCGATCAACTATATTCATCATCGGAACCGGATATGAGCGACTATCGCATTCAGGGCGACACGGGCGAGTGGGAGGTCGTGATCGGCCTCGAAGTCCATGCGCAGGTGACGTCGAACGCCAAGCTGTTCTCGGGCGCGGCGACCGCGTTTGGGGCCGAGCCCAACACACAGGTCAGCCTCGTCGACGCGGCGATGCCCGGCATGCTGCCGGTGCCGAACCGCGAGTGCATCCGCCAGGCGGTGCGTACCGGCATGGCGATCGAAGCGCAGATCAACAAATGGTCGCGGTTCGACCGGAAGAATTATTTCTACGCCGATCTGCCGCAGGGCTATCAGATCAGCCAGCTTTATCATCCGATCGTCGGCGAGGGCGCGATCGACATCAGCCTCGACGAGAAGAACCCCGATGCCGCCGGCAAGCGGATCGGCGTCGAGCGCATCCATGTCGAGCAGGATGCGGGCAAGCTGATGCACGACCAGCATCCGACCCAGTCCTATGTCGATCTCAACCGCTCGGGCGTCGCGCTGATGGAGATCGTGTCGAAGCCCGATCTCGCCTCGCCCGCGGAAACGGGGGCGTACCTGCGCAAGTTGCGGTCGATCCTGCGCTATGTCGGATCGTGCGACGGCAACATGGAAGAGGGCTCGATGCGCGCCGACGTCAATGTCAGCGTTCGCAAGCCCGGCGACGAACTCGGCACGCGGACCGAGACGAAGAACGTCAATTCGGTGCGCTTCGTGATGGCGGTGGTCGAGCAGGAGGCCAGGCGCCAGGTGGAGGTGCTCGAGGCCGGTGGCAAGATCGTGCAGGAGACGCGGCTCTACGATCCCGATCGCAACGAGACGCGGTCGATGCGGTCGAAGGAAGACGCGCATGATTACCGCTACTTCCCCGATCCCGACCTGTTGCCGCTCGTGCTCGACGACGCCTTCCTCGAGGAATGCCGCGCGTCGCTGCCCGAACTGCCCGATGCGAAGCGCGCGCGGTATGAGGCACTCGGCATCACCGCCTATCAGGCGACCGTGCTGACCGCCGAGGTCGAGGCGGCGCGCTGGTTCGATGCGTTGCTCGATGCGGGCGTGAAGCCGGCGGCGGCGGCGAACTGGACGACGTCGGAGCTGTTCGGTGCGCTCAACCGGACGGGCAGGGACATCGCCAACTCGCCGGTGTCGCCGGCGCAGGCAGCCGAACTGCTCGGGCTGATCGCCGACGGCACGCTGTCGGGAAGCCTCGCCAAGCAGGTGTTCGAGGTGATGCTCGAGACAGGCGACGGCGCGGCCAAGGTCGTCGAGGATCGCGGGCTGAAGCAGACCAGCGACACCGGCGCGATCGAGACGGTCATCGCTGAGGTGATGGCCGCGAATGCCGACAAGGTCGCGGATTACCGCGGCGGGAAGGACAAGCTGTTCGGGTTCTTCGTCGGCCAGACGATGAAGGCGATGGGCGGCAAGGCGAACCCGGCGGTGGTGAACGAAGTGCTGAAGACCACGCTGGGGGAGTCGGTGGCGCCGTAACGTCTCCGTTCTCCCGCGAAAGCGGGAGTCCAGGGTAACCGCGCGCAACGCTGCTGGATTCCTGGGCCCCCGCCTTCGCGGGGGAACGAGGAAGTATAGTTCGCCTGCATCACTCCGCACCACCCCGGCGAAGGCCGGGGCCCAGGTGGGAGACATCGCTGATCGGGCGCTGCGTCCCGTTACCCCGGCCTCCCAACTGGACCCCGGCCTTCGCCGGGGTGGAGGCTCTCAGGTCGGAAGCGTTACGCCGCCACCTTCTGCGGATGGTGCGGCACCAGGATCAGTACATTCTCCTCGACCCGCCACGATGCGAGTCGCGACAGGAAGTTCATCCCCAGCACGTTGGTATCGCCGAACGCGGGCGACACCACGACCTGAAGGTCGCGCGCGACGATCGCGCCGAGTTTCAGTTCGCCGATCCGGCCCGACTGCGCGGGAATCGCACCATTGGCGGTTTGGAGGACGATCGGCACCACGCTCGTCCGCGCATCGATCCCAGCGGCGTCGGCCGTCTTCGTCGAAATCGCGGTGATCGTCGCACCGCTGTCGATCAGCAACCGGCGCTCGACCCCGTCGATCCGCGCCCGCGCCCAGAAATGGCCGTCGGGCGACATGCGGATCCGCACCTCGCCACCGACAACCGTCTGGTCCTCGATCCGCAGCAGCTTGGCGATCTTGCCGAGATAGGGATCGAACTGGCTGCGCTGGCCGATCGCGACGAAGAGCAGACCGACCAACGCGAGCGTCATCACGAGATTGACGAGCGTCCGTAGGATCGGGATCCGCTGCGCAAGGACGAAGACCAGCACCGCGACCCCGAGTGCCACGTACAGCGTCTGATGCTGGGCCAGGTCGGGGAGCAGCCCGAAAAGCGGGGTGCTGGCGGGCGTGGAAATGGGCGGTTCCTGCAAGAAGGGGGTGGACAGCCTGTGCTATCCACCCCCGCATTTATGGTTGCTGACCGGCGCGGCTTATTGCGCGTCCGAATCCTGGTTCTTGATCACGCCGCCGGTGCCGCCGACGCCGTCGGGCATGCCCGTCTTGGTGAACGTCTCGGGCTCGTCGCCGCCTTCGCCGCGTTCGACCGCGTCGGAGCGCGACTGCACCGCCTGCTCGATGTCGCTGCGCGTGTCCGCGTCACGGTCCTCGGGGCGGGTTTCGGGATTGGTGCCCGCATGGGGATCGGCCATGATCAGAACTCTGACTGGATGGGGGCGGGATCGGTCGAAGGCGCGCCCGGATCGGGAACGTCGATGTCCGGCGCGGGTGGATTGAACTCGGGCGGCGGCGTCGTCGGCTCGGCAGGCGACGAGGGCGTCGGGAATTCTGCTGGGGGTTGGGTAGCCATGATGCTCTCTCCTTCTTCTGCATCAACGCGCACGATCGTATCGAGTTGCCCACCGACTTACCTTGCGTGCTTGCCCCGGGATACAACGTTGGTATAGACGCGCCCGCTACGGCGATGTCCTGTGCGGGCGTGGCGGAACTGGTAGACGCAGCAGGTTTAGGTCCTGCCATCGCAAGATGTGGGGGTTCGAGTCCCTTCGCCCGCACCACTCCGCCGCACTGGCGGGGCGACCGCCAGATGAATTTTTCCCGAATGCTCTTTTAGACAAAGGCCGGACATGCAGACTGTCGAGACGTTGAACGAGGGCCTCAAGCGCGCCTACACCCTCACCATCACTGCGAAGGATATCGATTCGAAGGTCGATGTCGAGCTGAAGCGCCTCGCGCCGCAGATGAAGATGCCGGGCTTCCGTCCGGGCAAGGTGCCGGCAAACCTCATCCGCAAGATGCACGGCCCCGCGCTGACGCAGGACGCGCTGAACGCCGCGATCCAGGAAGGCGTGCAGAGCCTCGTCGCCGAAAAGCAGCTGCGTCCCGCGATGCAGCCGTCGGTCGAGCTGGAAGACGGCTATGACCTCGGCAAGGACGCGGTCGTCAAGGTCGAGATGGAGGTCCTGCCGCAGGTCCCCGCACCCGCGATCGACGGCCTGAAGCTCGAGCGCCTGACCGTGCCCGTCGCCGACGAGGCGGTCACCGAGCAGCTCCAGAAGTTCGCCGACCAGCAGAAGAAGTGGGACGACGCCGCTGACGATTACGTTGCCGCAATGGGCGATCTCGTCACCGTCGATTTCGTCGGCAAGACCGCCGATGGCGTCGCGTTCGATGGCGGCACGGGCACCGACATGGGCGTTGAGCTCGGTGCAGGACGTCTGATTCCCGGTTTCGAGGATCAACTCGTCGGCGTGAAGACCGGCGAGGAGAAGGTCCTGAACGTGACCTTCCCCGAGGAGTATCAGGAGAAGTCTCTCGCGGGCCAGCCGGCCACGTTCAACATCACCGTCAAGTCGGTGAAGACCGCGGGCGAGAGCAAGATCGACGAGGATCTTGCCAAGTCGCTGGGTCTCGAGAGCCTCGAGCAGCTTTCGGGCCTGCTCAAGGGTCAGATCGAGCAGGAGCATAACGGGCTCACGCGCACGCACATGAAGCGCAAGCTGCTCGACCAGCTCGCCGAGGGTCATGACTTCGAGGTTCCGCCGTCGATGGTGGAAGCCGAGTTCAACCAGATCTGGTCGCAGCTCCAGCACGAAGCCACGCACGAAGCCGATCCCGAGGCCGCGATGGCCGAGATGGAAGGCGAGCGCGACGATTACCGCAAGATCGCCGAGCGTCGCGTGCGCCTCGGCCTGCTCCTGTCCGAGATCGGCCAGGCGAACGGCGTCGAGGTGTCCAACCAGGAAATGCAGCGTCTGCTCGCCCAGGCGGCCCAGCAGTATCCCGCCGAGCAGCGCCAGCAGTTCATGCAGTATGTCCAGTCTGAGCCGATGGCCGCTGCCCAGCTGCGCGCCCCGCTGTACGAGGACAAGGTCGTCGACTTCCTGTTCGAGAAGGCCGAGATCACCGACCGCGAAGCCACCCGCGAGGAGCTGGAAGCTGCGATCGAGAGCGAGGACGGTTTCGCCAGCGGCACGCACGTGCATGACCATGACAACCACAAGCCGAAGAAAAAGGCTGCCGCCAAGAAGAAGGCAGCACCTGCCGACGACGCAGCGGTGACCGACGAGGCGCCCGCTTCGGACGCCGCGGACGAGGCCAAGCCTGCCAAGAAGGCTCCCGCCAAGAAGAAGGCGGCTCCGGTCGAGGCCGAGACGGCGGTAACGGAATCGTCGCCGGTCGCGGCTGAAAATGCCGAGGGCACCGAAGCTGCCGACGCGCCGGCCAAGAAGCCGCGCGCCAAGAAGGCGGCGACCAAGACCGAGGCGTAAGCCGATCGGAGTGCCTCGTCGCTGAGGCACTCCCCCCGTTTTCGGGCCACTTCCCCGGCGGAGGCCGGGGTCCAGTTGGAAAGGTTGCTGTGACGGCGCGCAAAGCTTCGTTATGGACCTTCCCCAACTGGGCCCCGGCCTCCGCCGGGGAAGTGCGTTTTGGGATGGTTCGGTGACTGAAGCTTCGCCCGCTGCTCGATCTTCGATACCCTGTCCAACTGTACAGGGCAGGGCATGACCGAACCGAGAATCGCCGTCCTGCTGCCCTGCTACAATGAAGAGGCTGCGATCGCGCAGACGGTAGCGGGGTTCCGCGACGCGCTGCCCCGCGCGACGATCTACGTCTACGACAACAACAGCGCCGACGGCACGGTCGCGGTCGCCCGTGCAGCCGGTGCCGTCGTCCGGACCGAACGGATCCAGGGCAAGGGCGCGGTCGTCCGGCGGATGTTCGCGGATATCGATGCCGATATCTACGTGATGGCGGATGGCGACGCGACCTATGACGCGGCGTCCGCGCCGGCTTTGGTCGCGCGCGTGCTCGACGAGCAGCTCGACATGGTCGTCGGCTCGCGGATCAGCCAGGTCCAGGAAAGCTATCGTCGCGGGCACCGGTTCGGCAACGCGCTGCTCACGGGCATGCTTGCGCGGCTCTTCGGGCGCAGCTTCACCGACATCCTGTCGGGCTACCGCGTCTTCTCGCGGCGGTTCGTGAAGAGCTTTCCGTCACTGTCGGCGGGGTTCGAGATCGAGACCGAGATCAGCGTTCATGCGCTCGAGCTCAAGATGCCGATCGGCGAGGTCGAGACGCCCTATTTCGCGCGACCCGAGGGCTCCGAATCGAAGCTGAGCACCTATGCCGACGGCTGGCGGATCCTGCGGACGATCATGACGCTGTACCGGATCGAGCGGCCCTTGTGGTTCTTCGGCGCGATCGGCGGGGCGTTCGCGCTGCTCGCGCTGCTGCTCGGCATCCCGCTGGTGCTGACCTATCTCGAAATCCACCAGGTGCCGCGCTTCCCGACCGCGATCCTGATCACCGGGCTCGGCATTTTCGCCGCTTTGAACGTCTTTACCGGGCTGATCCTCGACACCGTCGTTCGCGGTCGTCGCGAAGTCCGGCGGCTGGCCTACCTGGCCTACCCAGCGCCTGGCGTCTGACTCCCGCTCTCGGAAGGGGCGGGGGGTAGGTGGGTCTCCTGACGGGTAGCAGGGCTTGAACTCCCCCGTGCGAGCGCCGATGTTGGCGGTTCACTGGGGCATAAGAGAGATTTCCATGCACAATCCGTTCGAGACCGGCGATTTCGCGAGCCCGTTGGCCAGCGCCGGGCTCGGCCTGCAGCAGACGCAAGCAGGCCTTGTTCCCATCGTTATCGAGCAGTCGAACCGCGGTGAGCGCTCGTTCGACATCTTTTCGCGCCTGCTCCGCGAGCGCATCATCTTCGTGACGGGTGGCGTCGAGGACGGCATGGCCTCGCTGATCACCGCCCAGCTGCTCTTCCTCGAGTCCGAGAACCCGAAGAAGGACATCTTCATGTACATCAACTCGCCGGGCGGTGTCGTCACGGCGGGCATGGCGATCCATGACACGATGCGGTATATCCGTCCTCGCGTCGGCACGGTGTGCATCGGCCAGGCCGCCTCGATGGGCAGCTTCCTGCTCGCGAGCGGTGAACCCGGCATGCGCGTCGCGATGACCAACGCACGGATCATGATCCATCAGCCATCGGGCGGTGCACAGGGCATGGCGAGCGACATCGAGATCCAGGCGCGCGAGATCCTGCGCATCCGCAAGCGGATGAACGAGCTCTATTCGCAGTATACCGGTCAGCCGATCGAGGAGATCGAGCGTCGCATGGACCGCGACACCTTCCTCGAAGCGAACGAGGCGAAGGATTTTGGTCTGGTCGACGAGGTTTTCGACAAGCGTCCCGCCCCCGCGGACGACGCGGCGAAGCCTGCATAAGGCGAATCGTAAGCCTGGCGGGTTTATTTGATTGTAGGATATCCGGGGTGCGTTACGATGACCGCCCCGGAAACGGCACGCGCACCGACATGCGCGAGAGGTGATTGAATGACGAAGCTGAGCGGTGGCGACTCGAAGAGCACCCTCTATTGCTCGTTCTGCGGCAAGTCGCAGCACGAGGTGCGCAAGCTGATCGCCGGGCCGACGGTCTTCATCTGCGACGAGTGCGTCGAGCTATGCAACGACATCATCCGTGAGGAAACGAAGTCGGCGCTGGTGTCCAAGAAGGACGGCGGCGTGCCGACTCCGCAGGAGATTTGCGACGTCCTCGACGATTATGTGATCGGTCAGAAGCGCGCCAAGCGCGTCCTGTCGGTGGCGGTGCACAATCACTACAAGCGGCTCAACCACGGCGCCAAGGGTGCCGATGTCGAGCTGTCCAAGTCGAACATCCTGCTCGTCGGGCCGACCGGGTGCGGCAAGACGCTGCTCGCACAGACGCTCGCCCGCATCCTCGACGTGCCGTTCACGATGGCCGATGCGACGACGCTGACCGAGGCCGGCTATGTCGGTGAGGACGTCGAGAACATCATCCTCAAGCTGCTTCAGGCTTCCGACTATAATGTCGAGCGGGCGCAGCGCGGGATCGTTTATATCGACGAGATCGACAAGATCAGCCGCAAGGCCGAGAACCCCTCGATCACACGCGACGTGTCGGGCGAGGGCGTGCAGCAGGCACTGCTCAAGCTGATGGAAGGCACGACCGCGAGCGTTCCGCCCCAGGGTGGCCGCAAGCATCCGCAGCAGGAATTCCTGCAGGTGGACACGACCAACATCCTGTTCATCTGCGGCGGCGCGTTCTCGGGTCTCGAAAAGATCATCGGCGATCGTCTGCAGGGCAAGTCGATCGGCTTCGGCGCCTATGTCGCCGGGCCGGACGAGCGCAAGACCGGCGAGACGCTGAAGTCGGTCGAGCCTGAGGATCTGTTGAAGTTCGGGCTCATCCCCGAGTTCGTCGGTCGTCTGCCGGTGATCGCGACGCTTGAGGATCTCGATGTCGACGCGCTGGTGAAGATCCTGAAGGAGCCGAAGAACGCGCTGGTCAAGCAGTACCAGAAGCTGTTCGAGATGGAGGACGTCGCGCTCGGTTTCACCGACGACGCGCTGGTCTCGGTCGCCAAGAAGGGCATCGAACGCAAGACGGGTGCACGCGGGCTTCGCTCGATCCTCGAGAGCATCCTGCTCGACACGATGTTCGATCTGCCCGGCATGGACGGTGTCGACGAGGTGATGATCGACAAGGACGTGATCGAGGGCCGCAAGGAACCGATCCGCGTCTATGCCGAGAAGAAGAAGGCCGGCGACGCGGCCTGATCCGCGGCGATACCGGTGAGGAAGGGGCGTCGAGCGATCGGCGCCCTTTTTTTTGTTCCGGGAAGGCGCTTCATTGTCCGTCATCCTGACAAACGTGAGGATGACGGGGCGTGCGTTCGCGGCCGCGTGGGCGGTGGATCGTCAGCGGGACGGACCCTTATCGGGGCGTCGGGCATTCGTTGTCTTAGTGCAACGAGGGAGACCGCATGACGATCGAAGTGGCTGAACAACCGAAGGTAACGGTGGTGGAGACGATGCCGGACCGGCTGGCATTGCCCGTCTGGACGCTGATCGCACCCGGCCTGGGGCTCGTCGCTGTGCTCTTCGGCCTCGCCAAGATGGGGTCGATCGGGACGGCGGCGGCGATCGTGGTGCTGATCGCCAGCGTCCTTGCCGCGGTCCATCACGCCGAGGTCATCGCGCACAAGGTCGGCGAGCCGTTCGGGACGCTCGTGCTCGCGATCGCGGTGACGGTGATCGAGGTGTCGCTGATCGTGTCGCTGATGCTGTCGGATGCCGGCGACGCCGCGGCGCTCGCGCGCGACACCGTGTTCGCCGCGATCATGATCATCCTCAACTTCATCATCGGGCTCTGCCTGCTCGCGGGCGCGGTGCGGCATCACGAACAGCGTTTCACGTTGAAGGGGATGAGCGCTGCGCTGGGCGTGCTGGCGGCGATGTCGGTGCTGTCGCTCATCCTGCCCAACTATACCTCGTCGACCACGGGGCCGACCTATGCGCCGTCGCAGCTGGTGTTCGTCGCCATCGTCTCGCTGGTGCTCTACGGTACGTTCGTGCTGGTCCAGACGGTCCGTCACCGCGACTATTTCCTGCCCTCCGCCGAGGACCTCGAGACGCACGCACACGCCGCCCCGCCATCGCAGCGCGCGACGGGGATCGCGTTCGGCATGCTGCTCGCCGCACTGGTGTCGGTCGTCCTGCTCGCCAAGACGCTGTCACCGACGATCGAGGCCGCCGTGCTCGGCGCGGGCCTGCCGCTCGCAGTCGTCGGGGTGGTGATCGCCGCGCTGGTGCTCGCGCCCGAAAGCCTCGCCGCGTACAAGGCGGCGCGGCGCAACCGGTTGCAGACCAGCCTCAATCTTGCATTGGGCTCCGCGCTGGCGACGATCGGGCTGACGATTCCGAGCGTTGCGATCGTCTCACTCGTGCTCGACCTGCCGCTTGCACTGGGGATCGACGCCAAGGGGATGACGCTCCTCGCGCTGTCGCTGTTCGTGGCGACGCTGTCGCTCGGCACCGGACGCACGACCGTGCTGCAGGGCGTCCTCCACCTCGTGATCTTCGCCGCCTATCTGTTCACGACGGTCGTGCCGTAGGGGGCGTATCCGTCACCCACTCCGTCATCCTGGGCTTGACCCACGATCCAGGGTCGCCAGGCGCAGCGATTGTTACCCTGGAATATGACTTTCCTAGCATGACGGCTGGGGTGGTATTCGCGAGTGACTTGCATTAGCATCGCCTCAGCGGGTTTAGACCCAATACGCGGGAGAGCGGATGTGAAGACGGCATGGATGGGCGCGGCGATGCTCGCGCTGATGGCAGCAGGCGCGGCGGATGCGCATGAAATCTGGGTCGAGCGCGACGGGGCAGGACCCGCGCGCATCTATCTCGGCGAGCCCGCCGAACCGATGCCCGCGGGCGGCGATCCCGAATTCGCGAATCTGAAGGCCCCGCGAATCGTCGCGCCCGCCGCGACTGCGCTGGTTCGCAAGGCCGGGTTCCTCGAAGCGCAACTGCCTGCGGGTGACGTGCATGTCTGGGACGACGACGTGTTCGCGCCCTGGGGTGATCCGGGTAAGCGTGAGGGCATCATCTATTATGCGCGCGCCGGTCGTGCCGATCCGCGCACCAAATTGCCGTTCGAGATCGCACCCGCGACCGCGAACGGGACGCGCTTCGTCCTGACGCGCGAGGGGAAGCCGGTCGCGGGCGCGAAGGTCACGCTGATCTCGCCGACGCGCGTCTCGACCGAACTGGTCACCGATGCCGCGGGTGCGATCACGCCGCCGCTCGTCGAGAAGGGCCGCTACCTCCTGTCCGCCGCCGCCAAGGATATGACCGAGCACAGCCTGCCGCGCGGGCCCGTGACGACGCTCCACCGGATCACGACGACCAGCTTCACGCTCCCCTGAGACCGCGCGCCGGCTTCGCCGCCGGTCGCGTCAGCGCGCGCGTTGCCGGGCGGCGAGCGCGAGGCCCGCCGCGATCTGGACGACGGCATAGAGGCGGCGGCGGCGCGGGCGGTCGACGAACGGCTGGACCAGCGCCTCGGTGCCGAGCGCGTCCTCCTTCCACAGATCGACGTAGCGGCCAGGCTGGAGCAGCCCGAGCAGCCCGTCGCCGACCATGAAGATCGCCGCCATCTCCGCGGCGCGGGCGGGCCACAGGTTCTCCTGCGCACGGACGAGCCCCGGGTCGGGCATGCCGACGCTCGTGGCTCCTGGGCCCCCGCCTTCAAGGGGGAACAAATCGGTCATTGCGGTTTCGCCTTCGCTGCCTGCGCGGATTTCCACGCGGCCACCTCCTCGAGCGCGATGCTCCGGCGCAGGACCAGCGCATCGGGGTCGATCACGACATGCGCGCCCTTCGGCACGGCGAGCGTCGCGGTGCCCGTGGTCATCGGCATCGTCCGCGTCTTGCCGTCGACCTGCACCTCGACCGGTAGCGGGAAGCGGCCATTGCCCGGCACCTTCCACGCCAGCGTCAGCGTGGTGCCGGTACGTGTCTCGATCAGCTCGGGCAGCGCCGCCTGGCGAAGGTACACGTCGAAGAACCAGCCATAATCCTTGCCGGTGACGCGGCGGACGATCGCCTCGTACTCCTTGGTCGAGCCGAAGCGGGGGGTGAAGTTGCCGGGCTTCGGATCGGGGCGGCCATAGACGGCGCGGCGCGTCACGTCGAAAAAGGCGGTGTCGCCGATCAGGTTGCGCAGCGTGTGCAGCATCCACGACCCCTTGTTGTAGATGTCCTGCCCGGCGCCGCCCTTGTCGAGCTCGTACACCTCCTCCTCGGTGGTGATCCGCTGCTGGGTCATCGGCATGCGGTTCATGATCGCCCCGCGCTCGCCCTGCAGCATCGTCGCATAGCGCGCGCGCCCCTCGCGCCACTGGCCATAGAGCGGCTGCATATAGGTGCCATAGCCCTCGTGCAGCCAGTAATCGTCCCAGTTGGCGGCGGTCAGCTGGTTGCCGAACCATTCATGCGCGAACTCGTGCTGGAACAGCCAGTCGAACCCCTCGGGCGCCTTGGCATAGTCGTTGCCGTACGCGTTGATCGTCTGGTGCTCCATGCCCTTGTGCGGGGTCTCGACGACGCCCAGCTTCTCGTCGCCGAACGGGTAGGGGCCGATCATGCTCTCGAAAAAGTCGAGCGTCGGGGCGAATTCGGCGAACAGCTTTTCCGCCTGCGGCTTCTCGCCGGGCAGATACCAGTAGAACATCGGAATGCTGTTGCCGAAGCGGCTCTTATAGGTTCCGCGGACCTCCTCATACGGCCCGACGTTGAGCGCGATGCCATAGGTGTTGGGGTGCTTGGCGCGCCAGTTCCAGGTGGTGCGACCGTCGGCGAACGTGTCGACGCCGACCAGCACGCCGTTCGACGGCGCCTTCAGCCCCTTGGGCACGGTGATGTGAAGATCGACCAGCGCAGGCTCGCCGGTCGGAAAATCGAGGCACGGCCAGAACAGGTCGCAGCCATAGCCCTCCGCCGTGGTCGCGAACCAGGTGCGCCCGTCGGGGGTCTTCGACCAGACCATGCCGTCGTCCCACGGCGCCTTTACCGCGACATGCGGCGTGCCCCCATAGGTGATCGTCGCGGTCACCTTCCCGCCCGCCGGCACCGGCCGGGGCAGCGTGATGGTCAGCCGCCCCTCCGGATTGGTCCAGGCGGAGGCGGGTAGTGCGACGCCGTCAATCGCGATGGCGCTCACCGGCAGGTTGCGGTCGAGATCAATCGGCAGCCGCGCCACGGCCGCGCGCGCGGTAAATTGGAGCGTTGCCACGCCGTTCAGCCGCTGCGCATCGGGCAGCACCTCAAAGGCGAGGTCGGCATGGTCGAACTGCAGCGCGGTCTGTTCGGGGGTGAGCACACCCCCCGAACGCTGCGTCTGCGCGGTGATAGCGGGTTCCCCCTTGCGCGGCAGCTGCGCGGAGGCCGGGGGAATGGCGAGCAGCGCGGTGCAGCTGGCGGCGAGGAGGAGGCGCGGGATCATGCGGCGCGTTGTTGCGCGGCGGTCGGATCGATACAAGAGCGATAGGCGCACCCGTGATAGGACGGCACGGTGTGACGGAGTCCCGGACCGCGTGTGGGGGCGCTTCGGCGATTACGTAGCCCGGCGATTGATGGATCCGCCATCCTCACCATATAATGAGCTGACGCCGACCTTGTTCGGTCCGGTACCGGAGCTTGCATGACCCACTATCCCGTTCTTCCGCTACGCGACATCGTCGTGTTTCCGCACATGATTGTTCCGCTGTTCGTCGGCCGCGAGAAATCGGTCGCGGCGCTCGAGGCGGCGATGGCGGCAGAGAAGGAGATCTTCCTGGTCGCGCAGCTCGACCCGGCGGAGGACGATCCCGCGCGCGACGATCTCTACACGATGGGCGTGACCGCGACCGTGCTCCAGCTGCTCAAGCTGCCGGACGGCACGGTACGCGTGCTGGTCGAGGGCAAGGTCCGCGCGACGCTCGAGACGCTCGACGAAAGCGGCGATTTCCTCACCGCCGAAGTCGCGACGGTCGCCGATACCGAGGTCGAGGGTCCCGAGATCGCCGCGCTGATGCGCTCGGTCGTCGACCAGTTCGAGAATTACGCCAAGCTCAACCGCAAGCTGCCCGCCGAGACCGCGACCCAGTTGTCCGAGATCACCGAGGCCGCCCGGCTGTCCGATGCAGTCGTTGCCAACATCCAGATCAAGGTCGCCGACAAGCAGGCGATGCTGATGCAGACCGACCCCGCCAAGCGCCTCGAAATGGCGTTTGCGGCGATGGAGGGCGAGCTCGGCGTCCTGCAGGTCGAGAAGAAGATCAAGAGCCGCGTCAAGCGCCAGATGGAGAAGACGCAGCGCGAATATTATCTCAACGAGCAGCTGAAGGCGATCCAGCGCGAGCTCGGCAACGAGGGCGACGAGGGTGAAGGCGACGAGATCGCCGAGCTGACGCAGAAGATCGCGACGCTCAAGATGAGCAAGGAAGCGCGCTCCAAGGCGACCGCCGAGCTCAAGAAGCTGAAGACGATGGCGCCGATGAGCGCCGAGGCGACGGTCGTGCGCAACTATCTCGACGTGCTGCTGGGGCTTCCCTGGGGCAAGAAGTCGAAGATCAAGAAGGATATCTCGGCGGCCCAGGCGGTGCTCGACGAGGATCATTATGCGCTCGAGAAGGTCAAGGACCGGATCATCGAATATCTCGCGGTCCAGGCGCGCACCAACAAGCTGAAGGGGCCGATCCTGTGCCTCGTCGGCCCGCCGGGCGTCGGCAAGACCTCGCTCGGCAAGTCGATCGCCAAGGCGACCGGCCGCGAGTTCATCCGCCAGTCGCTGGGCGGTGTGCGCGACGAAGCGGAGATTCGCGGGCATCGTCGCACCTATATCGGCTCGCTGCCGGGCAAGATCGTCACCAACCTTAAAAAGGCCGGGGCGTCGAACCCGCTGTTCCTGCTCGACGAGATCGACAAGCTCGGCCAGGATTTCCGTGGTGATCCGGCGTCGGCGCTGCTTGAGGTGCTCGACCCTGAACAGAACGGCAAGTTCCAGGATCATTATCTCGAGATCGACCTCGATCTGTCGGACGTGATGTTCGTGACCACCGCGAACACGCTCAACCTGCCCCAGGCGCTGCTCGACCGGATGGAGATCATCCGCCTTGAGGGCTATACCGAGGACGAGAAGGTCGAGATCGCGGAGCGGCACCTGATCGCGAAGCAGATCGAAGCGCACGGCCTCAAGGACGGCGAGTTCGTCCTGACACAGGAGGGGCTGCGCACGCTGATCCAGCAGTACACCCGCGAGGCGGGCGTGCGTACGCTCGAGCGCGAGATCGCCAAGCTGGCGCGTAAGGCGCTGCGCCGGATCCTCGAGGGCAAGGCGACGAGCGTGACGATCACGCCCGACAACATCGCCGAGTTCGCGGGCGTGCAGAAATATCGCCACGGCCTGTCCGAGACGGAGAACCAGATCGGCGCGGTCACCGGACTCGCCTGGACCGAGGTCGGCGGCGAGTTGCTGACGATCGAAAGCGTCACCGTGTCGGGCAAGGGCGCGGCGAAGCTGACGGGCACGCTCGGCGACGTGATGAAGGAGTCGATCGAGACCGCGTTCAGCTACGTCAAGGCACGCGCGCCGAGCTATGGCATCAAGCCGTCGCTGTTCAACCGCAAGGACATCCACATCCATCTGCCCGAAGGCGCGACCCCCAAGGACGGTCCGTCGGCAGGTGTCGGGATCGTCACGTCGATCGTCTCGACGATGACCGGCGTGCCGGTCCGGCGCGAGGTGGCGATGACTGGCGAGGTGACGCTGCGCGGTCGCGTGCTGCCGATCGGCGGGCTGAAGGAGAAGCTGCTCGCGGCATTGCGCGGCGGGATCACCACCGTGCTTATCCCGCAGGAGAATGAAAAGGACCTCGCGGACATCCCGGCGAACATCAAGGAGGGGCTGAAGATCATCCCCGTCAGCCATGTCGACGAGGTGTTGCGGCTTGCCCTGACCGAGCCGCTCGAGGCGATCGAGTGGACCGACGCGGACGAACTGGCGGCCTTGCCGCCCGCGCCGATCCCGCCGGTCGGGGGTGGTCTTCACCACTGAGCGCATCCGGCGCGGTATTTCGCCGCGTCACGATGGCCGTTACCGAACCGCGCGGTTAGAGCGTCGCGCGGCGGTTTCGTTTGACAGCAGACGATACCGCCGCGTTACTGCCTGGAGATTGGCGCCGCGATTCCATCGCTGCCGATTCGGTATTTGTTTGGGGGATTAACTGTATGAACAAGCAGGAACTGATCGCGACGGTCGCGGACACGTCGGGGCTGGTCAAGGGCGATGCGGTCAAGGCCGTCGAAGCCGTTTTCGACGCGATTTCGGCCGCGCTGAAAAAGGGCGAGGAAGTCCGGCTGGTCGGGTTCGGCACCTTCTCGGTCTCGAAGCGCAAGGCCTCGACGGGACGCAACCCGCGCACTGGCGAGCCGATGACGATCAAGGCGTCGACCCAGCCCAAGTTCAAGGCGGGCAAGGGGCTGAAGGATTCGGTCAACTGATCGACCGATCATGACCGACAGGGCTGGACAGCGCGGCACGCCGCGCTTAAAGGCCCGCTTCCGAACCAGTTTCGGGCGCGTAGCTCAGCGGTAGAGCACACCCTTCACACGGGTGGGGTCACAGGTTCAATCCCTGTCGCGCCCACCAGATTTACGCCGGTCCTCTCCATTGCGAGCGGGCCGGCGTTTCTGTTTTCTGGGTTGTTTCAGTGCCTTAGTCGATCTTTGGCGCCTCTGTGATCGACTGCGTGAATGTACTAGATCGGCATTCTGCATTTCACGCTGCGCCGCAGCATCCCATATATGATGCGTCGCACAATTCTAAGGAGCTACCCCATGTCGATCATCGGCACCCAGCTGAAGCCGTTCACCACCCAGGCCTATCGCCAGGGCAAGTTCATCGAGGTGTCGGACGCCGACGTCACGGGCAAGTGGGCGGTCTTCTTCTTCTACCCGGCCGATTTCACGTTCGTCTGCCCGACCGAGCTCGAGGATCTGGCCGACAATTATGCCGCGTTCCAGAAGATGGGCGTCGAGGTCTACAGCGTGTCGACTGATACCCATTTCTCGCACAAGGCCTGGCACGACACGTCGCCGGCGATCGGCAAGATCGATTACACGATGCTGGGCGATCCGTCGGGCACCATCACGCGCAACTTCGACGTGATGCGCGAAGGCCAGGGCCTGGCCGATCGTGGCACCTTCGTCGTCGACCCGCAGGGTGTGATCCAGCTGATGGAGATCACCTCGGAAGGCGTCGGCCGCAACGCGATGGAACTTCTGCGCAAGGTCAAGGCCGCACAGTATATCGCAGCGCACCCCGGCGAGGTCTGCCCCGCCAAGTGGGAAGAGGGTGAGACCACGCTCGCCCCGTCGCTCGATCTCGTCGGCAAGATCTGAGCCACTGACGGAGCCGGTCGCCCGGCTTCGTCACCAAAGGGGGAGGGGTTCGCTCCTTCCCCGGCCTGCCGGACTTTGGTCTGGCAGCCACCCTGCCGCATGACGCCCTGATGTCGTGCGGCACGGTGGACCCCGGACCCGGTCCGGGGTGACGATTTTCGCGACGGCAGCCTGCCGCGCGTCCCTTTCACCAGACAGGAGAGCGTCCGTGCTCGATGTGAACCTTACCGCGCAGCTCAAGACCTATCTGGCGAACATCGTCCAGCCGATCGAACTCGTCGCCTCGCTCAACGACGGCGCCAAGTCGCGAGAGCTTGAGGGCCTGCTGACCGAGATCGCGGCGCTGTCCGATTCGGTGACGATGGTCCGCAAGGATGACGACAAGCGCCGCCCGTCCTTCATGATCCGCCGCGCTGGAACCGATATCGGCGTGCGCTTCGCCGGTATTCCGATGGGGCATGAGTTCACCTCGCTGGTGCTCGCGCTGCTTCAGGTCGGCGGGCATCCGTCGAAGCTGACGCAGGAGGTGATCGAGCAGGTCCGCGGGCTCGACGGCGATTTCGCGTTCGAGACCTATTTCTCGCTCAGCTGCCAGAACTGCCCCGAGGTGGTCCAGGCGCTGAACCTGATGAGCGTGATCAACCCGCGGATCAGCCATGTCGCGATCGAGGGCGGCGTGTTCCAGGACGAGGTCACGAACCGCAACATCCTGTCGGTGCCGGCGATCTTCCTCAACGGCGAGCCGTTCGCGCAAGGCCGGATGAGCGTCGAGCAGGTCGTCGCGAAGCTCGACACGGGCAGCACCGCGCGCGCGGCCGAGAAGATCGCGGGCAAGGATCCGTTCGACGTGCTCGTCGTCGGTGGCGGCCCCGCCGGCGCGGCGGCGGCGATCTATGCCGCGCGCAAGGGCATCCGCACCGGAATAGCGGCAGAGCGCTTCGGCGGTCAGGTGCTCGACACCATGTCGATCGAGAATTTCATCTCGGTCGCGCATACCGAGGGGCCAAAGCTCGTCGCGCACATGGAGCAGCATGTCGCCGAATATGGCGTCGACGTGATGAACCTGCAGACCGCGAGCAAGCTGATCCCCGCGACTCAGGTCGGCGGCCTGCACGAGGTGCAGCTCGCGAGCGGCGCGTCGCTGAAGGCGCGGACCGTGATCCTGTCGACCGGCGCGCGCTGGCGTCAGATGAACGTGCCGGGCGAGGAGGCGTATCGCAACAAGGGCGTGACCTATTGCCCGCATTGCGACGGCCCGCTGTTCAAGGGCAAGCGCGTCGCGGTGATCGGCGGCGGCAATAGCGGCGTCGAGGCGGCGATCGACCTGGCGGGCCTCGTCGCGCACGTCACGCTGATCGAGTTCGACAGCGACCTGCGCGCGGATGCGGTGCTTCAGCGCAAGCTCGCCAGCCTGCCCAACGTCAAGGTCGTCACCTCGGCGATGACCACCGAGGTGCTCGGCGACGGCAAGCAGGTGACGGGGCTCAGCTACAAGGATCGCAACCACGACACGCTGCATCAGGTCGAGCTCGAGGGGATCTTCGTGCAGATCGGGCTGGTGCCGAACACCGAATGGCTGACCGACACGGTCGCGCTGACGATGCGCGGCGAGATCGAGGTCGATCACCGCGGCGAGACGTCGATCCCCGGCGTGTTCGCGGGCGGCGACGTGACGACGGTGCCGTTCAAGCAGATCGTGATCGCGATGGGCGAAGGCTCGAAGGCGGCACTGGCGGCATTCGACTACATGATCCGGCTCGCGCCCGAGGAGCAGGACGCACTCGCAGCCTGAGGGCGGGGGGCTTCGCCCCTTCCGTCATCCCGGACTTGATCCGGGACCCAGGGCCACGCGCGTTGGCGTTCGTGGCTCTGGGTCCTGACGTTCGTCATGATGACGATGTGTGTGGGGTAAGCGTCACCCGCCTTCGTCATCCTGGACTTGATCCAGGATCCAGAGTTGCGGGCGGTGGTGCTTGTGACTCTAGGTCCTGACGTTCGTCAGGCTGACGGTAAGGCGAGGCAGCGGCCGAAAATCCCGGCGCAAAAGAAAAAGGCCGGGGAAATCCCCGGCCGTTTCCTCACTTCTTCTTGGCTTTGCGCGCCGCATATTTGGCGTCGCGGAGCGCCTTCTTGTCGGCGTCGGACATTTGCGACTTGGCTTCGGCCTCGAGCGCACGGGCTGCGGCTTCGGCAGCTGCAGCCTTCTTGGCGGCCTTGGCCTCCTCTTCGGCATCGCGCTTGGCCTGGCGCTTGGCGCGCTCGGCCTCCTCCTTGGCGGCGCGGGCGGCGGCGCGCTCGGCGGCGACCGCCGGATCGATCGCAGGCTTGGCGCGCAGTTTCTCGAGCGCCTTCAGCTTCGCGTCGTTCGCCGAGGCGGTACGTTCCTGAAAACCGGGGTCCTTGAAAGAGGCCATACTCGTCGAAAATTCCTGTAATCGCGGTGAAATCCGCGGGATTGCCCGGATAAGGGCCTTGCTAGCGTCCGTGCCCCTTAAATCATTGTGCCGCGCAGCGAAAGCGGGGTGATGCACCCCGGGCCCCCGCGATACCGTCCGCCGTCGTCCCGCCCCGGCTCGGCGCGTACCTCGCGGCCCTGGTGTCACATTGCTGAAACACCGCCGTCACTCAGCCGTCATCGAAACCGCATCTCGCTGTCATCTACGCCCCCTAACCGCCGTTGAGAGATCGGCAGGGGGACCCGAGTCGATCCACGCAATCAATGATCGACCGGGAGTTCCGTGAATGACCAGCTTCAAGCGCATCGGCCTTATCCTGCTGACCAGCACCGCCTGTGCGGCGCTGTCGGCATGCGGAGGCGCGGACAGCGTCGCGTCGCCGGGTGCGGGCACCATCGTGATCCCGCCGGCAACGCCGACCCCGACGCCGACCCCCACGCCGACGCCGACGCCCAGCGCGATCACCGCGGCACAGTTCGCCGCCCCGACCACGGTCAACACCATCACGATCACGCCTGACGAGCAGCTCGCAGTCGTCAACGCCGGCACGAACAACAATGTCAGCGGCGTCAGCACCGGCCTGAACGGCCTGTATCCGACCTCGGCGACGTCGCTCACCACGCCGATGGATCCGTCGACGCTCAACAGCTTCTTCACCAGCACGAACTTCGTCGGCGCGCTCAACGGCCCGACCGACACCGCGTTCCAGGGCTGGACCTGCAACTCGACCTCGGCCGAATTCGGCGGCTCGGGCGCACGTTGCACCGCGGTGCCTTCGGTCGGCGCGGTCACCGCGACGAGCGTCTGCCCGACCGGCACGACCGATGACGGCCTGGTCGCGACGTTCCGCGCCTGCCGTCTGCCGACCGTGATCAGCGGCACGCTGACGCTGCCGAAGATCGCCGGCGTCTTCTATCGCCTGCGCGGCCAGACCGAGATCGGCACCGATGTCGGCACGACCGGTGCGGACAATGGCGCGATCCTCAACATCGAGGCCGGCGTCGTGATCGCCGCGGATTCGAGCGAGACGACCAACGACCTGCTGATCGTCAACCGCGGGTCGAAGATCAACGCGGTCGGCACCGCCACCGCGCCGATCGTCTTCACCTCGCAGCAGAACCTGGCGTCGAACGGCGTCAGCGACGCGACGCAGGGCCAGTGGGGCGGGATCGTCATGCTCGGCCGCGCACCGGTCGCGGTCTGCGCCACCGGCACCGGCCCGAACAATGCCGCCGGCAGCAGCACGACCTGCCAGCAGGCGATCGAGGGTGTCACCGGGCGCTTCTATGGTGGCCCGACGGCCGCCGACAGCAGCGGCACGATGCAGTACGTCCAGATCCGCTACAGCGGCATCGCGATCAGCGACGGCAACGAGCTTCAGGGCCTGACGCTCGGCGGCACCGGCTCGGGCACCACGCTCAACCACATCCAGAGCCACAATTCGGCGGATGACGGCATCGAGATCTTCGGCGGCACGAGCAACCTGAAGTATATCGCGATCACCGGCGCGGACGATGACGGCTTCGATATCGACAATGGCTATCGCGGGTTTATCCAGTTCATGATCGCCGCCCAGCGCACGCTCGGTGCGACCGCCGACTCCTTCTCGACCGAGATCGATTCGAACAATGCCGAGGACCTGCTGCCGCGCACGTTCGGCCGCTACGCCAACTTCACCTTCATCCAGACCGCGCTGGCCCCGGCCGCGATCCGCCTGCGTGGTGGTGCGGACATGACCTTCGTCAACGGCGTCGTGAAGACCCCGGCGAACGTCGCCTGCGTCAACATGATCGCTGGCGAGCAGACGACGGGCGGCCGCACGACGGTCCGGCCGGCGGATGCCGCGCTGCAGGACGTCGGACCGCCCGCGTTCAGCTCGGTCTACTTCGCCTGCCAGGGCCGCTGAGGCGGGCGCGATCTGAATGCGCCGTGATGCCGGGGCGGTCCTTGGGGGACCGTCCCGGTATTCGCCTATGACTTTACGAATCGGGATTACAGGCCATGTCCAAGCGCCGCGCCTACGGAACACTGCTCCTCCTCACCTCGACGCTGGTCGCGCCCGCTGCGCTCGCGCAGACCGCGCCCGCGCCGGCCGCACCGCCGCGGCCCGCCGCAACGCCGCAGGCCGAGGCGGACCAGACCAATGCCGCGACGCCGGGCACGACGGCCCAAGAGCAGACCACACAGCAGGCCACACCACAGGCCGCACCCGAAGCCGGCGTCGAGGTCTCGAGCCCGGGCTATGACGCCGCGGCGGGCGAGGACATCGTCGTCGTCGGGCGCAACATCCCGAACACAGTGCGCGCGACCGCACAGATCGTCTCGGTGCTGTCGAGCGCGGACATTGCACGGACCGGCGAGGGCGACATCGCCGGCGCACTGACGCGCGTCACCGGCCTCAGCGTCGTCGGCGGCGGCTTCGTCTATGTCCGCGGCCTTGGTGATCGCTATTCGTCGTCGCTGCTCAACGGTTCGCCCTTGCCGAGCCCAGAGCCGCTCCGCCGCTCGGTTCCGCTCGACATCTTCCCGACCGCGATCGTCGGCTCGGCGCTGGTCCAGAAGACCTATTCGGTGAACTATCCCGGCGAATTCGGCGGCGGCGTGATCAACCTCACGACCAAGGCGATCCCCGAGAAGAACTTCCTGAGCATCGGCGGGTCGATCTCCGCGGACACGGTGACGACCAGCGAGCTCGGCTATACCTATTATGGCGGCGATGCGGACTGGATCGGCTTCGACGACGGCGCGCGCAAGGTGCCCGCCTTCATCAAGAACGCGCCCGGCGGCACCGGGATCATCCCGACCGACCAGGTCGCGCAGCTGACCAATGCGAACACGACGCTGCTCCAGCGCAACAACCAGCTGCCGGCCAACTGGTCGGGCGAGCTGAGCGGCGGATCGGTGTTCGACTTCGGCTCCGACCGGCTGGGCATCATCGCATCGCTGAGCGCGAGCAACACGTTCCGCACGCGCTCGTCGACTCAGCAGGATTCGGTGTCGACCGACGGCACGCTGCGCAACGATTTCCAGACGCTGCTGACCGACAACCGGATCGTCACCAACGCGCTGATCGGGCTGGGGTACGAATTCGGCCCGAACACGATCCGCTCGACCACCGTCTATATCCACGACACGCTGAAGCAGGCGCGCGGATCGTCGGCGACCGTCTACAACAACTCGAGCGGGCTGCGTTTCCAGCAGAACACCAACTGGTTCGAACGCCAGCTGTTCGAGAGCCAGCTGGTCGGCGAATTCAAGCTGACCGACGCGCTGAAATTCGACGCGCGCGGCGCTTATGCCAATTCGAAGCGCAACGCGCCGTACGAGCGGCAGTTCGACTATCTGTGCTCGGCGACCACCACGACCGGCCTGCCGATCAGCGTCGAGGCGCCCAATGGCTCGGACGGCGCGCAGTGCAACGGCGCGTACCAGGTGACCCAGCGCTTCACGCCGTTCGCATCGATCATCTTCAGCGAACTGAACGAGGATCTCTACACCGGGCAGGGCGACCTGTCGTACAAGCTCGACACCGAGCGGCCGATGACGCTGTCGACCGGCTATTTCTATTCGGACACGAAGCGCAATTCGACGCGCCTCCAGTTCAACTATCAGACCGCCGCGGGCGGCGGCACCGCGCCGGGCTATCCGTACAACCTGCTGCGTCCCGACTATCTGCTCGGGATCGATTCGCTCAACGCGAACCAGATCCAGCTGCAGTTCAGCACACCGCTCGGCGCCTATGCCTATGACGCGTCGCTGCGCATCCATGCGGGCTATGTCCAGGCCGAGGCCGAGGCGACCGACGGCGTCCGCGCGACGATCGGCGTCCGCTACGAGACCGCCGAGGAGCAGGTGACGCCGATCGGCACGACGACGACGCGGCTGAAGAACGATTATTTCCTGCCCGCCGCGACGCTCACCTACAACTTCGCGAACAACATGCAGCTGCGTGCGAGCGCGTCGAAGACGATCTCGCGCCCGCAGTTCCGCGAGCTCGCGCCGCAGCAGTTCCGCGATCCCGAATCGGATCGTCTGTTCTTCGGCAACCCGCTGCTGAAGGACTCGGAGCTCTACAATCTCGAGGGCCGCTACGAGTGGTTCTTTGCGCGCGACCAGCGCTTCACGCTCGGCGGCTTCTACAAGGAGATCAAGAACCCGGTCGAGCAGGTCGGCTTCTACACCGGCGCGGACGACCGGCTGCAGACCGGCTTCACCAACCTGCCCGAGGCGACGCTGTACGGCGCGGAGGTCGAGCTCCAGAAATATTTCGACCTCGACTTCCTCAATTCGGACTTCTTCGCGACGCGGCGCGCGCTGTTCATCGCCAACTACACCTATTCGAAGTCGTCGATCACCGCGGACAATAGCTGCGTCCCGAACGTGCTCAACCAGACGCTCGGCGGGTGCCAGGCGGGCTTCGGTCCGGCCTCGCTCCAGTTCCGCGACGGCGCGTCGCTGACCGGCCAGTCGGATCATCTGGTCAACGTCCAGGTCGGGCTCGAAGATACGGCGTCGCTGTCGGCAATCACGCTGCTGTTCAACTATGCAAGCAACCGCGTGACCAACCGCGGCCCGTCGAACCTCAGCGGCGTCGGCTTCCAGCCCGACATCATCGAAAAGCCCGGCATCCGCCTCGACCTGGTCGCACGGCAGGGCTTCGAGCTCGTCGGCGGCAAATGGGAGCTGAAGGCCGAAGCGCGCAACCTGACCGGCACGCGGTTCCAGGAAGGCCAGACCTTCGACAATGGCGCGCAGGTGTTCATCAACCGCTACAATCTTGGCCGGGTGTTCACGCTGGGGCTGAGCACGACGTTCTGAAGCTGGGTGGCGGCGGGGCTGGGCCGGGGGGGCTAGCACCGCCCCGTCATCCCGGCGGACGCCGGGACCCAGGGTCACAGGCGGCGCGCTGCGTGGCTCTGGGTCCCGGGTCGAGCCCGGGATGACGATGTTGGGGTAGCGTGGCGTACACCGCCTCCGTCCTCCCGGCGAACGCCGGGACCCAGGGTCGCGGGCGGCACGTTGCGTGGCTCCGCATCCCGGGTCGAGCCCGGGATACCGGGGTAGGGACGGTTACCCCCAGGGGCGCTCGCGGTACCATTTCGTGATGACGTATTTGACGCCGCTGCGGACCTTCATGCCGTGGTGGAGCGTCGCGGGGTTGGGCGTTCCGTCGGGCCGGCGGTTGTTCCAGGCGAGCAGCTTGCCCGTCTCGGGCTGGACGATCTTGTCGATCGCCTTGAACCGCGTCGCGCCGCCCGCCTCGGGCTGGTTGAGGTAGACCATCACGGTCCAGGTGCGATTGCCCGCGACGCTGCAATAGCGGTCATAGTCGACACCGGTCGGCTCGAAATAATCGGTGTGTCCCTTGAACTCCTGCCCGACCGCATAACGCTGCCCCTGGAGCGGTTCGCCATAGATGCCGTCGAGCCCGGTCAGCGCGGCGATCCGCGCCTCGACATCGATCACCACCGGATCGGCGGGGTCGAGGTCGCCCGTTTCGCTCGTACGGTAGCTCGCATCGCCGTTCGAATCGGAAATCGTCGACGGGCGGCGGACGGCGTCGATCCGTTCGAGCAGCGCGGCGCACAGCGCAGGCGACAGGAAGCCGCGGTTGAGGAACAGCGTCAGCTTGGGGCTCGGCACGCGCTGGACCCCGGGGGCCGCGGTCAGCCGTGCGACGACCGGCTCGGCGGGCAGGCCGCTGCCGAGCGAGACCGGAGAGCGGGCGGGCGGCGTGTCGGTGGAGGGGGTGACCATGATGCTGTTTTGCCGGGCAATCCGCGCTTGCGCCAGCGCGGCATAAATCTATCGCCAGATTGACGCGTAACTGTAACATGGCATGCCTAGCGCCATTGGGGGCGCCAATGGCGGCGGCACCGCGTCGGGAGGGGGTTCGCTCATGCGATTGACGATCGACGCACGTGCGCGCCGTATCCTGCGGCGGCTGCCCGTGATCACGGTATATTCCGCCGCCGAGCTCGCGCTGATGGCGGGGCTGGCGGTGCAATGCGCGCGGCTGATCTGGGTCGCGGTGGCACCGGTGACGCCGCTCGGCGCGTGGCGCCCGGCGGCGATCGCACCCGCGGGGGCGAACGCCGACATCCTGCGCAGCTTCGACCCATTTTTCCGGCTGGGCGCGCCCGCCGGCGCCGGACCCGCGACCGTCACCGCGCTGCAGCTGACGCTGTTCGGGACGCGGATCGACGATGCGACGGGTCGGAGCTCGGCGATCATCGCGGGCGCGGACAGTGTCCAGACCAGCATCGTCGTAGGCGAGGAGATCCAGCCCGGCGTCCGACTGAAGGCGGTCGCGTTCGACCATGTCACGATCGATCGCGGCGGCGTCGACGAGGACCTGTTCCTCGACCAGTCCGACGCGGTCGCGCCGGTATCCCCGACCGGCGCAGCGCCGGGCGCGGCGCCTCCGCCAGGCGGCGCGGGCATCGCGATCGGCCAGTTGCGCAGCGAGATCGGTTTCATTCCGCGGATCGACGGCGGCCGCGTCAGCGGGCTGACGGTCCGGTCGCAGGGCTCGGGCAACGCATTCCGCCAGGCGGGGCTGCGCGACGGCGACATCGTCACCTCGATCGGCGGGCGTCCCGTCACCGGGCCGGGCGATCTCGACCGCATCGCCGCCGACTTCGCGCAGGGCGGCAACGTGCCCATCACCGTCGAACGTGGCAAGGATACGTTGCCGCTCGCCATCACGATTGCGCCCCCGCAATGATCTCCGGCATGACTCTCGCTTCCCTTCCCCTTTCCAAGACCAAGGCTGCAATGAAGAATCTGGTTTTCGCCTCGGTCCTTGCTCCGGTGCTGGCGCTGACGCTGGCGGCGGAAGTGCGCGCGCAGACGACGCTCAACGTCCGCGACGCCGATATCCGCGCGTTCATCGCCGATGCCGCCAAGGTCACGGGGCGCACCTTCATCATCGACAACCGGGTGTCGGGCAAGGTGACCGTCGTCACCGACCGGCCGCTCAGCCGGTCCGAATATTTCGAGGTGTTCCTGTCCACGCTGCGCGCCAACGGACTGGTCGCGGTGCCGACCTCGAACGGGGCGTTCCGCGTCCAGCCGCTCGACAATGCCGCGTCGCAGCCGAGCCGGATCGGCGTCGCGGGGGCGGCGCGCAACAGCTATGTCACCGAGATCATCCGGCTGCGCGCGACCGATGCGGCGAGTGCGGTCGACACGGTCCGGCCGCTGGTCAGCGCGCAGGGGTCGGTCACCGCGAACCGCGGCGGCAACAGCCTGGTGGTGGTCGATTTCGCCGACAATATCCGCCGCATCCGCGAGGTCATCCGCCGGGTCGACACCGACACCTCGTCGACGCGCGTCGTCGCGCTCAAGAATGCGAGCGCGCGCGACATCGCGACCGCGCTGCAGGGTCTGATCGGCACCGGCGGAGCCGCGGGCGGCGCGCAGGGCGGCGGCGCGGGATCGGGACCGACCGCGTCGGTGGTCGCGGTCGAGGGATCGAACGCGGTCGCGCTCCGCGGCGATCCGACCACGGTCGCGCGACTGGCGCAGGTCGCCGCCGACCTCGACCAGAAGGCGCGCAACGGCACCGAGATCAAGGTCGTGTTCCTTGAAAACGCCGATGCCGAGCAATTGCTGCCGGTGCTGCAGGAACTGGTCGGGCAGACCCCGACCCAGCCGAGCAGCCAGCCGCTGTCGCGCTCCAATTTCGGCGCGAACAGCAGCAGTGGCAGCAATGGCGGCGGATCGGGCTTTGGCGGTACCCAGCAGGCGCAGGTGAGCCAGCCGGTCCAGTCGAGCGGCGGATCATCGGGATCGGGCTCTGGCCAGCCCGCGATCACCGCCGCGGGCGGGCGCACCGCCGCGGTCGTCACGCGCTTCATCGGCGCCAACGCGATCGTCATCGCCGCGCCCGCCGAGATCCAGCGTCAGCTCGCCGAGGTGGTCCGCCAGCTCGACACGCGCCGCGAACAGGTGCTGGTCGAGGCGATCGTCGCCGAGGTCTCGGACACCACCGCACGGACGCTCGGCGCGCAGTTCATCGTCGGGGATCCCAGCGGCGGCGCGTTCGGCGCGTCGACCTTCTCCAATTCCGCGCCGAACATCCTGCAGATCGCGGGTGCGATCGGTGCGACGCAGCTCAATACCTCGACCACGACGACGACGAACACCGACGGCAGCACGACGGTGACGAAGAACACCAGCAGCGCCGCCGACACGCTCCAGCAATCCGCGATCAGCTCGATCCTCGCCGCGACCGGCGGGTTCGGTGGCTTTGGCGGCAAGATCGGCAGCACCTTCTTCGGCGCGATCATCAACGCGGTGAAGAGCGACACGACGTCCAACCTGCTCCAGGTCCCGCACCTCGTCACGCTCGACAATCAGGAGGCGCACAGCCTAGTCGGGCAGGAGATCCCGATCACCACGGGGCAGGCGCTGTCGAACAATTTCGACAACGCGTTCCGCACCACGCAACGCCAGAATGTCGGGATCGAGCTGACCGTGCGACCGCAGGTGAACTCGAGCGGGACGGTCAAGCTCAACCTCCGGCTCGAGGTCAGTTCGATCGCCGGGCCGGTGTCGAGCGACAATAGCGACCTGATCCTCAACAAGCGCGAGGTCGAGACGGTGCGGACCGTCGACGACGGCCAGATCGCGGTGATCAGCGGCCTGCTCGACGACAACGAGCGCCGCACGATCGAGAAGATCCCGCTGCTCGGCGACCTGCCGGTGCTCGGCCACCTGTTCACGTCGAAGGCGAAGCAGCGGTCGAAGACCAATCTGATGATCTTCATCCGGCCGACGATCCTGCGCACCGCGGGCGACAGCCGGCGGATCACCGAACAGCGTTACGGCTATCTGCGGTTGCAGCAGGGGCTCGCCGAGCCCGAGCGCGAGCCGTCGATCGATCAGCTGGTGCGCGATTACATGGGCGCGGCGCCGCCGATCCCGTCCGCGCCGATCCCCGGCAGCATCGAGGATCCGCGGATCGCGGTACCGGTGCGCAGCACGAGCACGGTCTTCCGGCCGGTGAAGAAATGATCATCCGCGAGGGGCATGAACTGGGCGCCCTTAGCCCCTCCCCTGAAGGGGAGGGGCTTGATGTCGCACTCCCCCAGATCACCATCCCCTATGCCTTCGCGCGCAAGTTCGGCGTCGTCGTCGACCACACCGACCCCGATTCGCCGCTCACGATAGCGATGCGCGCGGGCGCGGACCCGAAGGTGCTGCTCGAACTACGCCGCTATCTCGGCCGCCCGTTCGCGATCGGCACGGTCGAGGCGCCCGCGTTCGACCGGCTGCTGTCCAACGTCTATGCGATGGACGGCCAGGCCAATGCGCTCGCCGCGGTCGGGATGGGTGACGAGCTCGATCTGCTCGCGGGCGACATGCCGACCGCGGAGGATCTGCTCGACACCGCCGACGACGCGCCCGCGATCCGGCTGATCAACGGGATCATCGCGGACGCGGCGCGCAATGGCGTGTCCGACATCCATATCGAGCCGTACGAGACCGGGCTCGTCGTACGCATGCGCATCGACGGCGTGCTGCGCGAGACGTTGCGCATGCCGCCCAACGTCGCGCCGGTCGTCGTCAGCCGCATCAAGGTCATGGCGCGGCTCGACATCGCCGAGCGCCGCGTGCCGCAGGATGGCCGCATGGGGCTGACGCTGGGCGGCAAGCTGCTCGACGTCCGCGTCTCGACGTTGCCGAGCCGGGCGGGCGAACGCGTCGTGCTGCGTATCCTCGACAAGGAGAATGCCGGCATCGACCTCGAGGCGCTCGGCCTGCCGCCCGCCTTGTTCGCGCTGCTGAACGAGGCGCTGAGCGAGCCGAACGGGATCATCCTCGTCACCGGGCCGACCGGTTCGGGCAAGACCACCTCGCTCTACGCCGCGCTGCGCCTGCTCAACGACGGCAGCCGCAACATCCTGACGGTCGAGGATCCGGTCGAATACGCGGTCGACGGGGTCGGCCAGACTCAGGTCAATCCCAAGGTCGGGCTGACGTTTGCGGCGGGGCTGCGCGCGATCCTGCGTCAGGATCCCGACGTGGTGATGGTCGGCGAAATCCGCGACCGCGAGACCGCCGAGATTGCGGTGCAGGCGTCGCTCACCGGGCATCTCGTGCTGTCGACCGTCCATACCAACGACGCGATCGGCGCAATCACGCGAATGCGCGACATGAAGGTCGAGAGCTTCCTGCTCGCCTCGACGCTCCGCGCGGTGATCGCGCAGCGGCTGGTGCGGCGGCTGTGCCCGACCTGTCGCAAGGCGGTACCCGCATCGGACACGGTCGCACCGCTGCTCGGCATCGCCCCGGACCAGGTGGTGTACGTCGCGCAAGGCTGCGACGACTGCAACCAGACGGGTTACAAGGGCCGGATCGGCGTGTTCGAGGCGGTCCGCATCGACGACACGATCCGCCGCCTGATCAATACCGACGGCGCCGAATCCGACATCACCGCGCATGCCTTTGCCAAGTCGCCGAACCTGGCGCAGTCGGCGCGCGAGCTCGTCCTGTCGGGACAGACCACGGCGGAGGAAGCGGTCCGCGTCTCGCGCCGCGACACGACCGAAGTCGTCGAGGTGGCGGCGGCATGATGCTCCTCTGGCCTTCCGTTCGTTTCGAGCGCAGTCGAGAAACTCCTGTCCGCGCGCGCGGTGACGGTTTCTCGACCTCGCTCGTAACGAACGGGATAATGCGGCACCCGGGCAACCCGCATGGCTGATTTCGACTATGTCGCGATCGACACCAAGGGCGCCGAGCGCCGCGGCCATATCGCCGCGGCGGACATCGACCTCGCGCGCGCAACGCTCGACGCGCGCAAATTCTACGTCGTCAAGATCAGCCCGGGCGCGCCGCCCCAGGCGACCAAGGGACGGCCGCTGTTCGGGTTGCAGCTCGGCAAGCCCAAGATGTCGGGCAAGAACCTGACCTTGTTCACGCGCCAGCTCGCCACGCTCAACCGCGTGTCGCCGCTCGAGGAATCGCTGCGCACGATCACGCGCCAGACCGAACAGGACAGCGTCCGCGCGATCGTCCAGCACGTCCATGCGGGCGTCGTCGAGGGCCGGCGGCTGGCGGATGCGATGGCGCGCGAGCCCAAGAGTTTTCCGCCGCTCTACCGCGCGATGGTCGCGGCGGGCGAGAGTTCGGGGTCGCTGCCGACGATCCTCGACCGGCTCGCGGCTTTGCTCGAACGCCAGGCGGAGATCCGCGGCAAGCTGATCACCGCGCTCGCCTATCCGTCGATCCTTGCGCTCGTCGCGATGGGGGTGGTCACCGCGCTGATGATGTTCGTCGTGCCGCAGGTGGTCGAACAGTTCGACACGGTCGGGCAGGAGCTGCCGCTGCTGACGCGGATGGTGATGGCGTTCTCGGCGTTCCTCGTCGGATACTGGTGGGTGATCGCGCTGGTCCTGCTGCTGTCGGGGCTGATCCTGTGGCGCGCGCTGAAGGATCCGGGCTTCCGGCTCGCCTTCGACAGCTGGCTGCTCAGGATCCCGATGCTCGGGCGGCTGCTGCGCGACCTGCATGCGGCGCGGATGGCGCGGACGCTGGGGACGATGGTTGCGAGCCGCCTGCCGCTGCTCGACGGGCTCAACCTGACCGCGAGCACGATCCACAACCGTCGGCTGCGGCTCGCGTCGGACCAGATCGTCGACGCGATCCGCGGCGGCGGCAGCCTGTCCGCGGCGATGCGGCGCGCGGGCGTGTTCCCGCCGCTGCTGACCTATCTCGCCGCGTCGGGCGAGGCGGCGGGGCGGCTCGACGAGATGCTCGAACGCGCCGCCGACTATCTCGAGCGCGAATTCGACCGCTTCACCGCTACCGCTCTGTCGCTGCTCGAACCGCTGATCATCGTCGTGATGGGCGGCATCGTCGCGACGATCGTGCTATCCATCCTGCTCCCGATCCTCCAGCTCAACACGCTGGCAGGCCAATGAGGTTTTGTATGCGTCCGGAAGAGAAGAAGAAGCGTCGTGAAGCGGGCTTCACGCTCGTCGAGCTGATGGTGGTCATCGTCATCATCGGCCTGCTCGCAACGATCGTCGCGCTCAACGTGCTGCCCTCGGGCGATACCGCGCGGATCCAGAAGGCGAAGGCCGACATCGCGCAGATCGAGGGCGGGCTGGAGCTCTACAAGCTCCAGAACATGACCTTCCCCAACACGTCGCAGGGGCTGAACGCACTCGTCACCGCGCCCGCCGGGCTGACCGATCCGTCGCGCTACCAGCGTGGCGGCTATCTCAAGAAGCTGCCGAACGATCCCTGGGGTCGCCCGTATCTCTATGCCTCGCCGGGCACGCATGGCGAGGCCGACGTCTGGACCTTCGGCGCCGATGGCAAGGAAGGCGGCGAGGGGATCGATGCCGATATTGGCAGCTGGCAGTAGGTCCCGGCTTAGCGCCGAACACGGCTTCACGCTGGTCGAGCTGATGGTCGTGGTGACGATCATAGGGCTCGCATCGGCGGTGGCGGTCTTTGTGATGCCCGATCCGCGCGGCCGCGTGTTCGACGAGGCGACGCGGTTCGCGGCGCGGACGCGTGCGGCGCATGATTCGGCGATCGTCGAGGCACGCCCGGTCAGCGTCTGGATCACCGGCGGCGGCTATGGCTTCGACCAGCGGCTCGCGGGCGGCTGGACGCCGATCAGCGAGAAACCGATGCGCGTCGAACGCTGGAACGACGGCACGCGCGCGGTGATCGGCGACATGAGCGGCCGCGTCCGCGTGACCTTCGACCCGACCGGGCTGGTCGACCGGCCCGCCGTCGTGACGCTCAGCCGTGGCGGGGCGAACGCGACCGTGACGATCGACGCCGATGGCACCGTGCGCGCCGATGCGCGCTGATCCTCATACGTGCGCACCGATGCGCGGTGAATTGCCCTGCGCGGCGATGCGCGCCGAAACCGATCGCGGGTTCACGCTGATCGAAATCATGGTCGCGCTTGCGGTGTTCAGCCTCGCGGCGATGGCGCTCGTAAGGCTGGAGAGTGCGACGATCCGCGGCGCGTCGATCCTCGACGACACGCTGGTCGCGCAGATGGTGGCGCGCAACGTAGCGATAGACGCGGTGACTCAGGCGCAGCCGCCGACCGCCGGGACCGTGACCGGCGCCGAGACCAATGGCGGGCGCCGCTGGGCCTGGACGCGCTCGGTGCGCGCGATGGGCGGCTCGTCCGTCTTGCGGATCGACGTGGCGGTCGCGGATCGCGGCGGCGCGGTGCTCGGCCGCCTCACGATGATCCGCCCCGCCCCGCGCCAGTCCGCGACGACGGTGACGACGTCATGACCGCGCGGTGCGCTGTTAGGCTCGGGGTCCCTGGTCGGGTCGGAGATGACGGGGTGGCCGGGCGCGCGAACTCTCTTACCGTCATCCCGGCGAACGCCGGGACCCAGGGTCGCGGGCGCGGCGGTGCTGGGCGCTGGGTCCCGGGTCAAGCCCGGGATGACGGGGTGGGTGGGGGCGTGATCTCTCTTGCCGTCATCCCGGCGAACGCCGGGACCCAGGGTTGCGGGCGCGGCGCTGCTGGGCGCTGGGTCCCGGGTCAAGCCCGGGATGACGGAGTGGGCAGGCGCTCCGCCGAGCACGGCTTCACCCCCGTGAGGCGTTCCGCCGAACACGGCTTCACACTGGTCGAGGTGATGGTCTCGCTGCTGATCTTCGGCATGATCGCGGCGGCGGGGGTGGCGATTTTGTCGTTCAGCGTGAAGGCGCAGAGTGCGACGGGGACGAAGCTCGACGATCTCGGCGCGCTGACGCGGACGATGTCGATCCTGTCCGCCGATCTCGGCCAGGCGGCGCTACGGGGCACGCGTGACGAATCCGGCGCCCCCTTGCCCGCCTTCGTCGGCGAGAGCGGATCGGACGTCGCGCCGATGCTCCGCCTCGTCCGCGGTGGCTGGACTAATATCGACGGCGCAGCCCGGTCGAGCACACAGAAGGTCGCGTACCGCGTCGCAGACGGCGCGCTGCAGCGGATCGCCTATCCGATGGTCGACGGCGCGCCGCCGCTGCCGCCCGCCGTGCTGCTGCCCAATGTCCGCCAGGTCCGGCTGCGCTACCGGCTCGGCGGCGCGTGGAGCGACCGCTGGGACGGCGTGCAGGGCGTGCCCTTGCCCGAGGCGATGGAGCTGCGCGTCCAGCGCACCGACGGCCTGGTCTATCGCCAGCTGTTCCTCGTCGGATCGGGCTATGCGCCGCCCGCGCGGGAGGTCCAGAATGAAGCCCCCTGAGCACGAACGCGGCGCCGCGCTGCTGACCGTCCTCATGCTCGTCGCGATCGTCGCGGTGATGGCGGGGGCGGCGCTCGAGAAGCTGCGGTTGTCGACGCGGCTCGCGGGCAATGCCGCGGCGGGCGAGCAGGCCCGCGCCTATGCGCTGGCCGCCGAGACGCTGGCGCTGACGCGGATCGACGCGATGCTGGGGCCCAATGTGAAACGCGTGACGTTGCAGGGCGACTGGAGCGGCAAGCCGTTCGGGATGCCGCTGCCCGGCGGCGGCTTTGCGACCGCGCGCGTGCGGGACGGAGGAAACTGCTTCAATCTCAACAGCCTGGTGAGCGGGCGCGCCGGCGCCTATGTCACCGACCCGCTGATGCGGCCGCAATTCGTCCGGTTGATGCGGCTGCTCGACATCCCCGCGCAGGTCGGTGAACAGATCGCCGCGGGCGCCGCCGACTGGATCGACAGCGATCAGGACCAGCAGGCGATGGGCGCGGAGGACGGCGCCTATCTGAACCGCGAGACGCCCTATCGCACCGCGGGCACGCTGATGACCGACCCGAGCGAACTCCGCGCGGTGGTCGGCATGACGCCGCAAATCTATGCGACGCTCAGGCCGTGGATCTGTACATTGCCGGTCGCGCAGGCCGCGCCGATCAACGTCAACACGCTGCTCCCCGAACAGGCGCCGATCCTGGCGATGCTGTTTCCCGACACGATGTCGATCGCGGGCGCGCGCCAGATGATCCTGCAACGCCCGCCGCAAGGGGTCGCGACCACTGACGTGTTCTTCAAGAGCGCGGCGCTGCAGGGCAATTCCAATGCGGATGGCGAACGGGGGACGGCAGTGGTGTCGAAATGGTTCACGCTCGATATCGACGTGACGGTGGGGACGACGGTTTTGCAGGAACAGGCACTGATGGACGCGACGACGCTTCCCGCGCGGCTCGTATCGCGGCAATGGGGCGAGCCATCATGACCACGCTCCTGTTCCTTCCCTCCGGCGTGACCGGCTTTCGCTGGATGCGGATCGCCGACCAGCGCATCGTCGCGCAGGGCGAGGGGATCCCGACCGCCGATGAGCGAAGTGACCTCGGCGCGGACACGGGCGTCATCGCGGTGGCGCCGGCGGAGGCGGTGACCTTGCACTGGGCCGAACTACCGTCGCGCAGCGCCGCGCAGGCGACCGCCGCCGCCCGGCTGCTCGCGGCAGAGGCGAGCGCGGCGCCGCTCGGTGAACTCCATGTCGCGGTCGGGGACGAGGGGCAGGGCGACCGGCCGATCGGCGTGGTCGGGATCGAGGCGATGCAGGGCTGGCTGCGGATGCTCGCGGCGGCCGGCGTCGATCCGGTCGCGATGCTCCCTGCGCCGATGCTGCTGCCGCGCCCGGACGAGGGCTATGTCCGCGCCGAGCTTGCCGGCGACCCCGTCGTGCGCGGGACGTCGACCGGATTTGCCGACGAACCGGGGCTGACCGCGCTGGTGACGGGCGACACGCCGCCCGTGGCCGTCGAGCCCGCCGCGCTCGAGGCGGCGCTGGCGGCGGCGGTTGCGACATGGCCGCTCGACCTGCGGCAGGGGATGTTCGCGCGGCGGCGGCGATTCGCGCTCGACTGGGCGCTGATCCGGCGGCTAGCGGTGCTGTCGGGGCTGATCCTCGCGGTGACGCTGGCGATCACGCTGGTCCGGATCGCGAAATACAGCTTCGGTGCGGACATGATCGAGGCGCAGACCGAACAGGTCGCCCGCTCCGGCCTGCCACGCGGCGAGACGGTGAACGATGCCGGGCGCCAGCTTGGCGAACGGCTGTCGCGCGTGCGCGGGCCGGGTCTGGGCTTCAGCACGACCACCGCCACGATCTTCGCCGTGGTCCAGGCGACGCCGGGCAGCGAGATCACCGCGCTCGACTTCCAGCCGAACGGGACCGTCCGACTGGGCGTCGCCGTCGAGCGCGAGGCGCTGGCGACCGATCTCAGGAGTGCGCTCGAGCGTGCCGGCTTTGCGGTTCAGGCGGGCGTCTTCCAGGCGGCGGCGGGGCGCGTGTCGGGCGAATTCACGATCACGGCGGGCCGTGCAGGCGGGAGCGAGGGCGCATGACCGGGTTGCGGCACTGGTTCGAGGGGCGATCGCTGCGCGAGAAGCGGCTGTTGCTGGTGATGGCGGCGCTCGCGGTGCTGACGCTGCTCTGGGGCGCGGTGATCCGGCCGGTCGGCGACGGTCTGTCGAGCGCGCGCGAACGCCATGCCAACGCCGTGACCCGGCTCGGCGAGACGCAGGCGATGGTCGCGCTGCTCCGCGACGCGCAGCGATCGCGGCCCACGCCGCTGACCGGATCGCTCGATGCGATCGTGCGGACCCAGGCGGACCTCGCGGGGTTCGCGATCACCAGCCTCGACCAGGAGGGCGCGGACCGGGTGCGGATCGTGATGCCGTCGGCGCGGCCGGGCGCGCTGACCGCATGGCTCGCGCGGCTCGAGCGCGCGGGCATCTTGGTCGACGCGCTGACCATGACCGACAAGGGTGACCGTACCGTGAGCGTGACGATGACGTTGAAGGCGCGCGCCGCATGAGCGACAGCGCACGCTTCGTGGGCGTCGGCGCACGCCGCGTCACGCGGATCCGGTTGCGGACCGGCCCGACCGCTATGTTCGGCGGCATGCTGCTGCTTGCGCTGATCGTGTTCCTGCCGATGCGCGCCGCGCTCGGCTGGGTCGGGATCGAGGATGCGGGGCTCGTTGCGCGCCGCGTGACGGGCACGATCTGGGGCGCGACGCTGACCGATGCGCGGTTCGGCGAGCTGTCGCTCGGCGACCTCCATGCCCGGCTCGCGCCCTTGCCGCTGTTGGCGGGTCGCGCGCGGATCGTGCTGGCCGGGCCCGAGACGGAGCCGCGGCCGCTGCGTGGGTCGGCAAGCGTCAGCCGTCACGGGTTCGGCGTCGACGATCTGACCGCGACGATCCCGACCGGCGCGGTGTTCGCGCCGGTGCCGGTCACCACGCTCGATCTCGACGGCGTGACCGTGCGGTTCGTCGACGGCCAGTGCGAGCGCGCCGAAGGGCGGGTACGCGCGACGCTGGGCGGCGAGGTCGCGGGGATCACGCTGCCGCAGTCGGTCAGCGGGACGCCCAAATGCGAAGGCGACGCGCTCATCGTGCCGCTCGCCAGCCAGGCGGGGACCGAGGGGATCACGCTGCGGATCGACGGCACGGGCCGCTACCGCGCGGTGCTGACGCTGCAACCGACCGACCCGATCGTCCAGCAGCGGCTCGAATCGATCGGCTTCGTGCGCGGGGCGGGCGGCTATAGCCAGGCGATCGAAGGCAGTTTTTGACGACATTCGACGCCGCGCATGATCGCGGCGCTTGACGGACCCGAACAGCCCGCTTAGGGGCACGGGCCTTCGCGGCGATCGTAGTTCAATTGGTTAGAGCGTCGGCTTGTGATGCCGGATGTTGCGGGTTCAAGTCCCGTCGGTCGCCCCATTATTTTCCCAACTGCTTGGCCTTGCGCCGCTTTGTGCTGGTAAAACCGGCCGGAAAATAATATTTCAGGTTTAAGCAATTTTCTTCTTCCTGATGGAGCCGGCGATGACAGCGGTTTGGGACCTTCCCGATTTCGACGACCATGAGGGCGTTCACGTCTTCACCGATCCGGTTTCGGGTCTTCGCGCCGTCATCGCGCTGCATTCGACCAAGCTCGGGCCCGCGGCCGGCGGCACGCGCTTCTGGCATTATGCGGACAATGGCCGCGCGGTGACCGACGCGCTGCGCCTGTCGCGCGGCATGAGCTTCAAGAACGCGATGGCCGGGCTCGAGCTCGGCGGCGGCAAGGGCGTCGTCCTCGCGGCCAAGCCCGGCGACGTGATCACCACCGAACAGCTCGAGGCGTTCGGCCGCGCGGTCGAATCGCTCGGCGGCCGCTATGTGACCGCCGAAGACGTCGGCATGTCCGAAGAGCGCATGAAGGTGATCGCGACCCAGACGCGCTACGTCTCGGGCCTGCCGGTCGCGAGCGGTGCGGCGGGCGGCGATCCGGGGCCGTACACGGCACTCGGCATCTATCTGGGCGTCAAGGCGGCGGCGCAGCGCGGGCTCGGCGCGACCGACATGAAGGGCGTGCGCGTCGCGATTCAGGGCGTCGGCTCGGTCGGCGGCGGGCTCGCCCGGCTGCTCGCCAAGGACGGCGCGGTGCTGACGCTCGCGGACGTCGACGAGGGCCGCGCGCAGGCGCTGGCGGGTGAACTCGGCGCGACCGCAGTCCCCGCCGAGGCGATCCTGACGACCGACACCGACATCTTCAGCCCGAACGCGCTGGGCGCGATCCTGACCGAAATGTCGATCGCCGCGCTCAAGGCAAAGGTCGTCGCGGGCGGCGCGAACAACCAGCTCAGCGTCCGCGAGGACGGCGCGCGACTGCACGCACGCGGCATCCTCTATGCGCCGGATTACGTGATCAACGCGGGCGGCATCATCAATGTCGGGCTCGAATATCTCGGCCAGGGCGACGAAGCCGAAGTGAAGGCGCGGATCGCACGCATCCCCGAGCGGCTGATCCAGGTCTGGGACGAGAGCGACCGCAGCGGCGAACCGTCGTCCGACGTCGCCGATTCGATCGCAAAGCGCCTGATCGGCCGTTAAGTCCGTCCCCCTTTCGCGGGGACGGTGATACGGCGGCCCGCTCCCTCTCCCCACGTGGGGAGAGGGGCTTTAAGTCCGTCACGACTTGCCATAGTGGTAACACCCAGTGGCCACCCTGCACGCCCTTGCCAATCCCGCGCGCTTCCTGAAGATCGCCAGGCCGCTGACGCCTGCGCTGTTCTGGGCGGGCGTCGCGCTGATTGCGCTGGGCTGCTGGGCGGGCCTGACGCAGACCCCGCCCGACTATCTGCAGGGCGAGACGGTGCGGATCCTCTACATTCATGTCCCCGCCGCCTGGCTCGGCATGGGCGGCTGGAGCGGGATCGCGATCTCCAGCATCATGCTGCTCGTCTGGCGTCACCCGCTGGCCGGTATCGCCGCGCGCGCGATCGCGCTGCCCGGCGCGGTGTTCGCGGCTTTGTGCCTGATGACCGGCTCGATCTGGGGGCGGCCGACCTGGGGGACGTGGTGGCAATGGGACGGGCGGCTGACCTCGATGCTGCTGCTGTTCTTCGTCTATCTCGGCTATATGGCGCTGGCGAAGGCGGATGCGGATCGCGGCGGCGACGGGCGCGTGCCCGCGCTCTACGGCGTCGCCGGATCGGTGCTGCTGCCGATCATCCGCTATTCGGTGATCTGGTGGAACACGCTGCACCAGGGGCCGAGCATCGGGCTGACCAAGTCGACGATCGACGGCGCGATCCTCTGGCCGCTGCCGATCATGCTCGCGGGCTTCACCTTCGTCTTTGCGGGAATCGTGCTGATGCGGATGCGGACCCTGCTCGCCACCGCCAAGGCCGAGGCGCGCATGCGTCGGATGGCCAGAGCGTGAAGGTGCGCGCATGACCGCCTGGCCGTTCGTGATTGCCGCCTATGCCGTGACGCTGGGCGGCGGCGCCCTCGTCGCACTGCTCAGTTATCTCGCAATGCGGAAGGCGGAGCGATGAAGGCCAAGCATCAGCGGCTCACCCTCGCGCTGCTCGCGCTCGGCGCGGTCGTCGTCGCGGGGCTGCTCGCCCTGTCCGCGCTGAAGGACCAGGCGTCGTTCTTCTATGCACCGTCCGACGTGAAGCGCGACGGGTTGCCGCTCGGGCGCGCGGTCCGGCTTGGCGGCATGGTCGCGGACGGGTCGGTCAAGCGCGCCGCGGACGGCGTCACCGTCCACTTCACCGTCACGGACGGTGCCGCGACGACCCCGGTGGTCTTCGCCGGGATCGTCCCGAACCTGTTCCGCGAGAAATCGGGGGTCGTCGCCGAGGGGCAGTTCCAGGCGGACGGCCGGTTTGTCGCGTCCAACCTGCTCGCCAAGCATGACGAGAAATACATGCCCCCCGAAATGGCGGGCAAGATGCACGAGACCAAGACGCTCGCACCGGACCGCGGTTCATGATCGCCGAAGCCGGACTCGCGGCGCTCTGGCTCGCCGGCGCGCTGGCGGCGCTGCAACTCGCGATGGCGGTGATCGGGATCGCGCGCGGCCGCGACGACGTTGCCGCGGCGGTGCGGCCGGTGGCGATCGTCCAGGGCGTGCTCGCCGCGCTGGCGATGGCGCTGCTGATCAACCTGTTCCTCAACTCGGACATGTCGGTGAAGCTGGTCGTCGAGAACAGCCATTCGGCTAAGCCGTGGCTCTACAAGTTCGCCGGCGCCTGGGGCAATCACGAGGGGTCGATGCTCCTCTGGGTGACGATCCTGGGGCTGGCAGGCGGCGCGGTCGCGATCTTCGAACGTACGCTTCCCGAACGCACCCTGGTCGCGACGCTCGGCGCGCAGGCGACGATCGCGCTCGGCTTCTATGCGTTCCTGCTCTTCTCCTCCAACCCGTTCGCGCGGCTGACCCCGGCGGCGCCCGACGGACTGGGTCTCAACCCGCTGCTCCAGGACCCGGGCTTGGCGTTTCACCCGCCGACGCTCTACACCGGCTATGTCGGGCTTTCGGTCGCCTTCTCGTTCGCGGTCGGTGCGCTCGTCACGCGCCACGTCGGGCCGGGCTTCGCCAGGGCGATGCGCCCCTGGGTGCTGATCGCGTGGATCTTCCTCACGCTCGGGATCACCGCGGGCAGCTATTGGGCCTATTATGAGCTCGGCTGGGGCGGCTGGTGGTTCTGGGATCCGGTCGAGAATGCGTCGCTGATGCCGTGGCTCGCGGCGACCGCGCTGCTCCATTCGGTGACGGTGCTGGCGACGCGCGACGGCCTGCGCGCCTGGACGATCATGCTCGCGGTGGTCGCCTTCTCGATGTCGATGATCGGCACGTTCCTGGTGCGCTCGGGCATCCTGACCAGCGTCCACGCCTTTGCGGTCGATCCGGAGCGCGGCGCGTTCATCCTCGCGTTGCTCGCCATCTATATCGGCGGCGCGCTCGCGCTGTTCGCCGCGCGGATCGGTACCGTGCGCGCAGGCACGACCTTCGATCCGGTCAGCCGCGAGGGCGGGCTGGTCGCGAACAACCTGCTGCTGTCGGTGATCCTCGGCATCGTCCTGATCGGCACGCTCTACCCGATCGTCGCGGCGAGCTTCGGCGTGCAGCTGTCGGTGGGCCCGCCCTTCTTCAACAAGGCCGCAGGACCGATCGCGCTATTGCTGGTCGCGGTGATGGCGGTCGGGCCGCTGCTGCGCTGGCGCCGCGACGAGGCGAGGGCGGTCGTCGGCCGCGTCGCGCTGCCGATCGCGGCCACCGTGGTGGCGGCGGTCGCGCTGCTGTTCGTCTGGCCGGGCGTGCTGCCCTGGGCAGGGCTCAGCCTCGCCGCAGGCCTCGCGGTGGCGAGCGTTGCGCCCCTCTGGAAGCGCAATCTCCGGCGCACGCCGATGTTCACCTATGGCATGGTCCTCGCGCATCTCGGCATCGCGGTCAGCCTGGCCGGCATGGCGTCAGACAGCGCGTTCACCAAGGAAACGCTGGTCGCGGTGCGCGCAGGCGAGGCGGCGCGCGTGGGGCCCTACAGCGTCACGCTCGACGGGATCTCGCCGGTGATCGGTGAGAACTGGTCCGCGCTCGAGGCGCAGCTGACCGCGACGCGCGGCGATGACAGCACGCGGCTAAAACCGCAGCTCCGTTTCTTCGCCAATCCGCCGACCAGCACGAACGAATCGGCGATCCTGACCGCGCTCGACGGCCAGCTCTATACCGTGCTCGGCCAGCCCGACGGGCAGGGGCGGTGGCAGCTGCGGCTGTGGTGGAAGCCGTTCGTGACGCTGATCTGGTTCGGCGGCGTGCTGATCGCGCTGGGCGGCGCGCTGTCGCTGGTCGGGCGGCTGCGTCGCGAACGGCGCAGCGCGGTCCGGGCGGCCTGGGCATGAAGCGTTTCGCGCTCTGGGCGCCGCTGGCGATCTTCGCCTTGCTGTTCGCGGTGGTCGCGAGCGGGCTGTTCCGGCCGGCGGACAAGGTCGTGCGCTCGGCGATGGTCGGCAAGCCGCTGCCCGATTTCGCGCTGCCCGCGATGGTGCCGGGCAAGCCGGGCCTGACCAGCGCCTCGTTCAAGGGCGGTCAGCCGCGGCTGCTCAACGTGTTCGCCAGCTGGTGCGTGCCCTGCATCGCCGAGGCCCCGCACCTGATGCGGCTGAAGACGATGGGCATCCCGATCGACGCGATCGCGATCCGCGACACCACGCCCGCGATCGCCGGTTTCCTGCGTCGCAACGGCGATCCCTATGCGCGGATCGGCAGCGACACCGCAAGCCGGGTCCAGCTCGCGCTCGGCTCGTCGGGCGTGCCCGAAACCTTCGTGGTCGACGGCCGCGGGATCGTCGTGAAACAGATCATCGGCGACATCCGCGAGGACAATATCGGCGAGATCGTCCAGGCCGTTAGGGAAGCGCGATGAGCGGGCGGTCAAGCCTTGCGCTGGCGGCAGTCGCGACGGTCGCAGCGCTGCTGTTTTCCGCCGCGCCCGCCGCCGCGCAGCCCGTTACGCCGCCTGCGCATTACGCCAATGTCCAGCTCGCCGACCCCGCCAAGGAGGCCTCCGCCAAGGCCCTGATGGAGACGCTGCGCTGCCTCGTCTGCCAAGGCCAGTCCATCGCCGACAGCGATGCGGACATGGCCGCCGACATGCGCGCGCTGGTCCGCGAACGGATCGCACGCGGCGAGACGCCCGCCTCGGTCCGCGACTGGCTGGTGTCGCGCTATGGCGACTATGTGACCTATGACCCGCCGCTGTCGGGGCTGACTTGGCCGCTGTGGCTGGCGCCGATCGCGCTGCTGGCGATCGGCGCGTGGATCGCACGGTCGAGTTTCCGCCGGAGGACGCGCTGATGGGCTGGCTCTGGCTAGGGATCATCGCGGTCGGGGCGTTCGCGCTGCTGGCGGTGCTGAGGGTCGACCGGCTGCTCTGGTCGATGGTCGCCGCCGCGCTGATGCTCGGTGCGGCGGGCTATGCGCTGCAGGGCGAGCCCGAGCTTGCCGGGCATCCGGTCGTGACGGGCACGACGATCACGCCCGATGACGGGTCGATGATCGAGCTGCGCGACAAGATGCTCGAACGCTATACCGGTGCCGCCGCCTATCTGGTCGCGGCGGATGCGATGACGCGGATCGGCGAGCGCCGCGCCGCCGTGAAGGTCCTGCTCGGTGGGATCCGCGTCGCGCCGAAAAGCCTCGTCCTGTGGACTGGGCTCGCCAATGCGCTGGCGGCGCATGACGGCGATCAGGTCTCGCCGCCGGCGCTGTTCGCGTTCCAGCAGGCGATGCGGATCGCACCGCGCCACCCGGCGCCGCCCTTCTTCCTTGGCCTCGCCTATGTCCGATCGGGCAATTTCGCGGCGGGACGACCTTATTGGGCACGCGCGCTCGCGCTGACCCCGAAAAGCGTGTCCTACCATGACGAGATCGCGGTGCGCCTCGCGCTGCTCGATCAGGTCATGGCAACACAGGACGCCGCACCGGCGAGCTGATCACCGACGCAAAACGGGACCCGGATCGTCCGGCGCGATGCCGGGGATCCTGGGTCCCGTTCCGTGCCGTAGAAGGGCTTACTGGCCGCGGCCGGTCTTGCCCTGGAGTTCGTCGATCTTCAGCGAGGCATCGGCCTTCGTCAGCGATTCGTCGAATTCCTCATGCGCCTCTTCGGACAGCGTCTTCAGATAGCTGGCCTGTGCACCGGTCATCTTCTCGTCGCCGGTCGTCCAGTCGTGCGGATCCTTCTCGGCGTTCGAAAAGGGCTCGGACTTGGGGTTCGGGGTGTCGGACATGCGTGAAATTCCTTCCGCCTGTCCAACCCCCGTGTTCCGCATCCGTTCCCGCTTAATTCGACCAAGCTTCGTAAGGTAAACCCAGATCATCCGCGACCGCCTTGTACGCGATCTTACCCTTGTAGACGTTGAGCCCGTTGGCGAGGTGCGGGTCGGCCTTCATCGCGGCCTCCGCACCCAGATTGGCGAGCTTCAGCGCGAACGGCAGCGTCGCGTTGTTGAGCGCGAAGGCCGAGGTGCGCGCGACCGCGCCGGGCATGTTGGCGACGCAGTAATGGATCACGCCGTCGACCTCGAACACCGGATCCTCGTGCGTGGTCGCATGGCTCGTCTCGAAGCAGCCGCCCTGGTCGATCGCGATGTCGACCAGCACCGAGCCGCGCTTCATCGTTTTCAGCATCTCGCGCGTGACGAGCTTGGGCGCCGCCGCGCCGGGGACGAGCACCGCGCCGATGACGAGATGAGCGTTCTTCACCGCCGCCGCGATCGCGGCCTTCGACGCATAGGCGGTCTTGATCTGGCTCGAGAAGAACATGTCGAGCTCGGCCAGACGATCGTTCGAAATGTCGTAGATCGTGACGTCGGCGCGCATGCCGACCGCCATCTGCGCGGCGTTGACGCCCGAGACGCCGCCGCCGAGGATCGCGACCTTGGCCGGTGCGACGCCGGGGACGCCGCCGAGCAGGACGCCACGTCCGCCCTGCTCCTTCTCGAGATAATGCGCGCCGACCTGCACCGACATGCGGCCCGCGACCTCGGACATCGGCTTCAGCAGCGGCAGGCCGCGGCGATGATCGGTGACGGTCTCGTACGCGATGCAGGTCGCGCCCGACTTCATCAGGCCTTCGGCCTGCGGCTTGTCCGCGGCGAGGTGGAGATAGGTGAAGAGCAGGTGGCGCGGTTCGAGCATCGCGATCTCGACCGGCTGCGGCTCCTTGACCTTCACAATCATGTCGGCGGCGGCGAACACCGCGGCGGCGGTCGGCAGGATCGTCGCGCCCGCGTCGACATAATCCTGGTCCTCGAAGTCGATGCCCGACCCGGCCTGAGTCTCGACGACGACCTCATGGCCCGCGGCGACCAGCTCGGCGACCGACGGCGGGGTCAGACCGACACGATATTCGTGATTCTTGATTTCCTTGGGAACACCGACGCGCATCATTTCCACTCCATTATCTTTGACCGCAGTGTAGCGCGCATCGACCGGGAAGGGTTCGCAAAGCCGTCCCGCTGCCCTATCAAATCTGGGAGAATATTGCACTCAGAGACGACGAAGCAGGAAAATTGTGAGCATCGCGATCGAGCGCAGGATCCTGGACCTGCTGGCGGCCAATTCGGACCTGACGAGCGCCGAGCTGGGCGAGGCGGTGGGCCTGTCGCCGAGCGCGGCGCATCGCCGTGTCGCGCAGCTGCGTGAGAGCGGCGCGATCACCGGCTACCGCGCGGTCCTGTCGCGCGCGGCCCGCGGCGATCCGAGCATCGTCCTCGTCAACGTCACGCTCCGTGACCAGCGCAAGGAGACGATGGCGGCGTTCGAGGCGGAGATCGTGAGCTGTCCGCAGGTCGTGCAATGTTTCCTGATGAGCGGCGAGGCGGATTACATGCTCCACGTCGAGCTCCGGCGCGGCGAGACGTTCGAGAGGATCCACCGCGAGACACTGTCGCAACTGCCCGGCGTCACGCGACTGGCCTCGCATTTCGTGATTCGCGAAGTCGTCACGCGCTGACGTTTTCCTGCGCACGCAGGACTCCGGGGCCAAGCACGGCAATGCCCGTTACCGATGGCGTCCTACCGCAAACAGGCGAAGCGGCGTGATCAGCGCCGGTTAATCCACGTTGCCGGCGGTCCCGTTGCCGCTCTCCAACCCCCATGCTAAATGCGCCAGCTTGGGGCACAGGGTGAAATCGGAATTTCGATGATGATTGCTGCACTTCCGGGTCGATTCACCGTCCAGTGAGCGTCGATCCCACAGCCGCGGCCTCGACCGTGCCCCCCGCCGGTCTCGATCCGGATACCGGCCACCATCATGCGGACGGCATGCTGAAACTCGCCTTTGGCGCGATCGGCATCGTCTTCGGCGATATCGGCACGAGCCCGCTCTACGCATTCCGCGAGACCTTTGCGGGGCACCACAAGCTCGCGCTCGATTCGGCGCACATCATGGGCGTCATCAGCCTGATGTTCTGGTCGATGATGATCGTCGTGACGGTAAAATACGTCATCATCATCATGCGCGCGGACAACAAGGGCGAGGGCGGCAGTCTCGCGCTGCTCGCGCTCGTCTCGGGCAAGACCAAGACGCGGCGCTGGAGCAAGGGGATCATCCTGCTCGGCGTCTTCGCGACCGCGCTGTTCTACGGCGACAGCATGATCACCCCCGCGGTGTCGGTCCTGTCCGCGGTCGAGGGGCTCGCGGTCGCCGCGCCGAGCTTCGCCGGGCTCGTCCTGCCGATCGTGATCGCGATCCTGATCGCCTTGTTCTGGGTCCAGAAGAGCGGCACCGCGCGAATCGGCATGGTGTTCGGGCCGATCATGCTGGTGTATTTCAGCGTCATCGCGGTGCTCGGCATCCTCAGCATCATCCAGACGCCGGGCGTGCTCTGGGCCTTTTCCCCGCATTATGCGGTCGAGTTCTTCCTGATCGACCCGACCCGCGCCTTCCTCGCGCTCGGCTCGGTGGTGCTCGCGGTAACCGGCGCGGAGGCGCTCTATGCGGACATGGGGCATTTCGGCCGCCGGCCGATCGGCATCTCCTGGCTGTTCTTCGTGCTGCCCGCGCTGATCCTGAATTACATGGGGCAGGGCGCGCTGCTGTTCCGCGACGGGCAGGCGGCGCTCGTCAGCCCGTTCTACAACCTCGCCCCCGAAAGCCTCCAGCTCCCGCTCGTCCTCCTCGCGACGATGGCCGCGGTGATCGCGTCGCAGGCGGTGATCTCGGGCGCGTTCTCGGTCACGCAACAGGCGATCCAGCTCGGCTTCATCCCGCGGTTGCGGATCGAGCATACCAGTGCCGCGACCGCGGGCCAGATCTACATCCCGCTGGTCAACGGCGCGCTGATGGTGATGGTGATCCTGCTGGTGCTGTTCTTCCGCACCTCGTCGAACCTGACCAGCGCTTACGGCATCGCGGTGACGGGAGCGATGCTGATCGACACCTGCCTGCTCGGCGTCGTGCTGTTCCGGCTGTGGAACTGGCCGAAGATCGCCGCGATCCCACTGCTCGCGATCTTCTTCCTGGTCGACGGCGCCTATCTGGCCGCGAACCTGACCAAGGTGCCCGATGGCGGCTGGTTCCCGCTGCTGATCGGCCTCATCATCTTCACCTTCCTGACGACCTGGTCGAAGGGGCGCCAGCTGATGATCGACCGGATGCGCGAGGCGGCGATGCCGATCAAGGTGTTCATCGGCTCGGCGGCGAACTCCGCGTCGCGCGTGCCGGGGACCGCGGTGTTCATGACGTCGACCTCCGACGGCGTGCCGCACGCGCTGCTCCACAACCTCAAGCACAACAAGGTGCTGCACGAGCGCGTCATCCTGCTGACCGTCAAGATCGTCGGCCAGCCCTATTGGCCCGCGCACGACCGTGCGGTGCGCGACGAACTCGGCGACGGCTTCCACCGTCTGATCCTGCGCTACGGCTTCATGGAGGATGCCGACGTTCCCGCCGCGCTGCGCCAGGTGCACAGCTGCGGCGCGGACTTCAAGATGATGGACACCAGCTTCTTCCTGTCGCGGCAGACCCTGCTCGCCTCAGACAAGCCGGGGATGATGCTCTGGCGCGAAAAGCTGTTCGCGTGGATGCTGCGCAACGCCGAAAGCGCGATGGAATTCTTCCGCCTGCCGACCAACCGCGTCGTCGAGCTCGGCAGCCAGATCGAGATTTGATCTCAGTCGGTCGGCACCCCGCACCTCCCCGGCGGAGGCCGGGGCCCAGTTGGGAAACGTCGATGGCGGACGTCACCCGAAGTTACATCAACCTTTCCAACTGGACCCCGGCCTGCGCCGGGGAGGTATCTGCATGATGGCAAGCACGACCGAAGTCGCCCCGATCATCGTCACCGCGCTGTTCGGCCGCCAGGACACCGCGTTCTTCGACGCGATGCGGCGCGAGCATTTCCCGCCCGAGCGCAACCAGCTCGATTCGCACCTGACGCTGTTCCACCACCTGCCGCCCTCGGGCCTCGACGAGCTGAAGCACCGGCTGAACCAGGAGACGCGCGGGCTGCCCGCACCGCGGGCGCGGATCGGCGGGCTGATGTCGCTGGGGCGTGGTGTCGCCTACCGGATCGAATCGCCCGAGCTGGTCGGCATCCGCGCGCGGCTGGCCGATGCGTTCACGGGGATGCTGACGCCGCAGGACGCGGGCGGCTGGCGTCCGCACGTCACGATCCAGAACAAGGTCAACCCGTCGGTCGCCAGGCTGCTGCTCGGCAATCTGCAGCGCGACTTCGCGGCGCGGGACGTCGAAATCGCCGGGCTCGGCGCCTGGTGGTATCGCGGCGGACCCTGGGAAGCGATTTCGCGTCACATGTTTGCTTGACCGCCTCGAATCCGCTTCCTATAGGCCGCGCCTCGCAGGGAAGAATGCTTCCCCGCAGACGGTACGGCGAAGTAGCTCAGTTGGTTAGAGCACGGGAATCATAATCCTGGGGTCGGGGGTTCAAGTCCCTCCTTCGCTACCATTTTCAAACACGCCGAACGGGTCGTTGACGACCAGGATCGCGTCGCTGCGGGCGAGCGCGAGCAACGTCAGGCCGTGTGCGCGCGCGTGATCGATCGCGAGACTGGTCGGCGCGGAAATCCCGACCAGCATCGCCACGCCCGCGACCAGCGCCTTGTCGACCATTTCGAAACTGATCCGCGACGTGACGAGGATGAAGGCGGGGGGCTCGGTCGACCGGATCGCCAGCCCGCCGACGAGCTTGTCGAGCGCATTGTGGCGGCCGACATCCTCATAGGCGGCCAGCACGGCTCCTGACCGGTCACACGCGGCGGCGGCATGGATCGCCCCCGTCGCGGCGTTGAGCGGCTGATGCGCGCGCAGCCCGGCCAGCGCGGCGAAGATCGCGGTGACGGGCACGTCGGGGCGGGGCGGGGTGCCCGCCACCGGCTTGCGCAGCTGTTCGAGCCCGGAGATGCCGCACAGCCCGCAGCTGGTGTCGCTGGTCCGGTGGCGGACGCGATCGTGGATCCGCCCCCTGCACCGCTCCGACAGGCCGACCCGGACGATCCAGCCCGCCTCCGCCTCGAACACGTCGATGTCGCGGACGTCGTCGGCGCTGTCGGCGAGCCGCTCGGTCAGCAGGAACCCGGTGGTGAAGGCGGGCAGGTCGGCGGGCGTCATCATCATCACCGCATAGCCCAGGCCATCGACCTCGATCGCGACGGGCACCTCGATCGCGATCGCGCGCGTGCCAGCCGCGACGGCGTCGGGGCGCAGGATGGTGATCGCTTCGGTACGGGCAGTCGTCACAGCGCGGCCATGTCCTCGGGGGTGTTGATGTTCGGGATGACCCCATGCGCGGGGATCGGCAAGGCGCCGATCGCCTCGGCCCAGCCGCGCACCGACCGGCGCGACGACGATTCGATATGCGCGATCAGCGCAGCGGTGGACGCGGTCTCCCAATGCCCCAGCACGGGCGCGTCGGGGCAAAAGGCGGGCGCGCGGCGGGCGAGCGCCGCCAGCAGCCCGTCGGGCAACGCAGGCACGTCGCAGGCGATCGTGAGGACCGAAGTGTAGCCGAGACACGCCGCATGATGCAGCGCACCCGCTATGCCTCCCAGCGGCCCCAGAGCGGGCCCCGGCAGGTCGCGGATCAGGCCATCCCGGCCCGCGACCACCGCGTCATCGACATGCGGCCCGAGCAGCGCGCACGCGTGATCGGCAAGGCGACGGCCATCGAGCAGCGCCTGCGCCTTGTCCGACCCGAACCGCGACGATCGCCCGCCCGCCAGGACGACGCCGAGGATCCTGGGCGTGCTCAGCGTGTCTTCTCGATCCGCACCGGCACCGACTTGGCGGCAGGCACATGGCTTTCGCGCGCATGGTGCGCGACCGGCATGAGCAGGTTGCACTCGGGGTAATAGGCCCCGACGCACCCTTCCGGGATCGAATATTCGACGACGCGCAGTTTGTTGAAGCGGCGGTCGCCATTGTCGCCCGCATCGCCGACCAGATCGACGTCGTCACCGTCGGTCAGCCCCATGCGCAGCATGTCGCTGCGGTTCATGAACACGATGTCGCGCGTGCCCTTCACGCCGCGGAACCGGTCGTGATAGCCATAGACCGTCGTGTTGAACTGATCGTTCGACCGCAGCGTCATCAGTCGGAACCGCCCCTCGCTCTCCTCGAACCCCGTGACGTTAAGCGAGTGGGGGACGTTGATCTCCGCCTTGCCGCTCTCGGTCAGCCATTCGCGGTGCGCCGCCGGCACGCCCTTCCAGAAGCCGCCGGGGGTGAACATCTTGGCGTTGAAGTCGGAGAACATGTCCGGATAGGTCTCGGCGATCGCATCGCGGATCCGCGCATAGTCGCGCACCCACGCATCCCAGTCGAGCTTTGGATTGGGCGCCAGCGTCGCCTTGGCGATACCCGCGAGGATCGCAGGCTCGGACAGCAACGTCTCCGCGGCGGGCGTCGCCTTGCCCTTCGAGCCATAGATCTGGCTGAACGAATCCTCGACCGAGACGCTCTGTGGCCCGGTGCCCTGCATGTCGGTCTCGATCCGGCCGAGGCAGGGGAGCAGATAGCAGGTCTTGCCGGGCAGCAGGTGCGAACGGTTGAGCTTGGTGGCGATGTGCACCGTCAGGTCGATCCCGCGCCACGCCGGTTCCATCCGCGCATGGTCGGGAATCGCGCGGACGAAATTGCCGCCCAGCCCGATGAACGCCTGCGCCTCGCCCTCGAGCACCGCCTCGCACGACGCGACCGTGTCCCAGCCGAGCTCGCGCGGCGGCTCGAAGCCATATTGCTCGGCGAGCTTGTCGAGCGGGGCAAGCTCGGGCTTTTCGGTGATGCCGACGGTGCGCTGACCCTGGACGTTCGAATGGCCGCGGACCGGGCCCATGCCCGCGCCCGGCTTGCCGATATTCCCGCGCAGCAGCATCAGGTTGACGAGCATGTGGACGTTGTCGATGCCGCCTACATGCTGGGTCAGGCCCATGCCGTAGACCGCGATCACCGCCTTCGACTTCGCATAGACCTTGGCGGCCGATTCGATCTCGACGCGCGACAGCCCGCTCTCATGCTCGATCGTCGCCCAGTCGGTGCCGCGCGCGACGTCCGCGAACGCCTCGAACCCGGTGGTGTGCTCGGCGAGGAAGGCATGGTCGAGGATCCGCAGCGTGTTGAGTTCGCGCGCGCGATCATCCGCCTCGATCAGATATTTGCACATCCCCATCAGCGCGCCGACGTCGCCGCCGGTCTTCACCTGGTGATATTGCGAGGCGATCGGCGTCGACTTGCCGGTCACCATCTCCAGCGGATTCTGCGGATCCTGGAATTTCTCCAGACCGCGCTCCTTCAGCGGATTGAACACGACGATCTCGACACCGCGCTTGGCGCAGTCGCGCAGCGGATGGAGGAAGCGCGGGCTGTTCACGCCCGGATTCTGGCCGAAATAGAAGATCGCGTCACACTTCTCGTAATCCGAGAGGTGGATCGTCCCGACCGCCGAGCCGATCGCTGACTTGAGCCCGACCGAGGTCGTCTCGTGGCACATGTTCGAGCTGTCGGGCAGGTTCTGGCTGCCGTACATCCGCGCCATCAGGCTGTACATGTACGACGTCTCGAGGCTCGCGCGACCCGAGGCGTAGAAGATGACCTTGGTCGGGTCATAGGTCTTGAGCTTCGCACCGATCCCGGCGAACGCCTCGTCCCAGCTGCACGCGGCATATTTGTCGGTCGCGGCATCATATTTCAGCGGATGCGTCAGGCGGCCGGCCTGTTCGAGATCGAAATCCTTCCAGCCGAGCAGCTCGGTGACCGTATGCTCCTGGAAGAACGCCGGCGTCACGCGGTAGGATGTCAGCTCCCACGCGGTCGCCTTCGCGCCATTCTCGCAGAATTCGGCGGTATGCGGATGCGCGGGCTTGCCCCAGGCGCAGCTGACGCACGCAAAGCCCTCGGGTTTGTTCTGCCGCGTGAGTTCGCGCAGCGCCTCTGGGCCGATCTTCTCGCGCGCGGATATCTCCACGAGCGATTTCATCGACCCCCAGCCGCCGGCGGGTGCGGTATAGTCTTCGATCTCGATGGTCCGGTCGTCGCTCATACGTCTCTCCGCTTTTGCCTTTCAACGAAGCGGGGCGGCAAACGATGCACGCCGATTGCGGTGGCGATGGTTCAAATCGCATGCTCCATCGCCTAGATGGGATCCGAAACTCCAAGGATATCACGATGACGACGCACACGACCCGCATGCTCATTCTCGGTTCCGGGCCTGCCGGGCTGTCGGCCGCGATCTATGGCGCGCGCGCCGGGATGGCGCCGATCGTCGTCCAGGGGATCCAGCCCGGCGGCCAGCTGACCACCACCACCGATGTCGAAAATTATCCCGGCTTCAAGGACGTCATCCAGGGCCCGTGGCTGATGGAGCAGATGCAGGCGCAGGCCGAACATGTCGGCACGCGCATGATGTGGGACACGATCGTCAAGGTCGACGTCAGCAGCCGCCCGTTCCGCCTGACCGGCGACAGCGGCGACGTCTATGAGGGCGAGACTTTGGTCATCGCGACCGGCGCGCAGGCGAAGTGGCTGGGCATCGACAGCGAGGAGCCGATGAAGGGCAAGGGCGTCAGCGCCTGCGCGACCTGCGACGGCTTCTTCTACCGCGGCAAGAAGGTCGCGGTGATTGGCGGCGGCAACACCGCGGTCGAGGAGGCGCTGTACCTCACCAACCATTCGCCCGACGTGACGCTGATCCACCGCCGCGATTCGCTGCGTTCGGAGAAGATCCTCCAGGAGCGGCTGTTCGCGCACAAGGGCGTGACCGTGCTGTGGAACAAGGAAGTCCGCGAATTCGTCGACGGCGGCGGCAATGCCGGGCTCGTCGCGCTCGAGCTCGAGGACACGGTCACGGGCGAACGCTCGCGCCTCGCGGTCGATGGCGGCTTCGTCGCAATCGGCCACCACCCCGCGACCGAGCTGTTCCGCGGGCATATCGATCTCGATTCGGACGGCTATATCTCGGTCGAGACCGGCTCCACGCGCACCAGCGTCGAAGGCGTCTTCGCGTGCGGCGACGTCGCGGACAAGGTCTACCGCCAGGCGGTGACCGCGGCAGGCACGGGCTGCATGGCCGCACTCGACGCCGAACGGTTCCTGGCGGCGGCGGAGTTCGCCGAACTGGCCGAAGCCGCGGAGTAAACGAGGGGCGTGCGTCCGATTCACGCCCCTCACACCCCCCGTCATCCTGACGAAAGTCAGGATCCAAAGCCAGGAACGGCATCGCTGGTAACCCTGGATCCTGACTTTCGTCAGGATGACGAGAGTAGAGATGCCGGAGTTCCCCTCACACCTTTCGCCATTATAATGGACGGGGGAGTGCCAGCGTCCCATCCCACCCTCCGTCATCCTGACGAAAGTCAGGATCCAGAGCCAGGAACGGCACCGCCCGTAACCCTGGGTCCTGACGTTCGTCAGGATGACGAGTGGGGGGAACTGGCGGCGTCCGCATCGTCCGTGCGGTCGATCACGGCCCTGAGCGTCGCCTCCAACGCGGCGGCATTGGCGGCACCGGCAAAGCTGTGCGAATCGGTAGCAAGCCGCACGATCCGCGCCGCGCCGCGGTAACGCGCCGCAAACACCTGCGCGGTCGCATCGCCGGTCGCGAGCAGGATGACGACCCGCGCCGCCCAGCCATCGATCGCGCCGCAGACCCGGCTCGCAAGATCGCCCTCGACCTCCCCCGACGCACGCGACAGCCTCGCCACACCCCGGACCAGCTTGCGCAGATCGATCCCGCCGCGGATCAGGCTGAACCACGCCGCCGGATCGCGCAGCCGCGCGGCATAGCGCGCGCGGATCGCGGCGGCGGGGGGGAGGTCGTCGGTCGGCGCGATCACCCAGGGGTTGGCGAGCAGCAGCCGGTCGATCCCCGCCGCCGCGCCGAACAGCGCGAGCGCGCTCGCGGCGTCGCAATTGCCGAACCCCACCAGCCGCGTGACGTGCGGCGCGGCGGCGCGGAACGCGGCGGCGGCGGCGACCAGATCGGCCTGCGCCGACAGAAAGCCGCGATTCTCGCCGCTCGAATCGCCGAGGCCGCGGCGGTCGTAGCGGAACACCGGCGTACCCCCCGCCGCCAGCCGCCGCGCGAGCATCGCCATGCCGCGGTGCGCACCGCTGCGAATCTCGTTGCCGCCCGACACGATCAGCACCCCGGTCGCGCCCGCCGCGTCGTCGAGCGTCGCGACCAGCGTCTCGCCCTCGCAGGGGACCGCGATCAGCCGCCGCATGTGGCGATCCACCCGGCGATGTCCGCGGCCAGCGTGTCGGAAAGCGTTGCATCGCTGTCCGGCTCCGACCGCCGCCACAGCGGCGCCCCGGCATAGCGCGCATCTGCCGGACGCGGATCGCTCTCGAGTCGAACCGTTCGCGATGCGGCGTAACTTACGGCGTCGCGCAGATCGGCGAGCAGCGCCTCGGACAGGCTGTTGCCCGCGTAACGCTCTGCGTCGGGCATCGTCGAAGCGGCGCGGATCCGGTTCAGGTCGCGCAACAGCTCATCGCCCGACTGCGGTGCGAGCCGCCACCGCCCGGCAAGACTGGCGTCGCAATCGACGAGCGCACCGCTCCGAATCGTAACCGCGTAAACCGGCGCGTCGAGCGTCCCGACAAGCGCAGCAAAGGCCTGGCGCAGGTCGGGCAACCGCAGGTCGCGCGTCTCGACCACACTCTCGCCGGTACCGGGCAGGTCGGGCAAGATGCTGCCGATCCCGCGCCCGGCCAGCGCGCGCAGCATCGCGACGAGGAATGCGCGCGTGCGGTTCGCCTCCTCGAACAGCGGCAGCACCGCGACGACCACCGGTCCGGCATCGGGGCCGAAGCGCAGCATCGTCTCGCGCCCGCCGGCCCAGTCATAGCGATCGAAGCGGGGGCCGGTCATCCCGGCCGAGGCTAGACCAGCGCCTTGCGCGCCGCAAACTGGACGAGCGCGCCGAACGTCTCGAGCATCTCGCCGTCGATCTCGTCATCCTCGATCAGGATGCCGAGCCGGTCCTCGAGCTCGGTCAGCACGCTCGCCACCGCCATCGAATCGAGTTCGGGGAGCGCGCCGAACAACGGCGTGTCGTCGGTGAATGCCGCGACTCGCTCGGCGCCGAGGCCAAGGATGTCGGCAAGGACGGCGCGGACCGTCGTTTCAACCTGGGAAGTACCTTCGAAGATCACGAGCATCGCCTGAACCGTTGCGAACCGGGCCCCGCTAGCCTGTGGGGGTGAATTCGGCAACGGCTTGGCGCTATGGAGGAACCATGACCCCGCCCGACCCCGTCCCGTTTCCGATCGATCACCTGACCTCGCGCGGCGCACCCGACGACATCGCGCTGATTGACCGCGCAGGGACGATGACGTTCCGCGACCTCGAAACCGCGGTCGCCGCGCTCGCGGGTTGGCTGGCGGGGCAGGGGTTGGCGAAGGGTGCGCGCGTCGCGAACTGGCTGCCCAAGACGCGGGTCGCCTGCGTGATGCCGCTCGCGGCGGCGCGTGCGGGGCTGGTCCATGTGCCGGTCAACCCGCTGCTGCGGCGCGCGCAGGTGGCGCATATCCTGGCCGACAGTGGTGCTGCGCTGCTGGTGACGCAGGGCGCGCGCGCGGCGACGCTCGAGCCGGGCGACGTGCCCGCGGACTGCGCAATCGTCGACAAGGCAGTGCCCGATCTGCAAGGCGAGGGCGGCCCGGGACCGTCCGATGCGGATCCGGCCACGCTCGCCGCGATCCTCTACACCTCGGGATCGACCGGGCGGCCCAAGGGGGTGATGCTGAGCCATGCCAATCTGTCGCTCGGTGCGGTGTCGGTCGCGCATTATCTGAAGCTCACGCGCGACGACCGGGTGCTGGGCGTGCTCCCGCTGTCGTTCGATTATGGCCAGAACCAGCTCTTCTCGACCTGGGCGGCGGGCGCGGCGGTCGCGCCGATCGACTATATGGTCGCGCGCGACGTCGTGAAGGCGGTCGAACGGGTCGGCGCGACGACGCTCGCGGGTGTCCCGCCGCTCTGGGTGCAGTTGCTCGAGGCGGACTGGCCGGCGGAGACCGCGGCGCGGCTGCGGCGGCTGACCAATTCGGGCGGCGCGCTGACCCCGCGGCTCGTCACAGGGCTGCGCGCGCGGTTCGCCGGCGCGGATATCTACGCGATGTACGGGCTGACCGAGGCGTTCCGCTCGACCTATCTCGACCCGTCGCTGATCGACGCGCATCCCGACGCGATGGGGCGTGCGATACCGTTCGCGCAGGTGTCGGTGATCCGGTCCGACGGCACCAGCGCCGCGCCGGGCGAACCGGGCGAGCTGGTCCATGCGGGCCCGCTGGTCGCGCAGGGCTATTGGCGCGATGCCGAGCGGACCGCGCAGCGCTTCCGCCCCGCGCCCGACGGCAACGGCATGGCGGTCTGGTCGGGCGATACGGTGGTCGAGGGCGCGGACGGGCTGCTCCGCTTCGTCGGCCGCGACGACGAGATGATCAAGAGCGCGGGCAACCGGATCAGCCCGCTCGAGGTCGAGGAGGCGGTACTCGCCGGCAACGAAGCCCGCGAGGCGGTCGCGGTCGGCGTGGCCGATCGGCGGCTGGGGCAGGCGATCGTCGTGATGCTCGCGGGCGACGCGGCGGACGAGCCCGCGCTCAGGACCCGGTTGCGCACCGCGCTGCCGAGCTTCATGCAGCCCGCCGGCTATCTGTGGCGCGACGCGCTGCCGCGCAACGCCAATGCCAAGCTCGACAGGTCCGCGATCGCGGCCGAGGTCCGGGCATGGTCGTCGGCACAGGGACAGGAACAGGCATGATGAAGCCGATGGGGGCGTTGCCGCCCGAATATGCGCACCAGTCGGGCGCGCTGACGATCGGCGGGCGGTCCGCGGAGGCCTGGGTCGCCCACGCCGGCGACACGCCGCTGTTCGTCTATGACAGCGCCATCGTCGCGGCGCGGATCGCGCGGTTCCGCACGGCGATGCCCGCGATCGACCTCCATTATGCGATCAAGGCGAACCCGCATTCGGACTTGCTCGCGGCGGTCGCACCGCTGGTCGACGGGCTCGACGTCGCGTCCGCAGGCGAGCTCGGCATGGCGCTGGCGGTCAAGCCGGCACACGCAATCAGCTTCGCCGGTCCCGGCAAGCGCGACGACGAACTCGCCGCGTCGATCCGCGCTGGCGCGACGTTGAACGTCGAATCGGAGGGCGAGGCCACGCGCGGCTTCGCGATCGGCGCGCGGCTCGGCATCGCGCCGCGGATGGCGGTGCGCGTGAACCCCGATATCGAACTGCGCGGATCGGGGATGCGGATGGGCGGCCGCGCCTCGCCCTTCGGCGTCGATGCGGAGCGTGCGGCGGCGCTGGTGCGCGCCATCGTCGCGGCAGGCGCGGACTGGCGCGGGTTCCACATCTATGCGGGCAGCCAGGCGCTCGACGCGGGCGCGATCATCGAGACGCAGGCGGCCACGCTCGACCTCGCCGCGCGGCTCGCCGACGCGGCGGGCGTCGCGCCGCCGCTGGTCAATCTTGGCGGCGGGTTCGGCGTCCCCTATTTCGCCAACGACGTCGCGCTCGACGTCGAACGGGTCGGCGCGGCGCTGCACGCGGCACTCGAGACCCGCGCGGCGGTGCTGCGCGACACCCGGTTCGCGATCGAGCTCGGGCGGTGGCTGGTCGCCGAGGCCGGCGTGTACCTGACCCGCGTGATCGACGTGAAGCAGAGCCAGGGCGAAGTCTTCGTGGTGGTCGATGGCGGGCTCAACCATCAGCTCGCGGCGAGCGGCAATTTCGGCACCGTCGTCCGGCGCAACTATCCGATCGCAGTCGCCGCGCTGATGGGGGAGGCGGCGGCGGCCGACGCGGTGTCGGTCGTGGGGCCGCTGTGCACCCCGCTCGACCGGCTCGGCGACCGCGTCGCGCTGCCGCCGGTCGTGCCCGGCGACCTGATCGCGATCTTCATGGCGGGCGCATACGGCGCCAGCGCGAGCCCGGCGGCATTTCTCGGGCATCCACCCGCGCTCGAGATCGTTACTTCAGTCCAACCCCAGCCATGAGCGCGGCGGCGGGCGGGGTTGCGGGGCGCTCCTAAACGCTATCTTCACCTGTTTCCCTGCATAGCCCGTGCGAGTTTAACCGGCCATCGGACACCCGTTGCCGGGATGGCGCCAGGAGATCAGTGCCCATGCGTTCCGGACCCGTTTCCCGTTCCCTGTTCACGCTGGGGCTCGCCGCGTCGTCGCTGGGCGCCTGCAGCAGCACCGGCGGTCCGCCCGAACTGCCGCCCGCGGCCTATGTCGCGAACAAGGAACTGCCGGGCGAGGAATATGTGATCGGCCCGCTCGATCAGCTGAACATCTTCGTCTGGCGCAATCCCGAACTGTCGTCGAAGGTCCAGGTCCGCCCCGACGGCCGGATCACGACGCCGCTGGTCAACGACATGTCCGCGGTGGGGAAGACGCCCGCACAGCTCGCCGACGACATGAAGAAGGCGCTCGGCGAATATGTCAAAAACCCGATCGTCTCGGTCATCGTCGAAAATTTCAGCGGAACCTACAGCCAGCAGGTCCGCATCGTCGGCGCGACTGAAAAGCCCGCCTCGATCCCCTATCGTGCCAATATGACGCTGCTCGACGCGATGATCGCGGTCGGCGGGCTCAGCCAGTATGCGGCGGGCAACAAGGCGCGGCTGGTGCGCTACGACCGGGCGAGCGGCAAGCAGAGCGAGTTCTCGCTGCAAATCTCGAACCTGTTGAAAAAGGGCGATTCGTCCGCCAATGTCAGGCTTGAGCCCGGTGACGTCATCATCATCCCCGAATCGATGTTCTGAGGCGTGGCGGTATGAACGGCATCTATGACGAGGCGCGGGTCGCGCTGCACGCGATCTGGACGCGGCGGTGGCTCGCGCTCGCGATCGCGTGGGGCGTGTGCGTCCTCGGCTGGCTGTTCGTGTCGCAGATCCCGAGCCGCTATGAATCGCGCGCGCGCGTCTTCGTCCAGATGCAGAACCTGCTGCCCGCGAGCATGGACCAGCCCTCCGGCTCGAGCCGCACCGACATCGACACGATCCGCCAGACGCTGACCTCCGCGGTCAATCTGGAGAAGGTCGTGCGCGGCACTGACCTTGCCAACACGGTCGCCAGCGACCGCGACGTCGCCGACCGCGTCGCCAGCCTCGCCCAGTCGATCAAGGTCACGTCGGCGCAGGACAATCTGTTCGAGATCGCGACGACCGCGGCGAGTCCGAAGCTGGCGCGGACGATCACGCAGAAGCTGATCGACATCTTCGTCGAGGGCAATCTGGCAGGCGACCGGACGAGCACCAGCCAGAGCCTCAGCTTTCTCGACAAGCAACTGGCGCAGCGGCAGAAGCAGCTCCAGGACGCGGAGGCCAAGCGCGCCGACTTCCAGAACCGCTATCTCGGCGCGCTGCCCGGCACCGGGTCGGTCGCCGACCGGATCGGTGCCGCGCGGTCGCAGATGGCGCAGGTCGATGGTGACCTCGCCGCGGCGCAATCGGGGCTGGCGGCGGTGCAGGGGCAGATGGCCGGCGTCGCGCGGACGGTCGCGGGCAGCGGCGGCGTCGCCGGTGCAGCCGGACCCGCACGCGCCCGGCTGGCGGCGATCCAGGGGCAGCTCGCCGACGCCCGCGCGCGCGGCTATACCGAAAGCCATCCCGACGTGGTCGCATTGCGCGCGCAGCTCGCGCAGGCGACCGCGGCGGCGCGCGGCGAACCGCTGTCGGGCGGCAGCGGCGCGGGCTCGTCGCCTAACCCGCTCTATGTCTCGCTGCAGGCGATGATGGCGGACAAGCAGGCGGCGGTCGCGTCGCTCAGGATCCGCCGCGCGCAGCTGCAGGGCGATCTCGACCAGCTCAACGCGAAGCTCTCCGAGGATCCGACCGTCGCCGCCGAACAGGGCGCGATCGACCGCGATTATCAGGTGCTGAAGGACCAGTATGACCAGCTGTTGACCCAGCGCGAACAGATCGCGCTCCGCGGCCAGGCGCAGTCGCAGACCGATCGCGTCAAGTTCAGCGTGATCGACCCGCCGACCACGCCGCAAAAGCCGAGCGCACCGAACCGGATGCTGCTGCTGACGGGCGTGCTGATCGCCGGGCTCGGTGCCGGGATCGGCGGCGCGTTCCTGCTCGGCCAGCTCCGCGGCACGTTCGCGACGAGCGCCCGGCTCGAACGCGTCGCGGGGATGCCGGTGATCGGGTCGATCGGCGAAGTCGTGACGCGCACCCAGTCCGAGCTGCGCGCCAAGCAGTTCCGGATGTTCCTCGGCGGCACGGCAGCACTCGGCGCCGCCTATGTGCTGCTGCTGGGCGTCGAGATCCTGCAGCGTGGCCTGGCGGCCTGAGGACGTGACCATGCGTAGCAAGATCCCCGAATCGCACGAAGCCAGCGGCGAGCCGCCACGCGCGCCGTCGCTGCTCGAACGCGCCGCCACGGTCTATGACTTCAACCAGCACGTGCGCGCCCGGCCGCCGGTGCCGCCGGTCGAACCGGCACGCGCGCCTGAGCCTGCCGCCGAGCCCGTTGCCGCGTTCGAAGCCGACGCGCCGGACTCCGACGATGCGACCTTCCTCGCGATCCCGGTCGAGCTTCGCGCACCGATCGGACAGGAATTGCCCGACGAATTTCATCTGCCGCTCGTCGCCAGCGACACGGCGATGATCGATCGCGGGATGCTGGCGGCGAACGGCATGATGGTGCCCGGCGCGCCGGTCGGTCCGCTGGCGGAGGAGTTCCGCCTCATCAAGCGGCAACTGCTGATCACCCGCGCGCGGATCGAGGCCAGCGCGGTGCCCGACAAGGCGCGCACGATTCTCGTCTGCTCGGCACGCCCGAATGACGGCAAGACCTTCTGCGCGATCAACCTCGCACTCTCGATCGCCGCGGAACGCGATACCGAGGTGCTGCTGGTCGATGCCGATGTCGCCAAGCCCGACGTGCTGCGGCAGCTCGGGCTCGACGATGGCCCCGGCCTGCTCGATGCGTTGGCGGACACGAGCATCGACGTCGAGACGCTGGTGATCCGCACCGACGTGCCGCATCTCTCGATCCTGCCCGCGGGCGACCGGACCACGATGGACACCGAACTGCTCGCCAGCGCGCGGACCCGTGCGGTGCTCGCGCGGCTGCTCGCGGCAGATCCGCGACGCATCGTGATCTTCGATTCGCCGCCCGCGCTCGCCGCGTCGCCCGCGGGCGTGCTCGCGATGCTGGTCGGGCAGGTCATGCTCGTCGTCCGCGCCGACCATACGCCCGAGAGCGAGGTCCGCGCCGCGGTCAACCGGCTCGACAGCTGCGAGCATATCCAGCTGGTGCTCAACGCGGTGTCGTTCGTCCCCGGCGGCGCGCGGTTCGGCAGCTATTACGAGCAAGGCGGCGCGCGGTGAGTGACGTCCGCCTGATCCTCGGCGGCGCAGCGGCGCTGTTCGTCGCAGGGCCCGCGCTCGCCCAGTCGGACTCCGCGTCCGGTAGCGGGCAGGGCGCACGGCGCGTCGTCGTCCGGCCCTATATCGAGGCGACGCAGATCCTCACCGCGGATCTCGGCGGCGGCGACGTGCTCACCTACACCTCGCTCGCCGCCGGCGTCGATGCCGCGGTGTCGACCGCGCGGATCAACGGGCAGGTCAGCTATCGCTACGAACGCCGCTTCGCCTATGACGACGATATCGGCGACACCGACATCCATTCGGGCCTCGCGCGGGTCGAGGCGCAACTGACGCGCAACATCTCGCTGGAAGCGGGCGGGATCGCCACGCGGTCGCGCTCGGACATTCGCGGCGCGGCGCCCGGCGTGCTGGTCGGCAACGTGTCGAACATCGCGCAGGTCTATGCCGTCTATGGCGGCCCGAATTTCGCCGCGCAGGCGGGCGACGTCGCGCTCAACGCCAACTACCGGCTGGGCTATACCAAGGTCGAGACCCCGACCTTCGGCACCGCCGCGACCGGCGGGCAGCGGCTCGATTATTACGACGATTCGATCGGCCATACCGCGACCGCCAGCGCCGGCTTCCGGCCGGGCACGCTGCTGCCGGTCGGGCTGACCGCGAGCGCGGGGTTCGACCGCGAGACCGCGGGCCAGCTGAGCCAGCGCTACCAGGGCTATTTCGGCCGCGGCGACGCGGTGCTGCCGGTGTCGCCCTATGTCGCGCTGACCGCGGGCCTCGGCTATGAACGGATCGAGACGAGCCAGAAGGATGCGCTGGTCGATGCCGCGGGCGTCCCCGTGCTCGACCGCGACGGCCGGTTCCGGACCGCGCCGGGATCGCCGCGCCGGATCGCCTATCGCACCGACGGGCTCTATTACGACGCGGGCGTGATCTGGCGGCCGAACCGGCGGACCTCGGTCGAGGCGCGGATCGGCGAACGCTATGGCTCGCTCAGCTTTACCGGCACCGCGACCTACCAGGCGTCGAAGGACGTCGGCGTCGCGGTCAACGTCTATGACGGCGTGCAGACCTTCGGCCGCCAGCTGCGCACCGGCCTCGCCAACCTGCCGACCAGCTTCCTAGCGCCCAACCAGGGCTTTGCGCAGCAGTTCAACGGCTGCGTCTTCGGCGCGACCGGCGCGGCGCCGGGCGGGTGCCTCGACGACGTGTTCCAGTCGATCTCCACCTCGAGCTACCGTGCGCGCGGGATCGACGCGGTGCTCGTCGCGACGCGCGGGCGGACGACGTTTGGCGGCGGGATCGGCTATGCCAATCGCCGGCTGTTCGCGCCGCGCGGCGCGCCCGGCCTCGTCGTCACCGGCCTTGAGGACGAGAGCTATTACGGCCAGCTCTATTTCGCGCGGTCGCTGTCTTCGGTATCGGGGATCAACGCGACCGCGTTCGTGAACTATTTCGACAGCCAGCTCGGCGGCGGTTTCGTTACCGCGGGCGATGGCGGGGTCTGGTCCTATGGCGCGACCGGCACCTATTACCGTAATTTCGGACGGCTCGGCACGACCGCGTCGCTCGGGTTATACAGCTTCAAGGTCGGCGACTTCGACAGCGACTGGTCCGCACAGGCGCTGCTCGGTGCACGGTATCAGTTCTAGGATATTTGGCAGATGTACGACGAACATTACGGACTGACGGGACGCCCGTTCCAGCTCACCCCGGACCCCAGATTCTGGTTCGAATCGGGGACGCATCGCAAGGCGATGGCCTATCTCGGCTATGGCCTGGCGCAGGGCGAGGGCTTCATCGTCATGACCGGCGATATCGGCGCGGGCAAGACCACGCTGGTCGGGCATCTGATGGACACGATCGACCATCAGAGCCTGAACGCGATCCGGCTGGTGTCGACCGCGATCGAGGCGAGCGACCTGCTGCGGATCGTCGCGACCGCGCTCGGCGTCGACCCGGCGGGGCTCGAAAAGGCGCAGCTGCTGACCGCGATCGAACGCGGGCTGCACGCCGTCGCGCGGACCGGCAAGCGCACGCTGCTGATCGTCGACGAGGCGCAGGCGCTGCCCGTGTCCGCGCTCGAGGAACTGCGGATGCTGTCCAACTTCCAGACCGCCGGGCATGCGCTGCTGCAGATCCTGCTGCTCGGCCAGCCCGAATTCCGCGACCGGCTCCACGGCTCCGACGGGCTCGAACAACTGCGCCAGCGGGTGATCGCGATCCACCATCTCGATCCGATGGAGCCGCATGAGGTCGCCGACTATATCGCGCACCGCCTGTCGGTGGTCGGCTGGGAGGGCAATCCGGCGTTCACCGACGACGCGGTCGCCGCGCTGTTCGATGGGTCGGACGGCATCCCCCGCCGCCTCAACATGCTGGCGGGCCGCGTCATGCTCTATGCCGCGATCGAGGATCTGCGCGTCATCGACGGCGCCGTCGTCCGTGCCGTGCAGAGCGACCTGACCGCGGACCTGCCGACGCTGGCGACGACGCCCACGCCCGAGCCTGCCCCCGAATCCAAGGCAAAGCCCCGCGCGACACCGGACCCCGCCACCGACCCCGCGGTCCTCGACCGGCTCGCGATGCTCGAGGCGCGCGTCGAGCAGCAGGACCAGGCACTGCGCCGCGTCCTGACCTTGCTCGTCGAATGGGTCGAGGGTGACGAGCCCAGGCCCGATTACAAGCCGATCCGCGGCGCGTCGCACTGGCACGACGCGGCGTGATCCGGTGACGACGGCGGTAACGGCCGGCCCGATCCGCAACGGCATGTCGGTCGATGTCGAGGACTGGTTCCAGGTCGGCGCGTTCGAGACGGTAATCGACAAGGCGGATTGGGACAGCCTCCAGCCGCGCGTCGAGGCGAACACCGACGCCGTACTCGCGCTGTTCGCCGAAAGCGGCGTGCACGCGACTTTCTTCACGCTCGGCTGGGTCGCGCACCGCTATCCCGCACTGATCCGCCGGATCGTCGATGCCGGGCACGAGATTGCGAGCCATGGCTGGGATCACCAGCGCGTCTTCACGATGGATGCAGGCCTGTTCCGCGCCGACCTCGCGCGCGCGCGTGCGGCGATCGAGGATGCGGCGGGACAGCGTGTCACGGGCTACCGCGCGCCGAGCTTCTCGATCGACCAGCGCACGCCCTGGGCGCATGGCGTGCTGGCGGAGCAGGGCTATGCCTATTCGTCGAGCGTCGCACCGCTCGCGCACGACCATTATGGCTGGCGCGACGCACCGCGCTTCGCCTTCCGCCCGCTGCCCGACAGCGCATTGCTCGAAGTGCCCGTCACCGTCGCGCAGTTCGGCAAACGCCGCGTCGCCACGGGCGGCGGCTTCTTCCGGCTGCTGCCCGCCGCGCTGATGGATTTCGCGGTCCGCCAGGTGAACGCCGCCGACCACCCGGCGATGTTCTATTTCCACCCCTGGGAGATCGACCCCGCCCAGCCGCGTGTCGCGGCGGCACCGTTGCGCTCGAAGATCCGGCATTATTCGCGGCTTGGCGCGATGGCGGGCAAGCTGCGCGGGCTGCTCGGGCGGCATGACTGGGGTCGCGTCGATGCCGCGGTCGCGGTCGAGGCGGGTCGGCTGCGGTGACGACGGCCACCGTGCGCGAGGCGGATCTCGCCGACGCGGACGAGCGCACGCGGATCGCGGCGTTCGTCGATGCGACGGCGGCGGCGACGCCGTTCCATCTGCCCGCGTGGAGCATCGCGGTCGCGCGCGGTTGCGGCCAGCGCGCACGCTATCTGGTCGCGGAGCGGGGCGGGACGATCACCGGCGTGCTGCCGCTGACCGAGATGCGATCGCCGCTGTTCGGGCGTGCGCTCGTCTCGGCGGGGTTCGCGGTCGATGGCGGCGTGCTCGGCGATGTCGCGGTCGAGCCGCTCGCGGCGGCGGCCTGGGACCTCGCGCAGCGGTGCGGTTGCCCGTCGGTCGAGCTTCGCGGTGGCGCGGTGCCCGCGGGTTGGGACAGCGACGCGGACAGCTATCTGGGGTTCGCACGCGATCTGGCGGCGGATGACGATGCCGAACTGCTCGCCATCCCGCGCAAGCAGCGCGCCGAGGTGCGGCGCGCGCTCGGCTTCGACCTCGACATCGCGACCGGCCGCGACCGCGCAATGCTCGCCGAGCATTACCGCGTCTATGCCGAATCGGTGCGCAATCTGGGGACGCCGGTCTTTCCCGCGCGGCTCTTCCGCTCGGTCGTCGAGACGATGGACGCCGACGTACTGACCGTCCGCCACCGCGGCCGCGCGGTCGCGAGCGTGCTCAGCCTCTATCACCGCGGGACGGTCTATCCCTATTGGGGCGGCGGGACCGAGGCGGCGCGCGGCCTGCGCGCCAACGACCGGATGTATTTCGCGCTGATGGCGCATGCCCGCGCGCGCGGCTGCACGCGGTTCGACTTTGGACGGTCGAAGACCGGCACCGGCGCGGCGGCGTTCAAGAAGAATTGGGGCTTCACGCCCGTGCCGCGGCTTTATGCCAAGCGCAGCGACGGGCCCGCGCGCGAGGTCAATCCGCTCAACCCCAGATATGCGCTGATGGTGCGCAGCTGGAAGAAGATGCCGCTCTGGGCGGCCAATCTCGCCGGACCGTGGATCTCCCGGGGTCTGGGGTGAGCGATCTGCTGTTCCTCGCGCACCGCGTGCCGTTTCCGCCCGATCGCGGCGACAAGATCCGCAGCTTCCACGTCCTCCGCTATCTCAGCGCACGCATGCGCATCCATCTCGTCGCGTTTGCCGACGACCCGGCGGACCTCGATCCGCCTGCGGCCTTCACGGACATGCTGGCGAGCTGCACGATCCTGCCACGCGGCAGGTCGCAGATGCGCGCCGGACTCGAGGCGCTGGCCACCGGCAAGCCCGTATCGCTGACGGCGTTCGCTTCTCCCGCCATGCAGGCCGCGGTCGACCGCATCCTGCCACGCGTCGACGGCATCTACTGCTTCTCGGGCCAGATGGCGCAGTACCTCCCCGATGGCGGGGCCCGCGTGGTCATGGATTTCGTCGACATGGACTCCGCCAAGTTCGCAGGCTTCGCGGACGATTCGCGCGCCCCGATGCGCTGGATGATGCGCCGCGAGGCACGGCTGTTAGGGGCCTTCGAGCGGGGGATCGCGGCGAGGGTCTCCGCCAGCCTGTTCGTCAGCGAAGCCGAAGCCGCCCTGTTCCGCACCGGCGGCGCCACCGGCCGCATCCTCGCGGTCGAGAACGGCATCGACTCGGCCACGTTCGATCCGGCTGCGCAGGCTGAGAAGGCGGGGCAGGCAGGGCAGGCAGGGCAGGCGGCACCCCCATCCCACCACCCCGGCGAAGGCCGGGGCCCAGGTGGAAAGGTCGCAGTGACAACGGACAGTCCGTCGCCATCAACGTCCCCCAACTGGACCCCGGCCTCCGCCCGGGAAGTGAAGGGCAGCGCGACCAACCCGGCTGCGCATGGCGGGCAGGCCGCAACCCCATCTCACCACCCCGGCGAAGGCCGGGGCCCAGTTGGAAAGGCCGCAGTAACACCGGACAGTCCGTCGCCATCAACGTCCCTTAACTGGACCCCGGCCTCCGCCGGGGAGGTGAAGGGCAGGGCGCCCGATCCGGCTGCGCATCGCGGGCAGGCCGAAACCCCATCCCACCACCCCGGCGAAGGCCGGGGCCCAGTTGGAAAGGTCGCAGTAACGGCGGACAGTCCGTCGCCATCAACGTCCCCCAACTGGACCCCGGCCTCCGCCGGGGCGGTAAAGAGTAAGGCGGTACAGAGTGCGGCCCACGCAGACCCACTGATCGTCTTCACCGGCCAGATGGACTACCGCCCCAATATCGACGCCGTGACCTGGTTCGCCTGCGACATCCTCCCCCGGATCCGCACGCGCCACCCGACAGCCCGGTTCGCGATCGTCGGCCGCGCCCCAACCCCCGCAGTGCAGGCGCTGGCAGGCGACGCGGTGATCGTCACCGGCGCGGTCGACGACGTACGCGGCTGGCTTGCCGCAGCCGATGTCTGCGTCGCCCCGCTGAAGCTCGCCCGCGGCATCCAGAACAAGGTGCTGGAGGCGATGGCGATGGCGCGGCCGGTCGTCGCCTCGGCGGCGGCGGCGGAGGGCATCGACCACGCCGGCACGATCCGCGTCGCGGCGGACGCGAGCGAGTTCGCCGCGCAGGTCCTCGCGCTGCTCGACGCACCCACCGACGCGGCCGACCTCGGGCGGGCGGCGCGCGCGCAGGTGCTGCGACGCTATGGCTGGGACGCGCGGCTTGCGCCGCTGGATGCGCTGTTCGGAGTCGATGGCAGCCGGTCCGCATCGTGACCGATCGACCCGCGACGTCCTGGCCCCGGCATCTGCTCGCGCTCGGTATCGTGGCGATCCTGCTGCTCGCGCTGTTCCGCCGCGACGTCGCCGATCTGACGACGATCTGGTGGACCAGCACGACCTTCGGGCACTGCCTGTTCATCGCTCCGGTGATCGCCTGGCTGGTGTGGCAGCGGCGTAGCGAGCTCGCGCAGCTGACGCCGGTCGGTTGGTGGCCGGGGCTGGCGCTGGTCGCGGTCGGCGGGGCAGGGTGGCTGATGGGCGACGCTGCCTCGGTCAATCTCGCGCGGCACCTCGGGCTGGTGCTGATGCTGCAGGGCGCGGTCGTCGCGATCCTCGGCCCCAATGTCGCGCGCGGATTGCTGTTTCCGCTCGGCTATGCGCTGTTCCTCGTGCCCTTCGGCGAGGGGATCGAGCCGCCGTTGCAGGCGGCGACCGTCGTGATCGTCATGCCGCTGCTGCATCTGGTCGGCGTGCCCGCGGTCGTCGACGGCGTGCTGATCCATGCCGGCCGCTATTATTTCGAGGTCGCGGAGGCGTGCTCGGGCGCCAAGTTCGTGATCGCGATGGTCGCGTTCGGGGTGCTGGTCGCCAATGTCTGTTTCGTGTCGTGCCGGCGCCGCGCGGTGTTCCTGATCGTATCGGTGGTCGTGCCGGTCGTCGCCAACGGGTTTCGCGCGTTCGGGACGATCTGGGCGGCCGAGCTGACCTCGGTCGAGGCGGCGACGGGAATCGACCACATCGTCTATGGCTGGCTGTTCTTCGCGCTCGTGATGGCGGCGGTGCTCGCGATCGGCTGGCGCTGGTTCGACCGCGCGCCCGACGATCCCGCCTTCGATCCCGCGCAGCTGCAGGCGGTCCCGCGCTATCGCGGCGACCTCGCCATCATCACGCTGCTCGTGCTGGCGGTGGCATCGGCGTTTCCCGCATGGAGCACGGCCATCGCGGGGCGGCGGCAAATGCTGCCAGCGCATATCACGCTGCCCGACGTGCCCGGCTGGCACCGCGTCGATGTCAGCGTCCGCGCGCCGTGGATGCCCTGGTATCCCGGCGCCGACCATTATCTGTTCGGCCGCTATGCCGACGCCTCGGGCGCGACCGTCGACATGGCGCTCGCGGTATTCGGGCGGCAGGGCGACGGGCACGAGCTGATCGCGTTCGGCACGGGGGTGCTGCGCGAGGAGGATCGCTGGGTCCGCGTCGCCGATCTTCCCCCGGTCGCGGACGCTGCGGGGGCGCGCGGTTCGGCGATGCGGATTACTGCGCCCGGACCCGTGGAGCGCATCGTCGCGACGTGGTACCGGGTCGGCGATGCTACCACCGATGACGGGATGATCGTGAAGATCGAGACGATGAAGGCGCGGCTGTTCGGCGGACCGCAGCGCGCGGTTGCGGTGCATCTGTCGGTCGAGGGCGGCGATCCGCGACCGATGGCGCGCTTCCTTGCCGCGCTCGGGCCGGTGGGCATTGTCGCCGATCACGCCGCGGGCCTGCGCTGAATGTGCGGGATTGCCGGGATCTTCCACCCGGGCACGCCAAAGCCGGTCGATCCGAACCGCATCCAGGCGATGATCGCCGCGCTCGCGCATCGTGGTCCCGATGGCTACGGCATCTGGACCGCGCCGGGCGTCGGGCTGGGGCATCGCCGGCTGTCGATCATCGACCTCGAAGGCTCGCCGCAGCCGATGTCCGACGGCGAGCTGACGATCAGTTATAACGGCGAGATCTACAATTTCGCCGAGCTTCGCGCCGATCTGATCGCAGGCGGCGCGCGGTTCCGGACCAAGGGCGATACCGAGGTGCTGCTCCACGGCTGGCGCGCCTGGGGGCCGTCGATGCTCGACCGGCTGAACGGCATGTTCGCCTTCGCGATCCACGATGCGGGCGCCCGCGCGCTGTTCCTCGCGCGCGACCGGCTGGGGGTGAAGCCGCTTCATTATGTCGAGCTGGCGGACGGCTCGGTCGCGTTCGCCTCCGAGCTGAAGGGCCTGCTCGCCAACCCGCTGGTGCGGCGCGCGCCCGATCTGTCCGCGGTCGAGGATTACATGGCGCTCGGCTATGTCCCCGACGACGCCTGCCTCGTCGCGGGCGTGAAGAAGCTCGAGGCCGGGCATTTCCTGCTGATCGAGCGCGGGCGCGGCATGCCCGCGCCGCGTCGCTGGTGGGACGTCGACTTCTCCAACCGTGCGACCGGCTCCACCAAGGCGCTGGGCGAGGAACTGGTCGAGCGGATGCGCGCGGGCGTGCGGTCGCGGATGGTCGCGGACGTGCCGCTCGGCGCGTTCCTGTCGGGCGGGGTCGACAGCTCGGCGGTGGTCGCGCTGATGGCGGAGGCGAGCCCGCGCGCGGTCCGCACCTGCACGATTGGCTTCGACGAGGCGGGGCATGACGAGCGCGGCCATGCGACGACGATCGCACGCCGCTTCGCGACCGATCATGCCGAGCGGGTCGTCGATCCCGACGATTTTGCGCTGATCGACACGCTGGTCGCCGCGTTCGACGAGCCGTTCGCCGACGGATCCGCGCTCGCCACCTATCAGGTTTGCGCATTGGCGCGCGAGCGGGTGACGGTCGCGCTGTCGGGCGACGGCGCGGACGAGGCGCTCGCGGGCTATCGCCGCTACCGCTTCCAGGCCGCGGAGGAACGCGTGCGCGGGATGCTCCCCGCGCATCTCAGGACGCAGATATTCGGCGCGCTCGGCCGGCATTATCCCAAGGCCGACTGGGCACCGCGACCGTTCCGCGCCAAGTCGACCCTGCTCGCGCTCGCGGCAGGCGGGGGCGAGGCCTATGCCCGCTCGGTCGGCGTCACGACGCCAGAGGTGCGCGCGCGGCTGTTCTCGGGCGCCGCGAAAGCCGCGCTGGGCGGCTACCGCGCGGAGGAGCGCTATGTCGCGACGATGGCCGCTGCCCCCGCGCGCGACGCGATCGACCGCGCGCAATATGCCGATCTCAAGCACTGGCTGCCCGGCGACATCCTGACCAAGGTCGACCGCACCAGCATGGCGGTCGGGCTCGAGGCGCGCGAACCGCTGCTCGATCACCGGCTGGTCGAGTTCTGCGCGACCTTGCCCGTCGGCATGCGGCTGCGCCACGGCGAGGGCAAATGGCTGATGAAGAAGGCGATGGAGCCCTATCTGCCCAAAGACATCCTCTACCGCCCGAAAATGGGCTTCGTGACGCCGATCAGCGCGTGGTTCCGCGGCGCGCTGGCGGGCGAGGCGAGCGCGCTCGGATCATCGCGGATGCTCGCCGAGACGGGGTGGTTCGACATGGCCGCGATCACCGTGCTCGCCGAGGCACATCGCGGCGGGCGCGCCGAGCATGGCCGCACGTTGTGGCAGCTGATGATGCTCGAACGGTCGCTGAAGCGGGTGTTCGGCTAACCCCGGGCACACACACCCGCCGTCAGAGCGGCGCTTCGGGCCCGATCGCCTCGCGCATCCAGCGGTCGAACAGCTGCGGCCAGAGCGAACCCGGCGAACTCGCGGGCAGCCGCGTGCCGAAGCCGTGGCGCCCACGCCGCAGGATATGCGCCTCGACCGGAATGTCGACGCGGCGCGCGGCGGCGAGCATGTCGAGGCTGTTGGCGACCGGCACCGTGTCGTCGTCCTCGGCATGAACCAGGAACAGCGGCGCGTCGCCGCTGCGCAGATTGCGGTCGATCGCATAGCGCGCCTGCATCGCCGGATCGGGATTGGGCCCGAGCAGCTGCGCGCGCGACCCGCCATGGCTGCGCCCCGGATCCATGTTCGACACCGCGTACATCAGCCCCGCAAAGGCCGGCCGCGCCGACAGCCGGTCCGCGGCATCGACCGGGCGATAGACCTCGAGCCCATGATGGATCTCGAGCGACCCGGCGAGATGCCCGCCCGCCGAGAAGCCGAGCACGCCGAGCGTGTCGGGGTTGATCGCATAGCGCTTCGCATTGGCGCGGATCAGCCGCATCGCGCGCTGCACGTCGGATAGCGGCACGTTGGCGCGGTCCGCCCAGCCTTCGCCCGGCATCCGGTAGCTCAGCACGAACACCGTGATGCCGAAGCCGTTCAGCACCCGCGCGACGTCGATCCCCTCGTTGCGCAGCGAGGTGATCGAATAGCCGCCGCCGGGGCAGACCAGCACCGCACGCCCATCGGGGCGGGCGGCGCGGAACACGCCGACTTCGGGCTGCACGACACCGCGCATCTGCACGTCGCGGTAGCCGCCCGGGCGTCCGGTGATCATCGGGCGTGGGCGCGGCAGCGGGGTCGGCGCGCCGGCGGGAATGCCGGGCCACAGCGCGAACCGCTCGGCGGGCGGCCAGACCGGATCGCCGGCGAGCCGCGCGCCTCGACTGGCGCTCCCGTTCGTCGCGGACTGGCCGGCGGCGTCGGAGAGCAGGGCGGCGGGGGCGATCCCGGCCGCGAGCGGCAGGGCGAGCAAGGTTCGGCGGTCGAAGGTCATGGCGCGGTAGCTAGCCGATCCCGATTGCGCAGGGGAAGGGGCGATCGACACGCATCCCCGGCAATGGTCCCGTCAGAATACCGCCATCGCCGCGTGCAGCGTGAGCGCGATCAGCGCGAGGCTCGACAGCAGGAACAGGATGAACCGCGTCTGCACCCGGTTGGTCGTCGCCTGCGCGATGCTGTGCGCGACCCGCAAGCCGACATAGGCCCAGGCGATCCACGCGTTGACCCCGTCGCCGGTATGGCTGAGCGCAAGCACCGCACACACCTCGTAGAACAGCGTCGGCTGTTCCATCAGATGGTTGTAGTTATGCGCCTTCCACTGCGCACTCGCGGGCAGCGAACGGTCCGCGTCGGCGGCGCGCGTGCCGACGAGCTGGCTGAGGTCGACCCCCGCCGCCTTCATCGCGGGCAGCCGGGTCGCCAGCATCCAGAGCAGCATCACCAGCGTCCAGGCGATCAGCGCGACCATCGGCCGCAGGATCTCGCTGTGGATCAGGTCGTCATGCATGAAAAAGCCTCCCCCGGTTCCCCGGAGGAGGCTGCATCAATCCCGCACCGGGAGCAATCGCAGAATCCTCCCCCTTGCAGGGGAGGATCAGCGCGCCCGCCTCAGGCCTTGTCGAAGCTCGCGCCCCACTTGCGGACCGGACGGTCCTTCCACAGGCCACGGTGATACGCGTCCGACGCGAGCAGCGGCATGACCGAACCCGCTTCGGCGAACACCATCTGCTCGATGCCGGTGTTGACCTTGCCCCACGACGCCGCCTCCTGCAGCGTCGACGATGAGCACGCACCGTCGCGCACGTCGGCGACCGTGATCTGCACCGCATATTTGTGGACCTGGACGTCGTCGTGACCGAGGATCTCGGCGCACACCACGGTGTCCTGGATGAAGTTCTTCGGCACGCCGCCGCCGATCATCAGCAGGCCGGTGGTGCCCGCCTTGATCTTGATCTCGGTGAGCTCGCGGAAATCGGCGATCGCGTCGAGGACCATGTACGGCTTGCCCGCCTTCGCGGCATCGACCTGGTGCTTGACCAGGCCGAAGCCTGCCGAGCTGTCGACGAACGCCGGGCAGAAGATCGGCACGTCATGCTCATAGGCGAGCTTGACGAGGCTGTTCTCCTTCTTGCCGTGCTCGACGAGGTACTTGCCCATCTCGCGGATGAACTCGCGGCTCGAATAGGGGCGGGGTTCCAGCGTCTCGGCGATCTCGAAGATCGTGTGGTCGACGTGCTGGAGCTCTTCCTCGTCGATATAGGTGTCGTAGATCCGGTCGATCATCAGCGAGCGCAGCACGTCGTCGTGCGGCACCTCGAGCGCCTGGTAATGCTTGTGGCCGAGGCCCTCGAAGAAATCCATGTCGACGATCGTCGCGCCGGTCGCGACGATGCCGTCGATCATGTTGTTGCGCAGCAGCTCGGCATAGAGGTCCATGCAGCCGCCAGCGCTCGTGCTGCCTGCGATCACGAGGAAGATCGTGCAGTCCTTGTCGGCGAGCATCTGGTTGTAGATGTCGGTCGCACGGCCGAGGTCGCGGCTGGTGAACGACATCTTCTTCATCGCGTCGACGATCGGCCGCGCGTCGAAGCTGGTGATGTCGATATGCTCGACGGTGGTGGACAGGAGCTCAGCCTTGCGCTGCGCGTCGATGCGGGTGTCTTCGGTCATGGTCATCATCCTCAAACGTCGTCATCCCCGCGCAGGCGGGGATCCATAAACTCGGGGGCTAGGTGGAGCCGCGCCGATAGCGTTTATGGATTCCCGCCTGCGCGGGAATGACGGTAGAAATAATAGCTAGTGGTTACAGCGTGACGACGTTGGACGCGAGGTCCTGGTACCGTTCGTCGTACAGCGAGACCATCGGCTCGTCGGTGACGATCACCGTCTCGTCCGATCCGAACCCGTTGAACGCGGTCCGCATCGCCGAGCCGTACGCGCCGAGCATGCCGATCTCGATATAGTCGCCGGCCTGGATGTCGGCGGGCAGCAGGAACGGCCCGGCCATGTGATCCATGTCGTCGCACGTCGGACCGTAAAAGCTGAACTCCATGTCCTTGGCACGGCTGTCCGGCTCGCGGAGCAGCTCGACCGGGAAGCGCCAGCCGATATGCGCCGCATCGAACAGCGCGCCGTACGCGCCGTCGTTGATGTACAGCTCGGTCCCGCGGCGCTTCTCGACGCGCACGATGATGGACGAATATTCCGCGCACAGCGCCCGGCCGGGCTCGCACCACAGCTCGGACGAATAGCTGACGGGCAGCGATTCGAACGCACGGTGGATCGTCTCGAAGAAGCGCTCGAGCGGAGGAGGCTCCATCCCCGGATAGGAGGACGGGAAGCCGCCGCCGACGTCGATCACGTCGACCGTGACCGCTGCCTCGACGATCGCCGCGCGGACGCGCTCCATCGCGTTGGAATAGGCTTCCGGCGTCATCGCCTGGCTGCCGACATGGAAGCAGATGCCGAGTGCGTCCGCCGCCTGGCGGGCCGCGAACAGCAGTTCCTTGGCTTCATGCGGTGCGGCACCGAACTTCGACGCGAGGCTCAGCTTCGAATGCTCGGACGACACGCGCAGCCGGACGCACAGCGTCAGGTCGGTGGCTTCGCGGGTGGCGCGCACGACCTTGTCCAGCTCTTCCAGGCTGTCGAGGCTGAAGGTGCGGACACCGTGCGTGAAATACGCCTCGGCGATCGCTTCCTCGGCCTTGACCGGGTGCATGAAGCACAGGGTCGCCTCGGGCAGCGTCCGCGCGACCAGGCGCACTTCGGCGATCGACGCCACGTCATAATGCGTGATGCCATTGTCCCACAGGATCTGCAGGAGTTCGGGAGATGGATTCGCCTTCACCGCATACATCGAGCGGCCCGGGAACTTCTCGACGAAGAACCGAGCGGCGCGCGCAGCAGCGTGCGGACGAACGAGCGTGACCGGATTGACCGGGCGCCCCTTAGCGATGTCGATGCCGCCCCCGATGAGGGGAGTGTCGGCGGTCGAATGGGCTTTCGCTAACCCCAGCGCGATATGATGCTTGACCAATTCAAGGGACCTCCAATGTCCTGAGACAAATTACGAAAACACTGCCTTGCGGTTGGAAGTCCCATGGGGCAGCGGAAGCGCGATTTAGGGGCGCACGCCCCCCATGTAAATAGCATCTGCACCACAGGAGACGACGTGTGACGATTTTGCGACAGCCGACACGGGCCGGGGTCCGTGACGCGGCAGAGAAGATCGCGCGCATCCTGCCGCCGACGCCGCTGTTCGTGGCTGAAATCAGGGGAATAGCGGTCGCGTTCAAGGCGGAATCGCTGCAACCGGTCGGCGCGTTCAAGATTCGCGGCGCCTGGCATCGGCTGACCGCGATTCCCGAGGCCACGCGGGCGCGGGGCGTCGTCGCCTTCTCGTCGGGCAATCATGCGCAGGGTGTGGCCTGGGCGGCACGGCGACTCGGCATCGCCGCGACGATCGTCATGCCGTCGGACGCCCCGCGCACGAAGCGCGACGCGACTTTGGCGCTCGGCGCGGAAGTCGTCGCCTATGACCGCGCGACCGAAAGCCGCGAGGCGATCGCCGCACGGCTCGCCAAGGCGCGCGGCGCGACTCTGGTGCCGAGCTTCGACGATCCGTGGATCATCGAGGGGCAGGGCAGCGCGGGGATCGAGGCGCATGCGCAGATGGCGGCGCTGGGGCTGGGGTCGCCGTCGCGCATCGTCGTCCCGTGCGGTGGCGGCGGGCTTGCGGCGGGGGTCGCGCTCGCGGTCAAGGACGCGGCGATCACGGTGGTCGAGCCCGAGGGGTGGGACGACATGCGGCGGTCGCTCGAAGCGTCGTGGATCGAGCCGGTCGGGCCGAACCCGCCGCCGACCGCGTGCGATTCGCTCCAGACGCAGCGCGTGTCGCCCCTGACCTTCGACGTGCTGTCGCGCCGCGATGCGACCGGCGTCGCGGTCAGCGAGGCGGAGACCGCGGCGGCGCAGCGCTGGGCGGCGGAGCGGTTGCGGCTGGTGGTCGAACCCGGCGGCGCGGTCGCGCTCGCGGCGCTGCTGGCGGGCAAGGTGCATCCCGAGCCCGGGCTGCTCGTCATCCTGTCCGGCGGCAATGTCGACCGCGCCGCCTATGCCGCGGTGCTGGCCGCATGACCGCCGCATTGACCGCCATCGCCGCCGCCGCGCCCGCCATCGCCATGCTCGGCATGTTCGCCTGCCTGATCGGCGGCATCACGCTGATCGTAAAGAACCACGACCGCCGCAAGGGCATACTCATGCTGGTGATGGCCGCAGTCCTGCTAGCCAACGTAGCAATCTGGACCCTCTAACCCCTCTCCCCCCGGGGGAGAGGGAGGGGCCCGCCGCGCAGCGGTGGGAGGGTGAGGGCACGTGGTGAAGCGCAACGCTCCCCCAACGTGCCCTCATCCGGCGCTACCGCGCCACCTTCTACCCCGAGGGGAGAAGGGCAGAGGTTCACCGAATGGGGCTGTTAGGATCCAGCCGCATGTCGAGATACTTGTCCACCGACCCCATCAGCTCGGGCATCTCATGCTCGAAGAAGTGGTTCGCCTTCGGGATCGTGTCGTGATGGATGGTGATGTGCTTCTGCGTGCGCAGCTTGTCGACCAGCTTCTGCGTCGCACCCGGCGTCGCGACCTCGTCGCCCTCGCCCTGGATGATGATGCCGCTCGACGGGCAGGGTGCCAGGAACGTGAAGTCGTACAGATTGGCAGGCGGCGCGATCGAGATGAAGCCGCGGATCTCGGGGCGACGCATCAGCAGCTGCATGCCGATCCACGCACCGAAGCTGACGCCCGCGATCCACGTCGTCTGCGCCTCGGGATGGAAGCTCTGCACCCAGTCGAGCGCGCTCGCCGCATCGGAGAGCTCGCCGACGCCGTTGTCGAACACGCCCTGGCTCTTGCCGACCCCGCGGAAGTTGAACCGCAGCGTCGCAAAGCCGCGCCGCTGGAAGGTCTTGTAGAGCTGCTGCACGATCGCGTTGTTCATCGTGCCGCCCGCCGACGGATGCGGGTGGAGGATCATCGCAACGGGCGCGCGCGGGCGCGGACCCGGCGCAAAACGACCTTCGAGACGGCCTTCGGGACCGGGAAAAATGACTTCTGGCATGGGCACTCGCGAGCTGGGATACGCACTCGGGTGGAGTGCCGGACGATGCGCGCTATATAGGTAATGCACCCCTTTTCGCAATTGGAACCGACCCTGTCCCGTAACGAACCCCGCATCTACCTCGATCACGCCGCCACGACGCCGATGCGTCCGGAGGCCGTCGCGGCGGTGATGGAGGGCATGGCGCGCTGGGCGAACCCGTCCTCGCCGCATGCCGAGGGGCGGGCGGCGCGGGCGGCGCTGGAGGGTGCGCGGCGGCGGATCGCGCAGGCGCTCGGCTGGCCGCACCACGTGATCCTGACCAGCGGCGCGAGCGAATCCGCAAGCCTCGCGCTGCGCGGCCGGCCAGGCATCGGCGTCGCGGCGGTCGAGCATGACGCGGTCCTGCGCGCGGCGGACCGCCCGGTCATGCTCGACGTCGATGCGGGCGGCATCGTCAGGACCGAGGGGCGGGACTGGACCGCGCTCCAGTCCGCCAACAGCGAAACCGGCGTCCTCCAGCCCCCAACCGCCACCACCCGCATCGCCGACTGCGCGCAGACCGCCGGCAAGCTCCCGCTTCCCGACGCCGACATGATCATCGTCTCCGCGCACAAGCTCGGCGGCCCGCCCGGGATCGGCGCGCTGCTCGTCCGCGACCTCGGCCTGCTCGATCCGACCGGCGGGCAGGAGCGCGGCTATCGCGGCGGAACCGAGAATCTCCCCGGCGCGCTGGGCTTTGCCGCCGCACTCGAGGCCCCGCGCGACTGGTTCGCGCCGCTCGCCGACTTGCGCGCCGAACTCGACGCCGCGATCCTCGCACATGGGGGCGAGATCGTCGGGCAGGCCAGCCCCCGCATCCCGACCATCGCCTCCTACCGGATGCCCGGCGTCGGCGCGGCGGCGCAGCTGATCCGCCTCGACATGGCCGGGTTCGCGGTCTCGGCGGGCAGCGCCTGTTCGTCGGGCAGCATGCGCCCGAGCCATGTCCTCGCCGCGATGGGCTATCCCGCCGACGCCGCCGCGCAGGTCGTCCGCGTCAGCTTCGGCTGGACCACCACCGCCGACGACGTCGCGCGCTTCGCCGAGGCGTGGACGCGCATCGCCCGCGACATCAGGGCGGCGGCATGAGCTATCTCGACTATCAGGCGACCACCCCGCTCGCGCCCGAGGCGCTGGCCGCGATGCTCCCCTGGCTCGAATCGCAGCACGCCAACCCGCATTCGCCCCACCGCGAAGGCCGCCGCGCGAAGGCCGCCGTCGAATTCGCGCGCGATCAGGTCGCGGCGCTGCTCCCCCCCGGCGGCCGCGTCGCCTTCACCAGCGGCGCGACCGAGGCGCTCAACTGGGCGATCAAGGGCACCGCCGGGCCGATCACGACGCTCGCCACCGAACACGCCGCCGTGCTCGACACCGCGGCGGCGGAAGCAGCGCAGGGGCGCGACGTGACGATCCTGCCGGTCGGCCCGGACGGGATCGTCGACACCGATGCCGTCGCCCGCACGGGTCTGGTCGCGGCGATGCTCGTCAACAACGAGATCGGCGTGATCCAGCCGATCGCCGCGCTTGCCGAGGCCGCGCACGCTGCCGGCGCGCTGCTGCTGTGCGACGCGGTCCAGGGCTATGGCCGCGTAGCGATCCCCGACACCGTCGACCTGATCGCTATCTCCGCGCACAAGATCCACGGCCCCAAGGGCATCGGTGCGCTGTGGATCCGCGACGGCGTCACGCTCGCCCCACTGCTGCACGGCGGCGGGCAGGAGGCGCCCGGCCGCTCGGGCACGCTGTCGCCCGCCCTATGCGCCGGCTTCGGCGTCGCCGCGCAGCTGATGGCCGACCGCAGGGATCAGGATGCCGCGCATGTCGACCGGCTCTGGGCGCTCGCGCGCGACCGGCTCGGCCCCGGCTGGACGATCAACGGCGCCACCGACCCGCGCTATCACGGCAATCTCAACATCCGTCGCGACGCGCTCGACGTGAACCGGCTGATGTCCGACCTGCGCGACATCGCTTTTTCCGCAGGCTCGGCCTGTGCGAGCGGGTCGGGGCGGTCGAGCCATGTGCTCCGCGCGATCGGGCTGACCGAGACCCAGGCCCGGTCGAGCATCCGCCTCGGCTTCGGCCGCTACACCACCGAAACAGACCTCGCGGCCGCGATCGACGCGATCGCGGCCGCGGCGGAAGGGCAATGGCCATGATCGTCCGCTTCCCATGATCGTCCACTTCATCGCCCGCGACGGCAGCATGCGCAGCGTCGCCGCCACCCCCGGCGACCGGCTGCTCGACGCCGCGCAGGCGGACGGCCAGCCGCTCGAGGGCACGTGCGAGGGCCAGCTTGCCTGCGCGACCTGCCATGTCATCGTCGACGCCGCCGATGTCGCACGGTTGCCGCCGGCAAGCGCGGACGAGGAGGACATGCTCGATCTCGCCCCCGGCGCGACCCGGACCAGCCGGCTCGCCTGCCAGATCCGCCTGACCGAGGCGCTCGACGGACTGACGGTGCGCATCCCCGGCTGACCGACCGGGCGAACCTTACAGAATGACAACGGCCGGTTCAGCGTCGAGCCACGGCGGTTCGGCGATCAAGCCTCCACCGCCCCAGTATACGGGGCATTGATACAGCCCCGCTGCCCGGGGCTCGAGTGGAGTAGCTCTCATGAGGATCATCGCTTTCTTCGCCGCCGGCGCCCTGGCCGCCGGTACCATGGTCGCAGCGGCCCCCGCGGACGCACAGCGTTACGGCTGGGACGGGCCGCGTGGCGGCGGGCATCATGACCGCGGCTGGCATGGCCCGCGCCATCGCTATGACGGCTATCGGGATGGCGGCTACCGGGGCGGCTACCGGGGCGGCTACCGGGGCGGGTACCGGGATGGATATCGCGGCGGCTATCGCGGGCACCACGGCGGCTATCGCGCGCATTACGGCTATGGCGGGCCGCGCGGCTATGGCCGCTCGCGCGTCGTTTGCCGCATCCAGCGCGGCTATTACGGCCCGGTTCGCCGCTGTTTCCGTCGTTGATACGGAACCGTAATGAGGCGGGGTGAGTTTGCTAACATAGGTTATGGGATTCACGCGAATCCAGACCGCTCAGGAGACTTTCCATGAAGTTGTTTACTCTCGCCGCCGCCGGTCTCGTTGCGCTCACCGGCCTCGCGCCCGTCGGCTTCGCCGCCGAGGCATCCGCACAGCGCACCGTCGTCCATGAGCGGACCGTCGTCCGTCACAACGACAACCGCCCCGGCGTCCGTCATCGTACGCGCACGCGTCAGGTCTGCCGCAACGTGGTCCGCAACCATCATCGCCAGCGCGTCTGCCGCACGGTCCGCGTCAACCGCTAAGAACGGGCCTTCCCCCGGGTCAGGCCTTAAAGCGGCTTGATCATCCCGTCCGACCCCGCCATATGCGCAGCGGGAGTCGGGCGGACGGGGTCGTCGCCAACTTGGTCAGATCCGGAAGGAAGCAGCCACAACGATTTCGCCCCGGGTCGTCCCGGCTCCCACCGCGAACATGGCGATGCGCCATGCGAGCGCGGCCAGCGGCGCAAAGCGCCGTCTGACGACACGGCTTAGCCGTGGCGCCCCTACCTTCCCAACAAACCCCTGATCCCAAACAGCTTTCGCAAAGACGTTCCCGAAACGTTCCATTTCGCTGTAAATCTGCCCGCGTTTGTGGTACGCCGCACCATGGCCCAGATCGTTCCCAGTTCCGGCCCTCGATACGCCGTCCCGAACGGCCGCATCCCGACCTCGCGCTGCACCGCGACGACGCCCGATGTCGACCCGACGCCCAATGTTGAATCGCGCTATCGTCTCAACATTCGCAACATTCGCGGTCCCGGCCATGCCCTTCGACACCGGACCCGACAGCCGCTATGACGACCGCAATGTCAGATTCCTTCGACCTGGGCGAACCGCCGCAGCCGGCTGCTAAGGCGGATGTCGCGTACCGCGTGCTCGCGCGCAAATACCGCCCGCAGACCTTTTCCGAGCTTATCGGGCAGGACGCGATGGTCCAGACGCTCGGCAACGCGATCAAGCGCGACCGGCTGGCGCATGCCTTTCTGATGACCGGCGTGCGCGGGGTCGGCAAGACGTCGACCGCGCGCCTGATCGCCAAGGCGCTCAATTGCATCGGTCCGGACGGGCAGGGTGGTCCGACGATCGACCCGTGCGGCGTCTGCGAACCCTGCCGCGCGATCGCCGAGGGCCGCCATATCGACGTGATCGAGATGGACGCCGCGAGCCATACCGGCGTCGACGACGTCCGCGAGATCATCGACGCGTCGCGCTATTCGGCGGTCACCGCGCGCTTCAAAATCTACATCATCGACGAAGTCCACATGCTGTCGAAGAACGCGTTCAACGCGCTTCTGAAGACGCTGGAGGAACCGCCCGCGCATGTGAAGTTCCTGTTCGCGACGACCGAAGTGAACAAGGTGCCGGTGACGGTCCTGTCGCGCTGCCAGCGCTTCGACCTGCGCCGCATCTCGGCGGAACAGCTTGCCAAGCACTTCGCCTGGGTGTCGACCGAGGAAGGCGTCGTCGCCGAGCCCGAGGCGCTGATGCTGATCGCGCGCGCCGCGGAAGGGTCGGCGCGTGACGGCCTGTCGATCCTCGACCAGGCGATCGCGCATGCCGGGCTCGAAGGTGGCGGCGTCACCGCGGACGCGGTGCGGCAGATGCTCGGCCTGTCCGATCGCGGCGCGGTGCGCGACCTGCTCGGACTGATCCTGGCGGGCGACGGGGCGGGGGCGCTCGCCTCACTGCGGCGGCAATATGACTATGGCGTCGATCCGCTGTCGGTGCTCCGGTCGCTGCTCGAAACCGTTCACGGCATCACGCTGACCAAGGTCGGCACGCCCGCCGACGCCGCGCAGCCCGCGGAGGAGCGCACCGCGCGCGAGGAGTGGGCGGCCAACCTGTCCTACCCCGCGCTGCACCGTCTCTGGCAGCTGTTCCTCAAGGGCCATGACGAGGTCGCAAAGGCTGTGTTGCCGATCGAGGCGGCGGAGATGGCGCTGCTGCGGACGATATACGCATCGACGCTGCCCGATCCCGGCGAACTCGCGCGGCAGCTCGCCGGCGCTCCGCCACCCGCAGCTGCGGCCACCGCGTCGACACAGGCGCCGGCGCCCGCTCCCGCATCCTCCGGCGAGGCACCGCCCTGGGCCGGGGCGGGGGCGTCCGCTGCGCCGGCACCCGTCGACACCGGGCCGATCCTGCCGCCGACCTTCGCGGCTCTGGTCGATCTGCTCGACGATTCGGGCGGGCTGGCGATCGCCGCGCGGCTGCGTCACGGCGCGCGGATCGTCTCCTATGCGCCGCCCGAATTCGCGCTCAGCGGCAGCAGGCCGGTCTCGGCCGACACGCTGGCCGAACTGGGCACGCTGCTGAAGTCGGTCACGCGGACCGCCTGGAAGGTGTCGATCGTCGACGCGCCGGGCGAACCGACGCTGCGCGAGGCGCAGGACGCCGCCGACGAGGCGGTGAAGCAGGCCATTCTCGAATCCCCCATCATGAAGGCCGCGGTGGCAGCGTTTCCCGACGCCAAGCTTGAATCGTGGCCGGGTCAAAGGAGCAACGCATGAAGAATATCGACGAAATCCTCGCCATGGCGCAGAACGTCCAGACCGAACTCGAAAAGGCGCAGGCCAATCTCGACACGATCGAGGTCGAGGGCGCGTCGGGTGGCGGTCTGGTCAAGGTCAAGGCGTCCGCCAAGGGCCGGATCATCGGCATCGCGATCGACGATTCGCTGATGCAGGTCGGCGAGAAGCAGATGCTCGAGGATCTGCTGACCGCCGCGTTTAACGATGCCCGCGCCAAGGCCGATGCGGTGTCGGGCACCGAAATGTCCAAGATGACCAGCGGCCTGCAGCTCCCGCCGGGCTTCAAGCTGCCGTTCTGATCTGCCGGGTGCGGCGGCTGCCGGTCCCTAGCGGAGGCAGCCGTCGAGCCCCTGGGTGCGGACCGTCGAGACGCGGCGCGACAGCGTGTTGCCGTGGCGGCGGACGAAACCGCGCGGCGCGATCGCCGCCCGCTTCTTCGGCAGCGGCAACACCGCCGCGATCCGCCCCGCCTCGGTCGCCGACAGCCGCGACGCATCATGGTTGAAATACCGGATCGCCCCGGCATTGGCGCCATAGGTGCCGATCCCGGTCTCGGCGATGTTGAGATACACCTCCATGATCCGCCGCTTCGGCCACAGCGTCTCGATCAGAACGGTGAAATACGCCTCGAACGCCTTGCGGATATAGCCGCCCCCTTGGAACAGGAACGCGTTCTTCGCGGTCTGCTGGCTGATCGTCGACCCGCCACGGATCCGCCCGCCCTGCGCATTGCGCGCCGCAGCCCCGGCGATCGCCTTGAAGTCGAAGCCGCTGTGCGAACAGAACCCCGAATCCTCGCCCGCAATCGCGGCGCGCGCCATGTCGGGATCCATCTCCGACAACGGCATCCAGTCCTTGGTCACCGTATGCCCGGACAGCAGGTCGCCCATCATCGTGAAGGTGAAGGGCGGCGGGACGACCCGGTACAGGCCGACCCAGGCGACCGTCACGACGACGAAGACGAACGCGAATTTGGCGAGGATGCGGATAAGGCCCATCGCCGCTCCTTATGCGATCACCGCGCCCCCGCCAATGATCGCCCGCGCCGCCGCGACGCCGGTTTCATATGCGCCGTGCGCCGTAGAGAAATCCTCACGGTGACAGGCCTCGCCGGCGAAGAAGATCCGGCCGTCGACCGGCTCGGCGAGCACCGCACGCTGGCCCGCGCACCTGATCCGCGCATGGCTATAGCTGCCGCCGATCCACGGTACGTGACGCCAGCGCGTCGCGGCAAGCGGCGTGAAGCGACGGCGCCAGTCGCTGCCGAGCAGGGCGACCAATTCATCGATCGCGAACGCCGCGGCGTCGCCATCCTCCAGCATCTCCGCGCAGTCGCCGCCAAAAAAGCTTTCGACGATCGGCCAGCCGAACGGCGACAGGCGGTGGCTGGCGGTACAGGCGGCATAGGGGTTGCCGACGAGATGCGCATTCGCCGGCCATTCCGGGCGATCGACATGCAGGAACACCTTGTCCGCCAGACCCAGGGGGAGATCGGCGGCGGCTGCGTGCTTGTCGGGCAGGGGCGGGTCGAACAGGAACTGCGACCCGGCAAGCACCGTGGTGGGTACGCAGACGATGACATGATCCGCGTCGATCGTCCCGGACGGCGTGTCGAGCCTGATCCGCCGACCGCCATGGTCGATACGGGTGACCGGCGTCGTGAGGCGGATCGGCAGACCGGAGGCGTGGCTGGCGACCAGCGTGCCATAGCCTTGCTTCACGGTCCAATTATCGTCCGACGCCGCATTTTCATACGCGGCCCAGTCATGGAGCGAAACCTGCGACAGGCTGGCGCCATTCGCATAGCCTGAGATTGCGTCGATCCTCGGCCGCCATGGATCGTTCACACCGACAAACTCGGACAGGGCGCGGTCGGGACCGTCGACTGCCGCCAATGCGCGGGCGTTCCACTCCTGATAGGCAGTGGACGAAGACGCCTGCTCTTCGGGTGAAAAACTGAGGTTACGCCATTGCGTGCGCCAGTTCGCGTCCGACCGGTCGACGCTGAAACCCGAAAGTTCCGCGATCGCGGTCCATGGGTTGCGCTGCGCGGAGTGGAGCCACCCACAACCGGTATCGACATGAGACCCCGCAAGGACAGGATCCGCCTCTGCCTTACTGCCCTCGCGGCTCAATAACGCGTCTATCGATAGACTATGCGCCCGACCACCAAGTCGGTCGCTCGCCTCGACCAGCAACACGTCATGCGCGGCGTCATGGAGCGTCCGCGTCGCCGCAATACCGGCCGCACCGCCGCCGATGACGACGGTGCGCACGGCGTCAGGCGGCGAGCAGGCGCTTTTCGCCGGCGATGCGCATCATAGCCTTTTGCAGCTTCTCGAACGCGCGAACTTCGATCTGGCGGACTCGCTCGCGCGAGACGCCATAGACCTGAGACAATTCCTCGAGTGTCTTAGGATCATCCGTCAAGCGGCGTTCGGTCAGGATATGCTGTTCACGATCGTTGAGGTCGTCCATCGCGGAAACCAGCATCGAGTGGCGGACGTCGGCCTCCTGTGCGTCGGCAACGATCTTGTCCTGGAGCGGTGCGTCGTCCTGCAGCCAATCCTGCCACTGGCCTTCGCCGTCCTCGCGCATCGGCACGTTGAGCGAGGTGTCACCACCCATCGCCATGCGGCGATTCATGCTGACGACGTCAGTCTCGGCGACGCCGAGATCGGTGGCGATCTTCGTCACGTGCTCAGGGCGCAGATCACCGTCCTCGAACGCGTCGAGGCGGCTCTTCATCCGGCGCAGATTGAAGAACAGCTTCTTCTGTGCTGCGGTGGTGCCCATCTTCACGAGCGACCAGCTGCGCAGGATATATTCCTGGATCGACGCGCGGATCCACCACATCGCATAAGTCGCGAGGCGGAAGCCGCGCTCCGGCTCGAATTTCTTCACGCCCTGCATCAGGCCGATATTGCCCTCAGAGATCAGCTCGGAGGTGGGCAGGCCGTAGCCACGATAGCCCATGGCGATCTTCGCCACGAGACGGAGATGCGACGTCACCAGCTGCGCCGCAGCATCGGTGTCGCCATGCTCCTGGAACCGCTTGGCGAGCATATATTCCTGCTCAGGTTGCAGGATGGGGAATTTCTTGATCTCGGCGAGATAGCGATTGAGACCCGCCTCGCTGCCGAGCGCAGGTATCGTCGCTGGAACGTTGGAGCGGGCTGCCATGGTAGTCTTCCCTTTCTGCGAAACCATACCGCACTGCGGCAGGGTCCGATATCTATACGTGAAGCTCGCTGAACAGTTCCTGCATGTCCGCAGGCATCCTGCTTTCGAACGCCAAAGCGTTACTATTTATAGGATGGATGAACCCGAGATACGCGGCGTGCAAGGCCTGACGGCGGAAACCAAGCGTTTCGAGCAGCGTCTTCTGGCCGGGCCGGTTTCTACCGTAGACCGGGTCGCCGAGCAAGGCGTGCCCGATCGAGGCCATGTGGACGCGCACCTGATGCGTGCGACCCGTTTCGAGCCGGCACTCGACCAGCGCGGCATCGCGAAGCGGTTGCAGCGTCGTGAAATGCGTGACGGCGCGTTTGCCGCCCTGGACGATGGCGATCTTCTTCCGGTTTTGCGGACTGCGCGCCAGCGGGGCATCGACGGTCCCTGAGGAAGGGCGCGGGATCCCGCCGACGATCGCGCGGTAGCGGCGGTCGATGCTGTGATCGTGGAACTGCTTGGCCAGTCCCTCGTGCGCGCGGTCGCTCTTCGCGGCGATCATCAACCCGGAGGTATCCTTGTCGATCCGGTGGACGATGCCCGGACGCGCGACCCCGCCGATCCCCGAAAGATTGCCCGCGCAATGGTGAAGCAGCGCGTTGACGAGCGTGCCGTCGAAATTGCCCGCTGCGGGATGCACGACCAGACCCGCCTGCTTGTCGACGACGATCAGATGCTCGTCTTCATAGGCGATGACGAGCGGGATGTCCTGCGCCTCGTTATGCAGCGGCGTCGGTGGCGGCACGGCGATCGCGAAGGTCTGACCGGCGGACGCTTTTTTCGAAGAATCGCGCCAAGCCTGACCCGCCTGCGATACCGCACCGGCGGCGATCAACGTCTTCAGCCGTTCGCGTGACATCGTCGGAACGGCATCCGCGAGCGCCCGGTCGAGACGCCATCCATCGGCCGCCGCGGCAATTTTCGCTTCAATCGTGGCAACCCCCCGGTCCATGCGGTAGCGATGTGGCGATGAGCGTTACGATTTCAAGCGGCGTCCTCGATCGGATCCTTGCACGGGCGGCGGCATCGCCGGCGGAGGAGGTTTGCGGACTGCTCTTCGGTACGCCGGGAGCCATCGCGACGGCAGAGCCTTGCGAGAACGTCGCGAACCATCCCGCCCACAGCTTCGAAATCGATCCTGCAGCGCTGCTGGCCGCACATCGTCGCGCGCGCCACGGCGGCCCAGCGGTCATCGGTCATTACCACTCGCATCCCACGGGCAACCCCGTGCCGTCGCCGCGCGACGCCGCGCAGGCGATGGGCGACGGAGCGATCTGGCTGATCATCGGCGGCAGGCAAGCCCGCGCTTGGCGCTCTCACGCCCCCGGCGCATTTGCCGAGGTTGCCATTGTGCTGATTTGACGTGATCCACGGAGCATAAAGCGCGAAGCGCCAACGATGCGCCTTGCCGCTTGCCAGCCAATCGTGGCGAGGTCAGAACGGCACATGTTTTCGAGAGGATATTCATGACTGTCAGCCCGGTCGATTTTGCCAGCCTGTTGTGTTCGCGTTTGTGTCACGACCTGCTGTCGCCGGTCGGCGCGCTCAACAACGGGCTCGAACTGCTGGCAGACGAAACCGATCCGGCAATGCGTGCGCGGTGCATGGAGCTGCTGGCAGACAGCGCACGCGCATCGGCGAGCAAGCTGAAATTCTTTCGCTTGGCCTTCGGTGCTGCGGGAGGATTTGGCGAGGAGGTCGCAACCCGCGAGGCCAAGTCCGCGATTGAAGGGCTGATCGCCGAGAACAAGCGGATCGAGCTCGCCTGGCTCGTGGACGAGGAAACGATGCCCAAGGCGGCGATCAAGGTCCTGCTCAATTTGGTGCTGATCGGCAGCGAATCGCTGGTGCGTGGCGGCCGGATGGAGATTGGCGGCGAGGACAATGCCGGCCATTTCGAGGTGGTCGTGAAGGTCGAGGGGCCGCGGCTCGTCCTGGACTTCGAAATTCGTCGGACGCTGGTCGACGGTCCTGGCGATACGGCGGTAACGCCGCGCGCGGCCGCCGCCTATATGGTGCACACGCTCGTCGCCGAGAGCGGGGGCAGCATGCAGATCTTCGAACCCTCCGACGGCGTCATGATCTTCGGTGCGGTGTTCAACGCGCGATAATTTGGCTGGATACGGTGGTGCGGTGGGGGAGGAGCGATCCTAACGCGGCCTTAACCCCTGTTCGTCATGACGGGCCCGACGCACGCGTTCCGGGGCCCGCATGGACGATCTTCTACAGGAATTCATAGCCGAGACGCGCGAGACGCTGGAGGCGCTGTCGGGCGAGATTGTCGCCTGGGAGGCGGCGCCGACGGATCGCGCGCGGCTCGATGCAATCTTCCGCTTCGTTCACACGGTGAAGGGCAGCTGTGGGTTTCTCGACATCCCCCGGCTGGCCCGGCTGAGCCACGCCGCTGAAGACGTGCTTGCGGCGGTTCGGGACAACAAGCGGGTGCCCGACACCGCGCTGGTGAATGCCGTGCTCGCGATTGTCGACCGGATCGGCGAGATCGTCGAGGCGATCGATGCCGGCGCAGCGCTGGACGATGCAAGCGAGGAGTTGCTGATCACGGCGCTGGCGGAGGACGCCGCGCCGGCGGCCGTGCCCGTACATGTCGCAACCGTGCGGGCCAGCAGCCGCAGCGTCCGTCTGAATGTCGATCTGCTCGACCGGATGATGAGCGGCATGTCCGACATGGTGCTCGCCCGCAACGAACTGGCGCGGCGATTGCGAGATAACGTCAGCGATCCGCATGTCGATGCTGCGCTCGAACGGCTCTCGCTGACCGTCGCGGACATGCGCGACACGGTGACGCGGACCCGGATGCAGAAGATCGATGCGCTGTTCTCGGCGCTGCCGCGCATGGTCCGCGATACCAGCGCGGAACTGGGCAAGGCGGTCAACCTGGTGATCGAGGGCTCTGACGTCGAGCTCGACCGTGAGCTGATCGAGCTGATTCGCGATCCGCTGGCACATATCATCCGCAACGCCGTCGATCACGGGATCGAATCGCCGGCCGACCGTCTGGCCGCGGGCAAGCCCGCGACGGGGCGACTCGTCGTGTCCGCACGCCAGTCGGGCAACCAGATCCTCATCGAGATCAGCGACGACGGACGTGGCATCGACGTCGCGCGGATCGTCAGCAAGGCCAAGGACCAAGCCGTGCGTACCGAAGCGCAGATCGGCGCGATGGATGAGGACGCAAAGCTCGATCTCGTATTCGAAGCGGGGCTGTCGAGCCGCGACACGGTCACGACAGTCTCGGGACGCGGCGTCGGCATGGATGTCGTGCGCGCCAACATTGAGCATATCGGCGGACGCATCGCGCTGTGCAACATGCCCGGCCGGGGTCTGCGGATCGTCATTCACGTGCCGCTGACGCTGTCGATCCTGTCGACGATCATCGTCAGCGTGGGGACGCAGCGTTTCGCGCTGGCGCGGCAGTCGATCGAGGAGATCGTCAGGGTCCGTGGAACGCAGGTGCGGATCGACACGATCGGAGATGCATCGGCCGTCGCGGTTCGGGGACGGCGGATGCCGCTGGTTTCGCTGGCCGCGCTGTTCGGGCTGGGCGACCATGACCCTGGCACGCTCGTGATCGTGTCGACCCGCGAAGGCGATTATGCGCTCGGCGTCGACGATGTTCTCGACGCGGAGGAACTGGTCGTCAAACCCGCCTCGCCGCACGTGATGGCGACCGGCGTCTACGCCGGCCAGACGCTGCCCGACAGCGGCCTGCCGATGCTGCTGCTCGACGGAGCGGGGATCGCGCATGTCGCGGGGCTGCGGTTTTCCGCCCTCGCGGTCGCGCACGACGAGGCGGCGGCGGACAGCGTTGCCGGCGTACAGGCGCTGTTGTTCGACGATCTGGACGGAAAGCGCCGCGTGATCGCGCTGGCGGTGATCGACCGGGTCGAACCGGTGGCGACGTCGGCGATCAGCTTTACGGCGGGCGCGCTGCGTCTCGCCATCGGCGGGGCGATCGTGCCGTTGCATTCGGTCGGCACGATCGGCGACCGGGAAGAGGTCGCCGTACTCCGTCTGACCGATGGCGACAGCGAGATGGCCTATGCGATCGCGGAGGCCATCGAGATCGTCGAATTGCCGCCCGAAATGGCGCCGGCTAATGGCGGCGGGCCGATCGCGGGCGTCGTGATCATCGGCGGTGAGCAGGTCGAGCTGATCGATCCACACGCGTTGTTCGCGGGCGAGCCGGTCCGGCGCGCTTCGCGCCCGGTCTGCCTGTTGCAGAGCGACAGCAGCGGGTGGATGGAGACGTTCCTCAAACCCGCGCTCGAGGCGTCGGGCTATCGGTGTGTGACACGCCTCGCCGCGGGCGAGACGCCTGCGGTCGCGCTGGCGATGGAGGATGGGCCGGTCGAGGCGGTCGCCGCCCCGATCGTCACGCTGCGCCGTAATCGGGAGGGTACAGGTGCGCAGGACCACAGCATCTATCGCTATGACCGTCCGGCGCTGATCGAGGAACTCGCGCGGCGGGTCGCGGCGCAGGCCGGCGCGCAACAAGAGGATTCAGCACCGTATATTCGCGCCGTGACGAGTGGGGGAGCGCGCTGATGGAATTGTTTCTGATCGCGCATATCGCCGGGCGCGGCGTCGCGATTCCGGCAGAGCAGGTCGGCTCGGTCGTCGATATCGGTGATGTCGTCGCGGTGCCGCAGGCGGAGGCGGCGATCCGTGGGCTGACCGCGCTTCGCAGCCGGGTCGTGACGGTGATCGACACCGGCACCGCGCTGGGGCTCGCGCCGACGCCCGAAACTGCCAGGCGGGCAGTCATCACGCAGGTCGACGGGCATGACTATGCGATCCTGGTCGACTCGCTTGAGGATGTCGCGCCGTTCGAGCGGCTGCCGCTGTCGTCGGGACTGGCGCTCAACCACGGCTGGGCGGCGGCGGCGTCGGGGCTGGTCGATCGCGATGGCGAGCCGATGCTGGTGCTAGACCTGACCGCAGTCGTGCCGTCGTCCTTGCCCGCGCTCGTCGCCTGAACAGCGGCCAACTCGCGCGCGCTTAACCCGGTGCTTACGCTTTGCCGGCTAAAGCGGGCGCCATGATCACCCCGGAAGGCTTTCCATGAAGACCTGTCTTGTCGTTGATGATTCGAAGGTGATCCGCAAGGTCGCGCGTCACATCCTCGAAACGCTTGATTTTACCGTTCGCGAGGCATGTGACGGCCAGGAGGCGCTTCAGTGCTGTCTGGAGTCGGTTCCGGACGTCATCCTGCTCGACTGGAACATGCCCGTCATGAGCGGCATGGATTTCCTGCGAGCGCTGCGCGACAGCGATATCACGCAGCGTCCCAAGGTCGTCTTCTGCACGACCGAGAACGGCATGGCCTATATCCGCGCCGCGATCGAGGCGGGCGCCGACGAATATGTCATGAAGCCGTTCGACCGCGAAACCCTCGCATCGAAGTTGCAAATCGTCGGCATGGCCTGAGCGGGTCTTACGACGCCGTGGCCGCCTCGCTGCCCCTTCCACCGCTGCCGCGGTCGCCTGTGTCCGCCGTCGCGCGTGTCCTGATCGTCGATGATTCGGTGGTCGCCCGCGCGGTGATGGCGCGGCTGATCGACGCGAGCTCGCAGTTCACCGTCGTCGGCGCGGTCGCCAATGCGGGAGCCGCACTTGAGTTCCTGCGCTCCGCCGAGGTCGATTTCATCCTGCTCGATATCGAAATGCCGGGGGTCGATGGGCTGACCGCGCTGCCGGACCTCATCGCCGCGGGGCAGGGTGCCAAGATCCTGATCGTGTCCTCCTCCGCCGATGAGGGCGGTGCGGCCGCGGTCCAGGCGCTCGCGCTGGGGGCGGCGGAAACGCTGGTGAAGCCGGGCGCCAGCGGCATGTCTGGCCGCTTTGCAACCGCACTGGTCGAAAAGCTCGAGCGCCTGTGCGAAGCCCCGACCGCGATCGTGCCTACCCGCGCGTCGGGACTGCGAAGCGCGCGCAACGTCACGGCCGGGGTTGAGCCGCTGTGCGGCCGGGGTGCTGCGGATCAGGGCCGTTCCGTCGCGGTCGGCGACGCCTATGACATCGTCGCGATCGGTGCATCGACCGGCGGGATCCACGCGCTGAGCCAGTTGCTGCGTGAGTTGCCCGCCACGTTCCAGCTGCCGATCCTGATCACGCAACATTTGCCCGCGTCGTTCATGCCGTATTTCGCGGCACAACTCACGGTCCTGTCCGGCCGGCCGTGCGACGTCGCGACCGACCGCCTGCGGATCCGCCCCGGTCGCCTGTTCATCGCCCCCGGCGACGCGCACATGACCTGCGTGCGGCTGAGCGACGGCGGCGCCGCGATCCGCCTCAGGCAGGGTGTCGTCGGCAGCGGCTGCCTCCCCTCGGTCGATCCGATGCTGGGATCGGTCGCCCAAGTCTTTGGCGCGCGCGCGCTGGCTATCATGCTGAGCGGCATGGGCCGCGACGGTGCGGAGGGGGCGCGACAGGTCCACGACGCCGGCGGCAGCGTGGTGGCTCAGGATCAGACGACGTCGGTCGTCTGGGGCATGCCGGGCGCTGTCGTATCGTCGGGTGTCGCGGCGGCGATACTGCCCCCCGAGGCGATCGGGCGGCTCATCGCGTCGCAGCGCCGTCCATGATGGGCGCGTCAGCGTTACGTGGGCGGAGCATGCCGACCATGGCCCCGTCGTCCTCACCGGCCCCGGCGGCCTCCCAAGCAACGATCGATGTGCTGACCGCGCTGCTGGAAGCGCGGACGGGCCAGCAGATCGCGGCCTATCGCTCCTGGCGCCTCGATACAGCGCTTAAGCCGCTGTTGCGTGAACGCCAGCTCGGCAGCCTGGATGAGTTGGTTGCGCAGTTGCTGGCCGGAAAGGATCGGGAGATCGGCGAGCATATCGTCGATGCGCTGCTAAACCAGGAAACGTCCTTCTACCGGGACGCGCAGGTCTTTGAGCACCTCGTCGCGGCGATCGCGGATGCCGAGACCGCCGGTCATCGCATCCGGATCTGGTGCGCGGGATGTTCGACCGGGCAGGAGCCGCTGTCACTGGCGATGCTGTTCGCCGAGCGGCACGAGACGACCGGTGCGCCGGTTCCGGACATTATCGCGACCGACGTTTCGGGTGCCGCAATCGCCCGCGCACGGTCGGGGCGTTTCACGCAGTTCGAAATTCAGCGTGGGTTGCCGATCCGTCGGATGATGCGGTGGTTCGACGGTGTCGGCGCGGACTGGGTCGCCAAGCCAGAGCTGGTAAAGCTTGTCACGTTCCGGCGCGTGAATCTCGTGTCCGATGCGGCGCCCGCAGGACGTTTCGACCTGGTCCTGTGCCGAAATGTCCTGTTGTACCTGACGGCGGAGACGAAATTGCGGGTGTTCTCGACGATCGCACGGGCGTTGCGGCCCGGCGGCCTGTTCGTCATGGGCGCGGGGGAGACGGTGAGCGGGCAGACCCCGTTGTTCGAACCCAGCCAGCGCTATCGCGGCTTCTACGAAATGCCGTCGTCAAACCCTGCCGATCCGCGGCTTCGCTCGCCCGCGCCGTGATCCCGCAATAGAGTGCCGCTGCAGTTTACTTCGCGGCTCGATCCCGGCAAGCGTTGAGGGATGACGATCCAGGCCGCACCTCCCGCGACGCATCGGTTTGGCCTGCGCGACTTTGCGATCGTCGTCGTGATGAACGTTCTGTGGGGGCTCAACATCATCGCCGTGAAGATGGCGGTGACGGAAATCGCGCCGATGACGGCCGGGTTCCTGCGCCAGGTCATCGTGTTTGCGGTCTGCGCGAGCTGGTTCCGGCTGGTGCCGGGACGGACCGCGACGCTGGCGCTGCTCGGACTGTTGTCGGGCGGCATCTTCTATCTCGTGATCAATCTGTCGCTGTCGGTCGCGACGAATATCGGCGCGTTGGCGATCGCCGGCCAACTCGGTGTTCCATTCGCGTTGTTGCTGGCGATCGTCGTCTTTCGCGAACGGATCCACTGGCCCCGGATGCTGGGGATCGGCCTCTCGATCCTGGGAGTGGTGCTGCTGGTCTTCGATCCTTCGGCAGCGCGCGAGGGCGCGGGTCTTGCGCTGACCGCGCTGGCAAGCCTGATCTGGGCGATCACCTCGCTGATCCAGCGGCGGCTCGTCGGCGTGCCGGTTCTGACGATCTATGCCTGGGTCGGGCTGATGGGGAGCCTGGTAATGGCGGTCGTGGCGATGATCACCGAGCCTGCGGCGATGCGCGCGATCCCCGACCTGCCGCTTCGCACGGTCGGCTGGGTGGCGTTTTCCGCGATCGGATCGACGGTGATTGGCCAGGGCTCGATGTCGTGGCTGTTGCAGCGTCATTCAGTCAGCGTGGTCACGCCGATGACGCTCGCCGCACCAATTATCTCGGTGTTCGCCGCGGCCTATTACTTCGGCAACCCGTTGACGCTATTGATGCTTACAGGCGGAGGCGTTGCGATGCTCGGCGTCGCGATCGTCACGATCCGGACCGCACGTGCGGACCGGCTGGAGGGGAAGCTGGCTTGACGATCATCGAGACGCCGTCACCGAATTTCGACGACCGAACGCTGCCTGTCAGCATGATCGTATTGCACTATACCGGCATGCAGGACGGCCCGTCCGCGATTGCCCGCCTGCGCGATCCGGACGCGAAGGTGTCGGCGCATTATCTGATCGAGGAGGACGGGACCGTCCTGCGGATGGTCGCCGAGGATAAGCGGGCCTGGCACGCGGGACGGTCACACTGGCGCGGGATCGAGGACGTCAATTCGGCAAGCATCGGCATCGAGATCGTCAATCCTGGGCATGAGTTCGGCTATCGCCCGTTCCCGCCCGAACAGATCGCCGCGCTGCTGCCGTTGGTGGCGCAGATCAAGGACCGCCACGAGATCACGCGGGGTAACATCGTCGGTCATTCCGACATCGCGCCGACGCGCAAGCGCGATCCCGGCGAGTTGTTTCCGTGGCACGAACTGGCGCGACGCCGGCTTGCGCTGCCGCGGCCGACCAAGAATCTGATGGATCCCGGCTGGACGGAGGGCGGGTTTTGCCTTGCGCTCGAACGGTTCGGTTACGACGTGGAGAACCGGATGGCGGCGATCATGGCGTTCCAGCGCCGGTTTCGCCCCGAGCTTGTAGACGGCGAGATCGATGCGGAATGCCGGTGCATCCTGCTCGCTTTGCTGCTTCCCAAACCGATGGGTGACGACTAGGGATCGGCGCGCCAGAGGGTCGGGCGGCCGCGGGGGTGTTGTAATGACATCCGCGAGGAAAGTCCGGGCTCCGCGGAACGACGGTGCCGGGTAACGCCCGGCGGGGGTGACCCCAGGGACAGTGCCACAGAGAGCAGACGGCCAACCCTCGGCGCAAGTCGGGGCGGTCAGAGTGAAAGGGTGCGGTAAGAGCGCACCGCGCGCCTGGTAACAGGGGCGGCACGGCAAACCCCACCGGGAGCAAGATCGAATAGGGGTGGCACATGGGCTTCGTTCCGGCTCGTCACCCGGGTTGATTGCTTGAGGCGGCGGGCAACCGTCGTCCTAGAGGAATGGTCGCCCAACTTTCGACCGAAGGGTCGGAAATGGACAGAACCCGGCTTACAGACCCTCTGGCATCCTCGCCCGATCGCATGCAGACTGCCCGAAAGACGGGGGGGATGTGATGCGTATCGACCGGGCAGGACTGATGGGTGCAGGCATCGTGATGGCGGCGATCGCTGCGCAGGTCGCGGCACAGGGGCCCGCAACCACGGTGCAGCAGGATTTCGAAGCGGCCGCGGCGCTGGATGCGAAGGGCGACAGTACCGCTGCGCTTGCGGCCTGGACGACGCTTGAAGCACGAACCAAGCCGGGATCGCGGAGCCGGGGCATTGCGCTGATCCGCAAGAGTGCGGCACTGTTCAAGCTCGATCGCTCAGACGATGCGGTGACCGCGGCACGCGACGGCCTCGCGCTGTTGCCTGCGAAGGACCCGACGCTCGCCGAGGATCGGTGGCGGGCCTATTTTGATCTGGGCCTCATTGCGCAGAATGCGCTCGATTATGCGGGGGCGAGCGTTTCGTTTGCGAGCGCCGCCGCTGCGGCGGACGGAGCGTCGCTGAAGGTCGCGGCGCTGTTGTCCCTAGCTGACACGACGACGTTCACCGATCCCGCCGCAGCGGATGCAGCCCTTGCGAAGGTCGATGCGCTCGTCCGGACGGCGCCTGCCGATGCGGATGTAAAGGCTCTGATCGCGCGGCGGCGCGCGATCCTGGCGCTGAACCGGGGGCAGTATGAACAGGCGCGGACGCAAGCGGTTGAGGCGGTCAAATTTTATGGCGGGATGACGTCGCAGACCGATTCGCGCGACGTTTCCGCGCGGTCAGATGCGGCGATCGCGTCACTGTTGGCGGGCAAGAGCGAAGAGGCCCGCCGGTACATGGCGATGACCGGCGCGGGCCGGTTGAGCAAGGGGGAGTTTGATCCGGCGGTACAGATGGAGGTACCCGCCTGCGGTGGCGAGGCCGATCTGAGGCCTGCGGACATGGCGGTCGTCGAATTCACGATCGACAATGACGGCGTGGTACGCGGCGTCTCGCCCATCTATGCCGCAGGCGGTGGCGCGGTGGCGCTCGAATTTGCGCGTGCCGTCCGCGACTGGTCATGGACGCCCGAGCAGACCAAGTCCTTTCCCGCGTTCTTCCGCTACAATATCCGCGTCGAGATGCGCTGCTCGACCGCGTTCGAGCGGCCGTCGATCACCAAGTTTCTCGACGCGGACATGGCGGCCTGGCTCGAGTCCAAGGGGTTTTCGATACCGGTACGCGAACGTGGCGCGGATGCCGCCGCCATCGTCGGGCAACGTGCCGCACTCGCGGCGGCGGAGGGCAAGTCGGGGCCGACATCGCTCGCCACGCTGCCACCCTTGTACCAGCTCGTCGGCAATGCGGTCGTGGGTCGTGAGGAGGCGCATGAGCTGGCGCAGCGGGCGTTCGCTATTGCTCAGGCAAACGGCGCCCCGCCGATCGCGCTGCTCCCGCTCGACATCCGTGTGCGTGAGACCGAAAGTGCCGATAGCTGGAAGCAGGGTGCCTATGCCCGCGCTATCACGCCGCTGCTGTCGAAGCCCGGTTATGCGCAGGATCCGCAAGCGCGATCGGCGCTGCAACTGCTCATAGCGGACTCGACCAGAAGCCGAAGCCGGCGTGTGGCGCCGTTACAGGCGGTCGCGGACGACAAGGGTTTGGCAGCGAACGACCCGATGCGTGTCGGTGCGCTGATCCGGCTGGCGTCGCTACAGCAGCAGGCGGGGGATCCGGTGGCGGCACGTGCCACGTTCGACCGGTCGGGGCTGGCGGCCAGCCAGTGCGCGATCCTCGATGCCCCGCCCCGATTCCTTTCGGCCGGCGGCACGTTCCCGGATGAGGCCCGCATCTGGGGATTTGAAGGCTGGACCCGGACACAGTTCGATGTGGGGCCGGACGGCAAGGTGCTGAACGAGCGCGCCGTGCTCAGCTATCCGCCGTTCGTTTTCACCAAGGCCGGCACACAGACCGTCGCGGGCGCCCGATATACGAAGACGTTTCGCCCCGATGGCGGTGTCGGCTGCGGCGGGCTTTCCCAGAATGTCCGGTTCAAGATGCCGGGATGATTCTGCCCTCCCCGTAGGGGGAGGGACTGACGTCACACCAGCACCTTCTCCGGCCGGCCGATCTCGTCGAGAACCGTATCGGCGGCGATCTCCATCAGCGGTTTGATGTGGCCGTCGCGCATGTCGTACACCCAGCCGTGGAGCGCCAGTTCTTGGCCCTTGGCGAATGCATCCTGCACCGTCTTGGTACGCGCGAGGCGAACGAGCTGGTCGCGGACGTTGACCTCGACGAACCGGTTGACCTTCGCTTCCTGGGTCGGCTGTGCATCGATCTCGTCGCGGTGATCGCGCAGCACTTCGCGCGCCGTATCGAGCCACTCGTCCACGGGACCGTCCAGTCCGCCTTGCAGCGTACCCATGATGCCGCCGCAACCGTGATGCCCGCAGACGATGACATGCTTCACCTTCAGTACGTCGACCGCATATTGCAGCACCGACATGAGGTTCAGGTCGTGATCGTTGACGAGGTTGGCGATGTTGCGGTGGATGAACATCCCGCCCGGCTGAGTCATCGTCATCTGTTCGGGACTGACGCGACTGTCCGAGCAGCCGATCCACAGGAATTCCGGCTTCTGGCCGACCGTCTGGCGGCTGAAGAAGTCGGGATTCTCATCGGTATGCTCTGCAACCCAGGCCTTGTTGGCGAGCAGCAGCTGTTTGTAGCGTCTCATGTGTACAGAACCTCGCTCGATGGCGCGTTGATCAACGCGGCACGCTTGCCGGCGATATCGCCGCGCAGGCTGACGGTGATGCCGCGATATTCCGCGCCTTTGATGAACGCGTTGATGATGTCGATATTGTCGAGGTCGACATAACTGGTCGACGACAGGTCGATCAACACCTGCGTATTATCGGGCACGCGGTTCAGCGACTTCTGCAATTCATATTTGTGGATGAAATACAGGTTGCGGCGCGCACGGACGAGGCAGTCGTCGCCATCGCAGGCAAAGGTGATCGCGGTACGGAAGTTGCGTGCAATGACGAACACGAAGCCGACGACGATGCCAATCACGATGCCCTCGAGCAAATCGGTGAACAAGATCGCGCCGACCGTGACGACGAAGGGGATGAACTGCGTCCAGCCCTGCTTGTAGCGTTCCAGAAACAGCTTCGGCTTGGTCAGCTTGTAACCGGTCGCGATCAGCACCGCGGCAAGCGCCGATAGCGGGATCAGGTTAAGCAGCGACGGGATCAGTGCAACGCTGATCAGCAGCCAGAAGCCGTGGAGCATGGTCGAAAGCTTGCTCTCTGCCTTGGCGTCGACATTGGCCGATGATCGGACGATCACCGACGTGACGGGTAGCCCGCCGATCATGCCCGACAGGATGTTACCCCCGCCCTGCGCGAGCAACTCCCAGTTCTTGTCGGTGGAGCGACGGCGCGGATCGATCTCGTCGACCGCTTTCACGCTGAGCAGCGACTCCAAGCTCGCGACGATTGCGAGCGTGACCGCAGTTGTCCAGACGATGCCCATGCTGATGCCGGAAAAGTCCGGGAGCGTGAACAGCGTGGGAAATTCGGAAAGCTTCTGCGTGACGGGTACCTGGACGAGATGTGTCGCCTGGAGCTGCCAATCAGGCTTGACCGCGCCCAGCAGCGCGTTGCCGAGCACGCCGATCAGGACGACGACGAGCGGGCCGGGGACAAACCGGAGCGGGCCATTCTTCGGTTTCGCGCCGTCCCACCAGAACAGGAACGCCAGGCTGATCCCGGCAATCAGGATCGCACCGGGGGTCACGCTCGCGCTCAGGCTGTCGATGATTCGCGAGAAGGTGTTGACGCCGTTGGCGGTGGAGAATTCGAAGATCCCCTCGGCCTCGCGGTCGAAGCCGACCGCGTGCGGAATCTGCTTGAGGATAAGGATCAGGCCGATCGCGGCCAGCATCCCGGTGATCACCGAGGAGGGCACGAATTCGCTGAGGATACCCGCGCGCGTCAGCGAAAAGCCGATCTGAAGCACGCCCGCCAGCACGACGGCCATCAGGAACATCTGGTAGCTCGGCATGCTTTCGATCGCCGCGAGGACGATCACGGTCAAGCCTGCAGCCGGTCCGCTGACCGACAAAGGAGATTTTGAGAAGAGCCCGACGGCGATGCCGCCGACGATCCCGGCGATGACACCCGCGAACAGTGGCGCACCTGACGCTAGCGCAACGCCCAGACACAGGGGCAGGGCGACAAGGGCGACCACGATCGACGCGGGAAGATCGGCCCGCCACGTGCTTAGCTTCGGAATGAGAGTTTGCACCAAGGCTCCTGTCGCCGCGACGTCGGCCGGGATGCGCCCGGAGCAGACGCTTTACCCTATGCCAGATGACAATTTATTCATGTTCATTAGGCGATGAACGCCTCCTGACTCAAGGCGCAATGTCGGTCCCGGCCGCAGGTGCGGGCGCGTGGCTTGATCGTTTGGCGGTGCGGTACGCGGTTGCGTTGACGGTGGGGACGCCTATCTCGAACGGCTATGGCGCGAAGCACGACACGTACACCCGATTGGGGATTTCCGCGGTGGCGCGGCTATGGCTCTAGCAGCGAGGCGGTGACGGTTCGATTGTGCGACCGGCACGGCTGCAACGAACCCGGCAATTGCCCGGCGCCGAAATCGCCCAACAGCCCGGACCGCTGGTATTTCTGCATGACGCATGCGGGCGAGTATAATCGCGGCTGGAATTATTTCGAAGGTCTGAGCGCCGAGGAAGCTGCCGAGCGCGAGGCGGCGGAAACGCGCACCGCGGATGGCTATGCGGATCCTAAGCATTATGCCTGGGCGGGATCGGGCGACGGCAGTCGGTCGCGCGACGAGATGCGTGCGCTTGAAGTGCTGCAGCTCGAACCCGATGCGACGTTCGAAGATGTCCGTGCCGCGTGGCGGCGAATGGCCAAGGCCAATCACCCCGATGTGCGTCCGGGCGACAAGGACGCAGCAACGCGGTTCCAGGGTGTCCAGGCCGCTTACGAGGTCTTGCGCGCCGCAGAGGATGCACGGACGTGGAAGCCGGCGTGATCCGCGTGCTGGCGAGCCGCTGGCAGGGCAGCGTGCTGGTCTGCGGCAAATGTTCGAAGAAGCTCGCGGGCGGGTTTGGCGACAAGCGCCGCACGCCGCTCGCCAAGCTGTTGCGTGCCGCGCTCGGGCTGAAGAAGGGGCGCAAGGCCGACCGCGGCGTGGTCGAGGTCAAATGTCTTGGGGTATGCCCCAAGAATGCAGTCGTGATGATTGATGCGGCCAGGCCCGATTGGTGGATGATGGTCCCCGCCGGCGCCGACGTTGGCGAGATCGTAACGACGCTGCGCGGGGGTGATGCCTCTCCGCCGTGCCCTCCCCGGGTGGAAGACGGCCTCAAGGCCGCCTAGCTGGCGTAGCGTTCGGCGGTCTCGCGGATCAACGCGATCATGTTCGGGATTCCCTGCGTCCGGTTCGAACTGAGTTGCTTGCCGAGATCGAACGGCGCCAGTTCCGTACCGATGTCGGTCGCGACGATCGCCGCCGGTGGTTGGTCCTGCACCGCTTGCAGGACGAGCGCGATGATCCCCTTGGTGATCGCAGCGTTCGAATCCGCAAGGAAATGGAGTCGGCCGTCGTCGGTCTTCATCGGATAGACCCACACGGATGCCGAGCAGCCGCGAACCAGCGTCGCATCGGTCTTCAGGGCATCGGGCATGGGTTCGAGATCGCGTCCGAGGTCAATCAGAAGGCGGTAGCGGTCGTCGGGTTCGAGGAAGTCATATTCCTCATGGATATCGGCTAGCTTGGGCATGGCGTCGCGGTACTCCCGCGTCATCTCGCCCGCAACCGCTGCGCGTGCGGCAGGACACGATTGCCGCGCTACAGGTCGACCCCGGCGGCGATCGCCTCCAGCTTCTTGATGCGTTCCTTCAGGTCTGCGATCTCGATGCGCGCGCCAGTCGACACCGCCACGGGCAGGCCGGTGTCGTGCGCTTGGTCGATCTCCAGGCGCCTGATCGACAGCCAGCCGCGCCAGCCGGCGAGTCCCGCGGTGACGATCATCGCGAGCGCCACCAGGCCGGTCAGCGCGAGCGTGATATAGACGTTCGGTTCGGTCATGTCCGCCTCCTCCTAGCGGTCGCGGAGCCGCTCGATCTCTCGGTCGAGATCGACGCTCTTGTGGTTGTCGGTGATGACGCGTTCGAGCACCTGGATGCGCTCCTTCATCTGGCGCACCTCGTCGCGCAGACGCAGCGTGTCGGCGGTGTCAGCCGGGGCGGAAAGCGACCCTTGGGCTTGGTACCGCGCCCGGAGCACGCGGGAGACCGCCACGATCAAAACGATACAGACGACCATCGTGAAGGGATTCATCGGTCAGCTCCTGAATACGGATTAGTTTAGGGGGCGCTCGTCGCGGAGCAGGTCGATCTCGTCCGCCAGGCCGATCCCGCGGTCGGTAACGATCCGTTCCAGCACCCTCACACGCTGTTCGAGACGTTCATTCTGTGCCGCATATTGTGCGGACTTTTCGGCGACGAGTTGGGCATCGATTTCCATCCGGCGCTGCCGATAGGCGAACCAGGGCTTGACGAACACGCCGCCGAAGATCGCGAGCAGGCCGCAGGATATGCCAAGAATGGGAATGAGCAGGGGGCTGATCATGGCGGCGTCCTCTATCGCGGCTGGAGGCGGAGAGCCTCGATCTCGCGGGCGGTACGCTCCGCGGGATCGGTGGCGATGCGCTCAAGAACGGCAATCCGCTCTTCGAGACGGGAGACCTGGCCGGTCAGACGCTCGTTTTCGCCGGACAGTAGCTCCAGCTTGCGGGCGTCCTTCGGGTCGACCCGGTGCGTCTTCCCGCTCCACTCATCCTCCAGCGCATAGCCATGCTTTGCGCGGATCCAGTTGTTGATCACCCATCCCACCGTCGTGATCGCGATGATCGCGACGACGAAACCCGGTCCACCCCAATTCATCGTCATTCTCCCCGTCTACGCCGCGTCTCAGCGCAGGCTGTCGATCTCTGCCGCGAGGCTGCTGCTGCTCCGGCTGGTATAGTGCGTCTCGATGTCGGCGAGACGACGATCGATTTCGCGGAACTTGCTGCGGACCTCTGCGGTCGAGCGCTTCGGGTTCGAGCGGACGCCCTGCCAGAACTTCGCGTCGTCGGGCGTTTCGTACAGTCCGAACGGCTTTGGCTGTCCCATCCACGCGACCAGCCAATAGGCGATCAGCGTCCAGGGAAAGCCCCCGGCCAGCGTCAGCAGGACGACCGAGACGCGGACGATCAGGACATCGATCCCGGTATAGTCGGCGATCCCTGCGCAGACGCCCTTCCATTTGGCGTTCTGCTTGTCGAGGTAGAATTGGGTGCGGCTGGCGGACATTTCAGTTCCTCCGATCCATGTTGCGTTCAAAGCGGGAGTCGATCGGGCGGTCAGCCTGGCGATCGGACAGATAGGACGACTGGCTGGTGCCGAGCCCCGGCTTCCAGTCGGGATTATCGGCGGCGATGATCCGCTCGACCGTCAGCACCCGGTCCTCGAGCCGGCGGGCGAGGAGCTGCATCTCGTCGAGCAGTCGTTCGTCCTCATCGGTGATCTTGGGTGCGGTCTTCCACTTGGTGACATAATGCAGGATCAGCCAGGGCAGCCCGACGAGCGCGCCGAGAATGGCGACGAGTCCTTCGAAATCCATTTCAGTCGTCCTTCTTCAGGCGGGCCTTGAGCGCGGCGAGCTGGGCATCGACCTTGTCGTTGCTGCGCAGCTCGGCAATCTCTTCCTCGAGCGTCTTGACGACACCGAGCCCCATCGCGTCGGCGCGACCCTCGGCCTCGTCGACGCGGCGGTCGAGAATGTCGAAGCGGCTGAAAGCCTCGTGCGTCTTCGGGCCGTTATACATCTCGCGAAGCCGGGTGCGGTTGTTCGCGCTTTCCAGCCGCGTCTGCACCGCATTCTGCTTGGTCCGCGCCTCGCGCAGCTTGGTCTGCAGCTTGGCGATGTCCGCCTCGGACGCGCTGAGCGCGTCGTCGAGGACGCCGACTTCCGCCTTGAGCTGTTCGGCCATGTCGGACGCCTTCTGGCGTTCGACCAGCGCAGCCTTGGCAAGATCCTCACGGTCCTTGCTCAGCGCGAGCTCGGCCTTCTCGGTCCAGTTTTCCTGGAGCTGTTCCAGCTTGGCGATATGGCGGCGCATCTCCTTCTGGTCCGCGATGGTGCGCGCGGCGGAAGCGCGAACCTCGACCAGCGTTTCCTCCATCTCCAGGATGATCATCCGGATCATCTTGGCCGGATCCTCCGCCTTCTCGATGAGGTCGGCGAAGTTGGCGGCAACGATGTCGCGGGTGCGGGAAAAAATGCCCATGTAAATTCTACTCCAGGGTCTTCGTGCGGCGGACGAACCTTATGCCACGATTGCGGTGTGTCGCGTAGCGGGCGCCTGATGTGCGGGCGCCACCGCCGCGAGGATGAAGGTGGCGCTGACGACGAAGGTGCAGGCGAGCGTGGCGACGGTGCGGACGATGTCGGTCTTGATCATGATGTGTCCCCTTTGAGGCGATGGTTGGTTCCGCCTTTGGGCGGGTTGTCCAAAGCTTTGCATCAGTCGTGCCAGTTTTAGAAAAGCCCGGAAATCATGCGGTTGTGCCGGCAGAGCGTCGAGCGGGCAGATTGTTCCTTGCTATGCGTTGGGAATTTCCGCCACACTTTGGCAATGGAGAGAACAACGCAGGTCATCGGCCAGTCCGGCGCGTTCATGGGAGCGCTCGAACGTGCGTCGCGCGCGGCGGCGCTCGACCGACCGGTGCTCGTGATCGGGGAACGCGGCACGGGCAAGGAACTGGTCGCCGAGCGACTCCACCGGTTGAGCCCGCGTTGGGACCAGCCCCTCGTGATCATGAACTGTGCCGCGCTGCCCGAGACGCTGATCGAGGCAGAATTGTTCGGACATGAGGCCGGCGCGTTCACTGGCGCGACCAAGGCCCGGGTCGGGCGGTTCGAGGAAGCCCATGGCGGTACCCTGTTCCTCGACGAGCTGGGTACGCTGTCGATGGCGGCGCAGGACCGGTTGCTGCGCGCCGTCGAATATGGCGAGATCACGCGGATCGGCTCGTCGCGGCCGCTGCGCGTCGACGTCCGGATCGTGGCTGCGACCAACGAGCATCTGCCCGACAAAGTGATGCGGCATGAATTTCGCGCCGACCTGCTCGATCGGTTGTCGTTCGAGGTCGTCACGCTGCCGCCGCTGCGCGCGCGCGTCGGTGACGTGATGGTGCTGGCGGACCATTTCGGTCGACGGATGGCGTCCGAGCTCGGGCGCGAGCGGTGGGAGGGGTTCGGACCCTCCGCACGCGCTGCGCTGGCGGACTATGACTGGCCGGGCAATGTCCGTGAGCTGCGCAACGTCGTCGAACGCGCGGTCTATCGCTGGGAGCATGAGGGGCCGATCGATGCGATCGAGATCGATCCATTCCAGTCGCCGCACAGGCCGGGCGCTGCGGACCGCAAGCCCGTCCTGCCACCAGCCCCAGCATCGCCGTCTGCCGGCGCGACTGGTAACGCGACAGAGGATGACGCCGACGATCCGGTCGTCGCGTGCGAGGACGGGCCGTCGGATTTCAAGTCGCGCGTGTCCCGCTTCGAGCGCGACCTGTTGTCGCGCGCGCTGGCCGAGCATCGCTTCAACCAGCGCGCCACCGCCGAGGCGCTCGGGCTCAGCTATGACCAGTTGCGGCATGCCCTCAAGCGCCACGAGCTGTTGCACGCCGGCGGCTGATCGACGTCCGATCCGCTTGTGTAACGACCGTCCGGGGACCATTTGGGGGCCGCGGGCGTTTGACGTCCGACCCCATTCACCCATTGTCTTTGAGGAGACTCCCGATGGCTTTCGAACTTCCCCCGCTGCCTTACGCTTATGATGCGCTCGAGCCCGTGATCGATCAGGAAACGATGAAGTTTCATCACGACAAGCATCATGCGGCATACACGGCCAAGCTGAACGAGGGCGTCGAGAAGGACTCCGCGCTTGCGGGCAAGTCGATCGAGGACATTCTCGGCATGATCTCGTCGCAGCCGCCGCTCGTGCGCAACAATGGCGGCGGCTTCTGGAACCACGACTTCTTCTGGAAGACGATGGCAGCCAAGACGGGCCAGGCGCCGTCGGGCAAGCTTGCCGAGGCAATCGATCGCGATTTCGGCAGCCTCGACAAGCTGAAGGACGAGTTCAACACCAAGGGTGCAGGGCAGTTCGGGTCGGGCTGGGCATGGCTGATCGCCGATGACAGCGGCAAGCTGAAGGTCACGAGCACGCCGAATCAGGACAACCCGCTGATGGACGATGCCAAGGAGCCCGGTACGCCGCTGCTCGGCAACGACGTCTGGGAGCACGCCTATTACCTGACGTACAAGAATGATCGCCCGGGCTATCTGAAGGCGTGGTGGGATATCGTGAACTGGGATGTCGTCGGCGAGCGCTACGCGAAGGTCGCTGGCTGAGCCGATCCCGTTACTGTCATCCTGGCTTGGCCAGGATGACGAACATTGATTATTCTTCGGGCGGCAGGTCGGTGACGACCTTGTCGCCCGTTTGCAATCCATTCTTGAGCAGCATCGGAATATTGGCAAAGGCGAAGATCAACGTCATCGGAATCGCGCCCCAGAGCTTGAAGCCGACCCAGAAATCCCACGTGGTGTTCCGCCAGACGACTTCGTTCAATACTGCCATGAACACGAAGAATACGGTCCAGTTGCGCGTGAGTTTGCGCCAGCCCTCGGCCGTCAGTCCTGGATAAGCGGTGCCCAGCAGCGACTGAAGCAGCGGGCGCCCGGTCACCAGCCCGAAGGTCAGGATGGCGGCGAACATCGCGTAGATGATCGTGGGCTTCATCTGGATAAAGCGCTGGTCATGGAAATAGATCGTCAGGCCGCCGAATACGACGATCAGCGCACCTGACATCCACAGCATCGGCGAGATATGTCCCGCCTTTACCTTCGAGACGATCATCGCGACGATCGTCGCGACGATGAACGCGGTCGTCGCGGTGACCACGCGCGCGATCGGTGCGCCGGGGGTGAGGAAGTTCACCGCGAAGAAGATCGCCAGCGGACCATAATCGATCGCCATGCGCAGGCCAGGGGACAGGGGGGGCTTGGTCACTATTGTATCCAGGAATTGCGGTAAGACCGGAGAGCGGGCGTCGTATTATTTTCGGACGCTTTCGACGCCCGCGATGATCCGGCTGACCTCGTTTGCGTCGAACGGGCGCAGGTCCGTCATGCCTTCGCCGATACCGATCGCGTGGATCGGCAGGCCGTATTTCTCCGCCGCTGCGACCAGCACGCCGCCGCGCGCGGTGCCGTCAAGCTTGGTCATCACGACGCCGGTCACGCCCGCCACCTCCTTGAAGACTTCAATCTGCTGGAGCGCATTCTGCCCCGTCGTCGCATCGAGGACGAGGACGATGTCGTGCGGGCTCTCGGGATTGATACGGCCGAGCACGCGACGGATCTTGGCGAGCTCGTCCATCAGTTCGCGCTTGTTCTGCAGACGGCCCGCGGTGTCGACGATCAGCACGTCGATCCCCGTCTCGGTCGCCTTCTTTACCGCATCCCAGACGACGCCCGCTGCGTCGCCGCCTTCCGGTCCGGTGACGATCGGCACGCCAACGCGCTCGGCCCAGGTGCGCAACTGGCCGATCGCAGCGGCGCGGAACGTGTCGCCTGCCGCCAGCATGACGCCGTAATCCTGTTCCATTAGCAGATGCGCGAGCTTGGCGATGGTGGTGGTCTTGCCCGACCCGTTGACGCCAATCACCAGGATAACCTGCGGGCGTGGGAAGGCGTCGATCTCGAGCGGCTTGGCGACCTTGGCGAGGACCTTTTCGACCTCTTCCGCGACGATGACGCGGATGCCGAGCTCTTCCATGTTGCGCTCGAAACTGCCCTCGGCAAGACGATGGCGGATGCGGCCGGCGGTTTCGGGACCGAGGTCCGATGCGATCAGCGCCTCCTCGATCTCGTCGAGCGTCGCATCGTCGAGCCGCGCGCCGCTGAGGCCCGCGAGATTGCCGACGAGCCGGTCAGAGGTACGCTTGAAGCCGCCGATGAGTTTGTCGTGCCAGCTTGGGGTGGTGCTCATAGGGATTCCCGTGTTGCGCTCAGGCGCTCGCCCAGAACGCCGGTGATCGTGATTCGGAGGATGTCGCCGGGTGCCGCAGGCGCGTCCAGCAGGACTTCCGCGAAATTTCCGACATGGCCGCGGTCGCCCGGACGTTCGACCAGCAGGTGCTGCGTCGTCCCAACCAGCTTCTGCAACCATGCCGCGCGAACAGCCTGGCCCGTCTCGCGGAGGATCGCGGCGCGTCGGCGGCGGATCTCGGGCTCGACCTGCGGCATCCGGGCGGCGGGGGTGCCGGCCCGCGGTGAATAGGGGAAGATGTGCGAATGAACGATGTCGCAGTCAGCGATCAGCGCATGCGTGTTCTGGAACATCGCCTCGTCCTCGGTCGGAAACCCGGCGATCAGGTCCGCGCCGATCGCTATGTCGGGGCGGGCGGTCTTGAGCCGCTGGACGAGCGCCACGCTCTCGGCGCGCGAATGACGTCGTTTCATCCGCTTCAACACCATGTCGTCGCCCGCCTGGAGCGAGAGGTGGACGTGCGGCATGATCCGGGGCTCGGTCGTCAGAAGCGCGAAGAGCCGGTCGTCGATCTCGATGCCGTCGAGCGACGACAGACGGAGCCGCTCGAGCCGCGGCACCGCGTGCAGAATGCGCTCGACAAGCTGGCCGAGCGTGGGGGCGCCGGGAAGATCGGGGCCATAGCTGGTCAGGTCGACGCCAGTCAGCACGATCTCGCGGTGTCCTGCATCGACCAGCCCGGCAATCCGGTCGACGACTGCGCCTGCGGGGACCGAGCGGCTTGGTCCGCGTCCGAACGGGATCGCGCAGAAGGTGCAGCGATGATCGCAGCCATTCTGGACCTCGACAAAGGCGCGGGCATGCGCCGAAAAGCTCGCGGCCAGATGCGGCGCGGTTTCGCGAATCTGCATGATGTCGCTGACGACGACGGGGGCGGGCATGTCCCAAGCTGCGGCGGAGAGCTTGTCGGCATTGCCGATCACGCGATCGACCTCGGGCATCGCGGCAAAGGCACCCGGGTCGATCTGCGCTGCGCATCCGGTGACGACAATCTGCGCATCCGGGCGATCGCGCCGGGCCCGGCGGATCGCAACCCGCGTCGCCTTCACTGCCGCGTTGGTGACGGCGCAGCTGTTGACCACGACCATGTCCCGCCCGGCGACGAGCGCGCGGATGGTCTCGCTTTCGGCGATGTTGAGACGGCAGCCGAGGCTGACGACCTCTGGCAGCGGGGCAGACGGCATGATGCGCGATCTAGGAGGGGCGGGGGGCAAAGTCCACGGCTTGCAGCGCCGGGCTGGAGTAAGGATGGCGGCTCTGCGGTCGGCACGTCCGTGGTCAGGCTGCGGCGGGGCCGCCGTCAACCAGCGAGTCGTGGCGCTATGCCGCGGACCGGGGGGAAATCGCCATCGGGCTGGTGTGCGAGCAGGCGCTGTTCGGCGAGCAGCCGGCGCAGCTGCGCGGCGTTCATGGGGCGGCCGTAGAGATAGCCCTGTCCCTTGGCGCAGCCGAGCGCGCGCAGCCGCTCCTCGACCGCGGCGTCCTCGATGCCCTCGGCGGTGACCGGCAGGTTCAGGCTGTCGCCAAGCCGGACGATCGTGTTGACGATCGCCATGCTCTCCGCATTGTCGAGGATCGACGCGACGAAGCTGTGGTCGATCTTGATACGGTCGAACGGCAGCGCGCGCAGGTGTGCGAGGCTGGAAAAGCCGGTGCCGAAATCGTCGAGCGCCAGTCGGATGCCCTGATTCTTCAGGCTGCCGACGATCGATTGGGCAAGCGCCAGATTGTCGAACAGCGCGCTTTCGGTAACCTCGATCTCGAGCCGGCTGGCGGGAAAGCCCGTCTCGACCAGCGTCTTGATGATCTTTTGCGCCAGCCACGCGTCGCGCAGCTGGACCGGGGAAATGTTGATCGACAGCGTCAGCGCCGAATCCCAGTCGCGTGCCGCAGTACAGGCCTGGCGCATGAGCGAAAGCGACAGGTCGCCGATGACGCCAATCTCCTCGGCGATCGGGATGAAGACGTCCGGGGGGATCATGCCGCGCGTCGGATGGTCCCAGCGCGCCAGAACCTCGAACCCGGTGGTAAGCCCCGTGGCGAGATCCACCTGCTGTTCGAAATAAGGAATGATGTCCTGCGCGGCGACCGCGAGGCGAAGTCCGGACTCGAGCTCACCGCGCACCTGCAGCGATTGCTCCATCGCGGTGTTGAACCAGACGTGGCGGTTGCGGCCCGCCGTCTTGGCCGCGTGCAGGGCGATGTCCGCGTTCCGCAACAGCGCGTCAATCGAGGCACAGTCTGCGTCCGAGCGGGCGACGCCGATCGACACGGTGGCGTGAATGTCGACGCCGTTCGCACGGAAGGGCCGCGCGAAGCCGGTGACGAGACGCTCTGCGATCCGATCTGCCACCCCTTGATGCGCCGGATCGAAGACGAAGGCGCAGGCGAACTCGTCCGCGCCCAGGCGTGCCAGAAGGCTTGATGTGGGGGCGATGGCCGCGATCGTTTCCGCGACATGGACGAGCACCTGGTCGCCGACGGCATAGCCGTGCATGTCGTTGACGCTCTTGAAGAAGTCGACGTCGATTGTGAGCATCGCCACCACCTTGCCCCGGCGTCTCGCGCTGCCGAACAGGGTCGCGCCATCTTCGGACAGACTGCGGCGATTGAGGAATCCGGTCAGCGAATCCCGCTGTGCCAGAACGCGGGCGCGATGACCCGCATCGGTCGCCTCGTTGAGCTCGGCAGTGAGCGCGCGATAGCGCAGGCAGCCGAACAGCAACAGCGCGACGTTGAGCAGCACGGCGACAACCAGGCCTTGGTCGATACCCGAGCTGCGTCCCGTCAGACGGGCAAAGATGCCGACCAGAACGGCGCCGCCGGTACCGACGAGCATCAACGCTGCAGCCCCGGTCACGGCGCCGGTGACGAATTCCCGGTTGATGGTGCGGGGCGAACGGGTCGCCGCCGGCGGTGCGGTCATGGGCTGGATCGCCTGTGAGGTCGGGGCGGACACACATATGACATAGCATAAGTGTAGGACCGGTTAAGAGCGTCGATCCGTCCAATATGGCGGGGAGGGGCTTTGACGTTGGACGCCGTCGCCGCGCATCGACGGACGGGTCGCTTGCGTCGGCGGCCTGGGTCGCGTAAGCAGTACGCCACGTTCCGTTACGGGGCATATGTGACGAGCATCCAAGGATGCACGCTGGCCGGCGAGGTTTCGCCCGCCGGCGCTTTTGCGTTGGGCGTCGTCATGTGTCCGGTAATGGTGATTGGGAGTGTCTCGATGTTCGAAAGCCTGAGCGATCGTCTTGGTGGCGTCTTCGACCGCCTTCGCGGCCGGGGTGCGCTCACCGAAGCGGACGTGCGCGCAGCAATGCGCGAGGTGCGCGTTGCGCTGCTCGAAGCCGACGTCGCGCTGTCCGTCGCGCGCGAGTTCGTCGAGAAGGCGACCGAGAAGGCGATCGGCCAGAACGTCCTGCGCTCGGTCACGCCGGGGCAGCAGGTCGTCAAGATCGTCAGCGATGCGCTGGTCGAGATGCTGGGCGCGGATGCGTCCGAGCTCGATCTGGGCGTCACGCCGCCCGCGATCATCATGATGGTTGGGCTTCAGGGCTCGGGTAAGACGACCACCACCGCCAAGATCGCCAAGCGGCTGTCGGCAGGGCCGGGTGGGCGCGATCGCAAGAAGGTGCTGATGGCGTCGCTCGACGTCAATCGCCCGAACGCGCAGGAACAGCTCGCGACGCTCGGCACGCAGATTTCGGTCGCGACCTTGCCGATCGTCACCGGCCAGCAGCCGGTCGATATCGCACGGCGCGCGATGCAGGCGGCCAAGCTGCAGGGCTTCGACGTCCTGATGCTCGATACCGCGGGTCGCCTCCATGTCGATCAGGCGCTGATGGACGAGATGAAGGCGGTCGCCGACGTCGCGAACCCGGCCGAGATCCTTCTCGTCGTCGATTCGCTGACGGGTCAGGATGCGGTCAACGTCGCGCAGAACTTCTCCGATCAGGTGCCGCTCACGGGGATCGTGCTGACCCGGATGGACGGCGATGCGCGCGGCGGTGCGGCGCTGTCGATGCGTGCGGTTACCGGCAAGCCGATCAAGTTTGCGGGTACCGGCGAGAAGCTCGATGCGCTCGAGGCGTTCCATCCCGAGCGGGTCGCCGGGCGGATCCTCGGCATGGGCGACGTCGTCAGCCTCGTCGAGCGCGCCGCGGAGTCGATCCAGGCCGAAGACGCCGAGCGGATGGCGGCCAAGATGGCCAAGGGTCAGTTCGACATGAACGACCTGCGTGCTCAGCTGGCGCAGATGCAGCGGATGGGCGGGCTCGGTGCGCTGGCGGGTATGATCCCCGGCATGAAGAAGGCGCAGGGCGCGGTCGCTTCGGTCGGCGGTGAGAAAGTTCTCGTCCACATGGATGCGATGATCGGTTCGATGACCATCAAGGAGCGGGCCAAGCCCGAGCTGATCAACGCCAAGCGCAAGATCCGCATCGCCAAGGGCTCCGGCACCACGGTGCAGGAGGTCAACAAGCTGCTCAAGATGCACCTCGAAATGTCGACCGCCATGAAGAAGATCAAGAAGATGGGCGGCATGAAGGGCATGATGGCGATGCTCGGCAAGGGCGGCATGGGCGGCGGTCTCGGCGGCATCGGTAACGCGATCGGCGGGCCGCAGATGGGCGACATGCTCAACAAGGCCGGCGCAGGTGGGCTCCCTGGGGGCAATTCCGGGGGTGGCCTGCCGGGCCTGGGCGGGAAGATGCCGCAGCTGCCTGCGGGCTTCGACGATTTTCTGAAGAAGAAATAACCTCTTACTCAACCCCATTACCCCGGCGTTTGCCGGGCGAATTATTAGAAAACGAAGGAAAATATCATGGCAATCAACATTCGTCTCGCACGTGGCGGCTCCAAGAAGCGTCCGTATTACAAGATCGTCGTTGCCGATGCGCGCAGCCCGCGTGATGGCCGCTTCATCGAGAAGATCGGCAACTACAACCCGCTCCTCGCCAAGGACAACGAGCAGCGCGTGCAGCTCGACGCCGATCGCGCGAAGCATTGGCTGAGCGTCGGCGCGCAGCCGACCGACCGCGTCGCACGCTTCCTCGACGCAGCAGGCGTTCTCGAGCGTTCGGCACGCAACAACCCGAACAAGGGCAAGCCCGGCGAGAAGGCCACCGAGCGTGCTGAAGAGCGTGCGACCAAGGCGGCTGAAGCTGCCGAGGCCGAAGCAGCTGCAAAGGCGGCACCTGCTGCCGACGCGGAAGCTCCTGCTGAGACCGAAGAAGCCGCTTCGTAAGATCGTCTTCCTCGTCATCCCAGCGAGGGCTGGGATCCAGAGCCAGGGACGGCAGCGTCCTCGGCTCTGGATCCTGGGTCTAGCCTAGGATGACGGCTTGGGGTGGGCGATGCCCGCACCCGAATGGCGGTTCATGCGTTCTTTGTCGGTCCATCACCCACAAGGAGCGCATGATGACCCCCGATCCAGATCCCAGAACAGCCCCCGCACCCGAGGACATCGAAGATGCCAGCAATGAAGGCGTCTCCGCCGACGACCCCGCAGAAGGCGCCGACGACACCCCTGGACCCGATACCGGCTCCGCGCAGGGATAAGGTTACGCTCGCCGTCGTGATCGGCGCGCACGGCATCGGCGGCGAGGTGCGGCTGAAGGTCTTTGCCGAGACCATGTCGGGCTATAAGAGTTTCAACGACGGTACGCTGACGCTCAAGTCCGCGCGCCCTGGCAACAACGGCACGATCGCCCGCTTTGCCGAGGTCTCCGATCGGAACGCTGCAGAAGCGATGCGCGGGACCGAATTGACGGTGCCGCGATCGTCGTTGCCGCCGCTCGAGGATGGCGAATATTACCATACCGACCTGATCGGGCTCCCCGTTGTCTCGACCGATGGCGAGGCGATCGGGCGCGTTGTCGCGATCGATAATTTCGGTGCGGGCGACGTGATCGAGATCGAACGGCCAACTGCAAAGCGGTTCATGGTGCCGATGCGCGTCGAGGCGGTTCCAGAGTGGGATGCCGAGCGACTGGTGGTCGAGGCGTCCTTCGCTACCGAATAATGCCCTCCGGGCTTATTGTTGGTGAGGCATCCAAAGTCAGCGCCGGATCGGGCGCTGCTCCGACAGCATGTTGCGGATGGTCGTGGCGGCCACCCCGGCTTCGCCCATCGCGTGGCTGATCTGGTCGAGCCCCTTCACCACGTCGCCCGCCGCGAACAGCCCGGGGATCGAGGTGCGCTGGTGGTCGTCGACCTCTAGGCACCCTTCGGCGGTCGCGCGTGCGCCGGCCGCGACGGCGAGCTCGGAGCGGATCACCGAGCCTAACGCCGGATAGACGCTGTCGAACGACAATCGCCCGTCGACCGTGTCGAGCGCGAACCGGCTGTCTTCGATCGCGTAGTTGCCGCAGGGGCCGCCGACGCGGACGATACCGGCGTCGTCCAACGCGGCCTCGCACGTCGCGTCGAGATCATGGCCGCCGTCGGGAGCGATCAGCGTCACGTCGGCGGTGTAGCCGCGCAGGAACAGCGCCTCGCGCATGCCGTGGTCGCCGGTGCCGATCACGCCGACGCGCTTGTCAGTGACCTCGTAGCCGTCGCAGATCGGGCAATAGCGGAGCAGCCCCGCCTCCAGGGCCTCGTCATGGAGCGCGTCGGGCATGGCGGGGCGGTTGTTGACGACGCCCGTGGCCAGCAGGACGCTGCGCGCTCGGGCGGCGCGGTCGCCGAGGCGGACGGTGAAGCCGTCGTCGTCCACCTCGATCGCATCGACCCGCGCGGCCTCGCGTACCGCCCCGTAGGTCTCGGCCTGTGCCAGCATCCGGGCGAGGAGGTCGGTGCCGCGGATGCCTTCGGGGTAGCCGGCATGGTTGTGCGTGCAGGGGATCAGCGTGGCGCGGCTGCTGCCGCAGTCGAACAGCCGGATCGAGAGGTGGAACCGCGCGAGATAGATCGCGGCGGTGAGGCCTGCGGGGCCGGCGCCGATGATGATGCAATCGTCCATCCCGCTATAAGCGCGGCGCGGCGAATCCGTTCCGGTGGCGAAACGCTCGATCGCTATCGCAAGCCGGGCGCGGGAGTGATAGCGGCGTGCGGCATGAGCTATTGTCGTTGGTCGGAAGGCGATCTCCACGCCTATGCGTCGCACACCGCGGACGGGGTGCGCCGGTACGTCGCGCAGGTCGCCGAGCCTGCCATCGAACGGTGCGGGGTGGAGGCGGAGTATGTCGAAGACAGCGCCGACGCGTTCCTCGCACGCCTGAAATGGCTGAAGGTGCGGGGATGTGAATTTCCCGCCGACGTCGTGCCCCAGGTTCTCGCCGCGGCGCAGGAGGAGGCGCGGCTGGCGCGGCTGGCGGCGGGCGAGCTGCCCTGGGCGGCGACGATCGTGACGCTGTACCCCGAAATGTTCCCCGGGCCGCTCGGCACGTCGCTGGCCGGGCGGGCGCTGGGGGAGGGGCGGTGGTCATGCGAGCCCGTCCAGCTGCGCGACTTCGCGACCGACAAGCATCGTTCGGTCGACGATACGCCGGCGGGTGGCGGCGCGGGGATGGTGCTGCGCGCGGACGTGGTCGCCGCGGCGATCGACAGCGTCGCGGACGGGCGGCCGGTGCTGGCGATGACGCCGCGCGGCAGGCCGCTGACGCAAGAGCGTGTCCGGGCGCTCGCAGCAGGCCCCGGCGTCACCGTGCTGTGCGGGCGGTTCGAGGGGTTCGACGAGCGCCTGTTCGAGGCGCGCGCCATCGAGGAGGTGTCGATCGGCGACTATATCCTGTCGGGCGGCGAGATGGGCGCGCTGGTGCTGCTCGATGCTTGCATTCGGCTGCTGCCCGGCGTAATGGGCGCGGCTTCTAGTGGGGATGACGAGAGCTTCGAAACGGGGCTTCTCGAATATCCGCATTATACCCGACCTCAGATATGGGAAGGGCGCACGATCCCGCAGGTGCTGCGATCGGGGGATCATGCGAAGATCAACGCATGGCGCAAACGCCGCGCGGAGATCGATACACGGTCACGGCGACCGGACCTTTGGGAGCGCCATGAGGGCGCTCGGGTCCAGTCGCCCTCTGGCGCGCGGCGACACGAGGACTTACTATGAACCTGTTGCAGACGATCGAAGCCGAGAACATCGCGAAGTTCCTGGCCAACAAGACGATCCCCGATTTCCGCCCCGGCGATACGCTGAAGGTCGGCGTGAAGGTCGTCGAAGGCGAGCGCACCCGTATTCAGAACTATGAGGGCGTGTGCATCGCGCGCTCGAACAAGGGCATGGGCAGCAACTTCACCGTGCGCAAGATGAGCTTCGGCGAGGGCGTCGAGCGCGTCTTCCCGCTCTACTCGCCGAACGTCGATTCGATCGAAGTGGTCCGCAAGGGCGCCGTGCGTCGCGCCAAGCTGTACTACCTGCGTGGCCGCACCGGCAAGGCAGCGCGTATCGCCGAGCGTCGCGACATGCGCCCCGCCAAGGGCACCGCAGCCGCCGAGTAATCGGGTCCTGCGAGACGCGATCGAGGGCGCGGGGGCGATGGTCCCCGCGCCCTTTTTCGTGCGCGGCGTCCTGCGTCCGGCGAGAGCGGGGGCAGGAGCGGGGGCCGCGAATGTTGCGAATGTTGAGACGATAGCGCGTTTTTTCGCGTGGGGGTGACGACCCCCTGTCGGGCATGACCCGGCCGCCGCGGAGGCGGGGGTGCGAGTCGAGGCTGGATCAGACCAGGCCATGCGGGCAGGCTGCGCCTTTTGCGGCATTTTGGCCAGCAGCGTTCCTTACAGCGGGCCGGGTGGTGACGAGCGCCATGGAGGGCCGCCCTCGTGACCCTGGATCCTGACGTTCGTCAGGATGACGGCGTGGGAGGGGCGGCGGCGCCTGTGGCCCTGGGTCCTGACGTTCGTCAGGATGACGGCGTGGGAGGGGCGGCGGCGCTTGTGGCCCTGGGTCCTGACGTTCGTCAGGATGACTGTGTGGGTGGGGTGGCGGCCTGTGTGGATCGTGGGCCGTGGTGTTGAGGCGGGCGGCGCGGGGCCGGGTCAGGCGTCGCGCCAGCGGCCGGGGGCGAGATCCGCCAGGGTCCAGTCGCCGATGCTCCAGCGGACGAGGCGGAGCGTCGGGTGGCCGATCGCGGCGGTCATCCGGCGGACCTGGCGGTTGCGGCCTTCGCGGATCGTGATCCTCAGCCAGCAATCGGGGATGCTCGCGCGCACGCGGATCGGCGGCACGCGCGGCCAGAGATCGGGCGCGGCGATCCGTTCGACCCCGGCGGGGCGGGTGGGGCCGTCCTTCAGCACGACGCCGTGGCGCAAGGCATCGAGTGCGGCCTCGCCCGCCTCGCCCTCGACCTGCACGAGATAGGTCTTGGCCAGCTTGAACTTCGGATCCGCGATCCGCGCCTGGAGGCGGCCGTCGTCGGTCAGCAGCAACAGCCCCTCGCTGTCCCGATCGAGCCGCCCCGCCGGATAGACGCCGGGTACGTCGACGAACTGCGACAGCGTAGCGCGCGGGGTGGGCGACTTCTCGTCCGTGAACTGGCTGAGGACGTCGTAGGGTTTGTTGAAGAGGATCAGGCGGGGCATGGCGGGGCTTTAGAGGGATTGTCGACCCGGTTCGACCGTAATTCCTCCCCCGCAAGGGGGAGGTGGCTGGCCCTTGCCAGACGGAGGGGGCGGTAAGGGATGACCTCTGTTCCGTATCCTCCCCCTCCGTCGCCTTCGGCGCCACCACCCCCTGGCGGGGGAGGATTGATAAGGATACTGCTCTAAGACTAACCAGTCAGTGAATGCGTTATTGCTCCAACGAACTTCGCGGCGGCGGCGATAACGGCATACACGTCTGGCAGTATCCCAGTTATCTTTAGAACCAAGGCGGCACCGAGTGCCTTTCCGCTAGTTTCTAGCATGGCATCGGTAAACTTGGTGCCCCGTCCCCCGCCCCAAGTCATCGCCGTCTGCGCAAACTTAGATAGCTTGCCTTGCCCCTCTATTATGGCCTGCGTGTCAGGAGCGGGGGACTTTGCCTGCTGCTTCATCTGATTGATGGTTACGACTAAATCGGCTAGCTCTTTTCGCGATACGGGGTCATCATCCAACCCCTCGGGCGGCATGTTATGCCCGAACAGCGGCTTAGGATTTTGTATAGCTGCAACCGCCGCCTCCAAAGCCGCGATAGCTGCTAGAAGGGCCTCCCGCTCGACCTCAATCTCATTTGGCCTTGTTGTTGCTGCTTGGGGGCTGGCAAGCTCATTTTTGTCGGTGAATTCATCAGGTCTAGAACGCCAGTTCGATGACGTTTCGGATAGGCGTTCGCTTATGTCTCGAATAAGCCACGGGCTCATCGTTTTTCCATACCGAGACTGCAAGACTTCATAAGGCGCAATCGTATCTTGCGGCAGCCATCGGTATTTCCGCGTTATGCCAGCCGCGCGCTCAGCCTCGGGATCATAAAACAGGTCGTTAAACCAAGCGTAGGCCTCCGCCTCAAGTTGCTGCTCGTCATGCCAATAGGGGCTACGGCCGGGAGGGTCCAACGTCTGCTTCCAATCTTGGTGTTTGGGAATCGTCCGGTGTACTAGCGGTGCAGTGCTTTCGAGTACCTAATACGCTCACGACCTGAAATCTCTATAGTTATGCGAGGGGTGGACTCCGACAAAATCAGACGCGGTTTGTCCCCATAGGGCTCTCGGGGGCTCCCACCATTATGACACCCCGAGTGCGACTTGGATAACGCACGTGGTTCTCCATACCCGCATGCCGTATTGCTATCGCCAAACGATTAGCCATCGGCTCTGTACAGCAAAGTCTAACAAGGCTGCGAGGAGCGCCGGCAAGCCGAGTTTGGCGTTAACCTCACGCAAGCTAATGGGAAGCTTTCGGCGGCTATCCCTTTCGGACACATAAGACGTGTTTCCCCGCGAAGGCGGGGATCCAGACTGGGCTCCCGCCTTCGCGGGAGAACAGGGAGGGCATGGTGTCTTGCGAACGCCGGCTTGTCGTTGTTCGGGGGATATGGGAGCCGATGGTTTCTCGCATTGACCCCGGTCCTATAACGAAAAAGGCCGCGGTGTTTCCACCGCGGCCCGTTCGTTCGATCAGCAATTCCGCAACCCTTACTGGTCGAGGAAGCTCCGCATTTTCCGGCTGCGCGACGGATGCTTCAACTTGCGCAGCGCCTTCGCCTCGATCTGGCGGATGCGCTCGCGGGTGACGCTGAACTGCTGGCCGACTTCCTCGAGCGTGTGATCGGTGTTCATGCCGATGCCGAAGCGCATGCGCAGCACGCGTTCCTCACGCGGGGTGAGGCTCGCCAGCACGCGCGTGACGGTTTCCTTGAGGTTGGCCTGGATCGCGGCATCGACGGGGATGATCGCGTTCTTGTCCTCGATGAAGTCGCCGAGATGCGAATCCTCCTCGTCGCCGATCGGCGTTTCGAGGCTGATCGGCTCCTTAGCGATCTTCATCACCTTGCGGACCTTCTCGAGCGGCATGGAGAGGCGCTCGGCCATTTCCTCGGGCGTGGGCTCGCGGCCCTGCTCGTGGAGGAACTGGCGGCTGGTGCGGACCAGCTTGTTGATCGTCTCGATCATGTGGACCGGGATGCGGATCGTGCGCGCCTGGTCGGCGATCGAGCGGGTGATCGCCTGGCGGATCCACCAGGTCGCATAGGTGCTGAACTTGTAGCCGCGGCGATACTCGAACTTGTCGACCGCCTTCATCAGGCCGATATTGCCCTCCTGGATGAGATCCAGGAACTGAAGACCCCGGTTCGTGTATTTCTTGGCGATCGAGATCACGAGACGCAGGTTCGCCTCGACCATTTCCTTCTTGGCGATACGCGCCTCGCGCTCGCCCTTCTGGACCATGTTGACGATCCGGCGGAACTCGGTGAGCGCCATGCCGGTCTGCTGCGTGATGTCGGCGATCTCGGCGCGGATGCGCTCGACCGCCTCGCTCTCGTTGGCGACGAACGCGGTCCACTTCTTGTCGACCTTGTTGACCGTCGCCAGCCAGTTCTCGTCGATCTCGTGACCGATATAGCGATCGAGGAAGTCCTTGCGCGGCACCTTGTGGCGCTCGGCGAGACGCAGCATCTGGCCGCCCAGCGCGGTCAGGCGGCGGTTATAGGCATAGAGCTGATCGACGAGATATTCGATCTTGGCGTTGTGGAACTGGACGCTCTCGACCTCGGCCGTCAGCTCCTCGCGCAGCTTCTGATACTTGCGCTCGTCGGCCGCGGAGAAATCGCCGCCGATGCCCATCGCGTCGACGCGCGACTGCTGGATCTTGCTGAACTTCTTGTAGAGCGCGGTGATGTTGGCGAAGCGCTCGAGCGCGATCGGCTTGAGCTGTTCCTCCATCTGCGCGAGGCTGAGGGTGTTGTCCTCCTCCTCGTCGTCCGACGCGCGCGGGGCACGGCGCTCGCCATCCTCGTCCTCGTCGGCGGACGGCTCTTCGGGCTCGGCCTCTTCCTTGAACGAGGGGCCGGCGTTCTTCTCGCTGATCTCGCCGTCGTCGGCCTCGCCGTCCTCGGCCATCGCCTCGGGCGCGGGGTCCTTCGAGAGCATCGCGTCGAGATCCATGATCTCGCGCAGCTGCATCGTGCCCTCGTTGAGCGCGGTCGACCAGTCGATGATCGCGTTGAAGGTGATCGGCGATTCGCACAGACCCAGGATCATTGTGTCGCGACCCGCCTCGATCCGCTTGGCGATCGCGATCTCGCCCTCGCGGCTGAGCAGCTCGACCGCGCCCATCTCGCGAAGATACATGCGGACCGGATCGTCGGTGCGATCGACGGTCTCCTTCTTCTTCTCGATCGCGGGGCCTGTGTCGGCTTCGGCGTCGGCGGCCTCGGGCTCGTCGTCGTCGTCCTTGGCGGGCTCGGCCTCGCCTTCCTCGCCGGCTTCGTCATTGTCGACGATGTTGATGCCCATCTCGCTCAGCGCGGCGCTGATGTCCTCGATCTGGTCGGACGACATCTCGCCCTGCGGCAAGGCCTCGTTGAGCTGATCATAGGTGATGTAGCCACGCTTCTTGGCGCGCGCGATGACCTTCTTGATCGACGCATCGTTCATGTCGATCAGTGGCGCATCGCCGGTGTCGTTCGTCTCGGCGGGTTCCGCCATGTTCGCCTTAGCCATCAATCGCCCTCGGTACCCAACGCTCGGGCGTCTTCGTTCGACTGTACAAGATTTGCAAGTCGGACTTCCAACGCCTGTTTCTCTCTTACCATTGCCACTTGTCGTTCGAACGCATCTTCGGTGAAGTGCGTCTGCATCGCCGCGGTCGCCTGTTTGAGCGCCGCATCGACCTCGGGACGCGCGACCATGATCGCGATCGCCTCGTCTAGGTCGGCGCGGACGCGGGCGGGATCGGCCGTGGTCTGCGTGAACGAGTAGGGCATCGTATCGGCTCGCAACAGGTCACTCGCGACTGAATTGAAACCGGACCTCGCCAATATGGTGAGCAAGCGGCCGCTATCAAGCTTCTGGTCCTCAAGTGCAACATCGACGACCGCCTCGAACAGCCGGCCGAGCGCGCCGTCGATGAGTTGCAGCGGCCCCAGCACCTCCATGTGGCGGGCGATCTCGACCGGATGGCGGATCAGCCCGGCGAGCACGGCTTTTGCGAGCACGCGGTCGATTCCCGTGGCGAGGAAGGCCTTTGCGTCCTCGGTGACCGGCGCGGAAGGCGGCTTCCACCCGCCCTTGGGGCGTTCGCCGCGGGGGACGAAGGGCGCGCGGACGGGTTTGAAATGCTTGTAGAAGCGGTCCTTGAACTCGGACTGATATTCCTGCTTCACCGACGGGTCGCCGATGCCCTCGGCAAGCTCGTGGAGGCGTCGCTTGAGGCCGGCGCGCTGTTCGGGGGTGTCGAGCGCCTCGGCGGCGACTTCGGACGCCCAGAGGCGGTCGACGAGCGGTTCGGGGGCCTTCAGCAGCGCTTCGAACGCGCCGGGGCCGCCCGCGCGGACGAGATCGTCGGGGTCCTGGCCTTGCGGGAGCGTGACGAAGGCGAGGCTGCGGCCGGGGGCGAGCAGCGGGAGCGCGCGGTGCGCGGCGCGCAGGGCTGCCTTCTGGCCGGCAGAGTCGCCGTCGAAGCAGAGAAGGGGGACGTCGACCATCCGCCACAGCCGTTCGAGCTGTGCCTCGGTCAGCGCGGTGCCGAGCGGGGCGACCGCTTCGCCAAAGCCGGCCTGGGCGAGCGCGATGACGTCCATATAGCCCTCGACCACCAGTACGCGGCCGGACTTGCGCGAGGCGGGGGCGGCGCGGTCGAGATTGTAGAGCGTGCGGCCCTTGTCGAAGAGCGGGGTGTCGGGGGAGTTGAGATATTTGGGCTCGCCGCCGTCGAGCACGCGCCCGCCGAACGCGATCGTCCGGCCGCGCGGATCGCGGATCGGGATCATCAGCCGGCCGCGGAACCGGTCATAGGGGTCCTTGCCCTCGACGTTGATCAGCATGCCCGACTCGACCAGCATCGGGTCGCCGTAGGTCTTGAGCGCGGCTTTCAGCTTGCCGCGGCTGTCGGGCGCGAACCCCATGCCGAATGCGCGCGCGGTCTCGGGGGTGATGCCGCGGCGGTCGAGCAGCGCGCGCGCGTCGTTGCCCGCAAGGCCGTTCAGCTGCTCGACGAACCAGTCGGCGGCGTCGGACATCACCTCATGCAGACCCTTGGCGCGTTCGGCCTTGGCGGCGGACTGGCGGTCCATCGCGGGCATGTCGAGCCCGGCGGCCTGGGCGAGCTCCTTGACCGCGTCCATGAACGGCAGGCCGCGCTGGTCGGTCATCCACTTGATCGCGTCGCCATGCGCGGAGCAGCCGAAGCAGTGGTAGAAGCCCTTGTCGTCGTTGACGTAGAAGCTGGGCGTCTTCTCGTTATGGAACGGGCAGCAGCCCTTGTGCTCGCGCCCGGCCTTGGTGAGCTTGGTGGTCTTGCCGATCAGCGCCGACAGCGACGTGCGGCCGCGCAGCTCGTCCAGAAATTGCGGGGTCAGGGCCATGCGCGCGAGTATAGCTCGGTATCACTGTTGGGGTGATACCTGCAATCCGAAGAGGAGAAGAAGCAGGGTTTGTTCGCGCGGAGGCGCGGAGGCGCGGAGGCGCAGAGGTGTGACGCTCAGGGCTTCTGTTGCGCGTCAGCGCAAATGTCGATCCAGCCTGCCGCTGCGCGGCGATAGTAGTGTGCGCCCGCTCCCGGCGAGCGCAACACCTCCGCGCCTCCGCGCCTCCGCGCGAACAAATCTTCTTAAGACAACGCCGCCTTCACCAGGCCACTCGCCTTGCTCATGTCCAGCTCGCTCGCGTGACGCGCCTTCAGTTCGGCCATGACGCGGCCCATGTCCTTCATGCCGGTCGCGCCGAGTTCGTCCTTGATCTTGAGGATCGCGGCCGTCGTCTCCGCCTCGTTCATCTGCGCGGGCAGGAAGCGTTCGATCACCGCGACCTCGGCGGCCTCGGCGTCGGCGAGTTCCTGGCGGCCGCCGTTCGAAAACATTTCGATCGACTCGCGGCGCTGCTTGACCATCTTCTGGAGCACTTCGATCACCAGCGCGTCGTCGCTTTCGGGCGCCTTGCCGGTCCGCGCCTCGATGTCGCGGTTCTTGATTGCGGCCTGGATCAACGAGATGGCGTTGCGGCTCTCCTTGTCGCCGGCCTTCATCGCGGTGAGCTGCGCGGCCTTGATGTCGTCGCGAATCATATACGGGTCTTTCAGGCGGTTCGGGATAGCCGGACGCGATAGCGCGTCGAGCCAAGGTTTAACAGATTGACGCTGCGGCACGCCGGCCTTAGCGGACACCACTTAGCGACATCGTCAACGTAAAGAGAGTGCCCAGCCTGATGGCCGACGCCCAGCCTACACCCATGTCTTCGGCAAAGCCCGCCGGCGCGACCGGCGTGCTCGTGCTTGCCAATGGCGACGTGATCTGGGGGCGCGGGTTCGGCGCCGAGGGCGAGGCGGTCGGCGAGGTGTGCTTCCACACCGCGATGACCGGGTACCAGGAGGTGCTGACCGATCCGTCCTTCGCCGGGCAGATGATCTGCTTCACCTTCCCGCATATCGGCAATGTCGGTGCGAACCCCGACGATATCGAGGCGGACGACCCGCACGCGCTGGGCATCATCGTCCGCGAGGACGTGACGAGCCCCTCGAGCTTCCGCGCGGTCGAGGGCCTCGATGGCTGGATGAAGCGGCATGCGCGGATCGGCCTGTCGGGGATCGACACGCGCGCGCTGACGCGGCGGATCCGCGTCGGCGGCGCGCCCAACGGCGTGATCGCGCATTCGGCGAGCGGCGAGTTCGACGTCGCCGCGTTGCTGGCGATGGCGCGGGGCTGGCCGGGGCTCGAGGGCATGGACCTCGCCAAGGGCGTGTCGACCGAGATGCATTATGGCTGGGGGGACCAGGCGCCGGGCGGCACATGGCGGCTTGGGTTCGGCTATGGGGAGAGCGGTGCTTCGACTGCGCTCAGCACGAACGGGGAAGGGGATGCGTCGCCCCAATCGTCCGGGTCGAGCGAAGGCGATGCCCCCGTCGCGAGTGCGGCCCGCCCGCATGTCGTCGCGATCGATTACGGGTCGAAGCGCAACATCTTCCGCAACCTCGTCGCCGCCGGCGCGAAGGTGTCCGTCGTGCCCGCCACCGCGACCTATGACGAGGTGATGGCGCTCGCGCCCGACGGCATCTTCCTGTCGAACGGCCCGGGCGATCCCGCCGCGACCGCCGAATACGCCGTGCCGGTGATCCGCGAGCTGCTCGAGACGGGCAAGCCGCTGTTCGGCATCTGTCTGGGCCACCAGTTGCTCGGCCTCGCGATCGGCGCGACCACGACCAAGATGTTCCAGGGGCACCGCGGCGCCAACCATCCGGTCAAGCGCCTGTCCGATGGTGCGGTCGAGATCACCAGCATGAACCACGGCTTCTCGGTCGAGCGCGACAGCCTGCCGGCGAACGTCCGCGAGACGCATGTGTCGCTGTTCGACGGGTCGAATGCGGGGCTCGAGCTGACCGACAAGCCGGCGTTTTCGGTGCAGTATCATCCCGAGGCGAGCCCGGGGCCGCAGGACAGTCTGTATCTGTTCGAGCGGTTTGTGGGAATGCTATGAAGCTGCTGCTGTTCCTTGCGAGCCTGGTCGTCAGCCAGTCGGCTTGCGCGCAGAAGGAACAGAGCGATGAACAAATCGCCCAGACGTGTCAGATCTCACTCGAAAGCTATCATACAACGCGCGCATTGGTGAAAGCCGGCCCGGTCGGCAAGCTCACCAAAGCGGGCAGATGTTACCTTTCTAGGAATACAGACCGCCGCATCATGCTCGGGTATATTTCCGAGCCGCCAACGGAATCGAAGTAAATGCCAAAACGCACCGACATCTCCTCGATCCTCGTCATCGGCGCAGGACCCATCGTCATCGGCCAGGCGTGCGAGTTCGATTATTCGGGCACGCAGGCGATCAAGGCGTTGAAGGAGGAGGGTTACCGGATCGTCCTCGTCAATTCGAACCCCGCGACGATCATGACCGATCCCGAGCTGGCCGACGCGACCTATGTCGAGCCGATCACGCCCGCGATCGTCGCCAAGATCATCGAGAAGGAACGGCCTGACGCGATCCTGCCGACGATGGGCGGGCAGACCGCGCTCAATACCGCGCTCGCGCTGTTCCATGACGGTACGCTGGAGAAGTTCGGCGTGACGATGATCGGCGCGGATGCCGATGCGATCGACATGGCGGAGGACCGGCTGAAGTTCCGCGACGCGATGGACCGGATCGGGCTCGAGAGCGCGCGCTCGGCGATCGCACATACTGTCGAAGAAGCGCTGGAAGGGCTTGAAAAGACGGGGCTTCCGTCGATCATCCGGCCGAGTTTCACGATGGGCGGATCGGGCGGCGGGATCGCGTATAATCGCGAGGAGTTCATCGCGATCGTCCGCAACGGGCTCGACCTGTCGCCGACCACCGAGGTGCTGATCGAGGAATCGCTGCTCGGCTGGAAAGAATATGAGATGGAGGTGGTGCGCGACCGCAAGGACAACGCGATCATCATCTGCTCGATCGAGAATGTCGATCCGATGGGCGTCCATACCGGCGACTCGATCACGGTCGCGCCGGCGCTGACGCTGACCGACAAGGAATACCAGATCATGCGCAACGCATCGATCGCGGTGCTGCGGGAAATCGGTGTCGAAACAGGCGGTTCGAACGTCCAGTTCGCAGTCAATCCGAAGGACGGCCGGCTGGTCGTCATCGAGATGAACCCGCGCGTGTCGCGTTCGTCGGCGCTGGCGTCGAAGGCGACGGGCTTCCCGATCGCCAAGGTCGCGGCCAAGCTCGCGGTCGGCTACACGCTCGACGAGATCGAAAACGACATCACGGGGGCTACGCCCGCGAGCTTCGAGCCGACGATTGACTATGTCGTCACCAAGATCCCGCGCTTCGCATTCGAGAAGTTCAAGGGTGCGTCGAGCACGCTCGGCACCGCGATGAAGTCGGTCGGCGAGGTGATGGCGATCGGCCGCAACATCCACGAATCGATGCAGAAGGCGTTGCGTGGGCTAGAGACCGGGCTGTCGGGCTTCAACCAGGTCGACCATCTGGTCGGCGCGCCGCGCGCGGAGATCGAGGCGGCACTGGCCGTCGCGACCCCCGACCGGCTGCTGGTCGCGGCGCAGGCGTTGCGCGAGGGCTTCACCGTCGCCGAGGTGCACGCGATCGCGAAGTATGATCCGTGGTTCCTCGAGCGGATCGCCGAGATCATCGCGGCCGAGGCCGAGGTGATGAAGGACGGGCTGCCGATCGACGCGGCGGGCATGCGGCGTCTGAAGAGCATGGGCTTCAGCGACAAGAGGCTCGCCTGGCTCGCGCTGCAATCCGCCAATCTGCGCGGCATGAACCGCGGGATCGCGCGCGGGTCGGGGCTGATCCACGAGGTCGTCAAGGCGATGACCGGCGGCGTGACCGAGGAGGAGGTGCGCCAGCATCGCCTGAAGCTCGGCGTGCGGCCGGTGTTCAAGCGGATCGATACCTGTGCGGCCGAATTCGACGCCAAGACGCCGTACATGTACTCGACCTATGAGGCGCCGAGCTTTGGCGAGCCCGAGAACGAGTCCGCCCCGACCGATCGGAAGAAGATCGTCATCCTTGGCGGCGGGCCGAACCGGATCGGGCAGGGGATCGAGTTCGATTATTGCTGCTGCCATGCATGCTTCGCGCTTGCCGATGCGGGCTATGAGACGATCATGGTCAACTGCAACCCGGAGACCGTGTCGACCGATTACGACACCAGCGACCGGCTGTATTTCGAGCCGCTGACCGCCGAGGACGTGCTCGAGATCCTGCATGTCGAGGCGTCGAAGGGCGAGCTGGTCGGCGTGATCGTGCAGTTCGGCGGGCAGACCCCGCTGAACCTCGCGCGAGCGCTGGAAGCGGCCGGGATCCCGATCCTGGGGACGACGCCCGACGCGATCGATCTGGCGGAGGACCGCGAGCGGTTCGCGGCGCTGATCACCAAGCTGGGTCTGCTCCAGCCTGCCAACGGGCTTGCACGCAGCCGCGACGAGGCGGTCGCGGCGGCCGAGCGGATCGGCTATCCGGTGCTGATGCGGCCGAGCTATGTGCTCGGCGGGCGGGCGATGGAGATCGTCGACACGCTGGGGCAGCTCGAACACTATATCGCGACTGCGGTGCAGGTGTCGGGCGACTCGCCGGTGCTCATCGACCAGTATCTGCGCGATGCGATCGAGGTCGATGTCGACGCGATCTGCGACGGGACCGATGTCGTCGTCGCGGGCGTGTTGCAGCATATCGAGGAGGCGGGCGTCCATTCGGGCGACAGCGCCTGTTCGATCCCGCCTTATTCGCTGTCGGCGGAGATCGTCGCCGAGATCGAGCGGCAGACGGTCGCGCTCGCGCATGCGCTGTCGGTCGTCGGGCTGATGAACATCCAGTTCGCGGTCAAGGACGGGCTGGTCTACCTCATCGAGGTCAATCCGCGCGCGTCGCGGACCGTGCCGTTCGTCGCCAAGGCGATCGGTGCGCCGATCGCCAAGATCGCCGCGCGCGTGATGGCGGGCGAGCAGCTGAAGGACCTGCCCAAGATCGACCGGCATATCGATTATTATGCGGTGAAGGAGGCGGTGTTCCCCTTCAACAAGTTCCCGGGCGTCGATCCCGTGCTGTCACCCGAAATGAAGTCGACCGGCGAAGTCATGGGGATCGATCCCGATTTCACGATCGCGTTTGCGAAAGCACAGCTGGGGGCGGGGACGATCCTGCCGACGAAGGGCAGCGTGTTCGTCAGCGTGAAGGACAGCGACAAGGCGATGATCGTCGAGGCGGTCAAGGCGCTGGTCGAGACCGGCTTCTCGATCGTCGCGACCGGCGGCACCGCAGAACATCTCGCCCGCGCCGGCCTGCCGGTGGAAACGGTCAACAAGGTCGCGCAGGGGCGGCCGCATATCGTCGACCGCATCAAGGACGGCGACATCGCGCTGATCTTCAACACGACCGAAGGGTGGCAGAGCCTGAAGGACTCGCAGCCGATCCGTGCGTCCGCGCTCGGCCAGCGGATTCCCTATTTCACGACCGCCCCCGCCTCGCTCGAGGCGGCCAAGGCGATCGCGAAGCTTTCGACGCACAGCCTTGAAGTACGGCCCTTGCAATCCTATTATTCGCAGTCGCACAACTGATCCCGACATGAGAGCGTGATGTGTGAGCGGGCCGCGTAACGGCTCGCGTTGGGTAATGAATTGGGGACGAGATATGGCGACCGTCGAAAAGATGCCAATGCTGCAAGAGGGCTATGAGACGCTGTCCGCGGATCTGAAGCGCCTCAAGGCCGAACGCCCGACGATCGTCGATGCGATCGAGGAAGCGCGGGCGCATGGCGACCTGTCGGAGAACGCCGAATATCACGCCGCCAAGGAGCGTCAGGGCCAGGTCGAGGCCTCGATCTCGGACATCGAGGACAAGCTGAGCCGCGCGCAGATCATCGACCCCAAGGAGCTTTCGGGCGACAAGGTCGTGTTCGGCGCGACCGTCACGCTGCTCGACGAGAATGACAAGCCGGTGAAGTACCAGATCGTCGGCCAGACCGAGGCGAACGCCAAGACCGGCCGGATCTCGTACAACTCGCCGCTGGGCCGCGGGCTGATCGGGCGCAAGCTCGACGAAGAGGTCGAGGTCACGGTGCCCGCCGGCGAGCGCTATTACGTCGTCTCCAAGATCGAGTTCATCTAGGCATCATGACATTTTTCGAGACGCGGGCGACGGCGATCATCACGATCGTGACGGTCGTGGTCTCGGGGCTTTTGCTGTTGACCGGCGCGCTGCCCTATTGGGTGGTGAATGCGGGCTTCATCCCGCTCCGGCTGACCGAGCTCGGCATGGCGGGCGGTCACGACTTCGCGATCCCCGCCTTGGTGACGCCGCTGACCGCGGCGCTGCTCCATGGCGGCTGGGCGCATCTCGCGCTCAATCTCGTCATGCTGGTCTATTGCGGCCAGTTCGTCGAGCGGGCGATCGGCACCGCGCAGATCGTCGTCCTCTACATCGTCGGTGCGTATTTTGCGGCCGCCGGACAATGGGTGCTCGATCCGCGATCGATCGCGCCGATGGTCGGCGCCAGCGGCGCGATCTCGGCGGTCGTGGGCGCCTATGCGCTGCTCTATGGTGAGCGACGCGCGCGCGCGATCGGGCCGGTGCCGGCGGGGGTCGTACACGTGCTGTGGCTCGCCGCGGCGTGGATTGGCATCCAGCTGATGATGGGGGTCGCGGGGTTCGGCGCGTCGGTCGGGGCCAATGGCTCGATCGCGGTCGGCGCGCATATCGGCGGGTTTCTGGCGGGGCTGGTGCTGGCGCGGCCGTTGTTGCTGTGGCGGTACCGGACGGCCTGAGAGGCCGGGTGCTGGCGTTTCGCGTGTTGAAGTCGTTTCAAACGCTTCCGTCATCCTGACGAAAGTCAGGATCCAGGATTGCGGGCCGTGTCGCCTATGGCTCTGGATCCTGACTTTCGTCAGGATGACGGTGGAGAGGGTGGCGGCGTTGCGTTCGGATGCCGATGCCATCGGAGGCGTATAGAACGCCTCCGACGAGAAGCGTTCAGCCGCCAACCGTGCCCGTCAGGTTCGGTTCGAGCATGCGGTGGAGATGCACGACGACGAACTTCATCTCGGCATCGTCGACCGTGCGCTGCGCTGCAGCACGCCAAGCCTTTTCGGCGCTGGCATAGTCGGGGAACACGCCGACGAATTCGATCTTGCTGAGGTCGTTGAAATCCAGGGTGCGCGGGTCGCTGACGCGGCCGCCGAATACGAGATGAAGCTTGCTCATGCGCTGCTGTCCTTGGAATGGGGGTTGCAGACGCCCTAGCGTGTTCGACCCGCGCTTTGAACCCTTTGCGGACCGGTCCTTTAGCCGGGGGTCTTTTGCGAAACGGCCTTCGCACCTGCGGTACCCGCGGTGGTCAGCGCCTTGACGATCCCCTCGACGAGACCCTTGGCCTGGCCACGGGCATTGTCCTTGGTAAGGCCGAGCTCGCCGAGCTCAGACTGGCCGGCCGCCTTGGCGGCGGCGGTGGCGGCGATCGCGGTCTCGCCGAGACGCTTGCCGAGCGGCGCGAGCAACGACTTCTCACGCGCCGAGCGCGGGATCAGCACACCCGCAAGCGCACCGACGACCAGACCGCCAACGAGAATGCCGAGTGGGTTGGATTCGAGGCTGTTGACGGTGCGACGCGCGGTCTCCTTCGAGGCGTCGAGCGCCTCGGCGGCCTTGTCGCCGGCGTCGTGATAGACCTTTGCGGCGGTGTCGCGGACGGTGTCGAGACCCTCGCGCAGGCGATGTTCGGCGTTTTCGATCTTGGTGTGGGCGTCGGTCATGGGACGGTCCTTCTGATTTCCGGCGGCGCCATCGGGACGCGGCCGGGACAATATGGTTGGGGCACGATCAGCGCCCGCGGCGAAACAGTCCGACGATACGGTGACGGGCGAGAAACAGTCCCGCCACCGCCGCAGCGCCCGCGGCGGGACCGGGGTTGCGGCGTACCGTCTCGACACTGGCATTGAGCGCGGCGGTGCCGACATCGGCAACGTCGCGGCTCGCGTTGAGCGCCAGCCGACGCGGATTGAGACGGTCCTGCAACTGCCCGATCGTCATCATGACGCGCTGGCGGGCAAGGGCCGCTTCGATCTCTGCGGCGGCGACTTTGGCGGATGTCATGTGGCGGGCTCGCTTTCGGGCTTGAGCTTCGACTTGCCGACCATCGCGAGCGCGCCGGCGATCGCCAGCACGACAAGGACGACGATGGCCGTCGCCCATCCTGGCCCCACCAGCGTCGCCAGCGTCAAGATCGCACCGACCAGAAGTGCGATCAACGCGGCCAGCGCCAACACCCCGGCAATGGCGAAGAACATAGCCGCCGATTTGTACGCCGTCGCCGTCTCGCCGAACTTCGCCTTGTACACCGCGATTTCCGCGGTCGCGAGCGCGCGCGTCTCGCCGGCCAGACGGCCGACGACCGCGGTCAGGCTTTCCTCACCATCGAGCGCAAAGGGGATGGGATCCGCCAAGACCTCAGTCCTTCGGGTTTGCATCGATGCCCGACTGGACCAGCCGTGCCACGACGAAGCCGAGGGCCGCGGCCGCACCGACCGCAACGGCGGGCGACTTGCGGACGAGCGCGGTGACGTCGTCGACCAGCGCGTCGATGTCCTTGGCGCGGACCTGCTCGGCGAAGCCCGAGACGCTGTCCGCGGCGCTGCGGGCATAGCCGCCATATTGTGCGCCGAGCTTGTCGTCGACCTGTGCGGCGGCGTCGGTCAGCAACTGTGCGACCTGCTCGAGCGCGGTGCCGGCGCGGGCCTTGCCGTCCTCGGCGAACAGGCGCGCCTTGTCGGCGGCCTGCTGGCCATATTTGCTGGCATTGTCCTTGATCACCTGCTTGGCCTCGGTCGCCTTGGTGCCGGTGGTGTCAGCGGCGTCGTCGAGCCGCGTGACGCCGCCCTTCAGCGGCTCTGCGATGGTGGCAGTGCCGGCGGCGGCGACATCGCCTGTGGTCATCGGCTGTGCGTCGGTATCGGCCATGGTCGTCCCTTTCGAAATGCTACGCCCTCAACACCGGTGCGCAGGCACGGTTCCCCTAGTCGGCCCGATTGCCCGATATGACGCGAGGCGGTAGAGGCAGCGCGAACGTCCCGGGCGATCGACCAGCTTGGGGATTTGTAGGAGCATCGTTACGTGACCGCAATCATCGACATTCACGCCCGCCAGATCCTCGATAGCCGGGGCAATCCGACGATCGAGGTCGACGTCCTGCTCGAGGATGGCAGCTTCGGCCGCGCCGCGGTGCCGTCGGGCGCCTCGACCGGTGCGCACGAAGCGGTCGAGAAGCGTGACGGCGACGCCACGCGCTGGGGCGGCAAGGGCGTCGACAGCGCGGTCGACGCGGTCAACGACGAGATCACCGACACGGTGCTGGGCATGGACGCGGAGGACCAGTCGGACCTCGACCGCGCGATGATCGAGCTCGACGGCACCGAGAACAAGGCACGGCTGGGCGCGAACGCGATCCTGGGCGTCAGCCTGGCCGCGGCCAAGGCGGCCGCCGAAGCGCGCGGCTTGCCGCTGTACCGCTATGTCGGCGGCGTCCAGGCGCATCTGCTGCCGGTGCCGATGATGAACATCATCAATGGCGGCGAGCATGCCGACAACCCGATCGATTTCCAGGAATTCATGATCGTGCCGGTCGGCGCGTCGAACATCCTCGAGGCGGTGCGTTGCGGCTCGGAGATCTTCCACACGCTGAAGAAGGGCCTGAGCGCGAAGGGCCTGTCGACCAGCGTCGGCGACGAGGGCGGTTTTGCGCCGAACATCGGCAGCACGACCGAGGCGCTCGACTTCATCATGTCGAGCATCGAGAAGGCCGGCTACAAGCCCGGCGAGGACGTGATGCTCGCGCTCGATTGCGCCGCGACCGAGTTCTACAAGAACGGCAAGTACGACATTTCGGGCGAGGGGAAGATCCTCGAGAGCGCCGAGATGGCCGAGTATCTGGCCGACCTGACGCGCCGCTATCCGATCTTCTCGATCGAGGACGGCATGGGCGAGGACGACTGGGAGGGCTGGAAGACGCTGACCGACCTGATCGGCGACAAGGTCCAGCTGGTCGGCGACGATCTGTTCGTGACCAACCCGAAGCGGCTGAAGCGCGGGATCGAGGGCGGCTATGCCAATTCGCTGCTGGTGAAGGTCAACCAGATCGGCACGCTGACCGAGACGCTGGAAGCCGTGTCGATGGCACAGCGCGCCAAGTACAGCGCGGTGATGTCGCATCGCTCGGGCGAGACCGAGGATTCGACGATCGCCGACCTCGCGGTCGCGACCAATTGCGGGCAGATTAAGACGGGCAGCCTTGCGCGGTCGGACCGGCTCGCCAAGTACAACCAGCTGATCCGGATCGAGGAAGAGCTGGGCGACGCGGCGCGCTATGCGGGTCGCGACATCCTGATCGGCGGCTGATAGGCTAAGACCCGGAGGACCCCATGGCGCGCACGACGAGCACGACGAAGAGCACCAAGTTGCGGCGGACGATGCGCAAGGCCGCCTGGCCTGCGCTGGGGCTGACGCTGATGGCGTTCTTCGGCGCCTATGCCGTGCTCGGGCCGAACGGGATGTTCGCGTACGGCGACTACAAGCGGCAGCTGGCGAAGCGGGAGCGGGACTATGCCGTGCTCGACCGCAAGCGCGAGGTGCTTAAGAACCGGGTGGCGCTGCTCAACCCGGATCATGCCAATCCGGACATGGTCGACGAGATGGTCCGCAAGGAGCTGAACGTCGCGCACCCGGACGAGGTGATCGTGCCGCTGGGGAACTGACTTACGATCCTCCCCCTTGCGGGGGAGGATTGATAGGCGGGGTTACCGGCCGAGGAAGCGCAGCAGGTCCTGCGTGAAGCGGTCGCTTTCGGTGAGCGTCAGCCCGTGCGGGGCGCCGTCATATTCGACCAGCTGCGAGCCCGCGATACCCTTGGCCGCGGCGCGGCCGGTGGCGTCGATCGGGACGGTCTTGTCGGCGGTGCCGTGGACGATCAGCGTCGGCACTCGGAAGGCGGCGAGATCGGCACGGAAATCGGTATGGCCGAACGACTCGGCGCAGGCGAGCGTCGGGCGCAGCCCCGCCTGCATCGCCAGACCCCAGACCCAGTCGACCATCTCGTCACTGACCGGCGAGGTGATGAACCCGACGCCCAGGAACTGCTGCAGGAAGGTGCGGAAGAAGGCGGGGCGATCCTCCTTGATCCCGTTACCGATGCCGGCAAGCGTCGCTTCGGGGACACCGTGCGGATTGTCGTCGGTCTTGAGCATATAGGGCACGACCGAGGCGATCAGCCCGGCGGCGATCACGCCCTTGCCGTCGTGGCGGCTCATGTAACGGGCGACCTCGCCGCCGCCCATCGAGAAGCCGACGAGCGTCGCGTCCTCGGTCGCGCCGGTCGCGGCCATGACGTCGGCGAGATCGTCGGTCAGCGTGTCATAGTCATAGCCCGACCAGGGCTGGCCCGACCGTCCGAAGCCGCGGCGGTCATAGGCGATCGCGCGGAAGCCCGCTTCGGCGAGCGCCATCGCCTGCGCATCCCAGCTGTCGGCGTTTAATGGCCAGCCATGCGTCAGGATGACGGGCCGTCCGCTGCCCCAGTTCTTGACGTAAATGTCTATACCGTCGCGGGTTTTAATGAAGGGCATGTCAATCTCCGGGGTTGTCGCCAAAGTCCTCATGTCAACGGTCCGGGCTATTGGCCGTTCCAACTCTGGCGTCCGCGCGATTCCGCTGGCAGCATTGCGGGCACGCTACGGCGTGAGGGGGGGAGATTGATGCGGACGAGGTTCCCGGCGAGGACGGCGGCGCTGCTGCTGGCGCTGGGCAGCTGTACGCCCGACGATCCGCAGACGCGGGACCGCGTCGCCGCCACGCCCGTTGCCGCGCCCGTCGCTGCGATCGCGCCCGATGCGTGGACTGCGTTTCGCGACCGGTTCGTCGCGACGTGGTTCGCGCTCGACCCGGCCTTTGCGGTCTATCAGGGGCGGCATGAGCATGATGGCGGGCTGCCCGACTGGAGCGCTGCGGGGCTGGGTCGGCAGGCGGCGTTCCTGCACCGGTCGATCGCGGCGGCGGGACGGTTCGAGGCGGCGGCGCTCAGCCCCGACCAGCGGTTCGAGCGCGACTATCTGGTGATGGTGGCGCGCGACAAGCTGTTCTGGCTCGAGGCGGCGGACGCGCCGCATCGCAACCCGGCCTGGTATGTCGCGGGCGGGCTCGACCCCAATGTCTATGTCGTGCGTGCCTATGCCGACCCGGTTCGGCGGATGCGCGCGCTGATCGCGCTGCTGCGCCGGATCCCGGCGGCGACGCTGCAGATCCGCGCGAACCTCGCGACGCCAATGCCGATCAGCCATATCGACTATGCCGCCAACGCGTTCCGCGGCTTTGCGTCCTATTACATGGACGATTCGGTCAAGGCGTTCGCCAGCGTCGCGGACGAGGGGCTGCAGCGCGAACTCGCCGATGCGGCGATGACCGCGTCGGAGGCGATGCGCGACCTGGCGCTCTGGGTCGAGGCGCAGCGCCCGAGCGCGACGCGGTCGTTCGCGCTGGGACCCGCGCTGTTCGCGAAGATGCTGCGCGAGACCGAGGGGGTCGACACGCCGATCGCGACGCTCGAGGCGGCGGGGCGGGCCGATCTGGCGCGCAACCAGCGTGCGCTCGCCGCGGCCTGTGCCCAATTCGCATTCGGCCTGACGGTCCGCGACTGTCTGGCGCAGGTGAATGCGGACAAGCCGGTCGACGGACCGGTCGCCGAGGCGCGCCGCCAGATCCCGATGCTGCGCGCGTTCATCGTCCAGCGCGACCTGCTGACGCTGGCCGGCAGCGAAGAGGCGCTGGTCGAGGAGAGCCCGCCCTATAGCCGGCAGAATCTCGCCTATATCGATCCGCCGGGCCCGTTCGATCGCGGCGTGCCGTCGGTCTATTACATCTCGCCCCCCGACCCGCGCTGGACGCAGGCGGTCCGGGACGCGTTCGTGCCGGGCAAGGCGGACCTGCTCTTCACCTCGATCCACGAGGCGATGCCCGGGCATTTCGTCCATTTCCTCCACGCCAATCGCGTGCCGTCGCTGATCGGGCGGGTGTTCGTCGGCTATGGCTATGCTGAGGGCTGGGCGCATTATGCCGAGGAGATGATGTGGGAGGCGGGGCTGGGCGGCGGCCGGGCGGACATCCATATCGGCCAGCTGTCGAACGCGCTGCTGCGCGACTGCCGGCTCCTCGCCGCGATCGGGATGCACGCGCGCGGCATGAGCCAGGCGGAGGCGTTCACGCTGTTCGTCGACCAATGTTACCAGGACGAGGGCAATGCGCGGCAACAGGCGCTGCGCGGCACCTATGATCCGGCCTATCTCAACTACACGATGGGCAAGCTGATGATCCGCCGGCTGCGCGAGGACTGGACCGCGGAGCGGGGTGGGCGCCGTGCGTGGAAGGCGTTCCACGACCGGCTGCTGCGCTATGGCGGGCCGCCGATCCCGCTGGTCCGCCAGGCGATGCTGGGCGAGCCGAGGCCGATCGCGGCGTTCTGAGCGAGCCGGCGGCTAGCGCGCCTGCGCGGCGGGCTGGACGTCGCGCGTCTCGTCGATCGGTGGGTTGCGGATCGAGGGTCGCAGGCGCGACACGCTGCACAGGCCCGCGACGAGCGCCATGCCGGCGGCGACCAGCGGCGGTGTCGTGCCCGCGCCGACCCCGATGGCGAGCAGCGCAGCGACGACGGTGGCGCCGGTGGTCTGGCCGACCAGCCGGACTGTCGAGATCAGACCCCCGGCGGCGGCGGCGCGCTCGCGCGGGGCCGAGCCGATGATCAGGCGCGCATTCGGCGCCATGAACATCCCGAACCCCGAGCCGCACAGCGCCATCCGCCAGGCGATGGCGAAATAGCTCGGGTCGGCGGGCATGAACGCGAGCAGCAGCAGCGCGGCGATCGAGACGGCCATGCCGATGCCGCCGAGCAGCCCGGCGGGATAGCGATCGGACAGCCATCCGGACAGCGGCGCCACGACCATGTTGGCGAGCGGCCATGGCGCGATCGCGGCACCGACCTCGGCCGCGGAAAAGCCGTAAGCCTGGGTCAGCCGGAACGGCGTCGACAGCAGCAGCGTCATCTGCGCGATGAACGCGGTATAGGCGCCGATCGCGGACAGCGCGAGGACGGGGCGGGCGAGCAGGTCGATCGGCAGGATCGGCTTGGTCTCGCCGCGTTCGCGCCGGACGAAGACCCAGCCGATCGCCACCCCGGTCAGCACGATCGCCGCCGAGACGACGGGGCTGTCGCCGTGCACCGCGGTCTCCGACCCGCCGATGACGAGCCCGATCATCGCCGCGCACATGACCGCGCCGAGCACGTCGAACGGTTCGCTCCGCGGGCTGGGATCGGGCAAGGCGCGCCCGAGGACCAGGCTGAGGATCGCGAACGGCACCGCGCTGGCAAAGACCCACGGCCAGGGTGCGACCGCGAGGACCAGCCCGCCCAGCGTCGGCGCGAGCGCAGCCGAACTCGACACCACGACCGAATTGATGCCGAGGCCGCGGCCGAGCTGCTGCGACGGGTAGATCGAGCGGATCAGCGCGGACGAGACGCTGAGCGCCGCCGCCGCGCCGAGCGCCTGGGCGGCGCGGACGACGAGCAGGAAGGGCAGGCTCTTGGCGAAGAAGCAGAGCAGGGTCGCGACGGTGAAGACGAGCTGGCCATATTGATACATGCGCTTCAGCCCGATCCGGTCGCCGAGCCCCGAAAAGGGGAGCAGCGCCATCGCCAGGATCAGCTGATAGACGGTGACGACGGTCACCACCGCACTGCTGTCGACGCCGAGGTCGCGCGCGATCGTCGGCAGCGCGACATTGGCGACGCCGCCGTCGATGATGGTCAGCGCGGTACCCGCCGAGATGGCGGCGATCGCGAGGAACCGGCGGGGCTTGGGAAGGCCATCCAGGGCCGTTGTCTGGTCGGACTGCATTGCGGACCGCGATAGACACCGTCATGAATGACGCCAAGCTATTCGGGGAAATGGACGATGCGGGTTCTTACGGCTGCGCTTGCGGCAACGATATTGACGGGCGGCGCCGGCCTTGCGGCGGGCGGTGCGCTCGCCCAAGTCGCACCGATGACGAACACAAAGCCTGCCCCGACCCCAACCCCGACCCCGGCCGCGGACACCGCCGCCGACCCCTATATCTGGCTCGAGGACAAGGATGGCGCCAAGCCGCTCGCCTGGGTCGAGGCGGAGAATGCCAAGACGCTTCCCCGGTTGCAGAACGATCCGCGCTACAAGAGCTTCTATGCCGAGGCGCTGGCGATCGCGGCGGCGAAGGACCGGATCCCGATGCCCGACCAGCGCTTCGGCCGGATCTACAATTTCTGGCGCGATGCCGAGCATCCGCAGGGCATCTGGCGGTGGACGAGCGAGGCGGGCTACGCGCAGGCCAATCCCGCCTGGACGACCGCGCTCGACCTCGATGCGCTGAGCAAGGCCGAGGGCAAGAAATGGGTGTGGAAGGGCGCGACCTGCCTTCAGCCCGACGAGCGGCTGTGCCTCGTCTCGCTGTCCGAGGGCGGCGAGGATGCGGTGTCGTACCGCGAATTCGATCTGCAGACCGGGCAGTTCGTCGCGAACGGCTTTGCGCTGTCGACGTCGAAGCAGGGCGCGAGCTGGGTCGACAAGGACACGCTGCTGGTCGCGCGCGACTGGGGTGCGGGGTCGATGACCGCGTCGGGCTATCCGTTCGTCGTCAAGGAGGTGAAGCGCGGCCAACCGCTGAGCGCTGCGCGCGAGATCTTCCGCGGCGAGGCGTCGGACCAGCTTGGCACCTATGCCAGCGTGATGACCGACGGGCAGGGCAACCGCGTGACGATGATCCAGCGGCGCCCGACCTTTTTCGGTGGCGAGAAGCATGTCGTCACGCCTGCCGGGCTGGTGAAGCTCGACGTTCCCGACCGCGTCTTTCCCTCGGGCATGGTCGACGGGCAGGTGATCTTCTCGACCAGCGAGGCGTGGGGGCGGATCCCCGCCGGCGCGATCGCCTCGGCGCCGCTCGCCGAGGTGCGCAAGGGCAAGTTCACGCCGACCCTGGTCTTCGCGCCGACCGATCGCCAGTCGGTCGACGGCGTGTCGGTGACGCGCGATCACGTGGTCGCGAGCGTCTATGACAATGTCCGCGGCCGGGCGATGGTGTTCACGCACGGCAAGGGGGGCTGGACGTCGCGCGCGGTCGCGCTGCCCGACAATGCCTCGGTCGATGTGGCGAGCACGACCGATCGCAGCAACGCGCTGTTCGTGCAGGTGACGGGGTTCCTCGCGCCGACGACCTTGTGGACGCTCGATGCCGGGCCTGGCGGCGTGCCCAAGCAGATCAAGGCGCTGCCGGCGAAGTTCGATGCGTCGCGCGACGTCGTCGAGCAGTTCGAGGCGGTCTCGACCGACGGAACGAAGATCCCCTATTTCATCGTCCACCGGAAGGACGTGCCGCTCGACGGCACGACGCCGACGATCATGACCGCCTATGGCGGGTTCGAATCGTCGATGACGCCCTATTATTCGGGGGTGATGGGCAAGCTGTGGCTCGAGCGCGGGGGCAGCTTCGTGCTCGCCAATATCCGCGGCGGCGGCGAATTCGGGCCGAAATGGCATGATGCGGGGCGCAAGACCAAGCGGCAGATCATCTATGACGATTTCGCCGCGGTCGGGCAGGACCTGATCGCGCGCAAGCTGACCAGCCCGGCGACGCTCGGCATCTATGGCGGGTCGAATGGCGGGCTGCTGATGGGGGTCGAGTTCAACCAGCATCCCGAATTGTGGAAGGCGGTAACGATCCAGGTGCCGCTGCTCGACATGATTCGCTACGAACAGATCGCCGCGGGCGCGTCCTGGGTCGACGAATATGGGTCGGTGAAGATCCCCGCGGAAAAGGCGTTTCTCGAAACGATCTCGCCCTATCAGAACATCAAGCGCGGCGGGGCCTATCCCGAGCCCTATATCTGGACGACGACCAAGGACGACCGGGTCGGGCCGCAGCATGCGCGCAAGTTCGCCGCGCGGCTGAAGGAATATGGCCTGCCGTATCTGTTCTACGAGGATACCGCGGGCGGGCATTCGGGGGATGCGGACATCGAGCAGGGGGCGCGGATGCAGGCGCTGCAGATGACCTATTTCGCGCAGAAGCTGATGGGGCCGGCGAAGTAGGGGACCCGTCATCCTGGACTCGATCCAAGATCCAGAGCCGGACGCGGTGTCGCTGGTGGCTCTGGGTCCTGACTTTCGTCAGGATGACGGGAGTTCGGGGGCGGGGGCGCGAACGGCGACCGGGCGTGGTGGACGCCCGTTCGCCGCACGCGCTCAGCGGCAGCGGATCTGGCTGTTGTTCTGCTCGACCGCGCGGCCGGCGAGGCCACCCGCGGCCGCGCCCAGCAGCGAGCCGACGATCCGCGAGCGGCCGCCGTCGATCACGTTGCCGAGGATGCCGCCACCGGCTGCGCCGATGATCAGCCCGGTCGTGCCGTCGTTGCGCTTGCAGTAATAGCGGCCGTCCTGCCCCGCATAGACGCGGTCGTTGGCGGACAGGGTGCGCTCCTGATAATTCGGGCCGACGCGATAGTCGCGAGCCGGGTCGTAATTGCCCTCGTCGCGCTCGTCGGGATAGCCGCCCTCATACCGGTCGGGCGCCTGGCGATAGACGCCCTGCGGTGCCGGCGGAACATAGCTGCCGCCACGATTGCCGCGCAGCGACTGGTAGCGATCGAATTCCTCGCGGAAGATCTGCAACTCGCTGTCGAGGCGCGCCTGGGCGGCGGCAAAGCGGGCGTTGTCGGCACTGGTCTGCGCGACGGCGGGGGCGGCGGCGGACAGGCAGGTCGCGGCGATCATCGTCGCGAGGCCGAGAGAACGCTTCATGATCGAAATCCTTTCACGGTGAGGTGTCCCGGTAACGGGTGGCGACATCGCGCCGCCACCCGGCTTTCGTCAACGACAGATCTGAACGCGACGATGATTGCGCCATTCGGTGCGGCAGCGGCGATTGTTGTTCCAGTTGCGGCGGTCATTGTCGCGGCCACGGAAGCGGCGGCCGTCGTGGCGGCCACGATGGTCGTTGCGGCGATAGTCGCGACGATCGGCACGGTGGTCGCCGCGGTGATCGTTGTCGCGATACTGCTGGCTATGGCCCCGATCGCGCTGGGCTTCGGCGGGCGCGGCCACGCCGAGTCCGAGCGTGGCGAAGGCGAGCCCGGCGGCGATGAGATTCGTAAACTTCATGAGGTGTCCTCTTGCCCGAGATCGGGCTGGAAGGACGATACGATCCTGGTTCGGCATCGTTCCTGAACGGGGTTGTCGGCTTGCGTACAGGTTGGTGACGACCGGTCGTCCTACGGCGCGATCGTCACGAAGCTGTCCATGACGCGCTTGCGGCCGGCCTGTTCGAAGTCGATCTCGAGCTTGTTGCCCTCGATCTCCGCGATCGCGCCATAGCCGAATTTCTGGTGGAACACGCGCTGGCCGAGCGACAGGTCGTCGCGGCCCTTGTTGCCGAGGCTGATCGCGCTGGACCGGCTTTCGACGACGCGGGCCGGTTTGGTCGAGAAGCCGCCGCCGGGCGTGGCCGCGCGCTGCCAGCCGGGGCCGCGGCCGGTGCCGCGTGCGACGTCGGCGAACGGATCGGCGCGGTCGGACCAGTTCGCCTGCCACAGGCTCGCGCCGCCCGACATCGTCGTCTCGGTGTCGGTATGCTCGTCGGGCAGTTCGGCGACGAAGCGCGACGGGATCGACGAATTCCACTGGCCGTAGATGCGGCGGTTGGCGGCGTGGAGGATGACGGCGAGCCGCCGCGCGCGCGTGATCGCGACATAGGCGAGGCGGCGTTCCTCCTCGAGGCTCTTGACGCCGCCCTCGTCGAGCGAGCGTTGCGACGGGAACAGTCCTTCCTCCCAGCCGACGCAGAAGACGGTGTCGTATTCGAGGCCCTTGGCGGCGTGGATCGTCATGATCGTGACCTGCGGATCCTGCGCGCCGCCCTCATTGTCCATCACCAGCGAGACGTGTTCGAGGAACGCGCCGAGCGAGTCATATTCCTCCATCGCGCGGACGAGTTCGCTCAGATTCTCGAGCCGGCCGGTCGCCTCGACCGATTTCTCGGCCTGGTACATCGCGGTATAACCGCTCTCGTCGAGCAATTGGCGGGCGAGTTCGGCGTGGGGCAGGCTGGTCGCCATGTCGCGCCACCGGGCGATGTCGCCGACGAGGCGGCCGAGCGACTTCTTGGCGGCCCCGGTCAGCTCGTCGGTGTCGAGGATGCGCGCGGCGGCGGTGGTCAGCGGGGTGCCGGTGGCGCGCGCGAGCTGGTGGATGCGCGCGACCGCCTTGTCGCCCAGGCCGCGCTTGGGGACGTTGACGATGCGTTCGAAGGCGAGATCGTCCGCGGGCTGGTTGACGACGCGGAGATAGGCGAGCGCGTCGCGGATCTCGGCGCGTTCGTAGAAGCGGAATCCGCCGACGATCTTGTACGGCATGCCGATCGCGATGAAGCGATCCTCGAACTCGCGCGTCTGGTGCTGCGCGCGAACGAGGATCGCGACCTCGTCGAGGCTCTTGCCCGTGCGACGGACGCTTTCGATTTCCTCGCCGACGCGGCGCGCTTCCTCGGGGCCGTCCCAGACGCCGATGACCTTGACCTTCTCACCGACGTCGAGCTCGGTCCAGAGCTGCTTGCCGAGGCGTCCGCCATTGTTGGCGATCACGCCCGAGGCGGCGCCGAGGATATGCGGCGTGCTGCGGTAATTCTGTTCGAGGCGGATGACCTTCGCGCCGGGGAAATCGCGCTCGAACTTCAGGATGTTCTCGACCTGCGCGCCGCGCCACGAATAGATCGACTGGTCGTCGTCGCCGACACAGGCGATGTTCTTGCGCTCCTGCGCGAGCAGCCGCAGCCAGAGATATTGAGACGAGTTGGTGTCCTGATACTCGTCGACCATGATGTATTTGAAGCGCTGCTGATACTGGGCGAGCACGTCGCGGTGAGTCTTCAGGATGACGAGCATGTGAAGCAGCAGGTCGCCGAAGTCGCAGGCGTTGAGCGCGCGCAGCCGGGTCTGATATTGCTCGTACAGTTCGCCGCCGCGACCATTGGCGTAGCGCTCGCTCTCGCCCGCATCGATATCGGCGGGGACGAGGCCCTTGTTCTTCCACTGGTCGATCAGCCCGGCGAGGCTGCGCGTCGGGAAACGCTTCTCGTCGATATCGGCGGCGAGGATGAGCTGTTTGAGCAACCGCAGCTGGTCGTCGGTGTCGAGGATCGTGAAATTGGACTGCAGCCCGACCAGCTCGGCGTGGCGGCGCAGCATCTTGGCGGCGATCGCGTGAAAGGTGCCGAGCCACGGCATCCCCTCGACCGCGTCGCCGACGAGGCGCCCGACGCGCTCGCGCATCTCGCGTGCGGCCTTGTTGGTGAAGGTGACCGAGAGAATCTCCGACGGCCACGCCTTCTTGGTGAAGATCAGATGCGCGAGTCGCGCGGTCAGCGCCGCGGTCTTGCCGGTGCCCGCGCCGGCGATGATCAGGACGGGGCCGTCGGTGGTCAGCACCGCCTCGCGCTGGGGATCGTTGAGGCCGCGGAGATAGGGCGGCTGGCGGTTTGCGTCGGACGGATGGGCGATCTGGTTCACCGGTGAACAGGTAGGGAACGGGGCGCGATCGGGCAAGCGGCTAAGGCTTGCACGACTCAGCGATGTGTGGAACAAACCGAGAATATAAACAGGAGGCGTGCATGTTGTCGGGACGATGCCACTGCGGAGCGATCCACTATGTCGCGACGGGCGAGGCGGCGCATCACGCGCTGTGCCACTGTGAGGATTGCCGCCGCAGCGCAGGCGCGCCGATGGTCGGCTGGATCGCGTTCAGGACCGAGCAGGTGACGATCTCGGGCGATCCGGTGACCTATGCGTCGTCCGAGCACGGGCGGCGGCTGTTCTGCGGGACGTGCGGGACGGGCCTGTTCTACACCAACCCGGTCGCGCTGCCGGGGATCATCGACATCCAGTCGTGCACGCTCGACGATCCCGAGTCGGTCGCACCGGGCGCGCAAATCCAGGTCGCGGAGCGGCTGGCGTGGATGGCGGACCTGGCGAGCCTGCCCGAATTCGCGCGCTATCCGGGGATGTGAGCGCGCGTTCGGTCGCCACCCAGGTGCGGGGTGATCGAAATCGCGGGGCGACCGACGAACCGTCGCCAAACCGTCGCGGGCGCGTAACGATCCGGGCGTAGGGCGTGCGCAGCGACGAGGGTCTTCGTCGGAGAGGCCGCGCATAGACGGTCCTCCCGACGGTCAGCCATAGTCGCGCGCAGGCGGTGTGCCTGCGGACCGCAGGACCAGCAAAGGACGTCATCATGAAGATCCTCCACAGCGTCGCTTCGGCGGCGATCGCTTCCGCGTGCCTTTTTGCGACCGGCGCTGCCGCCGATCCGGTGCGCGACCCCGTCACGATCCGTGTCTCGCATGCCGGCCTAGACCTGGCCAGCGACGCCGGCCGGCGCGTGCTCGCGCGTCGCGTGCAGTCGGCGGTCAACCGGACCTGCGCCCCGCGGACCGGCGGGCTGAATGCCTTTGCCGAGTCGCGTCGGTGCCGCGCGGAAATGATGCAGGACGCCACGGTGCAGACCGCCGCGTTGCTGACGCGCAACGGAACGCAGCTGGCAAGCCTCGCGGGGCGGTGACGGGGTAGCGTCTTCGCGCTTGATCCGATGCGCGATCGAGGGAGGACCGCTTTGTCAAAGGCGCGGCGGTCCTCCCCCGCCGTCAGGCTGTGCCTGCCCCCCCCTGGCGGGGGAGGATCATGGGCGGTTGCGCGCTGCGCGGGGTTCGTCACTGTGTCATTCTGGTATCGCCGCGCGGCGATGCATCGCGTTGTCATAAAGTTGTAATCGTTAGGGCCGACTGCGCGATCATGGCTACTTCCCCATTAACGGTCGACGCGATCGACCGCGCACCGCGCAGCGGACCGCGGCTCGATCATGATCTGCATCCGGCCGGGCGCTGGATCTTTCTGGCAATATTGCTGGGGGGGCTGGCCTATGCGGGGTTCAGCATCGCCACCGATACCGCGCAGGTTGGCGAGACGCTTGCGGTCGGTGCGTTTGCGTTCCTCGGGCTCGCGCTGCTGATCGCGCTCGGGTTCGAATTCGTCAACGGCTTCCACGACACCGCCAATGCGGTCGCGACGGTCATCTACACGCATTCGATGCCCGCGCCGCTCGCGGTCGTCTGGTCGGGATTCTTCAACTTCGTCGGCGTGATGACGTCGTCGGGCGCGGTCGCCTATTCAATCATCACGCTGCTGCCGGTCGACCTGATCCTCAACGTCGGCAGCGCGGGCGGGTTCGCGATGATCTTCGCACTGCTGCTCGCGGCGATCCTGTGGAACCTCGCGACCTGGGCGGTCGGGCTGCCCAATTCGTCGAGCCACGCGCTGATCGGCTCGATCCTCGGCGTCGGGCTCGCCAACCAGCTGATCAACGGCGGCGCGGACGGCACGTCGGGCGTCGACATGGCGCAGGTGACCAAGGTGCTCTCCGCGCTCGCGTTCAGCCCGGTGGTCGGCTTTGTCGGCGCGCTGCTGATGCTCTTGGTGATGAAGCGCTTCCTGCGCGATCGCAAGCTGTACGAGGCGCCCGAGAGCGATACGCCGCCGCCCCGCGGCATCCGTGCGCTGCTGATCGGCACCTGCACCGCGGTCAGCTTCGCGCATGGCAGCAATGACGGGCAGAAGGGGATGGGGCTGATCATGCTCATCCTGATCGGCTGCGCGCCGACCGCCTATGCGCTGAACCGGACGATGCCCGAAAGCGCGACGCCGGCGTTCGTCCAGAGTGCCCGCGCGGCGTCGTCGGCCTTTGCTGCACATGCCGACGGCACGCCTTCGACGGTCGAGGCCGCCCGCGCGCGCGTCACCACCGCGCTGAAATCCAAGCAGGTCGCCGAGCCCGTCGTCTATGGCGCGCTCGCCACGCTGTCGAACGACGTCACCCGCCGGATCGAGGGCTATGGCTCGCTCGGCAAGGTGCCCGCGGCGGCGACGTCGAACCTGCGCAACGACATGTACCTCGTGCTCGACACGACCAAGCTGGTCGCGGCGGACAAGACCGCGCAGGCGCGCTTTACTGCGCAGGAGATCACGGAGCTTAAAACCTATGGCGGCGGGCTGGAGCAGGGGACGCGCTACATCCCGATCTGGGTGAAGGTCACGGTCGCGCTCGCGCTCGGGCTCGGCACGATGGTCGGGTGGAAGCGGATCGTCGTCACCGTCGGCGAACGGATCGGCAAGTCGCATCTGACCTATGGCATGGGCGCGTCGGCGGAGCTGGTCGCGGCGGCGACGATCCTGATGGCGGACCGGTTCGGCCTGCCCGTGTCGACGACGCATATCCTGTCGTCGGGCGTCGCGGGCGCGAGCGTCGCCAATGGCGGCGGGCTGCAGCGGCGGACGCTGGTGAACATGGGGCTGGCGTGGATCATGACGCTGCCGGTCGCGATGCTGTTGTCGGGCGGGCTGTACTGGATGCTGCTCGGGGTGGCGCACGCCTTGGGGCGCTAAAGCCGAGCGCGCGATTGACGGGGCGGCGGCGGGCGGCGATGCACGCGGCATGAGCACGCTTAGGTCCAGCCGCCGCATCCTCGCCGCCAGCCTGGTCGGCACCGCGGTCGAATTCTACGACTTCTACATCTACGCGACCGCCGCGGCGCTCGTGTTCGGGCCGCTGTTCTTCGCGGGCCAGTCGGCGTCGGCGCAGCTGCTGCTGAGCTATGCGACGTTCGGGCTGGCGTTCGTTGCGCGGCCGGTGGGCGCGGTGCTGTTCGGGCATTTCGGCGACCGGGTCGGGCGCAAGTCGACCCTGGTCGCGTCGCTGCTGCTGATGGGCGGATCGACCGTCGCGATCGCGTTCCTGCCGACCTATGCGCAGGTCGGCTGGTGGGCGCCGGCCCTGCTCTGCCTGATGCGGCTGGGGCAGGGGCTGGGGCTGGGCGGCGAATGGGGTGGCGCCGCGCTGCTCGCGGTCGAGAATGCGCCGCCGCACCGGCGCAACACGTTCGGGATGTTCCCGCCGCTCGGCGCGCCGGTCGGGTTTCTCGCGGCCAACGGACTGTTCCTGATCATCGGGCTGGTCCTCGACGAGGCGCAGTTCCTCGCCTGGGGATGGCGGATCCCGTTCCTGGTCAGCGCGGTGCTGGTCGGGCTGGGGCTGTGGGTGCGGCTGAAGCTGACCGAGACGCCCGCGTTTCTGGAAGCGGAGCAGACCGAGGCGATCCCGCGCGTGCCGATCGCCGAGCTGCTGACGCGGCATCTGCGCGCGACGCTGGCGGGGACGTTCGGGGTGATCGCGTGTTTCGCGCTCTTCTATCTCGCGACCGCATTCGCGCTCGGCTACGGCACCAAGACGCTCGGCTATTCGCGCGAGGCGTTCCTTGGCGTCGAGCTGGTCGCGATCTGGTTCCTGGCGGCGGGGGTGATCCTCGCGAGCGTGCTGGCGGATCGCTATACGGCGGCGCGGATGCTCGGCATCGGGTTTGCCGGCTGCGTCGTCGTCGGCGCGCTGATGGGGCCGATGCTGGGGTCGGGATCGCTGGTCACGGTGTCGCTCTGGCTGTCGGGCGCGCTGTTCGTGATGGGGTTCGCCTATGGCCCGCTCGGCGGGTGGCTGCCGAGCCTGTTTCCGACGGGCGTGCGCTACACCGGCGTGTCGATGACGTTCAACCTTGGCGGCGTGCTCGGCGGCGCGCTCGCGCCGATCGTGGCGGAGGCGCTGGCGCCGCGCGGGCTCGGGCTGGTCGGGGTGTATCTGATGGCCGCGGGGGTGCTGAGCCTTGGCGGGCTGCTGATCGTCGGGCGCCGCGCCGCCGCCTAGGACGGGGTCTCCCGCTTGCGCGGGAGACCGTTACGTCAGGCGGGGCGCAGCAGCGTCAGCCGCGCCTTGCCGTGGACGCGCGTGGCGTCGACCTCGAAGCCCGGCAGCTGGACGACCTCCGCCTTCGCGGTCTCGAGGCTGATCCACGTCGCCGGGCTGGTCCAGCCGAGCCGGGCGAGCTTGTCGAGCGCGACGAGGCCTGCCCCGGTGTCATAGGGCGGATCCATCAGGATGATGTCGAGGGGCGCGGGCGCGGGGCCCATCGCCATCACCGAGGTCGCGCGGACGTCGCCGCGAATGCCGAGCTTGGCGAGATTGGCCTTCAGCGCATCGAGCGCGGGCTTGTCCTGCTCAACGAACAGGCACGACCCGGCACCGCGCGACAAGGCCTCGATCCCGAGCGCGCCCGAGCCTGCGAAGAGATCGGCGACCGCGAGGCCTTCGAAACTGCCGACCCGGCTGGTCAGCATCGAGAACAGCGCCTCGCGCATGCGATCGGCGGTCGGGCGGGTCGCGTCACCCTTGGGCGCGACGATCTGGCGACCGCGATACTGGCCTGCGATGATCCGCATCAGCGTTTACCTCCGCGTGGTGCGCGGGGCGGGTGACCGCGCCCCCCTGATGGTCCCTTGCCGGGTGCGGGCGGACGGCTGCCGCGTTCGGGGCGCGGTGCGGCGTCGCGCGGCGGGCGGGGATCCGCGCCTGGGCGACCCGCGGCACTGCGCGCGGCACGCTTGTCGAGACCGGTCCGCGCGCGGGAGTCGTCCGTCTGAGGGCGGAAGCCGCGTTGCTGGTCCTGGCGCTGGTCCTGGCGCTGGGGCGAGTCGGGACGGCGCGGGGCCGTCGTGCCCCCGCTGCCCCCGCCGCCGACGCGGGTCGGGGCGGCGCGGTCGCGGGGCGGCTTGGCGGCGCGGAAATGCTTGATCTTGGGGCTGGTGCTCAGCTCCTCGCCGCGGTCCGCGCGCTCCTGGCGATAGGTCGGACGACCGGTGCCGGCGCCGGTCGGCTGGGCGTGATGCGTTGCGGCCGCACGATTGCCGCCGCGCGCATCGGGCTTGGCCCAGGGATCGGTGACGTCGCCGCGGACCATCGCCGCGGTCGGGCGGATCCGTTCGGGCCGGGCCGGGCGGGCCGGCCGTGCGGCGCGATCGACCGGTGGTGCGCCGCTCGAGAAGCCGGAGCTTGCCGGCGCCGCATAGGGGCTGCGCGCGGGCTGGCGCGGTGCCGCGGTCGCGGGCCGGGCCGAGGGGGCGGGGCGGGGCGCATTGGCGCCGCGCTGAGGCGACTTGGCGCCGATCCCCGCACCCGCGCCGGCACTGGCGCTGATGCCGATGTTCGGACGCGCCCCGGGGCCCTCGGGCTTGCCGCGCGCGAGCTCCTTCTGGAAGGCGACGACGTCGTGCTGGAGCACTTCGCCGATCTGGCCGGGGGCGAGGTCGCCGAGCACGAACGGGCCGTAGCGGGTGCGGATCAGGCGCGAGACCTGGAGACCCAGATGTTCGAGCACGCGGCGGACTTCGCGGTTCTTGCCCTCGGTCAGGATCATCTCGATCCAGACGTTCGCGCCGGTGCGGCGTTCGATATTGGCGTTGATCGAGCCGTAGCGGACGCCCTCGATCTCGATCCCCTCGATCAGCTCCTCGAGCTGCGGCTGGGTGATGTTGCCATAGGCGCGCGCGCGATAGGCGCGCTCGACGCCGGTCGCGGGGAGTTCGAGCTGGCGCTTGAGACCACCGTCGGTGGTCATCAGCAACAGCCCCTCGGTGTTGAGATCGAGCCGGCCGACGGGAACGAGTCGCGGCAGTTCGCGCGGCAGGCGGTCGTAGATCGTCGTCCGGCCAGCAGGGTCACGCTCGGTGACGAGCAGCCCGGTCGGCTTGTGGTAGAGGAACAGCCGTGCCGCGCTGGGCGCCTCGACCGGATCGCCGTCGACGGTGACGCCGGAAAGGTTGCGCAGGATCGTCGCCGGCGTGTCGAGCGTGGTGCCGTTGAGCGCGACGCGTCCCTCGGCGATCATCCGTTCGATGTCGCGGCGCGATGCGACGCCCGCGCGGGCGAGCAGTTTGGCGATGCGATCGCCCTTGATGGGGGCTGCAGGAGCTGTTGCGGGCGCGTCGTTCGACGGGCTGGCAGTCGGGTTATCGTCTTTTGAAGTCGTCATGGCGCGGCTGATACTATGGATCGGGGTGCAGCGCGAAAATATTTGCGTCCCTTCGTGGTGCGGTGCGTTATGTCGCATGGGCGTAACGACCATTCGTTGCGCGAAGGGGCGTGATGTCGATGCTGTTCGCAAAGAAGAAGCGGCTGATCATCCGCTTGCTGGTTGTTGAGGACGAACCGCTGGTCGCGTTCGACACCGAATATTTCCTGACCGAATCGAAATTCACCGTGGTCGCGACGGTCGACCGGGTCAGCGATGCATTGGCGGTGATCGAAAGCGAGTCTGCGATCGACCTCATCCTTGCCGATGTCAGCCTGAGCGACGGATCGGGGCTCGACGTCGCGCGGGCTGCGCTGGAGCGGGGTGTGCCGGTGCTGTTCGTTACGGGCAACTGCCCGGTCGAGGCGACGACGCTGGCCGCGGGCTGTCTGTCCAAGCCCTATTCGCAGCGCGACCTGCTCGCCGCGATCGCGGCGATCGAGGCACGGATGGCGGGGAGCGAGCCCAAGAAGCTGCCCTCGGGCCTGCGACTGTTCAGCGCGCCCGGCTGACGGCGCGCGCGGCGGCCTGATCGGCTGACGGGTAGCGCATCCGCAAATTGCCGCTAGGGTCCCGCCCAAGTGAGTGGGAGCGTAGGGCGATGGACGAGATGGCAGCCAAGAGCTGGGGTGACGGCGTGCGGCCCTATTTCGAGCGAGCGCCGCTGGCGGCACTGGCATTGGGGATCTCGTCGGGCTTTCCCTATGCGATGATCGGCGCGACGCTGACGACGCGCCTCGCGGCAAGCGGCATCGACAAGAAGACGGTGACCGCGTTCAGCCTCGCCTTCCTCGTCTATAACCTCAAATTCCTCTGGGCCTGGATGGTCGACGGCGTGCGGTTGCCCGTAATTGGCCGGCTGGGGCAGCGGGTATCGTGGTTGATCCTGACCGCCGCGCTGGTTGTTGCGGCGCTGGTCAATCTCGCGCTGGTCGATCCGGCGGCGAGCATCGCGCAGACCGCCACCGCCGCGATCCTGGTCGGCGCAGCCGGAGCGACGTTCGACATCGTGATCGATGCGTTCCGGATCGAGATCCTCGAGCCGCGGCAGCTCGGCGTCGGGTCCGGCATGAGCCAATATGGCTGGCGGATCGGCTCCGCAGGGGCGGGTGCGCTGGCGCTGGTCGTTGCTGAGCGGGCCGGGTGGAGCGCCGCCTATCTCGCCTGCGCCATGTTCGCACTGCCTGCGGTCATTGCCGGGCTAGTGCTCGGCGAGCCGCAGCGCCGTCGTCCGACGATCGAACGCCGCGGCCTTGCCGAGGGGCTTCGGGCGATCTGGGGGCCTTTCGTCCAGTTCTTTTCGCGGGAGGGCGCGTTCGTCGTCCTCGCCTTCATCCTGATCTTCAAGGTCGGCGACACGCTGGCGAACCTGACGTTGCGACTGTTGTTCGACGATCTGGGCTTCACCGGCGACGAGATCGCCTTCTATGACGTCGGCATCGGCTTCATCGCCTATCTCGTCGGGATCCTGATCGGTGGTATCCTCTATGCGCGGATGGGCATGAAGCGGTCCGTCCTGCTGTCGCTGGTGCTGATGGGGGTATCGAACCTGTCGTTCGCGGCGCTGGCGGCATCGGGCCATTCCAATCTCGGCATGGCGGCCGCGATCGGTTTCGAGAATGCCGCAAGCGGCTTTGGCGGAGTCGTGGTCATCGCCTATTTCTCCGCGCTGTGCGACCTGCGCTTCACCGCTGCCCAGTTCGCGCTGATTTCGGCGGCCGCCAGCATCGTCGGCCGGATCGTCACGGGCACGACGGCGGGCGCGCTGATCGAGGCGATCGGCTATGTCGACTTCTATCTGCTGACGACGGCGCTCGCCCTCCCGGGCGTGGCGCTGTTCTGGTGGATGTGCCGTTCGGGCATGATCGATCGCTCGATCGGCAGCGCCGGCGTCGAGGGGGAAGGCGACGCCCGCGCGGGCGAGCCGGTCTAGCCCGGCTCAACCCGTAACCGGGCGCCCCTCGTCCGCGAAGGCGGCGGCGACTGCGGCGGCGCTGGTGAGGACGCCGTCGACGCGGCGGACGCCGAGCAGGTCGGTCATCAGCAGCCGCGCGGTGTCGGGCGCGGTCTCGACCCGCGCGAGGATCGACAGCAATGCCGCCTCCGCGGGCGTCATCCGCGCGCAGCAGCAGGGCGCGATCGCGATCGTCCCCGCCGCGCTGCCCGCGAGATCGGCCATCAGCGCGCGCATCAGGATCAGCGGCCGGCGAAACCCCTGTCCGAACGCGGTGAACAGCGTGTGCGCGGCGCGCGCGTCGCCAAGCCCGTTCGCACCCATCCGGCGCATCGCGAACAGCGCGATCCGCGCATTCTCGCAGGGCGGCAGCGGATGCGGCAGCACCGTCGTCATGCTGGCGAGCGTCGTGCCGGCAAAGCGGTTGGCATCGGTCATATACGCGACTCCGTGGTTACAAGACCAAGGTCGCTTGTTCGTTATTGATAGTCAATAGCAATAAGGTATCAGTGCGGCAGCTCGTCGTTGCCCGCGAGCACTTCGCCCGCGAGGTAGAGCGAACCGGCGATCAGCACGAACTGCGGCGTGTCACCCTGCGCGGCGATGCGGTCGAGCGCCTCGGCGGGGGTCGCGGCGGTCTCTGCGCCGCACCCGGCGCGTCGGGCGATCGCCGCCAGCGCGTCGGGAGCGTGATGCGCATGACCCGGGACGGGAAGCGCGATGACGTGGCCGACCTGCGGGCCGAGAATGTCGAGCACCGCGTCGGCATCCTTGTTCGCGAGCATGCCGAGTACGAGCGTCGCGGGACGGCCTGCCGCCAGCGTCCGCAGCACGCGCGCGACCGGCTGTGCGGCATTGGGATTATGCGCGCCGTCGAGCCACAGGTCGCTGCCCGCGGGCAACCGTGCGTGGAGCGGGCCGTCGGACAGCCGCTGCATCCGCGCGGGCCAGTGCGCGGCGTCCGCGGCGGCGCGCATCGCGGCGTCGGGAAGCGTGAGCGCGGATTGATGCCGCAGCATCGCGATCGCGAGCGCGAGGTTGCGCGACTGGTGCAGGCCGACCAGCCGCGGGCGGTTGGTGACGAGCGTGCCGTCCGCATCGGTGTAGCGCATCGTCGTGCGCGTCGTCTCGCTCGTCCAGGCGGTGCCGCGCGCGAGGACGGGAGCGCCCGCCGCCTCGGCGATTCCGGCGATCCGGGTGCGAAGCGGGCGGGCATAATCCATCGTCACCAGCGGCACGCCGCGCTTGGCGATGCCCGCCTTCTCGCCCGCGATCGCCAGCAGCGTGTCGCCGAGAAACGCCTGATGGTCGATCCCGAGCGCGGCGATGCCGGTAACGACGGGGTTCGGGATGACGTTGGTCGCATCGAGCCGGCCGCCCAGCCCGACCTCGACGATCGTCGCCGCGGCGGGCGTGCGCGCGAAGGCGAGGAAGGCGGCGGCGGTGGTGACCTCGAAGAAGCTCGCCTGCAGGTCCGCGGCGTGGTCGAGCACCTCGGACAGCAGCGCGGCGAGCGCATCGTCGTCGATCAGCCGGCCGGCGAGGCGGATGCGTTCGTTGAAGCGGACGAGGTGCGGGCTCGAATAGACATGGACGTCGAGCCCCGCCGCCTCGATCGCGGCGCGCAAAAACGCGCAGGTCGATCCCTTGCCGTTGGTCCCGGCGACATGGAACACCGGCGGCAGCGACCGATGCGGATCGCCGAGCCGCGACAGCAACGCGGTGATGCGCTCGAGGCCGAGGATGTCGGCGCCGGGGGACAGCGCGGTCAGCCAGTCGAGCTGCGCCTGGACGGCGGGGGAGGAGGAGGTGGCGTGGTCGGGCATTCTTCTAACTCCCTCTCCCCTCGGGGAGAGGGCTTGGGGTGAGGGGCTGTTCCGGGCGCAGCAGTGCTGGGCTGCCCCTCACCCCGACCCTCTCCCCCGAGGGGAGAGGGGGTAGGTTACGCCGCTTCGCGGGCGCTCAGATAACCGATGACGGTGCCGAGCTGTTCGCGCAGGTCTTTCCGGTGGACGACCATGTCGATCATCCCGTGTTCGAGATAATATTCCGACGTCTGGAAATCCTCGGGCAGCTTCTCGCGGATCGTGCTCTCGATCACGCGGCGGCCGGTGAAGGCGAGCGTCGCCTTGGGTTCGGCGATCTGGACGTCGCCGAGCATCGCATAGGCCGCCATCACGCCGCCCGACGTCGGGTCGGTCAGCACGACGATATAGGGCAGGCCGGCGTCGTGGAGCATCTGGATCGCGACGGTGCTGCGCGGCATCTGCATCAGGCTGAGGATACCCTCCTGCATGCGTGCGCCGCCGCTGGCGGTGAAGATCACATAGGGCACGCGATCCTCGATCGCTGCCTCGACGCCGCGGACGAACGCTTCGCCGACCGCGAGGCCCATCGATCCGCCCATGAAGCCGAAATCCTGCACGCCGACGACGACGCGGTGGCCGTCGATCGCGCCGCGGGCATTGACCAGCGCGTCACGCTCGCTGTTGTCGGTCCGCGCGGCCTTGAGGCGATCGGTATAGCGCTTCTGGTCGCGGAACTTGAGCGGATCCTCGGGCACCGGCGGCGCGGGCAGCTCGCTGCAGCTGCCTTCGTCGAACAGCTGTGCGAAACGGATCTTCGGCCCGATGCGGTCGTGATGGTCGCATTTCGGGCAGACGTGGAGATTTTCCTCCAGCTCCTTGGTGAAGACCATCTGCCCGCAGCCCTTGCACTTGTGCCAGAGGTTTTCGGGCGTCTCGCGCTTGGCGACGAACGGCAGGACGTTGCGGACGCTGTTGAGCCAGCTCATGCCCCGATCTCCATGCGAATTTCCTTTCTGGCGGACGCGACGGCATCGGCGAGAGACGTGATATAGGCGCGGACGGGCTCCGCCGCAGCGGTGCCGTGCTGGGCGACCAGCTCGACGATCGCCGAGCCGACCACGACGCCATCGGCGACGCGCGCGACGTTCGCCGCCTGTTCGGGGGTGCGGATGCCGAAGCCGACCGCGACCGGGATGTCGGTCTGCGCCTTCAGCCGCGCGACCGCGTCCTCGATCGAGGATTGCTGCGCCTGTTGCAGCCCGGTGATGCCCGCGACCGAGACGTAATAGAGAAACCCGCTCGCGCCATCGAGCACGGTCGGCAGCCGGGCCGCGTCGGTGGTCGGGGTGGCGAGGCGGATCAGGTCGATCCCGGCGGCGCGCAGCTGCGGCCCGAGCGCATCATCCTCCTCGGGTGGCACATCGACGCAGATCACGCCGTCGACGCCCGCAGCCGCCGCGGCCTGCGCGAACCAGTCGGCGCCGCGCCGCAGCATCGGGTTGCCGTATCCCATCAGCACCAGCGGCGTCTCGGGATGGCGGGCACGGAAGGCGGTGGCGATCGCAAGGATGTCCGCAGTGCGCGTCCCCTGCGCGAGGCTGCGGATATTGGCAGCCTGGATCGCGGGGCCATCGGCCATCGGGTCGGTGAACGGCATGCCGAGCTCGATCGCATCCGCGCCGCCCGCGACGAGCGCGTCGAGGATCGCCGGTGTCGCGGCGGTCGAGGGATCGCCCGCGGTGACGAACGCGACGAGCGCGGCGCGGTTCTCGGCCGCGGTGCGCGCGAAGGTGGCGGCGAGGCGGCTCAAATCGCCACCCCGAGCGCTTCGGCGACGGTGAAGATGTCCTTGTCGCCGCGGCCGCACAGATTGGCGAGGATGATCTGGTCCTGCCGCATCGTGCGCGCCCTCTTCGTCACCGTCGCGATCGCGTGGCTTGGTTCGAGCGCGGGGATGATGCCCTCGGTCCGGCAGAGCAGCTGGAACGCGTCGAGCGCCTCCTGATCGGTCGCGCTGTCATAGTCGACGCGGCCGATGTCGCGCAGCCAGGCATGTTCGGGGCCGATGCCGGGATAGTCGAGCCCTGCCGAGATCGAATGCGCCTCGGTGATCTGGCCGTCCTCGTCCTGCAACAGATAGGTCTTGTTGCCGTGGAGCACGCCAGGGAAGCCGCCCGCGAGGCTCGCCGCATGCTGCTTGTCGAGCCCGTGGCCCGCCGCCTCGACGCCGAGCATCGCGACATCGGCATCGTCGAGGAACGGGTGGAACAGCCCGATCGCGTTCGATCCGCCACCGATCGCGGCGACGAGCAGGTCGGGCAGGCGGCCGACGCGGTCGAGCATCTGCGCGCGCGCCTCGGTGCCGATCACCGACTGGAAATCGCGGACCATCTCGGGATAGGGGTGCGGGCCAGCCGCGGTGCCGATGATGTAGAAGGTGTCGTGGACGTTCGCGACCCAGTCGCGCATCCCCTCGTTCATCGCGTCCTTCAGCGTGTGCGCGCCGCTGGTGACGGGGCGGACTTCCGCGCCGAGCAGCTTCATGCGGAACACGTTGGGCGCCTGACGCTCGACGTCCTTGGCGCCCATGTAAATTACGCAGGGCAGGCCGAAGCGCGCGCAGACGGTCGCGGTCGCGACGCCGTGCTGGCCCGCGCCGGTCTCGGCGATGATCCGCGTCTTGCCCATCCGGATCGCGAGCAGGATCTGGCCGATGCAGTTGTTGATCTTGTGCGCGCCGGTGTGGTTCAGCTCGTCGCGCTTGAACCAGATCTGCGCGCCCATGCCTTCGGGAGCGGATTCACGCAGCGCCTCGGTCAGGCGTTCGGCGTAATAGAGCGGGCTCGGGCGGCCGACATAATGTTCGAGCAGGTCGTCGAACTGCGCCTTGAACGCAGGGTCGGCCTTGGCGGCGCGATACGCCTCGTCGAGTTCGAGGACGAGCGGCATCAGCGTCTCGGCGACGTAACGGCCGCCGAAATCGCCGAAATGGCCGCGTTCGTCGGGCTGGGCGCGGTAGGAATTGGGAGCAGGGGTAGCGTTCATGCGGAGCGCTTTAGCATTTCGGAAAACGCTGTCACCCCTAGCGTTTCCGATACGCACCACCCCGGCAAAGGCCGGGGTCCAGTCGGGAAGGTCGTGGTGACGGGCAGGACCCGGCAATGCACCGTCCCCAACTGGGCCCCGGCCTTCGCCGGGGTGGTGCTAGAGCGCAGCGACTGCCTTCAGAAACGCCGCGATCCTGGCGTCGTCCTTCGTGCCGGGTTCGCTCTCCACGCCCGAGGACACGTCGACCAGCTCGGCGCCGGTCCGCCGGATCGCCTCGGCGACATTCGCCGGGTCGAGCCCGCCCGACAGCGCCCAGCGCAACGGATGCCGGAACCCGTCGAGCAGGTCCCAGTCGAAGCGCAGCCCCATCCCGCCGGGCAGCGCGGCCGAATCGGGGGTTTTCGCGTCGTAGAGGATACGATCCGCGACACCGACGAACGCATGCGCGCCGTCGAGATCGCCGCGCGTGCGCACCGCCACGGCGACCCATAGCTCGATCCCGAACCGCGCGCGGATCGCGGCGGCGCGTGCGGGCGTGACCTTGTGGAGCTGCAGCACGTCGAGCGCCGCGGACGCGATCGCCTGTTCGAGCATCTCGTCCTCGGGATCGACGAACACGCCGACCTTGGCGACATGGCCGGGCACGCGCGCGGCGAGTTCGGCGGCCTTGTCGAAGGTCACGTGGCGCGGTGAGGCGGGGAAGAAGACGAAGCCGACATGGCTCGCCCCGTGCCGGATCGCGGCGTCGAGCGTCGCGGGGGTCGAGAGGCCGCAGATCTTGGCGGTAGTCATGGTGTTCCTTCGGTGCCTTTCGGCGGAGGCGGCGTGAACCTGTCCCGCAAACCGTCCGTCATCCTGACGAAAGTCAGGATCCAGAGCCATGGCCGCCAGCGTGCGTTACTCTGGATCCTGACTTTCGTCAGGAAGACGGGGGTAAATCGTCAGGATGACGGGGGTAGAGCATCGAGATGCCGGTGGACGGTGGGAATCAGAGCGTCGCGGCGATCGCGCGGGCGGCGGTGTCGGGGTCTTCGGCCTGGGTGATCGGGCGACCGACCACGAGGATCGAGGCGCCGGCGTCGAGCGCCGCACGCGGGGTGACGACGCGCTTCTGATCGCCGACATGGCCGTCGGGCAGGCGGACACCGGGCACGACGAAGAACCCCTTGGGCCAGATCGCCTTGGCCGCGGCGACTTCGGCGCCCGAGCAGACGATGCCGTCGACCCCGGAGTCGCGCGCCAGTTCGGTCAGCCGTGCGACATGGTCGTGCGCGCTGCCGGTGATCCCGGTGGCGGTGAGATCGGCGGCATCGAGGCTGGTGAGCATCGTCACCGCGATGACCTTGGTCCCGACCGGCGCGGCGGCCTTCGCATCCTCGAGCATCGCGCGACCGCCGCTGGCATGAACGGTCAGGATCGCGGGGGCGAGCCCGCCGAGCGCCTGCACCGCCTTGGCGACGGTATTGGGAATGTCGTGCAGCTTGAGATCGAGGAAGATCGGCAGGTCGAACTCGGCCATCGCATGCACGCCGGGCTGGCCGTGCGCGCAGAAGAATTCGAGGCCGAGCTTGATCCCGCCGACATGGTGGCGGACGCGCCCGGCGATCGCCTTGGCGCGGGCCAGATCGGGGGTGTCGATCGCGACATAGATCGGGCTGCTCATCATGCGACTCCCGGCGGGACCGCGGTCGGCGCGGCGGCGGGCGGGATGGCGGACGCGACGGCCGGTTCCTCAGGGTAGGACGGAGTCGGATAGGACGGGGTAGGGTAGCCCACCGGCGGCACGGCATGCGCGGCACGCAGGTCGAGGATCGTCCGCTCCGCGGTCGCGAGCCGCTGACGCAGGCGCCAGCGCATCGCGAGATTGTAGAGCAAGGTCGGCAGGAACCCGATCAGGAACGTGACCAGCAACAGCATCGGCAGATTCACGTCGGCGATCAGGCCGCCCCAGAGCCGGATCGGCACGGTCGCCCAGTTGGCGATGGTGAAGACTGCGGCGATGAACGCCAGCAGGCACCAGAACAGGATCTTCAGGAACTGCATGACTTATCCCCTTGCATCCGCCCGGGGGTAAAGCCGCCGTCCGCTTTTGGCCAGCCTTGCGCCAACTTAACCCTGTTCCGGACCGGGCCGGCGGTCGCGGACGGTCCGTTTCAGCCGATCTCGCGGCGCAGATCCGCGAACAGGCCGGGGACCGCGGTCAGCCGTTCCTCCTCCTCGTCGAGGATGGCGAGGAACGCGGCGCGCTTGATCGCGGCGACACGGCCGGGCTTCATCCGCACCGACGGGGGCAGCGTCGAGACGGTGATGTCGATCATCCGTTCGGCACCGTGCAGCCGGCCCCAGAGATAGTCGTTCTCGCGGTAAGCGCGGCTGAAGAACGCGCCGAAGCTGTTGAACTGGATCCCTTTCAGCGTCGCCTCCGCGCCGCCCGAGCGAATCGCGATCGCGTCGTCGGGGGCGATCCGGTCGACCTTGATCGGGTCGAATTCGTCGAGCCCCTCACCCTGCAGCAGCGGCAGCGTCGCGGTGTCGAAATAGGGGAAGCCGAGATAGGCGAGCAGCATGGAGCGGCGCACCGGCCGGTCGAGCGCGACGAACGCCTCCGCGAGCCGCACATCGGTCTCGGCATCGCGGCGGTTGAGGTCGAGCGAGGCGGCCAATGCGTCGAGCAGCGGCATCGCGTCGTCGCGCAGCGTGCGGACCTCGCGGCGCAGCGCGGCATGCGCATCGGTCCGCTGGCATTCGAGATAGTCCGACAGCGATGCGTAGATCGCATCGCGGATCGGTGCGAGCGCGACCTCCTCGACCTCGGCCTCGAGCACCGTCAGGCGGCGTGCCATCAGACGCAATCGGCGGATCCGGAAGCCGAGATCGAAGCGTCGCAGGAACGCGATCGTCGCGGGGCTCGCGCCACCGCCATGCGCCGCGCCGATCTCCTCGGCGCCGCTCGCCGTCACGGTAGTCGCGATCGCCACGCGGATCCGGTCCCAGCGCTGCGGCCCGGGTTCGCCGCCGGCGTGGAACAGCAGCGAGGTCAGCGTCTCGACCACGCCTGCGACCTTCAGATGGCCATAGGCAGCATAGCCATAGCCCGCGCTGGCCGCCGCCGCCTTCTGCGCACGCGCGCGCCAGTTGGCGAGCCGCGCCGCGGTCGGGCTGTTGAGGAACAGCGTATGCCCGAACAGCTGCTCGACCTCCGCCTCGACATCGGGGCGGATCGCATCGATGATCGCGCGCATCCGGTCGATCTGCGCCGAACGCGCGGCGATCGCGTCGAGATTGTCGCGGATCGGCTGCTGGCGCGGCAATTCGCTGATCGCGCCGATGATCGTCTGGAAGAAGCCCGGCGTGCCATTCTGTGGCGGGAGGCGGAACTTCATCCCCGGCGACGGATCGATATAGACGAAGCGGCGGTCGATCTGGCGGCGCGCCGGGCGTTCCTTCAGCGCGTCGATCGCGGGGCGGAACGGCGCATTGGCGAGCACCGACCCGTCGATCAGCACGACCTGATCCGCGCCGTTGGTCGCCGACTGGCGGGGCAGGATGCGTTTGAGGAAGGCATCGCGCGACGCCCAGGACGTCTTGCGATCGGCGAGCACGCCGTCGAGCTCGGCGACCATGAACGGCGGGAACGCACCTGGAAAGCTAGACGTCGCGCGTGCGGCAAAGGCGAGTTCGGGGATGCCCGCCAGGCTGTCGGTCGGCGCGCCGTGATCGGAAAAGTCGACGACGACGCGGTGCTCGGTCTCGACCACCTCGGGGGGCGAATTGAGTTTGAGCCGTTCGGGATGGCCGGTGAAATCGGTCACCGTCACGAACAGGTCGAGCGGCTGGCCCGGCGGCAACAGCCGCGGCCCGCGCTCGCTGGCGGCCATCGCGTCGAACGCGTCGAGCAGCAGCCCGGTAAAGGTCGCGCCGCCGAACGGGGGCTCGAACCAGCGCGAGCGGACGAAATGCGACAGCTTGGCCTTCACCTCCTCGCGCGTCGTGTCGTCGAGCGTCTGGACCTTGTCCGCGCTGCGCCCCGCCGCCATCCAGGCGAGCGGCAATGCCCAGGCCTTCGAGAAGCGCGAATGCGGCGCGGCATGGGGATCGATCAGCGCCTCGACATCGGCCGAGCTCAGCCAGAGATCGGTGAGCGGATCGAGGCTCTGCCCGGTCGCGATCGCCTGGGCGAGGAAGATGCCGTTGATCCCACCCGCGCTGGCACCGGCAATGATGTCGGCGAGCACGCGGACCTTGAGCGCGCCCTGCGCCTCGATCTCGTCGAGCAGGTCGCGGTAGACCGCCTGGCTGCCGGTGCCGCGGTCGCCACCGGCATGATGGCCGTGGCTCGCGCGGACGAGATGCCAGATCTCCTTGGTGATGCCGTGCATGTAGACGGCCAGGCTGATCCCGCCATAGCAGACCAGTGCGAGGCGGAGTTCCTTCTCGCGCACCTGCTCAGCCCCCGACCGGGCAATGATGATAGCTGACGGGAACGGTCCGCGTCATGCGGGTTCCAGCGTTGCCCAGATCGGCAAGTGATCCGACGCCTTGCGCGCGGCGGGGCTGCTGTGCACGCCGCAGGTGGCGATGCGCAGGTCGCGCGACGCCATGATCCGGTCGAGCCGGGCGATCGCGCGGCGCGAATGGAAGCTCGCGCCGGTATCGGCAAACGCGAAGTCGCGGCCGAAGTCGCGCAGGCAGCCCGACCCCGCGCTCCATTCGTTGAGATCGCCCATCAGCACGGTGGGATGGCGGGTCGCGCAGGCGTCGACATGCGCGAGCACCGCCGCCGCCTGACGCCGCCGCCACAGCCCCGACAGGTCGAGATGCATGCCGACGACGCGGATCATCCCGCCCGCGGTCCGCACGTCGGCCATCACCGCGCCGCGCGGCTCGAGCGAGGGCAGGTGGATCGCCTCGCTGTCGACGATCACCGCCGACTTGCGCACCAGCACGACATTGCCGTGCCACCCCATGCTGAGCGCACTGAGGCTGACGGGGATCGGCTTCCAGTCGCTATGCTCCTCGAGCAGGTGATAGGGCAGCACGCAGGCGCGTGTGCCGAACCGGCGATCCGCCTCCTGCAGCGCGATGACATCGGCGTCGATCTCGCGTAGCACCTCGACCACGCGTTCGGGGTTCCGGCGGCGGTCGAGACCGATGCCCTTGTGGATATTATAGCTGGCGACCTTGATCATGTGCGCGGGCTTAACGCGGGATGGCGGGTGCGGGTTGCCGCAGGCTCTGCCGATTGCCCTGGCCTGCGCCGTGCATGAGGGACGGATCGGCACCGCGCGGCGGCGGTTCGATGGATTGGAATACCGCAATCTCCTTGCGCGCAACAATAGCACCGGGATGCGCGCGAAACAGGACAAAAACTGCTTGCGCGATCGATTCAATTGGGGTGTCATGCGGACATAACAAAACGCAGGGACGGACGATAACGAGCTGGTGCGGGCAACGCGCCGGTCGCCGGGGGAGTGTGCCGCGGATCCGAGCCAACAGGACGGACGACGCGAAGGTGAGCGACTTTCCAGGGGACGCGCGGTCGAGGCCGCGCAAACGGGGCGGACTCACAGATGATCACGCGGCGATCGATCCTACAGCATATCGGCATGGCGGGCGGCGCGGCCGCGACCTTCGGCGCGATGGAGGCGCTGGGTATCGCGGGCAATGTCGCGGCGGCGGCGCCGATGCCCGACCTGCCCGCCGGCTTTGGCAAGGGGCGGTCGGTGATCGTGCTGGGGGCGGGCATCGCCGGGCTGGTTGCCGCCTATGAACTGCAGCAGGCGGGGTTCGACGTCACCGTGCTCGAGGCGCGCGACCGGGTCGGCGGGCGCAACTGGACGGTGCGCGACGGCGACCGGATCGTGATGGACGGCGAGGCGGACCAGGTCGCGCGCTTCTCCGACGGCGCCTATTTCAATGCGGGGCCGGCGCGGTTGCCGAGCTTCCACCACCGCATCCTCGGCTATTGCGGCAAGCTCGGCGTCCCGCTCGAGGTCGAGATCAATTCGAGCCGCAGCGCCTTCCTGATGGGGCAGAAGGGCGACAAGGTGCGGATGCGCACCGCGATCAACGACACGCGCGGGCATGTTGCCGAACTGCTGATGAAGGCGGTCAACCAGGGCGCGCTCGACCAGAGTCTCAGCGCGGCGGACAAGCAGGCGTTGCTGCCGTTCCTCAAGACGTACGGCGATCTCGACGCGACGGGGCATTTCGCAGGGACGTTGCGATCGGGGTTCCAGGCGTTTCCCGATGCGGGCGTCGGCGTCTTCGCGCGACCGCCCGCGCCGATGCCGCTCGACCGGCTTCTCGCCAACGAACAGCTGCCGGCGATGCTGTTCGAGGACAATGTCTACATGCAGGCGACGATGTTCCAGCCGGTCGGCGGGATGGACCGGATCCCGGCGGGGTTCGAGCGCGCGCTGACCCGCAAGGTGGTGCGCGGCGCCGACGTGACGCGGATCCGCAACCGCCCCGATGGCGTCGAGATCGCCTGGCGCGATACGAAGACGGGCGCCGGCCGGATCGCGCGCGCCGATTTCTCGGTCTGTACGATTCCCTTTCCGGTGCTCGCCAAGGTCGACTGCGACTTCGCCAAGCCCGTCGCGCAGGCGATTGCGGGCGTGGTGTACGACCATTCGAACAAGGTCGCGTTCGATTCGCCGCGCTTCTGGGAACAGGACCAGATCTATGGCGGCATCTCGTTCGTCGGCGGCGAGACGTCGCTGATCTGGTATCCGAGCGCGGGGCTGTTCAGTCCGCGCGGGATGCTGCTGGCCTGCTATACCTCGGGCGAGCGGGCGGAGGGCTTTGCGAAGCTGCCGATCGCCGACCAGGTCGAGCGGGCGCGCGCGGCGGTCGAGCGGCTGCACCCGGGGCATGGCAAGGACCTGGTCAACGGCGTCGCGGTCAACTGGAACAAGATCCCGTACAGCCTGGGGCCGTGGCCGAACTGGTTCGTCGGGATGGCGGGACATCAGGAGGGTGATATCGATACCGAAGGCTATCGTCTGTTGTGCCAGCCCGCGGGCCGCACCGTCTTTGCCAGCGCCGCGCTGAGCCAGACGCCGGGATGGCAGGAAGGCGCGGTCCAGTCCGCGCATCACGCGATCGCCGCGATCGCGGGGCTCCAGCGCGCCGACCTGGGCGCGCGGCCGGACCGGGTGGCGGCGTGGTTGGCATGATAATGAGCGGGACGACGACGGGCGGGGTGACGATCCGGGCGGCACGGCGCGAGGATGTCCCCGCGCTGGAGCAGCTGATCGCGACGTCGGCGGCGACTTTGGGGCAGGGCTTCTACGCGCCCGACGCGCTGGCGAGTGCGATCCGGACGATCTTCGGGGTCGATACCGATCTGGTCGACGACGGCAGCTATCTGGTCGCGGAGATCGACGGCGCGCTGGCGGGGTGCGGGGGGTGGAGCCGCTTCGCCACACTGTTCGGCGGCGACCGCTATGCCGACCGGTCCGCCGCGCTGCTGGTACCGGGGCAGGACGCGGCGCGGATCCGTGCGATGTTCACCGCCCCCGGCTTTGCGCGGCGCGGGGTGGGATCGGCGATCATGGCGGCAAGCGAGGCGGCCGCGCGGAAGGCGGGCTTCGACAAGCTTGCGCTGATGGCGACGCTGTCGGGGGTCCCCTTCTACGAAAGCCACGGCTTCGTCGCGGAGCCCGGAATCACCGTCGACGCGGACGGGATCGCGGTTCCGTTCGTGCCGATGACCAAGGCGCTTCACACGCCCGACGCGTGCTGACGCGCGGGACCACCGAATTTTTGGGAGAGACGACCATGCCAGTGCGACCGATCGTGAACCGCGTCTCGCGCAGACTGACCCGTGCCGGTCTGGGCCTAGCAACGGCGGCGATGCTCGCGACGCCGGCAACCGCGCAGATCGTCCGCCACGCCAATCCCGGGCCGGGGCCGTCGCTGATCCTGCAGAGCGTGACGATCCCCGCGGGCGCGGAAACGCTGGTGCTGTCGGGGCAGCTCGCCGCGCCGATCGATCCGTCGAAACCGGTCACCGGCGTCGAGTCGTTCGGCGACACCAAGACGCAGACGGTCAGCGTCTTCACGAAGATCAAGGCGATCCTGGCCGAGCATGGCTATACGATGGCCGACGTCTACAAGCTGACGGTGTTCGTTACCGCCGACCCGAAGCGCGGCGACGGCAAGATGGACTTTGCCGGCATGAACGACGGCTTCAAGCAGTTCTTCGGGAGCGCGGACAACCCCAATACGGTCGCGCGGTCGACGGTACAGGTCGCAGCGCTCGCAGGCCCCAATTACCTCGTCGAGATCGAGGCGACCGCGGCGCGGATGCCGCGTCGCTGAGGCGGCGGGGCGGTGGTCAGGCGTCGCCCCGCGCGCCCGACGGCAGCATCCGGTTGCCGATACGGTCGACGAACTGATGCTTCAGCGCGGCGCCGACATGCAGGACGAGCAGCGCGCAGGTCAGCCAGACGAGCAGGCCGTGCGCCTCTTCGAACCCCTCATGCGCAGCGCGCGGCAGGCCGGGGATGAACGGCCAGCTCAAGCCGCCGATGAGCGAGGTGCTGCTGCTGGTCAGCGCGGGCTTGCCCGTCGACAGATACATCCACCCGGTCGCGGGCAGGCCGATCAGGATGATGTAGAACAGCGCGTGGTTGGCGCGGGCGAGCACGCGTTCCCAGGTCTGGAGTGCAGCGGGGAAGGGCGGCGGCGGATTGGCGATCCGCCAGATCAGCCGGGCGATGCTGAGCAGCAGGATCGCGAAGCCGAGCGTCTTGTGCCAGTCGAACCAGCCGGTGCGCAGGTCGCCGCGCGGCATGTCGGCAAAGGTCCAGCCGACATAGAGCTGGATGAAGACCAGCGCTGCGATGATCCAGTGGAACGCGATCGCGCCCAAATTGTAGCGCCGTGCGCCATCGCGTCGTGCCGTCATCTGCTGTCTCCCCGGTCGCCCGGTTCTACGCCGCGCGGCCATCGGCGTACAGTGGTCATCCCGCCTGCACCGGGGCCGGCCTAGGTAGATACCCGCATGGGAAAGCGCAGGCGGCCGCCCTACGCTCGGCCGATGAACCTCTTCGTCCAGCTCGCGGTGGCGACGGGCATGGTGCTGGCCACCATCCTGGTCCATCTTGCCGGGCTGGCCGGGCTGTTGCTGGTGATCCGGCGGCAGGGGCGCAGGACCGGCGTGCGGCGGCGCTGGCACGACGTGATCGGGATCATCGGCGCCGCGACCGCGCTGTTCGTGGTCCATGGGATCGAGATCTGGGCCTATGCGCTGCTGTACAGCGGGACGGGCGCACTCGCCGATTTCGGCACCGCGCTGTATTTCTCCACCGCGACCTATACGACGATCGGGTATGGCGACGTGCTGCTCGGGGAATCGTGGCGGATCGTCGGCGCGATCGAAGGCGCCAATGGCGTGATCCTGCTCGGCTGGTCGACCGCGTTCTTCGTCGCGATGGTCGCGCGCATCACGATCGTCGAGCGCGAGTTCACGGAGCGGCCAGCGACCCCGCGACCCGCGGCGGATCCGTATAAACCGCAATAACGCGCGCCCGCCGGACGGCCTAGCACCGGGGCTGTATCCAACCCGAAAGGCGTCCGATGAAAAACATTCTGGTGCTGGCGCATGACGACGAGGGCCAGGAGGCCCGGCTCCAGGCCGCGCTCGATCTCGGGCGGGCGCTGACGGGGCATATCACCTGTCTCGACGTGACCTATATCCCGCCGATCCTGGGCAACGACTATAGCGAGGCCGGCTATGCGATGGCGGCGGTGCTGGCCGACGAAACGACGCGCGAGCGTGCCAACAAGGTGACGCTAGAGGCACGGTTCGCGCGCGAGGATGTCGCGTGGGACTGGGTCGATGCGACCGGGGAGGCGGCGGCGTGCATCGTCCGCGCCGCGGCGCTCGCCGACGTCATCGTCCTCAACCGCCGGCTCGAAAACCCGTCGGTGATCGACATGCGCCGCACCGCGAGCGAGCTGATCGTCAAGTCGGGCAAGCCGGTGCTTGCGGTGCCGGGCGAGTCCAGGGGGATCGACCTGGCGACCGCGCTCGTCGCGTGGGACGGGTCGCCCTGCGCCGCGGCGGCGCTGCGCGCGGCGGTGCCGATGCTCAGGCTCGCGGACCAAGTCACGCTGTTCTCGGTCGACGACGGGGCGATGGCGTCGCCGATCGAGGACGCCGCCACCTATCTGTCGCGCTACGACATCCACCCCGTCATCCGCCGGATCGAGGTCCAGCCCGGCGGCGCGCCCAAACAGCTGCTCGCCGCCGCCGCGAGCGGGCAATATGGCTATGTCGTGATGGGCGGGTTCGGGCATCTGCGCTTTACCGAAGCGCTGTTCGGCGGGGTGACGCGGACCATGCTGACCAGCAGCCCGATCCCCGTCTTCCTCGCACACTGATTGACCGGGGTCAGAGCGCCCCGGTCAGCAGCAGCTTGCGGACGTCGTCCTGCACCTGATTGGCGGCGCCCAGCCGCTCGATCAGCTGCGCAGGGCGGCTGCCGCGCAGGCCCGCGACGGTCAGTTCGCCGTCGCGGACATAAGTGTAGACGCCGCTGACCGCGAACGCCGCGACATGGCCGATATGCGCCTTTTGTCCGTCGATCGTGGCGGTGAAGCGGTCCGAGGCGAAGAAGCGGCGGCGGGTCATCGGTGTCTCGAAGGCGAGTTCGAGGATCGCGACCTGTTCACGCTCGGGCGGCACGGTGTGCGCGACATCGGGCGCGGGCGGCGCGGGGTCCGCATTGTCGTAGCGCTCGGGCAGATGCAGCCGCAGCTTCAGCACCGCCGGGTCGGCGGCGAGCGTCTGCGCGAACTGCGTCACGAAGTCCGCAAACCCGGCGGCATCGGTGTCGCCGATCCCGAAATGGACGTGGAGCCGGTCGATGCTCTCCCCGCCATTGGGCACCGGATTGGCGATCCGGTCGACCAGCGTCCGCGAGCCCTGCGGCAGCGCATAGGCGACGGTCGCGGCGAACATGTTCTGTTCGTCGGCGAACAAGATCGGGCAGGCGGCGTTGAAAATCTCCTGATCCGCGGCGCTGGCAAAGCCGATCTCGACCCCGCCATCGAGCACATAGTCGTCGAACGGCGCGATCCCGTCGATCGCCGGCCACAGATGCGCGTCCTGCGTGCGATCGAGATGCATCTGGACGTACCAGCCGAGCCCGGGAATGCGCGAGCAGAGCGGTCCGTGCACGTCGCGCCAATAGGTCGCGAAGACCTCATGCGGGACCTGCGGACGGCGCAGCACCGTCGTGAAGGTGTTGATCGCGATCCGCGAATCGCGCGCGGAATAGTCGGTCGTGACGCTGGGGTCTGACATGGAAGGATCTTTGTTCTGGAGAAATCGGGGGAGCAGCGTCAGCGCTCGCGGAGATCGGGGACGCTGTAGAATGACGGTTCGTCGTCGGCGGTGCCGCGCGCGAAGACGGCGATGTCGCCCGGCATCACCTCCTGCCGGGCCCACCGGTCCCATCCGATATGGATGAAATCCGGCGGACCGAAGATGCGCAGCGCGGCGCTGTATTCGTCGCCGCGAAACCCGACAAAGTGCAGCGCGGGGCGGGCGCTCACAGCATCGGCATGCCGCCCGTCACCGGCAGCAGCGCGCCCGACATGTAGCTGCCCTCGTCGGAGGCGAGCAGGACATAGGCCGGGGCGAGCTCGCCCGGCTGGCCCGCGCGGCCAAGCGGCGTGTTCTGGCCGAGCGTCTCAAGTTCGTCGCCGCCCTTGGCGATCGGCTGGATCGGCGTCCAGACGGGGCCGGGCGCGACGCAGTTCACGCGGATGCCCTTGGGCGCGAGCAGGTTGGACAGTCCGATCGTCAGACTCGCGATCGCGCCCTTGGTGGTCGAATAGACGATCATGTTCTCGGTCGCGATCTTCGCCTGCACGCTGGTCGAATTCACGATCGCGGCGCCCGGCTTCATGTGCGGCACCGCGGCCTTGGCGAGGCGGATCATCGCGAAGACATTGGCGGAGAACGCATCCTGCATCTCGTCGTCGTCGATCCCGTCGAGCCCTTCGTTGGTCGTCTGCGCGGCGGCGTTGTTGACGAGGATGTCGAGCTTGCCGAGATCCGCGACGGTCCGCTCGACCAGCGCCGCGCAGTGATCGCGGTCGCGAATGTCGCCGGGTAGCTGGATGCAGCGGCGTCCGGCCTTCTCGACCCACGCCTTGGTCTCGTCGGCATCGGCCTGTTCCTCGGCGAGATAGGAGATCGCGACGTCGGCGCCTTCGCGGGCATAGGCGATCGCGACCGCGCGACCGATCCCCGAATCGCCGCCGGTGATCAGCGCGACGCGGTCTTTCAGCAGCCCCTTGCCGACATAGCTGTCCTCGCCATGATCGGGCTTGTTGCGCATCGCGGTCTCGAGACCGGGGCTCGGCTGCTGCGGTTCGTTCGGAAAGGACGTGGGGGCGCTGCTGCGGGGATCGCTCATAATCTCGTGTCCTGGGTACAGTTTAGGGGGGATATGCGGGTCGAACGAACCAGCACGCGCATCGCTCCGCCGCGCAGGCCCGATCGCGCAGTTGCTGGGCAATGCGGGCAGGCGTAGGTGTCGCGCATGGCCTTTGTCAGCATCACCCGGCTTCGCCTGCGCGCGCTGCGGTTCGTGCCGCTGTTCGCGCTCGATGCGCTCAGGACCACCGCGCAGTTGAGGCGTGCCGACGGGTATCTCACCGGGGCCATCCTGCGCGACCGTGCGCTGACCTTCTGGACGATGACGGTCTGGCGCGATGCCGCAGACATGAAGCGCTATATTACTGATGGCTCGCATCTGAAGGCGATGCCGAAGCTGATGCACTGGTGTGACGAGGCGAGCATCGCCCACTGGACCAGCGATACCGCCGACCTGCCCGGCTGGGACGAGGCGGATCGGCGGATGCGCGGGGAGGGCCGGGCGTCCAAGGTCCGGTATCCGAGCACGGGTCATGCCACGCTCGACTACCGCCCGCCGCGGCTGACCGGCGCGGCACCGATCCCGCCGCGCCGGGGGTGATCACCCGGTCGCTGCGCTTACCATTCGATGCCGATCTTGCCGAAATGCGCGCCGCTCTGCTGAAGCGCGAACGCCTCGGCAAGCTGGTCGAGCGGGAAGCGGCGGTCGACCACCGGCTTGATCCCGGTCGCGTCGATCGCGCGGACGAAGTCCTGCTGTTCCTGACGGCTGCCGACGATCAGGCCCTGGAGCCGCGCCTGCTTGCCCATCAGCGCGGCGGTCGGGACCTCGCCGCTGTTACCCGTCAGCACGCCGATCAGCGAGATGTGCCCGCCGACACGGACCGCTGTGATCGACTGCGCCAGCGTGCCCGGGCCGCCGACCTCGACGACATGGTCGACGCCGCGCCCGCCGGTCCAGTCGACGACCTTGCGTCCCCAATCGGCCTCGTCGCGATAGTTGAGCGTGAAATCGGCGCCGAGCGCGCGCGCACGGTCGAGCTTCTCATCCGATGACGAGGTGATCGCGACCCGCGCGCCCATCGCCTTGGCGATCTGCAACGCCCAGATCGAGACGCCGCCGGTGCCGAGCAGCAGCACGGTGTCGCCCGCCTTCAGCTTGCCGTCGACGACGAGCGCGCGCCACGCGGTCAGCCCGGCGGTGGTGATCGTCGCCGCCTCGACCGCGTCATAGCCCTTGGGCGTGTGCGTGAAGGCGGTCGCGGGCAGGACGACATAGTGCTGAGCGAAGCCGTCAATGCCGTCGCCGGGCGTCCGCGAGAAATCGCCGATCGTCGGCGTGCCCGTCTGCCAGTCGGGGAAGAAGCACGACACGACCTGATCGCCGACCGCGAATTCGGTCACGCCGTCGCCGATGCTCTCGACCACGCCGGCGCCGTCGGACAGCGGGATGCGGCCGTCCTCGGTCGGCATCCGGCCGGTGACGACGCCCAGATCATGGTAGTTGAGCGAACTGCCGTGCAGCGCGACACGGATCATTCCCGCGCCGGGCACGCCCGGATCTGCACGGTCTTCGTTCTGCAGCGTGTCGAGCCCCGCGGGCGATCGCAGCGTCATGGCCTTCATCGTCAAACTCCTGATGTTCGCGCCCCCAACGGCCGAACCGGGCAAACAGCCGCATGCGCAATCCGGAGCTTTACCCGATCCCCGGCACGTTCCGACGTCAGACCCGGTGGAGCAGCGCGTCCAGATCGGCCTCGCCCAGGATCCGGATCGCGCCACCATCGCGACGAAGGGCTTCCGCCTTCAGCCGGGCGGGATGCGTGCGCAACGCGCGCGCCTGCGGGTCGGGGCCGGCGACGAGCAGGATCGTCGTGGTCGCGCCGACCGAGGTCATCACCCGCGCGCCGAGCGCGGCGACACGGTGCGCGAGCGGCCCGTCGCGCGGCTGGCCGAGCAGCGCGATCCGTTCGCCGCGCAAGGGCCCGTCGAGCGCCGCGGCGGGGGCGGGGCCGGCGACGCGCGGCGGGGCAAGCCAGTCGGCGAGCGTCAGCCCGGTATGGTCGATCGCCTTGACGATCACCCAGCCCGCGGCGCGCGCATCGCTCAGCGCGTCATGGTGGCGATGCTCGATCCCGAGATAGCGCGCGAGCAGCCCGAGCTTGTGGTTCGCCAGATCGGGCCAGGCGCGCTTGGCGACGCGGACGCTGTCGAGCCAGGTCGTCTCGATCGCCGGGCGATCGTGCACGCGGCACGCGGCGGCGAGCGCGCCCTTGTCGAAATAGGAATGCGCGACCGTCGTTCGCCCCGACAGATGCGCGGTCACCGTCGCATGGATGTCCGCAAAGCTCGGCTGGCCGACGACATGATGCGCGGCGATGCCGTGGATCCGCGTGTTGAACGCGTAGAACTCGTCGCGCGGATCGACCAGCGTCTCATAGGCGAAGACCTCGGCACCGTTCCGGAAGCCGACGATCCCGACCTGGCAGATGCTGCTGACGCGCGCGCAGGCGGTCTCGACGTCGATCACGACGAAATCGGGCACAGTCTCGTCGAGGTCATGGGCAAGCGGTTGCAGCGCGGTCGTCGTCAGCATGGCGTCACCCTTAGCGCCGACCCAGGCGGCACGCGATCCCCCGTCGCCATCCGCATCAGCGAAGCTGGCTGTCCTTGCTGCCGCGGCGGTTGAACAGCGAGGCCGCGGGCCGATCGCGACCGCTCTGGCAGGCGATGCACGTCCGTACGCCCGGCACGGCCTGACGTCGCCCTTCAGGAATGTCGTCACCACAGGCGATGCACTGTTCCTCGCTCTCGCCGACCGGCATCCGCGCGCGCGCGGCCATCACCGCATCCATCACGGTATCGTCGATCTGATCCTGCACCGCGCCATCGCGCGTCCAGCCGCCTGCCATGCTTCGTCTCCGTTCGTGCCCCGATCGTGTCAGGTGCCTGACCTATATGGGAAAGCATCGTCGGCATTGCACGTCGCCGGCTCCGGCGGCGGCGCCAGCTAGCGTATTGCGCTATCCGGATCGCCGAGCGCGCGGCGCAGCGCGGTGACCTCGGCGTTGAGTGCGCGCAGCCGGTCGGGCGTCATCCCGCTGCGATCGACGATCATCGGCCCGAGGCACCCCGTACCCGCCCAGCAGGTCCGGCCCGCCGGGGTGAGCCGGACATGCATCTGCCGTTCGTCCGCCGGGTTGCGCAGCCGCGTGACCAGCCCCGCCGCCTCGAGCCGTTTGGCGAGCGGCGTGATCGTGCTGGGTTCGAGCGCAAGCCGTTCGGCGATCGCACCGATCGTCCGGCCATCCTCCGCCTCGTGCAGCGTCTGAAGCAAGAGGAACTGCGGATAGGTGATGCCGAGCTGGTCGAGCATCGGCTTGTACGCGCGGTTGATCGCGATCGTCGCGGCGTAGAGCGAGAAGCAGAGCTGCTCGTCAAGCGGCAGGGGCGGGGGGACGGTATCGGACGGCGGCGGCTGATCGGGCACGGTAAGATGGCTCCTGACTGTGCCCCCGACCTACCATGCCGATCTTTATCGTGGCAAATGATGCGGCGGACCGAAGCCCGCCGCATTCTGTCAGGCGGCAATCAGTCCTTCGCGCTGCCGGGTTCGGCCATCTTGCGATGCTGCTCGGCGAGGACCGAGCCGGGGACGACATTGGCGATCACGCCCTGCAGCTTCGTCATCCAGCCCGAGAACACCGAGCCCTTGCCCGCCATCAATGCGTCCCAGCCATCGCGCGCGACATCGGCGGGCGAGCGCTTGTTGGGATCGGTGCCGACGTCGGTGTCGTTCATGTCGGCGCGGTCGAAGAATTCGGTGTCGACCGGCCCCGGCATCAGCGTGGTCAGCGTGACGCCGTCCGCATCCTTGATCTCGTTGCGGAGCGCTTCGGTGAAGCTGTCGATGAACGCCTTCGACCCGTTATACACCGCCTGGAACGCGCCGGGGATATAGCCCGCGACCGACCCGGTCACGAGCAGCTTGCCGTCGTTGCGCGCGACCATCGCGGGCAGCACCTTCTGCACCAGATACAGCGTGCCCATGATGTTGGTCTCGATCACCGCGCGCCAGTCGGCGACGCTCTGGTCGAGGAAACCGTGTCCCAGTCCGCGGCCGGCATTCGCGCACAATATGTCGATCTGGCGCCCGTTGGTCGCCGCGAGCAGCGCGTCGACGCCGTCGGTGGTCGACAGGTCGGCCTCGAGCGCCGTTACCGTGGTCCCGAACTGGCGGAAGTCGGCCGCCGCCGCCTTGATCAGCGCCTCGTCCGCGACGACGAGGATGTCATAGCCGTCCTGCGCCGCGATCGTCGCGAGTTCGAAACCGATGCCCGTCGAGGCGCCGGTGATGACGGCGAATTTGCCGTTTGGTGATGCTGTAGCCATGGGTCGATATCCTCTCAGTTGAAGCCGGGCTTGAGCACGACCTTGGTCACTTCGTTCTGATCGTCGTGGAACATCTTGTAGCCCTGCGGCGCCTCCTCGAGATCCATGCGGTGCGAGATGAGGAAGGTCGTGTCGATCTTCTCCTCGAGGATCGCGTTGAGCAGCGCGGGCATGTAATGCTGGACGTGCGTCTGGCCGGTCTTGAGCGTCAGCCCCTTCTCCATGAACGCGCCGAGCGGGAACTTGTCGACGAGCCCGCCATAGACCGCGGGCATCGAGACGCGGCCGCCCTTGCGGCAGGCGATGATGGCCTGGCGGATCGCGTGTGCGCGGTCGGTGCCGAGGAAGGTCGACTTCTTGATCTGGTCGATGACGTTGTCGACGAAGAAGCCGTGCGCCTCCAGCCCGACGCTGTCGATCACCGCATCGGGGCCGATCCCGCCGGTCATCGCCATCAGCGCCTCATAGACCGCGCTCTCCTCGAAATTGATCGTCTCCGCACCGAACCGTTTGGCGAGCGCGAGCCGCTTTGGGAAATGGTCGATCGCGATGACGCGCTCCGCGCCCATCAGGAATGCCGACTGGACCGCGAACAGCCCGACCGGGCCGCAGCCCCAGACCGCGACCGTGTCGCCGGGCTCGATCTGCGCATTCTCCGCCGCCTGCCAGCCGGTCGGCAGGATGTCGGACAGGAACAGCACCTTGTCGTCCTCGATCCCGTCGGGGATGACGATCGGGCCGACATCGCTGAACGGCACGCGGACATATTCCGCCTGGCCGCCCGCATAGCCGCCGGTCATGTGGCTATAGCCGAACAGCCCGCTCATCGGCTGGCCGTACAGCTCCTGCGCGATGTCCTGATTGTCCGCAGGCAGGCCGTTGTCGCACGCGGAATATTGATGCTTGCCGCAGTGATAGCAGCTGCCGCACGCGATCGTGAACGGCACGACGACGCGCTGCCCCTTCTTCAGCGTCGACTTGGGACCGGTCTCGACGACCTCGCCCATGAACTCGTGGCCGAGAATGTCGCCCGCCTGCATCGTCGGGATATAGCCGTCATAGAGATGCAGGTCGGAGCCGCAGATCGCGGTCGACGTCACCTTGATGATGCAGTCGCGCGGGTTGAGGATCTCGGGGTCATCGACGGTATCGACGCGGACGTCGTGGCGGCCATGCCATGCCAATGCGCGCATCAGGCGAACTCCTCGTCATGCTGTTTGCGGGTGAAGGAGCCGGTCGCGATCTCGCCGGTCTCCATCAGTTGCTTGAACCGGCGCAGGTCGCGGCGCGCCTGGATCGCGGGTTCGCGCTGGAACATCTTGGCGACGATCTTGCCTACGATGCCGGCGGGCGGATCATAGACGATCGTCGCGGTGACGACGGTGCCGCGCGCGCCGGCGTCGCGGAACTCGACCCGGCCGCTGTTCGCGACATCGGCGTCGGGTTCGGACGTCCAGGCGATCACCCGGTCGGGCGTTTCGTCGGTCACGACCGCATCCCATTCGACCGTGCGACCCGCTGGCGCCTTGACCACCCAATGCGACCGCGTGGCGTCGATCGGGGTGATCGACACGACGTTTTCCATGAAGCGCGGCAGATTGGTGAAGTCGCGGAAATAGGCAAACAGCTCGGCCGCCGGGCGATTGATCGTCACCGTGCGGCCGACGATGCTGTCCCCGGTCGTGGTCGGCAGGCCCTCGGCGGCGATCGGGTCGCCCTTCTTCCAGGTCGTCGGGGGTGCGTCGTCGGTATGGTCGGTAGGGGACTGCGACATGTCCGTTCTCCTGTCCGGGGCGGGTGGCCCGCGAACCTGTTCGTGCTGCAAACTCCTCCCCCAACGCGTCAGATTCGCGGGCGGCGGCGGAGGGCAGCAGGCGTTCGTCGCACTCCAGCGACAGTTCGTCGTCGGCCGCCTGAGAAGTTGATGTCGCTCAGTGAATTTCTCGGGGCGGGGCGGCGGGGAACCCCGACGCATAAAAACTACCGCCCGGTACAGAAGGCGGTTGACGTTCGGGTCGATCGGTTTGTATACCGCTCGGTATCGAAGGTTGCTCCGACGTCGGAACGACACCGTCACCACGACCGTACCCGCGCTGCCCCATGCCGTGCCGATGGACCCTCCATCGACGCAGGTCCGGTGCTGCCCGATCCGAAAGGGGATATTCATGGCCTATCTCGACCTCGACACGCATTTCGCCGCACCCTGTGGCACGCGCAACACCGCGCGGGTCGCAGCCGCCGCACCAGTGAATCCGGCCGCGAACCTCGCTGCGGATCTGGCCGCCGATCTGGTGGTCGATCTCGCTGGAGACGCGGCCGACGAGACGGCGGGGTTTTCCGCGCTCGAATGGAGCGTCATCGCGCTCGCCAGGCGCGACACGCTGCGCAGTCTCGCCAGCCCCGGCGCGGTGTCGCGCGCGATGGGCGGGCTGTTCGGGCTGGGCAGCCGGTCGCAGCTCGCCGATCCGCGGCTCGAGGCGTTGCGGCGGATGGCGGTCTATGCGTGGCGGCGCGGCTTCGCGCTGCCGATGACCGAGATCCGCGCGTTTCTTGCCGCGGGGTTCGTCGAGGCGCAGATGGAGACGCTCGTGGTCAGCGTGACCGGGATGCGCGTCGGCGCGACGACCCGCGCACAGCTCGACGGCTGATACCCCGCGCGAGACGGCTTGACGTCACAATGTGACAGATCCACGACAGTGCCAGAGCAGGGGGCAACGACCCCTTGCCGCACAGGAGAGGATCTATGAAAACGACGTCCGCCGTCGCGGCGCTGCTGGGCACGACCCTGGCGATCGCATCCCCCGCGCAGGCCCAGACCGCGAGTGGCGCGACCGCCGCCGCCGCGCCGGTCAACCGCATGGTCGTGTTCGGCGACAGCCTGGCCGATGGGGGCTATTATCCGACGCTCGACCCGCGGCTGCCGCGCGATGCCGGCAGCTTCACGACCAACCCCGATCCGGTCGCCCCCGAAGTTGTCGCGGCGCGGCTCGGGCTGCCGCTTACCCCGGTCTATGGCCAGGGCGGGACCAACTATGCGGTCGGCGGCGCACGCGTGACCGCGGCGAACGCGCTGTCGATTCCGATCACGACGCAGATCACCAATTTCCTCGGCGCGGGCGGCACGTTCGGGCCGCGCGACCTCGTCTATGTGCAGGGCGGCGGCAACGACTATTTCGCGTTCCTGGCCGGGGGCGGCACCAACAATGCGATCCTGACCACCGCCGCGACCGAGCTCGCCACGCAGGTCAGCCGGCTGCAAAGCGCAGGCGCGCAGCGGATCGTGACGCTCGCGGTGCAGACCGGCGGCGCGGCGGGGCTCGCGCTGTTCAACCGGACCTATGCGGCAGCGCTCGCGGCGGCGAACGTCAACGCGCTGTATTTTGATACCGACCGGCTGTTCAACGAACTGGTGACGAGCCCGGCGACCTATGGCTACACCAACATCACCGGGGTCGCGTGCACCGTGCCCTCGTCGCTCGCCTGTACGCGCGCGACGCTCGTCACGCCGAATGCCAACGAGACCTATATCCTCGCCGACAGCGTCCACCCCGCGGGCATCACGCAGCGGATCCAGGGGCAGGCGATCGCCAGCCTCGTCCAGGCGCCCGAGCAGATCGCGGGGCTCGGCTATGCCGCGCAGGCGATGTTCCGCGCGCAACGTGATCTGCTCGAGGGGCCCGAACGCGGCGGGTCGCAGCGTGACGGTCGCGCGCTGTCGGTGTTCGGCGGGGCGGCCTATCATTATTACGCCAGCGGCAACTCGGCGCAGCGCGTCGGCATCACCGAGCGGGGCTTCAGCGGGACGCTGGGTGCGGACCTCGCGATCGGCGCGGCCTCGGGCGTCGGGATCGCGGGCGCCTATTCGGACGGGACGGGCGATTTCCAGAACGGCGCGGGACGCTACAAGCCGCGCGCCTGGTCCGCGAGCGGCTATGCGTGCGGCGAACTGGGGCCGGTCCGGCTGCTGGCGGACGGGACCTATGGCGAGATCGACTATCGCCAGATCCAGCGCAGTGTGCAGCTCGGGCCGACGATCCGTACGCATGACGGCGAGACCGACGGCAGTTACGTCGCGGGCCGGATCACGGGCGCGCTCGACCTGGTCCGCACCGGCGGTCTCGCCTTCGGACCCGATCTGGCGGTGCAATATGACCGCGTCCGGCTGGCAGGCTATGCCGAGGCGGGCGGGCTGTCGACCGCGGCGGCGTTCGGTCGCCAGCAGATCGAGAGCCTGACCGGTCGGTTCGGCGCGGTCGTGCGGTCGCTGCCGGGCGAGCCGGTCCGCGTGTTCGTGCGGGCAGGCTATGAGCGCGAGTTCGACGACGATCCCCGCACCCTGACGATGACCCCGACCGGCGCGCCGATCCGCTTCACCAGCAGCGTCGAACACGCCGATCGCAATTACATGAGCTATGCGATGGGGGTCGATGGACAGGTCGCCGGCGCATTGTCGCTGCGCGCGGGCGTCGCGGGCTATGCGCTGCGCGACGACCGCGACAGCGTGACCGCGTTCGCGGGGCTGTCAGCCGCGTTCTGATGGCAAAGGCCGGATCGGGGCGCCCAAGTCCCGATCCGGCCCGTGCGTCAGAACCCCTTCTTCAGTGACACGAACACCTGGCGCGGGGCGCCGGCCAGCAGCGTCTGGTTGTCGCCGCTGGCGGTGAAGCCGTTCGAGCCGATCGTCGAGATATAGCCCTTGTCGGTCAGGTTGGTGACGCTGCCCTCGATCGACACGCCGTGGAGCGGGCCGTCCCCCTCGAAGCGGTAGCCGATGCTCGCGTCGACGAGCACGCGGCCCGGCACCGACTGGTCGTTCAGATAGGTGAAGTAGCGCTTGCTCATATAGTCCGCGCCGACGCGTGCGGTGACGCCCGACTGTTCGAACACGATCTCGCCCTTGACCATGTGCTCGGGGCTGTCGACCGCGGTCTTGCCGTCGGTCGCGACCAGCACGGCGCCGCGCGCGTCGAGCACGTCGTCGGCATATTGCGAGTTGTTGTACGAATAGCTCGCGAACAGCGACAGCGGCGTGAACACGCGGTAGGTCAGCGCGACCTCCGCGCCATAGGTCTGGACGCTGCCGACATTGTTGAGCGTCGCCGGGTTGCCGATGATCCCCGCGCCATTGGCAAAGCCGAGTAGCCGGTTCGAGAAGTCGATATAATAGCCGACTGCCGAGGCCTGGACCGGGCCCTGGCGGAAGCGCAGCCCGCCTTCCGCGGTCTTCGACCGTTCGGGCTTCAGCCGGTCGCGGATCGCGTTGAACCCGGCCTGCGTGGTCGAGAACGGCCCGGTCGTCGCCGACGAGACATAGGCGCGGACGTTTTCCTTATAGTCCGCGAACAGCTCGGTGCCCGGCGCGAGCTTGAACAGCAGCCCGGCCTGGGGCTGGAACCAGTCCTTGGCGGAGATCCGCCCGACCGCGAGCGGCGAGGTCGTCGCGGGCAGCATGATCGCACGGTTGGTCACGGTGAAGCCCTTCCACCCGGCGTTGAGGGTCAGCCGGTCGTCGGCGAGGCGGAGCGTGTCGCCGACATGATATTGGATCGTGTCGGTGGTGTATTTGCCGTCCCATTGCGTCGCATAGGGATTGTCCTGGAACTTCAGCACGTCGCGGTTCGGCGTCGCGGTATCGGTCATGCTGTAGAAGCGGCGCGCCTGGGTGAAGCTGTTGCTTTCATACCAGCCGCCGAGTTCGAGCGTGTTCGCGCCCGTTTCATAGGCCAGGTTGCTGAGCGCTCCGCCGCGCTTGATCGCATATTCGGTGGTGCGGAAGCCGAGCGGGCTGGCGGCGGCGATCGGCGTGCCATCGGCATTGGCGGCGCCGGCCGGGGTCGGCGAATAGGGCGTGATCCACGATCCCTGGCCCTTGTTGTCGTGATAATAGCCGGTGGTCCTGAGCGTCAGCCCGGGGGTGAGGTTGGCGTCGAACGTCACCCCGCCCAGATAATCGCGACGGACGCCCGCGGCGTCGAAATAGACGTCGTCGACCGTGCCGATCCCGGCCGGAAACGCGGTGCCGACGCCCGCCCAGGGCTGCGCCGCGCCGGCCGCTGCTGCCGCCTGGTTCTGCGCGACCTTCGCGATCTGCAGCGCGAGCGGATAATTGTCGGCAATGTTGTCGTTGCCCAGCCCGCGGCGGCGGATGATGTCGTAGCTCAGATCCTGGTAATCCTGCTCGCGCCGGTCGGAGAAGTTGACGAACGCCGACAGGCTGCCGAGGCTGCCCAGATCCTTGACGATCTTGCCGTTCGCCTGGTGCTGGCGCTGCACGCCCGCGCCCTTCCACTTGTCGGTGGTGAGGAACCCGTAGCTCAGATAGCCCTTCAGCCCGCCGCCGAGATCGCCGCTGTCGATCCGCGCGAAGCCGCGATAGGTGTCGTTCGAGCCATAGGTGCCGCCGCCAGTGACGTTCAGCGTGTCGCGCGGTTTGTCGCTGAAGAACTCGATCGTACCGCCCAGATTGCTGGTCGAGGCGGTGCCGAGCGCGCCTGCGCCCTGCGCCACGTCGGTCCGCGCGACGTTTTCCGAAATGATCGCGCGGCTGATGTGCAGTCCGTTGACGTTGCCATAGCTCATGTCGCCGAGCGGGACGCCGTCGAGCGTGAAGCCGAGCTGGTTCTGGTTGAACCCGCGCAGCGAGATACGGACCGCCCATTCATAGGCGCCGAACGGATCGGCCGCCTGGAAATTGACGCCCGGCAGCTTCTCGATCGCCTTTAACGGGCTCGACCCCGGCGTCAGCCGCGAGAGATCGGCGGCGGTCACGCTCTGCACCTGGCGGCTCTCGCCAAAGCCGAGCACCACGATCTCGTCACCCGGCGGCGCGTCGGCGGCGGGCGTCGCGACCGGTAGCGTCGCGGGATCGCCCGCGGTCTGCGCGGCGGCGGGCGCCGTGACCGCGATCGCGACCGTGGCGACGCCCGTGAGCAAGGTGGAGAGATGGTTCATGAAGCGTCCCCTTGGCCGCGACCGCGCAGCCTCGGGGGGATCCATTAACCAGATCCGTGACGCCCCCGCGTCGTTACGGTGACGGTTCGATGTCGCCGCCGCGATGCCCCGTTGCAGCCCGCGCATCCGGTCGCGCATTCTTTTCACTTATCGCACAGTCGCTTGGGACCTATCGGGCCGGGTGAATGCGTTGTGCATCTTCGTGCACGCGAAAGATCGTCACAGAACGATCGCCAACAGGGACTTCGACATGACTGCCTATCGTACCGCGCTGGCGCTGGCCGCCTCGACTCTCGCTTTCGTGGCCGCGCAAGCCGACGCGCAGGTCGCGCCCGCGCCTGCGGAGACCGTGCAGGATGCACCCGCCGCCGCGGAGCCTGACGGCGCAGCGCCGGTCGCGCAGGACGAGATCATCGTCACGGGGACGCGCGCGGTCGGCCGGTCGCGGCTCGACAGCGTGTCGCCGGTCGACGTGCTGAGCGGCGCGTCGCTCCAGCGCCAGGGCACGACCGAGCTTGGCGCCGCGCTGTCGGCGATCGCCCCGTCGATCGACTTTCCGCGGGCGTCCGCGGTCGACGGCACCGATGCGATCCGCCCCGCGACGCTGCGCGGCCTGTCGCCCGATCAGACGCTGGTGCTGATCAACGGCGTGCGCGGGCATACCGCGGCACTGCTCAACATCGGCGGTTCGGTCGGCCGCGGCTCGGCGGCGGTCGATCTGAACACGATCCCGACCGTCGCGCTCGACCGGATCGAGGTGCTGCGCGACGGTGCATCGGCGCAATATGGGTCGGATGCGATTGCGGGCGTCGTCAACCTGCGGCTGCGCGAAGCCCGTTCGGGCGGCGGCGCGACGGTCAATTACGGCTTCTACAACACCGACATCGATACTGCGCGCGGCAGCCGCAGCACCACCGGCGAGCACGCCGTGACGGTCTCGGGCTGGCAGGGGCTGGGCTTTGGCGAGGACGGGTTCCTGACGCTGTCGGGTGAATATCTGAACCGCCAGGCGACCAACCGCGCCGATTTCGATCCGCGCGTGACCCCGACCCGCGTCACCGGACGGTTCGGCGATCCGCAGGTCGAGCAATATAGCGTCTTCGCCAATGCCGGCACGACGCTGACGGGCAGCTGGGGCCTCTATGGCTGGTTCGGCTATCAGGACCGCGACACGCGCAGCGCGGCCTTCCCGCGGCTGGCGAGCGCGACCACCGCGCTGGCCGGCTATCCCGACGGTTTCCTGCCACTGATCAACACCAAGTCGCGCGACATCAATTCGGCGGTCGGGATCAAGGGCGAGGTCGCGGACTGGGCCGTCGACCTGAACGTCAGCTATGGCCGCAACAAGATCGGTTTCCGCACGCTCAATTCCGCCAACTATGCCTATGGCGCCGCGACGCCGCAGGACTTTTCCGACGGCGCGCTGATCTATGGCCAGCTGGTCGCCGGGCTCGACGTCAACCGCAAGCTCGACGTGCTGCAGGGGCTCAACGTCGCCTTCGGGCTCGAGGCGCGGCGCGAGAGCTTCGAGATCCAGGCGGGCGAACGCGCCTCCTACACCACGCCCGTGACGGGCGCCGTCGCGGGCGCGGCGGTGGGGGCGCAGGGGTTTGGCGGCTTCTCGCCCGACAATGTCGTCGACCGCAATCGCCGCAACTTCAGCGCCTATCTCGATCTCGAGGCGCAGGTGACCGACGCGCTGCTGATCGGGCTGGCGGGGCGCGGCGAGGATTATTCGGACTTCGGTTCGACCGGGACCGGCAAGATCTCCGCACGCTATGACGTCGCACCGTGGATCGCGGTGCGCGGAACGGCCTCGACCGGCTTCCGTGCGCCGGCGCTGCAGCAGCAATATTTCACGTCGATCTCGACCGTGATCCAGAACGGTGCGCCGATCCAGACGGGCACCTTCCCGTCGGTCAGCCCGGTCGCGGCGCGGCTCGGCGGGCTGCCGCTCGAGCCCGAGAAGTCGACCAACCTGTCGCTCGGCACCGTGCTGCGGTTCGGCGGGTTCGACCTGACCGTCGACGCCTATCGCATACATATCCGCAACCAGATCGGGCTGTCGGAGAACATCACCACCGCGGCGAGCCAATCCCCCGCGGTCAATGCGCAGATTGCGGGGCTGCTCGCCGGATCGGGCGCGACCGCGGCGCGGTTCTTTATCAACGGGCTCGCCTCGACCACCAAGGGCATCGACGCGGTCGCGCATTACCGCGTGCGGACCGTCGCGGCGGGCAATTTCGACCTGACGGTGGCGGGCAACATCAACGACGGCAAGGTGACGCGCGTCCCGACCTCGACCTCGACGCTCGACCCCGCGCCGACGCTGTTCGCGCGCAGCCGGATCCTGACGCTGGAGGACGGCACGCCGGGCGAGAAGGTCACCGGCTCGATCGACTGGTCGCTCGATCAGCTCGGCGCGCTCGCCCGCGTCACCTATTATGGCGACGTCAACCAGCCGGGGACGACGCCCGCCGCGGACGTGCACAGCGGCAAGCACGTCATCACCGATGTCGAGCTCCGCTATCAGGCGACCAAGGGCGCGCAGCTCGGGCTGGGCGTCAGCAACCTGTTCGACGTCTATCCCGACGCGACCATCACGCAGAACAACTCCACCGGCGTGATCGGCTTCCCCTATTACTCGCCGTTCGGCTTCAACGGCCGCTATCTCTACGCCCGCGCCGGGCTGAGCTGGTAGGTGATTCCAGGCCGCATCCTGCTGGGGGCCGCGCTCACGCTCGGCCTCGCAGGGTGCGGCAGCTTGCCGCGGTTCCGGACGCTGCCCTGTGGCGGCGTCGACGCCGGAGATGGCGACCGGCCGCCTGCGACCCAGGTCTCGGCGTCGGGCGAACGCAGCACCACGATCGACGTGCTGACCTATAATATCGAGGGGCTGCAATGGCCCGCGCGGTCGGGGCGCGGGCGCGATCTCGTGGGGATCGGGCGGATCCTGCGCGATCTGCGCGCGGCCGGGACCGCGCCCGACGTCGTGCTGTTCCAGGAGGTCTTCTCGCGCGCGGCGGTGCGCGGGGTGGTCGCCACGGGCTATCCGTCGCTCGCGAGCGGACCGTCGCGGACGCGGCGCAGCGTCTATTCGCAGGACGACCGGCTGCCCGGGCGTGCCAAGCTGGCCAAGGGGGAGCTCGGCGTGCGGCTGATGAGCTCGGGACTGGTCATCGCCAGCCGCTTCGCGATCACCGGCGTCGCGCGCGATCCCTATTCGCGGCGGGCCTGTGCGGGGTTCGACTGTCTGTCGAACAAGGGTGTGGTGCTGGCGACGCTCGCGGTGCCCGGCGTTCCCGAAGGAATAGACATCGCCAACACGCACATGAATGCGCGCAAGGCGTCGAAGGTCGCGCCCGCGCGGCACCGCGCCGCGCACCGCGCGCAGACCCGTGAGCTCGAGGCGTTTCTCGCCGCGCGCCGCACCCCGTCGCGACCGATGATCCTGGGCGGCGATTTCAACATGCGCCGCTCGCCCGCCCGGTTCGACGATTTCCGGCTGCATCACCCGTTCGGGCTGGTGCACGAATATTGCCAGACGCGCGCGGCCTGTGCGGTGTCGCTGTCCTGGGACGGCGACGCGCCGTGGCTCGATACACAGGATCTCCAGTTCTTTGCGCAGGGTACGCGCGTCCGGATCGTGCCGGTCGCGGTACGCGCGATGTTCGATGGCGCGCCGGGCAGTCCGAAGCTGTCCGATCATGACGGGCTGCTCGTCCGCTACCGGCTCAGCTGGACCGGCGATGCGCCGCCCGGCGGCGGCTGCGCGTGGATCGCCGAGCTGCGCAGAGCGGGGCGTCCAGCGGCGGGACAGGCGGATGGCCCGACCCGCGCGACGACCGGCGACAGATCCGCGCCGACTCGCTAGGACGGGCGCGTGACACCGCTTCGCCGCCTGCTCCGCGATCATCCTGCGCTTGCCGCATGGCTGGTCGTGGTCGCGCTGGCGATGAAGATCCTCGTCCCCGGCGGGTTCATGCCGGTCGTGGCGAACGGCGTGCTCACGATCCAGGTATGTGCCGGGGCGGGGCCTTCCGCCCTTGCGACGGCGACGTCGCAGACGACGCACGCGGCGATGCCGGGGATGACGCATGACCCGGACAAGACTCAGCATGCGGGCCGCGAGATGCCCTGCGCCTTTTCCGGCCTGACGACGGCGGGGCTGGCCGCGGCCGATCCGGTGCTGCTCGCGCTGGCGATCGCGTTCGTCGTCGCCACCGTCTTCCGGGTCGCGACCCCCGTCGTCGCGCGCGCCCCCGAGTTTCTGCGTCCACCTTTAAGAGGTCCCCCGGTCCGCGGTTGAGCGGTTGCCGGCGCGATGCCCCGAACGGGCCGCGTGGTGACCCGATGCGATGCCGACCCCGTCCGCCGAAGTGCGGGCCGGTGGCGGCTGCCCGCGACCCCTATATGACCCGGTCCCGACGGGACCCGGCCGCGTCCGACCAGGAATTCCCATGTCCCGATGCCATCTCATGGCGGCGATCTCCGCGATCGCCTGTGCCGCGCCGATCGCGGCTGCGCCTCTGCCTTCCACCCAGGATGCCGATGTGGCAGCCCGGCGTGCGGCGCTGCTGCGCGATCGTGCCGCGATCGATGCCGAACTGCGCCGCCTCGAAGAACCGAGCGGCCCGGCGGAGGCGCCGCGGCGTACCGCCGCCGTGGCGCTCGACGGCGACGACATCATCGTCACCGGCAACGCGCTGTCGCTGACGACGCGCGTGACCGGGCAGACCGTCACGACGATCGACGACGCCGCGTTCCGCAACACCCCCGCGACGACGATCGCCGACATCGTCAAGCTCTCGCCCGGCGTCGTCGTCATCCAGGGCAACGGCCCGCGCGACGTCGGCGTGTCGATCCGCGGCTCGAACGCGCGCAACAGCTTCGGCGCGCGCAACATCCAGGTGTTCGAGGATGACTTCCCCGTCACCCAGCCCGACGGGCTGGCGCGGTTCGACCTGACCGACCCGCATGCCTATGGCGCGGTCGACGTGGTCCGCGGGCCGTCCTCCGCACGCTATGGCAATTACGCGATCGGCGGCGCGGTCAATTTCCGCACCCGACGCGGCCGCGACATCGACGGCGCGGAGATCGGCATCGACACGGGCAGCGACGGCTATGCCAATGTCTATGCGACGATCGGCGATGCCGGCGCGGATTTCGACTATGCGCTGTTCGGCAGCTTCGTCCGCGCGAACGGGTCGACCGGGCATACGGGGTATGAGACCGGCACGATCAACGCGCTGGCGACCTACGCCATTTCGGACCGCGACCGGCTGACCGCGAAGATCATCTACAATGAGGGCGAATTCGCGCTCTCGACACGGCTCTCGCTCGACCAGTATCGCGCCAATCCCTATCAGCGCGGCTGCGCGACGCGGGTCGGCGCGGCGGCGGGTTGCGGCACGATCTCGGTGCGCGCCAACGGCGTCAACGGCGCGCGGATCGCGCAGACCGCGGCCGAGGCTGACCTCGCGCGCAACGATCGCCGGACGATCGTCGGCACCCGCTACGAGCATGACCTGAGCACGACCGCGACGTGGCGGACGCAGGCGACGTTCGACAGCCGCGTCGTCAACCAGCCGACCAGCGCGACGCCGTTCAAGGGGACGCTCGACAGCTACAACATCACCAGCGACGTCACGCACCGCGGCACGCTGTTCGGAATGGCGGCGACCAGCTTCGTCGGCGTCTTCTACAATTATCTCGATAACCAGAGCTACAGCTTCAACAAGACGCCCGCGGGCCGCGACGGGATCGGCGCGCCGACCCAGACGGTGTTCGGCGACGTCCGCAACCTGGGCGCCCGCGCGCGCGAGGAGCTGAGCCTGACGTCGCGGCTCCAGTTCATCGCGGGCATCGGCGCGGAGCGATCGATCATCGGCGTGACGCAGACCGGCTATGCCTATCCGCTCGGCGCGAACCCGGTGCTGAGCGTGATCCCCGCCGAGCGCCATTTCTGGAACGTCGCGCCCGAGGCCTCGCTCGTTTGGCAGGCGATCGACGCGGTCCGCCTGCATGCGCGCGTCGGCACCGGCTATGGCATCCCGCAGGCCGGCGCGCTGTTCGTGACCGCGGCGGGGGTGCCGGGCAACAACGTGACGCTCAAGACCCAGCGCAACACCGGGATCGACCTCGGCGCCGAAGTCGCGCTCGGGACCAATCTGAAGGCGGAGGTGACGGGCTATTACGAATGGTTCCGCAACGAACAGGTCAGCCAGTCGGCGGGCGTCAACCTGCTCGCCTATACGACCAACGCGCCGCGCTCGGTCCACCGCGGCGTCGAGCTCGGGCTCAGCTGGACGCCGCTGCCCGCGCTGCTGCCGGGTGCGCGGATCGATGCGAGCTACAGCTATAACGACCACCACTATACCGAGTTCGTCGAGCGGCTGACCTCGGGCGCGGTGTCGGCGACGTTCGACCGCGCGGGCAACCGTATCCCCGGCGTCATTCCGACCTTCGTCAACGTCCGGCTCGGCTATGACCAGCCGGGCGGCGCGGTGGCGGGGCTGGGCGGGTTCGTCGAGCTGACCCACCGCGATCGCTATGCGATCGACAACGGCAATCTGCTGAGCGTGGCGGGCTATACGCTCGCCAATCTCAACCTTCATTATGATCCGCCAGGGGGGGAGGGGGTGTGGTCGCGGCTGCGGCTGTTCGCCTCGGTGCAGAACCTGTTCGACACGACCTATGTCGGCTCGGCCTCGGTGATCGCGAACAGCCTGAACGCGGCGACCGGGCAGCAGAATCCGGAAGCGGTGCTGCGGACGGCGACCGGGTCGATCTATGCCGGTGTCCCGCGCACCGTCTATGCCGGCGTGAAGGCGCGGTTCTGATGCGTGCGTCCGCTCCCGCCGCCGCCCCGGCCTCTCCAGGCGGACCCGGCCCCGGCCGCGGCTGGCCGGGCTATCCGACGATCTGGCGCTGGCATTTCTATGCCGGGCTGTTCTGCCTTCCGTTCGTGCTGTGGCTGTCGGTCACCGGCTCGATCTACCTGTTCCGCCCGCAGATCGAGGCGCTGATCGATCGCCCCTACACGCATCTCCCGCTCGACGGCGCGCGCGCCTCGGCGGCGCGACAGGCCGAGGCGGCGGTGCGCGCGGTGCCGGGATCGGTGCTCCACCGCTATCAACTGCCCGAGCGTCCCGACGAGGCGGTGCAGGTGATCGTCGGCGCCGGCACCACCGAGACGCGCGTCTATGTCCATCCGCACACGCTCGCGATCCTCCACAGCGTCGACGAAGACAGCCGGCTGATGCGGATCATCTTTCGGCTCCACGGCGAATTGCTGATCGGCACGCCCGGCTCTTATCTGGTTGAGCTCGCCGCCTCCTGGGCGATCGTCATGATCCTGTCGGGGCTGGTCCTGTGGTGGCCGCGCGGCAGCGGGCTGGCGGGAGTGGTCTATCCGCGGTTGCGGGCGGGCGGGCGGCGGTTCTGGCGCGACCTGCACGGCGTCACCGGGCTCTGGGTATCGGTCTTCGCGCTCGCATTGCTCATATCGGGCCTGCCCTGGGCCGCAAGCTGGGGGAGTTACCTGAAGGCGATCCGGACGGTGGCCGAGGGACGGGTGGTCAGGCAGGACTGGTCCGCAGGGCAGGCCGCGGAACTTCGTGCGCGCGGTGCCGCCGATGCCGGCACCCGCGCGATGGTGGGCGCGCATGCCGAACATGGCGGGATGACGATGGCGCACCCCGCGGTCTCGGACGTGCCGCTCGACCGGCTGATCGCGACGCTGCGCCCGCTCGCGCTCGCGCCGCCGGTCCTGATCGCGCCGCCGACGGGCATGGGCCAGCCCTGGACCGCCAAGTCCGATGCCGCGAACCGGCCGCTGCGCACCGACCTGACGCTCGACGGCGCTACCGGTGCGATCCTGACGCGCAAGGATTTCGCGCAGCGCCGGCTGATCGACCGGATCGTCGGTTACGGCGTCGCCGCGCATGAGGGACAGCTGTTCGGCTGGGCGAACCAGCTGCTCGGGCTGCTGACCGCGATCGGGCTGGCGCTGGTGTCGGTGAGCAGCGTGGTGCTGTGGTGGCGGCGTCGGCCCGCCGACACGCTCGGCGCACCACCCGCCCGGCCGCGACCGCGCGTCGCGGCGGGGTTCGTGGTGCTGCTGATCCTGCTGGGTCTCGCACTGCCGCTGTTCGGCGCGTCGATGCTGCTGGTGCTGGTCGTCGAGCGGCTGGTGCTGCGCGACTGGACGGCGGCGCGACGCTGGCTCGGTCTGCGGTGATCCGGCCGGCTCAGCCCGCGGGCACGCTCCGCGACAGCACCGCGCCGACCTCCGCCGCGAACCCCGCTAGCGCCGCGGCGGTCTCGCGCCCGCTCAGCTGGCGCGGGCGCGGATCGATCGCGCACAGCGTCCCGTAGAACGACCCGTCGGCGAGCGTGATCGGGAAGGAGACATAGCTTTTGAAGCCATAGAGCGACGGCGCGGGGTGCGTCAGCCAGCGGTCGTTGGTCGACACGTCGTCGATGACGACGGCCTTGCCCGATTGGCGGATGTCGTCGCAGATCGTCGTCGAGATCCGCAGCTCGTCGCCGGGCGACATGCCGAAATCGATCTGGTCGAGCACCTGGCAGGCGATCCAGCGCGTGTCGGTGACTCGCGCGACCGCGACGAACCCCATGCCGGTCAGCGCCGCGACCTTTTCCAGGATCGCCCGCACGTCGCCATTGTCGCTCTCGAGCATGACGCTCTCGGCCAGTTGATCGTACATCCGCCCCATTCCCCGTTCGGCGCGCGATCCCCCCGGAGATCGCGCTGCTTACGCTACGGCAGATGTGGGCGCGGCGTGAGAATGCAAGGGCAGGGGTCAGTCGCCCCGCTCGACCAGATGCGTCAGGAAATTGGTGAGTTCGAGCCGCCGACCCGCCTCCTGCGCGAAATCGTCGCCGACGCCGAGCAGCCAGAGCAGCGACCTGCGGTCGGGTTCGTCATGGAGCGCGTCGAGCTGCGCTGCGCGCTGTTCGACATCGGCCTCGCGCTCGGCGAGCCCCGCCTCGATCAGGCTGCCGGCCTGGCGGCGGGGCGCGATCGCGATCTCGCGCGGGGCCAGTTCGGGGTGATATTGCACGCCCCAGAAAATCCCGCCGTCATGCCGGATCTCGGCCGCCTGGATCGCGGTGACCGCGTTGCTCGCGAGCAATGTCGCGTCGTCCGGCAGCCGCTCGACCTCGTCGCCGTGGATCGCGGGCGCATCCCAGCTGTCGGTGCGGCCGGCGAGCAGCGGGTGATCGCGTCCCGCCTGCGTGCGCGTGATCCGGCGCGCGATCCCGGCCTCCATCGTCCGTGGCATCTTGCGGACCGTGCCCCCCGCCGCGGCAACCGCGAGCTGCAGTCCCGCGCACGAGCCGAAGGACGGCGTGCCCGAGGCGAACACCGCGCGCATGAAGTCGAGCTGGCGCTGCACCTCGGGCGAGTCGTCATAGACGTGGAGCGGCGAGCCGGTGACGAACACCGCGTCGAAATCGCCGATCTCGGCCGCCGCGAGCACGCGCGCGTCGTCATCCGCGGGGGCGACGATCGTGATCTGCGCATCGGGCCTGAGTTGTTCGAGCGTCGCCGCATAGGTTTCGCCCGAGCTCTTTCCCGCATGCTCGCGGCGGGCGTCGCGCTGTTCGGGTGTTTCGCTTTCGGCCACTAGAAACTTCAGCACTATCAGTCCTCTGACCGCAAATGGCCGACAGGATAACGCGCGCGCTGGCGGTTCGCCCAAGACCGTCGGCAGATAATCCGCGCGCGTCCGTAACGACCTCGCTCGCCAACTTCGTCGCGCAGGGTGCAGTGCAACAAAACCCCGTCGCGCGGAGTTGCCAGCCTCATTCCATCCTTCCTGAACCACGGAGACTGTCATGTTCGGACTTACCAAGAAGGTGCGCTACGCCGTCGTCGGCGGCGGGCAGATTTCGCAGCAGGCGTTCATGCCGGGGATCGCGCGGACCAATAATTCGGAAATGACCGCACTGGTCACCGGCGACCCGGTCAAGGCGGACAAGCTGGCCAAGCTCTACAAGCTCAAGGCCTATTCCTACGCGCAATATGGCGAGCTGCTGGCCTCGGGCGAGATCGACGCGGTCTATATCGCGACGCCCAATTTCCTGCACATGCAATATGCCGTCCCCGCGCTCGAGGCGGGCATCCATGTCCTGCTCGAAAAGCCGATGGCGTCGAGCGTCGCGGAGGCCGAGCAGATCATCGCCGCCGAGAAGAAGGGCGGCGCCAAGCTGATGATCGCCTACCGGCTGCATCACGAGCCCGGCACGGTCGAGATGATCACGCGCGCGCGGGCGGGCGAATTCGGCGACCTGCGCGCCTTTTCGTCGACCTTCATGCAGAATGTCCGCGAGGAGAATTCGCGCGGGCATAACGGCTATTGGGGCGGGCCGGTGCCCGACATGGGCACCTATCCGCTGAACGCGGTGCGCAACCTGTTCGGGCAGGAGCCGATCGCCGTGCATGCGGTCGGGACGAAGACGCCGGGTCGCGGCTTCAACTTCCACGACACCGTCGCGGTGACGCTGAAGTTCGCCGACGATCGTATCGCGCAGTTCACCGTCAGCTATGCGACCGCCTCGTCCGAGGGGTTCGAGCTGGTCGGCACCAAGGCGAGCATCCACGCCGCGCCCGCCTTCATGTTCGGGCCGACGACGAGCATTACCTATGTCGAGCGCACCGCGGACGGCAAGGAGAAGACGCACGCCTTCGATCCGGTCGAGCAGTTCGGCAACGAGACGCAGTATTTCTCCGACTGCATCCTGAACGACCGTCATCCCGAAGCCGATGGGCAGGAGGGCCTGTTCGACATGCGCGTGCTGGCAGCGGTCGAGCGGTCGCTCGAAACGGGCGAGACCGTGACGCTCGAGCCCGCGACGCGCACGCGGCACGTGACCGCGGATCAGGCGCTCAAGCTCAAGCCCGCCAAGGAGCCGAGCGAGGACGCGATGATCAGCATCATTCCGCAGTCCGCCTGACCACCGGCGTGCGCCGCCCTTCGGGGCGGCGCACGCCGTCTTAGGCGCCGACCCCGCGTTCATGCGCCCAGACCACCGCGGCGCTGCGCCGGTTGACGCCGATCTTGGCATAAAGCCGCGCGACATGGTTGCGCACGGTGTTGCGTGACAGTTCGAGCCGCTCGGCGATCGCGGCATCGTCGAGATCCTGGCAGATCAGCTCGAGCACCTCGCGCTCGCGCTTGCTGAGATCGAGCAGCGGCGCGTCCGAGGCGGCGCCGGGGCGCGGGTTCCGCAGCGTCGCCAGCTTGTCCATGATTGAGCGGCCGAGCCAGTTGGCGTCCTTCATCACCGCCTCGATCGCCTCGACCAGCTCGAGCTCGCCGCGCCGCCGCGCGGTAATATCCTGATAGAGCCAGAGCACGCAGGCATCGCCGTCGATCCGCATGTTTTCGGCAGAGGCGAGACAGTCGAGCGCCTCGCCATTCTTGTGGAGCAGGCGGACGTCGTGTCCGCGGAACCCGCCCTGCGCGCGGATTTCGGTTTCCAGCTGTTCGCGCTGGCCCGCATCATTCCACAATTGCAGGTCGTCGGCGACCCGGCCGATCACCGCACGATCGTCATAGCCGGTCAGCGTCTTGAACGCCGCGTTCACCTGCAGGATGCGATTGTCGTCGGTCTGGGTCACGACCATCGCCACCGGCGCCATCTCGAACACCGCGGCGAGATGCCGCTCGCTCGCCTTCAGCGCATGTTCCGCGCGCCGTCGCGGCTCGAGGTCGGCGAAGGTGAACAACAGGCAGTCGCGGTTGCCGACCTCGATCGGCTGCCCCGCCAGGATGACCAGCGTGGTGTCGCCGCCCGCGAGCGGCAGCTCCGCCTCGAGCTGTGGCACGACCTCGCCGCGCGCGACGCACGCCTTGACGAACGCCTTGCGCTCGACATCGGCGAGAAAGTCGAAATCGAACAGCGTCTTGCCGATGATCGCGTCGCGGTCATAGCCTGACAGGTCGAGAAACCCCTGATTGACCAGGACGAAACGCTGGTCGGCGATCCGGATGATCAGCGCGGGGGCGGGATTGGCATGGAACATCGCCTCGAACCGGTCCTCCGCGTCGAACCGCTCGGACACGTCGCTGATCACCAGCGCGAGGCAGTCGGGCTCGCCGCCATCCTCGTCCATGACGATGTCACGGACCTGATGGACCCAGCATGGTTCGTCCGCATCGCGCGGCGTGACTTCGACGATCAGGTCGGGGAAGCTCTCGCCCGCGAGCAGCCGGAGCAGCGGATATTCGCGCCGCGGCACCTTGCGCCCGTCGCGGTAGCGCAGGGCGAACCGCGCGGCATAATCGTCCGCGGTCGCACCCAGCTCGCCGACGCCGCGGACGCCGTGCATCTTGAGCGCGGCGGGGTTGGCGCTCAGGATCACGCCGGTCGGGTCGATCAGGATCACCCCTTCGAGCAATCCGGCCATGAGCTGTTCGAGATGGTGCAGGGTGGGGGCGTGCAGCGGCTTGCCGGGGGTACTGGTCATGCCTCCTCAGCGCTGGAGCGCACGACCGGTTCCGTCACGGTCAGACCCGACCTACCAACCGGACTAGTGCCCTTATACCAATGTCGCAAAGCACTATGCGCCGCGGAACTGAACGTTAGCCGCACCCGGTCCGTTGAGCAGCCTGTACCAGTATCAACAGGAGCCTCATCATGAACCTCATCATCCTTCTCGTCGTCGGCGGACTCATCGGCTGGGTCGCCAGCATGATCATGCGGACCGACGCACAGCAGGGCGTTTTCCTCAACATCGTCGTCGGCATCGTCGGCGCGTTGCTCGCAGGCTTTCTGATCACGCCGCTCATCGGTGGCGCCTCGATCATGGACGGCGCGCTCAACATCCAGTCGATCCTGATCTCGCTGGTCGGCGCGGTGATCCTGCTCGCGATCGTCAACATGGTGCGCCGCGGTTCGGTGCGCTGATGAGGGGAGGGGCGGCCGCATCACGCGGCCGCCCCTCGTCGCATATTGATCTCGATTATTCGTCACGCCAGCCCAACATTGCGGTGTCTTTGCGCGTAGCCTAGATATCAGCGACTTAGTGCAAAGGGCGAGTAGACGGTCTTGAACGATACACCCGACCGCGCCGACCCCGGCGCTCGTCCGTTGACGGCCGACGCCGAGCGAATCGCCGCCGAGCTGATCGGGCAGGACCTAGGCACCGACCCGTTCGTCGCCGCGGTGCGGGCGACGCGGATGCCGATGATCATCACCGATCCGCGCCTGCCCGACAATCCGATCGTGTTCACCAACGACGCGTTCTGCCGGCTCACCGGTTATCCGCGCGAGGACATACTCGGGCGCAACTGCCGGTTCCTCCAAGGGCCGGAAACCGATCCCGCGACGATCGACCGGATCCGCGACGCGGTCCGCCGGGTCGAATCGATCGAGATCGAGATCCAGAACCACCGCAGGGACGGTGAGACGTTCTGGAACCGGCTGCTGATGGCGCCGGTCTTCGACACGCACGGCGTGCTCGCCTATTTCTTCGCCAGCCAGGTCGACGTTACGCTCGAGCGTGAGCGGCTTAAGGGGCTCGAGAGCAGCAACGCCTCGCTGATGGCGGAACTGACCGACCGGTTGCGGCAGCAACAGGAGCATGAGCGCGAGCTCGCCTTCACGCTCAAGGCCGCGCGGTTCGGGACCTGGAGCCTCGAGATCGCGACGAAGCGGCTGACCGCATCGGATACCTGCAAGGAGATTTTCGGTCGTCCGACGGACGCGCCGTTTTCCTATGACGACCGGCTGGCCGCGATCCATCCCGACGATCGCGCGCTGAGCGTCGCCGAGGTCCGGCGCTGCGTCGAGGAGGGGACCGATTACGAGGTCGTCTACCGCATCTACCGCCAAGACGGGGAATTGCGGTGGATCGGATCGCGCGGGCAGCCCTTTTATTCGGCCACGGGCGAGGCGCTGCGCATCGCCGGCGTGTCGACCGACATCACCGACCAGCGCCGCGGCGAGATGATGCGCGCGGCGCTGGTCGAGCTGGGCGACATGTTCCGCGACACCGACTGCCCCGACGACATCTCCTACCAGGCCGTCCAGATCATCGGCCGGACGATCGACCTCAGCCGGACCGGCTATGGCGAGATCGATCCGGACGCCGAGACCGTGACGGTGCACAGCGACTGGACCGCGCCGGGGGTCGACCAGCTTTCGGGCACGTTCAGGCTGCGCGACTTCGGCACCTATATCGACGACCTCAAGCGCGGCGAGGAGGTCTGCGTGACCGATGCGCGTGCCGACCCGCGGACCTATGCGACGAGCGCCGCGCTCGAGGCGGTGCAGGCCCGCGCGATCATCAACATGCCGATCACCGAAAATGGCCGGATCGTGGCGATGCTGTATCTCGCCAGCGGCTGGGCGCGGCACTGGCGCGCGGACGAGGTCGCGTTCGCGCGCGAGGTCGCGGATCGGACCCGCATCGCTACCGAGCGCCGTCGCACCGAACAGGCGCTCGCCGCGCTCGCCGCATCGCTCGAGCAGCAAGTGATCGCGCGGACGAGCGAGTTGCAGACCGCCGAGGATGCGCTGCGCCAGTCGCAGAAGATGGAGGCGGTGGGGCAGCTGACCGGCGGTGTCGCGCACGACTTCAACAACCTGCTCACCGTGATCCGGTCCGCGACCGACCTGCTCAAGCGCCCCGACCTCCCGCCCGAACGGCGCGAGCGTTACATCGACGCGATCTCGGACACCGCCGATCGCGCCGCTAAGCTGACCGGGCAGCTGCTCGCCTTCGCACGGCGGCAGGCGCTCCAGCCCGAGGTGATCGATGTCGGCCAGAGTCTCGGCAGCATCGCCGACATGCTCGGCACGCTGACCGGATCGCGGATTACGATCGCGATCGACGTGCCCGACACGCCCTGCTTCACCAATGTCGACCCGAGCCAGCTCGACACCGCCCTGGTCAACATGGCGGTCAATGCGCGCGATGCGATGGACGGCGCCGGGCGGATCGACATCGCGCTGCGGACCGCCACGATGATCCCGGCGGTGCGCTCGCATCCGGCGGTCGAGGGTCAGTTCGTCGCGATCTCGATGCGCGACACCGGGTCGGGCATCCCGCCCGAAAAGCTCGAGCGGATCTTCGAGCCGTTCTTCACGACCAAGGGGGTCGGGCAGGGCACCGGCCTTGGGCTCAGCCAGGTGTTTGGCTTTGCCAAACAGTCCGATGGCGACATCATCGTCGAGAGCGAAGTCGGCTGCGGCACGGTCTTCACGCTTTATCTGCCGCGCGCGGAGGAGCGCACCGCGAACCTGCCCGGGGCGGTCCCGGAGGGGCTGGCGGACGGCCATGGCACCTGTGTGCTGGTGGTCGAGGACAACAAGGACGTCGGCACGTTCACGACCCAGTCGCTTGCCGAACTCGGTTATGTGACGGTCTGGGCGGCGGATGCGCAGGAGGCGCTGGCGGTGCTGGGCGAGGACGCGACGCGCTTCGACATCGTGTTTTCGGATGTCGTGATGCCGGGCATGAACGGCATCGACCTGGCCAAGGCGATCCGGGCATCGCATCCCGGGCTGCCGGTGGTGCTGACGTCGGGCTACAGCAACGTGCTGGCGCAGGATGGTACCGACGGGTTCGAGCTGCTGCACAAACCCTATTCGGTCGAGGACCTGTCGCGGATCCTGCGCAAGGCGGCAGGATAGCGCAGAAAAAAGGGCGACCGGCCGAAACCGGTCGCCCCGTCGGATCAGGTGAGGCTGTGCTTGAGCGCGCTCATCTTGTCATGGCCTTCGCGGACCGAGGCATAGCCCTTGGTGACCGCGTCGAGCGATGCGGGCGACAGCTGGCCGTCCTTCATCGCGTCCTCATACTTGGCCTTGATGTGGTCCTCGCCACGCTCGACCTCGAGGATGATCGCCTTGTCGTCCTTGCCGGTCAGCGCCTGCTTCAGGTCCATGAAGGTGCGATGCGCTGCGGCGAGCATGCTCGAATCCATCTCGGGCTCGCTGCCGAGCGCGCGGACCTGCGCCTGCAGGTTCGTCGCGACCTGGGCACGATCGCGTGCGAAGTCGGCGAACATCGTCGCATACTGCGTGCTCTCAGCGTCCTTGGCCGCGTCCTCATAGCCCTTCATGCTGTCGAGGGTCGTCTTGATCAGGCCGTTCAGGACGGACACGTCGGTGTCGTTGCTCATCATTCGTCTCCTTTGGGAATGGCGGCTCAACGATCGTCACGCGATTAAGTCGCACCCGGATTTCGCCCTCCGCACAGACAAGTATCGAGCATTGCGGCCGAATTCGGCGGTGAAACGGCTTTTGCGCCTGTACGGCTTGATCTATGTGATGGTCTGGCCACGGGGCCGGACCGCCGGTCCGCCACCGACGCGCCCGACAGTCTGGAGTGCCCATGGTCGCCGTTCCGTCCGCCGCATCGCCCTTATCCTCCACCGACCGACGCGACGGCCCGGTCGAAGCGCTCGCGCGCGCGGAGTCCGCGGCACAGGTCCGCGAGCAGATCCTGTGCTATCCCGGCGCGGTCCGGATCCCGGCACCCGGGATCGAGTTGTACATCGTCCGCGATTTCCTGCCGCTCGACGTGTGCGCGACGCTGATCGCGCTGATCGATGCCGATCGCGTGCCGTCGCCGGTCGTCGCCGACGATCCGCGTCCCGCCTACCGGACCAGCGAGACCTGTTACCTCTACGCCGGGCCCGACGCGGTGACGGCGGTCGAGACCCGGCTGGACGCGCTGACCGGACTGGAACCGCGCTTCGGCGAAGCGCTGCAGGGCCAGCGTTATGCGGTCGGGCAGGAGTTCAAGCCGCACCACGACTTCTTCGATACCGGCCAGCTTTACTGGCAGGATCAGGTCGCGGTCGGCGGCCAGCGGACCTGGTCGGCGATGACCTTCCTCAACGAGCCCGTGGCGGGAGGCCGGACCAATTTCCCGACAGCGGACGTGATCATCGCGCCCAAGGCGGGCAATCTGGTGATCTGGAACAACATGGACGACTATGGCGCGCCGAACCCGGGGTCGGTGCATCAGGGCATGCCGGTCGAGCAGGGGGTCAAGTACGTGCTGACCAAATGGTATCGCGAGCGCCCCTGGGGTCAGTGAGGCACGGCGTCCGGCGCTGAGGCGGTCACCGCAAAGACGCTGCGCAGCGGCCGGGTCTCGGGCAGGATATAGACGATCCCGACGGTGCCCGTGAACAACGGCTTGATCACCCCGTCGTAGAAGCGCGCGGGAACGTTGACGCAGCCATAGGAGATCCGGTTGTCGCCCGGCGTCGCCGAGGCCAATCGTCCGGCGCGGTCGTCGACCCGGCGGCCGGCGATGACGCGGTGGAGCGACAGCGCAGCGGCATAGTCGATCCACAGGATGTCCTGCTCGAAATCGGCGCCGATCGACGCCTGGAACCGTCCGGCGGGCGTGGTCCGCTCGGCGGGCGTGATCGTCGCGAGCTTGCGCTGGCCGATCCCCGGCACGCTGTCGTCGCCGCGGGCGAGCCCGAGCAGCGCGGGTGCCGTACCGCGCAGCACCCCCGCGCCATCGAACGCGAAGACCACCGCGTTCACCTTGTCGATCACGACGAACGGCAACGCCTGGTTGTCGCGCGACTGCATGACCCAGTCGACCGTGTCGCGGGCATCGCGGGAAGCGGCGGCAGTCCCGAACCGCGCGGTCGCCGATGTGCCGGCCGCGACTGGCTGCGCGCCGGCGACGGACGCGACCCCAGCCGCCAGGGCGACCGCGACCAGCACGCCGTGCCGCGCTGTTCGCGACCCGAAGCCTGCCATATCAGTGGCGCGCCTGCTTGCGCGGATAGACCGGGACGACGGGGGTGCGCGGCACGGGCTGCGTCAGTTCCCCCAGCGACGACTGGGTCGGCGGCGTCACGGGTACCGGCGGCGTCGGGAACGGTCCTGGACCTTCCGGCGGCACGCTCACGCCGCCATCAACCACCGTCCCGACCGGCACGTTCGGCCGTCGGACCTGGACCGGTGGCACCTCGAGGAACGGCCGCGTCGCGGTCGGCAGGACGGTGACGATCACAGGCGTCGGTGTCGGCGTCGGCGTCGGCGTCGGCGTCAGTATCGGCGTTGGCGAAGGCGAGGGTGCTGGCGCCGGCGCGGGCGCGGGTGCGGGTGCGGGTGCTGGCGACGGGGCTGGCGCTGGCGCTGGAGCCGGAGCCGGAGCCGGTGCTGGCGCTGGAGCCGGAGCCGGAGCAGCCGTGATCGTCCCCGTAGTCCGGAAGCCCGCGGTGCAGCACGATCCCGCCAGCGCATATTGGTCCGCATTCGCGCCGGTCAGCGTATAGCCGCTATAGCTGACACCGATGCCCGCCCCGGCGTCCGCGCTGTCGAACGTCGCCGTGGCGTCCGTCCCCGCGACCAAGGCGACGCCGCTCGGCAGCCCCGACGTGTCCGACGCGTTGAAGCCGCTCAGCACCGCCGCATTGGTGCCGTCCGCGACCTTCTGCGCGGACGGGAAGACCAGCATCCGCTGCGCGATCGCCGCACCCTCGGTCAGCACGAACTCGCTCGAGAAGTCGGTCGGCGTGGTATACGAAACCGGGTTGTAGGTGATCGACACCGGCGCTGCGGTCACCGTCGTTGGCGGCGACAGCGCGGAGAACACGATCGTGCCGCCGTTGACGCCCGGCCCGGTGCCGTCCGCGCCTGCGATCAGCGTCAGGCCGACCGGCAGGCCCAGGCTCTGCGCCGGGATCGTCGTGCCGCGCGTCAGCGTGACCGCGGCGTCGATCATCACGTCATGCCCCGCGCACAGCGCGATGTTGCCGTCGGTCGTCGTGATCGCATGATAGACGTTCACGTTGCGCCCGGCGTTGAGCAGGATGCTGCCATTGACCGTCGTCAGGTCGGCGTTGACGTTCACGTCGCGGCCGCAGCAGGCGACGATGTTGCCGTTGGTCGCGCTGATCGGCGCGTTGATCACGACGTCGCGAAACGCGTTCAAGGTCAGCGTCGTCGGCACGCCCGATGCGGTCCAGGCGACCGCGTCGTTGACGAAGATGTCGCCATTGCCCGTCGTCGTGTCGCCCGCCGCGGGCAGCGTGCTGATCGTGATGCTGGTCGTCACGAGCTGCGCCGACAGCGTCGAGCCCGAGATGTTGCCGCCTGCACCGATCACATAATCCTGCGGATCGATCAGCCAGGTGCCGGTCATGCCCGATCGGGCCAGCGTCGAGACCTTGGCCCCATCGGCGATGTTGACGGTCGCCGCCGACGTCTCGATGAAGCCGCCATTGCCGCCGACCGGTGCGCTCGCGTCGAGTGTGCCGCTGAGATTGGTGGTGCCGGTCTGCATGTCGCCGAGCAGCAGGATCGTGCCGCTGCGGTTCTGTAGCGTCCGCGCCTCGATGATGCCGGTGTTGTTGACCGCGGTGTGGAGCAGGTCGCCCGCACCCTGCGCGGTCATCACGACCTTGCCGCCATCCGCGCGGATTAGCCCGCCGTTGCGGACCAGCGCGCCTACCGCGCCCTTGTCGACCGCGACGTTGAGCAGCCCGTCGCCCGCGACGTCGAGCGTGATCGCCTCGCCCGCCGCCAGCACGACCGTGCCGAAATTGGCGCGGATCACGCCGCTGTTGCCGACCTGCGCGCCGAGCAGCGCGACATAGCCGCCCTTGGCGGTGATCGTGCCGTCATTCTGGACGCCCGCGGTGCTGGTCCCGGCAAAGCGCGTTTGGCCGGCCATGAAATCCGCGTCGCTGATGTTCAGCGTCGATGCGACCAGACCGCCGACGTTCACGCTGGCGGTCTTGCCGAACACGATGCCGTTGCCGTTGACCAGGAAGACCTTGCCGTTGGACGACAGGTTGCCGAGGATCGACGACGGGTCCGATCCGACCACGCGGTTGAGCGCGACCGAGCTTGTGCCCGGCTGGTCGAAGGTCACGCTCGCGCCCTTGCCGATCGAGAAGGACTGCCAATTCAGCACCGCGCGATCGCTGGTCTGGGTGACCGTCATCGCCGGCCCGCGCGTCGCGATGCTCGCCTGGCCCGCGGCCACCTCGCCCCCGGTCGGCAGCGTCTGCGCCGTGGCGGGGCGCGCGGCGACCGTACCGGCAAGGCTGATGCCGATCAGCCACGCGAACCGCGCGAGTCCGGTCGTGCCGAACAGCCCGCCGCGGCGCTGACGCGTCGGTGCGGTGGAGGGAGCGGCGGCGGTGGAGGCGGCGGGGCGATGGCGGATCGATGCGGGGATCGGGGTCATGGGCGGTATCCTCGGGTGGCGGCGGATGGCCGCGAAATGTCGGTGCTGGTCGCTGGGGCGCGCGCGGGCTTCAGAAGCTCTTGGCGATCTGGAACCAGGCGCGGCCGGACCGGTCGGGGGCGGCGGTCGCGTCGGCGCTGCCCAGCTTGCGCGCATAGGTCGCGCGCAGCACGATGTCGTACGGCGCGGTCCAGGTCGCGCCCGCGCCATAGGCGCTGCGCACCGCATGGTTCGATCCGTCGAAATAACGCCGCTTCACATAATCGACCTCGCCGACATCGACGAACGCGAACAGCTGCAGCGCGCCCGGGATGACCCGCGGCAGCGCGAGCCGCGCTTCCGCGGTCGCGACATAGCCCTGGTCGCCATAGGCCTCGCCCTCGGGATAGGCGCGCACCGCATAGGCGCCGCCCAGCTCCATCTTCTCGGAGATGTCGAGATTGTTGAACGCGACCTGCCCGCGGACCGAGCCGAACACCGAGACCGGCCCGCTGATCGTCTGCACCCGCGCCAGGCTGAACTGTATCTTGCCGTAGCGACCGTCGGTGCGCGCGGTCAGCGCGTCGACCGACCGATCATAGGCGCCGCGAATATCGAGCGTGCCGACCGAGACGCTCAGCGAATAGGCGTTCCAGCCGCCGCCGAGCAGCGTGTCGTGCGAGTCGCCGCTGAGGCCGCCCGTGACGACCTGCGCACGGCGATAGGTGACCGTGTCGACGATCCCGAACCGGTCGTCGAACCATTTCGCATCGCCCGCCACCGTCACGTACAGGTTGCTGTCGCGCGACCGGATCAGCGGATAGCTGGCATAGACGCTGGCGATCTCGGCATTGCCGCTGCCGTCGAGGCTTTCGAATTCCTTGCCGAGTTCATAGTCGAGATGCGCATAGGCGACGCCGAGCGTCACCTTGCCGATCGGCGCCTGATAAGAGGCGCGGCCATAAGCAAGCCCCGAGAAGGACGTCAGCGCGCGAAAGCCGAGCACGTCGCCCGAGCCGGTCGGGTTGTTCCAGTTGACCGACCCGCCGACGCGGTAGGCGCCGGTATAGCGATTGCCCGCATTGTCGGCCTCGACGCTGCCCGTGATGCTGCGGCCCGGGGTGATGTCGACCAGCAGGTCCGACGTGCCGATTGCGGTGCCGGGGCTCAGCGTCGAGCGCACGCGCACGCCGGGCAGGTCGGACAGCATCAGCAGCCGGCGTTCGATCGGCGCGACCGCGACCGGGTCACCGACCTCGAGCCCGTCAAGCATGCCGTTCGCGACGCTGTCAGCGAGGCGGGATTCGTTGCGCAGCCCGACCGCGCCGAAGCGGCCCTCGACGACCGCGATCGTCACCGTCCCGCTCTGCACGTCCTGTGCGGGCAGATAGGCCTGCGCGACGAAATAGCCTCGGCTGGTATAATAGTCGGTGATCCGCGCCGCGAGCGTCTTCAGGCCCGCGAGATCGAGCGTCGCGCCAGGCGCGAACCCCGTTGCGGCGACCAGCGTCGCTTCGGGGAACAACGTCGCGCCGGTGACGCGGATCGCATCCACGCGGGCCGAGGGTCCGCCCGCGGCCGGGATCGCGACCGGCGTCTTGCGCGTCAGGCCGAGCTCGGGATCGGGCGTATCGGTCAGCGGCACGGGCGGGATCTGCTGCAGCTGGCCACCGGCACCCACCGGCACCTGTGCCTGCGCGGCCCCGCCGTCTGCCACGAGCGCAGCCATACTCACCGCCGCACACGCGGCTGCCCGAAGGATCGACGTCATTGGATATACCTCGAAAGTCACCGCGGATGGACGCTACGAACCTCCCATCCGCAGCAGCGGGAGTCGTAGTAGCAAGGCGTCGGAAGAGCCGCTGAATGCGGCAATGTCGGTGGCGAAGGTCTTGATGAGAAGAAGGTCGATCGTTGTATAAAACGAACGGCCGCGGTGGCTTAGTCCTTCGAATACAACTAAAATATACCCCGATTCCGTTACCTTTCTCTTAACGTTGATCTCTGTTCTTGATTTGAATCAAAAAAGAGGTCCGCGCGCGGGCTGATGTTGGGCGCCCGACCTGCCTTACCGGACGGCCGCAAACCCGATCACATGCCAAGCCGCGACAGCCTTATTGTCCTTACACTCAGAGGGCCGGGGGCGTCAGAGACGTGGCACCACGTGACAAAAACCGTCCAAAATCCAAGCCAAACTCAAAAATTAACTGGTCAGGCCAATTGGCAGGAATTAAGCTGCCAAAAAAAGATCAGGGAGAGGGTTATGCAGACCAGATATGTCGCGGCGGCCGTCATCGCCGTCATGGCCGCGCCCGCTGCCGCACAGAGCGAGCGATCGGTCGTCCCCCTGGCGCAGGGCTGGGAGTTCCAGCGCGGCGGCGACGTCGATCCGGCGCAGGCCGCGCAGGCAGCCGGATCCTGGGAGCGGGTCAGCGTACCGCACACCTGGAACCGCGTCGGCTATTACATGCCCGATCCCCAGACCCATTTGAATCGTGTCGAATCGATCGACAAATATCAGGGCGTCGGCTGGTACCGCATGACCTTCACCCCGCCCGCCATGGACGCAGGTCAGCGCGCTTGGCTCCAGTTCGACGCGGCGAGCCGCACTGCCGAGGTCTGGCTCAACGGCCAGCGGATCGGCGGGCACAAGGGCGGGTTTTCACGCTTCCGGCTGGATGCCACGCGCGCGCTCCGCGCCGGGCAGGCGAACACGCTGCTGGTCAAGGTCGACAATACGCAACCGGCGCAGGGATCCTCGACCGCCGACATCCTGCCGCTCGCGGGCGATTTCTTCGTGCATGGCGGGCTGTATCGACCGGTCAGCCTGATCGTCACGAACGCAGTCCATGTCGACATGCTCGATGCCGGTGGCAGCGGGATCTTCGCGACGACCAAGTCGATCGACGCGGCGATGGCGAATGTCGACGTCCGCGTGCGGATCCGGAATGACGGGACCAAGACCCAGGCGGTCAACGCGGTGGTCAGGCTGATCGACGCGGGCGGCAAGACGGTCGCGACCGGAACCCGCCGCATCCCCCTGCGTGCCGACACCGCGTCCGAAAGCGTCCAGTCGCTGTCGATCGCGACGCCGCATCTGTGGAACGGGGTCGCCGATCCGTATCTGCACCGGCTGGTGGTCGAGATCGCGACGCCGTCCGGCGCGGTGCTCGACCGGGTCGAGCAGGCATTCGGAATCCGCGAGATGCGCGCCGATCCGGCCCGCGGCTTCCTGCTCAACGGCAAGCCGCTGCGGCTCCACGGCGTCGGCTATCACCAGGATCGCGAGGGCAAGGGCTGGGCGACCGCGCCTGCGGATATCGAGCAGGATTTCGCGATCATGCGCGAAATGGGCGTGAACAGCATCCGGCTCACCCATTACCAGCACGGCCAGGCGATCCACGACCTCGCCGACCGCTACGGCATGGTGCTGTGGGACGAGATCCCGCTCGTGTCGCGCTGGACCTGGGGGGACGATGCGGTCGCGACTGCCGGGCTGCGCGACGATGCGCGCCAGCAGCTGCGCGAGCTGATCCGGCAGAATGGCAACCATGCGTCGGTGTTCAACTGGGGCATCGCGAACGAGGTCGATTTCGGCAAGTCGCTGCCGGCGTTCATCACCACCAGCAAGGATACGCCGGCGCCCGATCCGCTGCCGCTGCTGCGCGAACTGAACGCGCTGGCGAAGAGCGAGGATCCGTCCCGCGCGACCGCGCTGGCGACCTGTTGCGAAGGCCGGCTGCTCGGCTCCGCGGACGTTCCGATCACCGCGGAGGCCGCCGATCTCGGCGGGGCCAACCGCTATTTCGGCTGGTATTACGGACAGCCCGGCGATCTCGGCAAGCATCTCGACTCGCTCCGCGCGCTGCGCCCGAACCAGCCCGTGTCGGTGACCGAATATGGCGCGGGCGGCGCGACGACGATCCACACCGACAATCCGCTCGGCGGCAAGGTCGACCAGCGCGGGCGCAACCAGCCCGAGGAATATGAGAGCTACATCCACGAAACCGCCTGGGCGACGCTGTCCGCCAAACCCTATCTCTGGGGGACATGGCTGTGGAATTCGTTCGACTTCGCGACGACCGTCCGGCGCGAGGGCGATGCGATCGACATCAACACCAAGGGGCTGGTCACCTACGACCGGAAGATCCGCAAGGACGCCTTTTATTTCTACAAGGCGAACTGGACCGCGACGCCGACGGTGCACGTCGCCGGGCGGCGCTATGTCGACCGCGCCTATCCGGTCGCCGACGTCCGCGTGTACAGCAACGCGCCGCGTACCGACTTGCTGGTCAACCACCGCGTCGTCGGCACGCTGAGCGCCTGTCCGCAGATGGTCTGCGCCTGGTCGAACGTCGCGCTGGCGGCGGGCGCGAACCGCGTCGTCGCGCGCGGCGTCTTCCCGACCGGTGCGGTCGACGACGCGATCGAATGGCGGGTGGCGCCGGATGCCGCGCGGTCGATCCGGATCGACAGCGGCGCGCTGGTCGCACCGGAGATCGCGGGCAAGCGTTATGGCTCGGACGCGTTCTTCGACGGCGGCAGTTTCGGCGATATCAACGCCTATTCGGGCTATGGTCCGCGCCCCGAGAAGAAAATCGTCGCGGGGACGTCCGAAGGCGCGGTCGCCGAAACCTACCGCGAAGGCCGGTTTGGCTACCGCGTGCCGCTCGCCAACGGGCGCTACACGGTCGAGCTGAGCTTCGTCGAACCCGCGCTCGCAGCCGGTGCACGACAGTTCGACGTCGTCGCCAACGGCAAGCGCGCGATCGCCGCGCTGGACATCGCCGCGGTCGCGGGCGCGCCGCTCACGCGCGTCACGCGGCGGATCGTCGTGCCGGTCACCGACGGGATGCTCGACTTGAAATTCGTGCCGATCAAGGGCGATGCGATCGTGTCCGGTATCGAGATCACGCGATGAGCGCGCCGGGCACCCCGCGGCGCGGCTGGCGCAGCGTGCCGCTGCGCTGGCGGCTGATCGCGCTGGTGACGCTGGGGACGATCCTCAACTATCTCGCGCGCTCGACGCTGTCGGTGGCCGCACCGCAGCTGAAGACCGAATTCGGCATGTCGACCGAGGATTACAGCTGGGTCGTGCTGGCGTTCCAGGCCAGCTACACGGTGATGCAGACCGTCGCCGGCAGCGTGCTCGACCTGCTCGGCACGCGGCTCGGCTTCTTTCTGTTCGCGGTCGGCTGGGCGCTCGCCAACATGGCGCATGCGCTGGCGACCGGCTGGCCGAGCCTCGCGCTGTTCCGCGCGCTGCTCGGCGCGAGCGAGGCGGCGGCGATCCCCGCGGGCGCCAAGACGGTGTCCGAATGGTTCCCCCCGCGTGAGCGGTCGCTGGCGACCAGCGTGTTCCAGATGGGCACCAGCGTCGGCAACATGATCGCGCCGCCGCTCGTCGCCTTCTGTATCCTCGCCTGGAACTGGCAGGCGGCGTTCATCGTCACCGGCGGGCTGAGCCTCGTCTGGGCGTTCCTGTGGTATTGGGGTTATCGCAGCCCCGCCGACCATCCCGCGCTGAGCGAGGACGAGCGCGCCGCGATCATCGAGACCCGCGGCGAGGACGTCACCGCCAAGCCCGCGACGCGTGGCGACCTGTTGCGCAGCCGCAGCTTCTGGGGGATCGCGGTCCCGAAATTCCTGGCCGAACCGGCGTGGCAGACGTTCAACTTCTTCATCCCGCTCTATCTCGTGTCGGTGTGGAAGCTCGATCTGAAGAGTATCGCCTTGTGGGCGTGGATGCCGTTCCTCGCCGCCGATTTCGGCAGCCTGGCCGCGGGCGTGTTGCCGAGCTGGCTGATGAAGCGCGGCGTGCCGCTGGTCGCGTCGCGCAAGATCACGATGACGATCGGCGCGCTGTGCATGATCGGACCGGCGTGCATCGGTCTTGCGCACTCGCCCGGCGTCGCGATCATCCTGTTCTGCATCGGCGGCTTCGCGCACCAGATGCTGAGCGGCGCGCTGGTGACGCTGTGTTCCGACATGTTCGACAGCCGGACGGTCGGCACCGCCACCGGGATGGCGGGGACGTCGGCCTGGGTCGGCGGGATGCTGTTCACGCTGCTGATCGGGCAGAGCGCGGATGCGTGGGGATATGACCCGCTGTTCGCGGCGTTGGCGGCGCTCGATCTGCTCGCGGCGGTCGTCTTGTGGAGTTTGCTGCGCGCTACGCCGCGCACGGGGTTGAGGGTTTAAGAGGATGACGAGTGTGTTGATGACGCAGACGATGCGCTGGTTCGGGCCGAACGATCCGGTGCGGCTGGACAGCATCCGGCAATCCGGCGCGACCGAGGTGGTGACCGCGCTGCACGAGGTTCCGAACGGCGAGGTCTGGACGCGCGAGGCGATCGCCGCGCGCAAGCAGATGGTGCGCGACGCCGGGCTCGACTGGACGGTGGTCGAGAGCCTGCCGGTCGACGAGGGCATCAAGACCCGCTCGGGCGCATGGGACAGGCTGATCGAGGCGTACCGCGAGAGCCTGCGCAATCTCGCGGCATGCGGCATTCGCGTCGTCACCTATAATTTCATGCCGTTGCTCGACTGGACGCGGACCGACCTCGCCTGGGAACTGCCCGACGGATCGCGCGCGCTGCGGTTCGAGGCGATCGTGGTCGCCGCCTATGACCTGTTCATGCTGCAGCGGCCGGGCGCCGAGCAGAGCTATGCGCCAGCGGTCCGCGACGCGGCGGCGGCGCGTTTTGCCGGCATGGACACGGCGGCGCGCGCGGATCTCGAACGGACGATCCTCGCGGGCCTGCCGGGCAGCGAGGAGGGCTTCACCTCGGCCGCGTTCCTTGAGGCGATCGGCCGCTATGACGCGATCGACGCCGCGCGGCTGCGCGACAACCATGTCGCGTTTCTCGAGGCGGTGTGCCCGCTGGCGGACGAGCTCGGTATCGCACTGGTCGTCCATCCCGACGATCCGCCGTTTCCGATCTTCGGCCTGCCGCGCGTCGTCAGCACCGAGGCCGACGTGACCGATCTCTTCACGCGCGTGCCCAACGTCTCGAACGGGCTGTGCCTGTGTACCGGGTCGTTCGGCGTGCGCGCCGACAACGACTTGCCCGGCATGGTCGACCGACTCGGCTCGCGGATCGGCTTCCTGCACCTGCGTTCGGTCCAGCGCGAGGCCGATGGCGCGTTCCACGAGGCCGACCATCTCGAGGGCGACGCCGGCATGGCGGCGGTCATGGCGGCGGTCCACCGGCTGTCGGTCCGCGAAGGGCGCAGCATCCCGATGCGCCCCGATCACGGGCATCAGATGCTCGACGACCTGACGCGCACGACCAATCCCGGCTATTCGCTGCTCGGCCGGATGCGCGGGCTCGCCGAACTGCGCGGACTTGAACGCGGTATCGCCTTTGCGGCAGGAGCCCTTGCATGACCCGTCCTCTCGAGCTTCATCCCGACCGGCTGTTCCCCGCCGATCCGACGACCCGCGCGATCGCCCGCACGCTCTATGCGGAGATCGCCGACCTGCCGATCGTCAGCCCGCACGGCCATACCGATCCGACCTGGTTCGCCGACAACGCCAACTGGACCGACGCGACGTCGCTGCTGCTCGCGCCCGACCATTATCTGTTCCGCATGCTCTACAGCCAGGGCGTCGATCTGGACGCGCTGACGATCGCGCGGCGCGATGGTACGCGGAGCGCCGATCCGCGCGCGGCGTGGCGTCTGCTCGCCGATCATTATGCGCTGTTTCGCGGCACGCCGTCGCGGATGTGGCTCGACCATGTCTTCGCCGAGGTGTTCGGGTTCGACGTCGCGTTCGAGCCGGCGACCGCCGACCTGTATTTCGACACGATCGGCGAAAAGCTCGCAACCGCGGCGTTCCGCCCGCGCGCGCTGTTCGACCGCTTCCGGATCGATTTCCTCGCCACCACCGAAGGCGCGCACGACAGCCTCGACGCGCATCACCGGATCTGCGAGAGCGGCTGGAACGGCCGTGTCGTCACCACCTATCGCCCCGACGGCGTGATCGATGTCGAGCACGAGCAATTCGCCGGCGCGCTGCGCCGCTTCGGCGAACTGACCGGCGAGGACGTCTATGGCTGGCAGGGCTATCTGGCCGCGCACCGCAAGCGCCGCACCGATTTCCGCGCGGCGGGCGCCACCGCGACCGATCACGGCCATCCGACCGCGGCGACCGCGAACCTGTCGACCCCCGAATGCGAGGCGCTGTTCGCGCGTATCACCGGTGACGACTGGACCGCGGCCGACGCCGAGCTCTTCCGCGCGCAGATGCTGACCGAGATGGCGGCGATGAGCGTCGAGGACGGCATGGTCATGCAGATCCATCCGGGCTCGGTGCGCAACCACAATGCCGGGCTGTTCGCCAGCCATGGCCGCGACAAGGGCGCGGACATTCCCGGACGCACCGACTATGTCCACGCGCTCAAGCCGCTGCTCGACCGGTTCGGGACCTCGACCGCGCTGTCGATCATCCTCTTCACGCTCGACGAGACGGTCTATGCGCGCGAGTTGGCGCCGCTGGCGGGGCATTATCCCTGCCTGAAGCTCGGCCCCGCCTGGTGGTTCCACGACAGTCCGGAGGGGATGTGGCGGTTCCGCGAGATGACCACCGAGACCGCGGGCTTCTACAACACCGTCGGCTTCAACGACGACACGCGCGCCTTCCTGTCGATCCCGGCGCGGCACGACGTCGCACGCCGGATCGACTGCGGCTATCTCGCGCGGCTGGTCGCCGAGCACCGGCTGGAGGATTGGGAGGCAGCCGAGCTCGCACGCGAACTGACGAGCGATCTGGTCCGCAAGGCATACCGGCTGTGAGGCTGTCCAGGGCCACGCGATCCGCGCTCGCCGCCGACGTGACGCAGCCGGCATCCTCCGCCGCGACCGTCGGGCGGATCGTCCATCTCGGGATCGGCGCGTTCCACCGCGCGCATCAGGCGGTCTATACACAGGATGCGTCGACGCCGGACGCGGGCTGGCGGATCACCGGCGTGTCGCTGCGCTCGCCGCAGGTGCGCGATACGCTCGCCCCGCAGGACGGGCTCTACACCGTGACCGAACGGTCGAACGGCGTCAGCGCGACCCGGCTGATCGACGTGATCGACACGCTGCTGGTCGCCGCGGAGGATCCAGACGCGGTGATCGCCGCGCTCGCCGACCCCGCGACCCAGGTCGTGACGCTGACCGTCACCGAAAAGGGCTATTACCGGCATCCGGCGACCGGCGCGCTGCTCGTCGACGATCCGGCGATCGCGCACGACCTGGGCGGCGGCGTGCCGCGGACGATCTTCGGCTTTCTGGCGGCGGCGCTCGATCGGCGGCGCGGCGCGGGGGCAGGGGGACTGACGCTCGTGTCGTGCGACAATCTGTCGGGCAATGGCGCGCTGTTGATGCGCCTGCTGCTCGCGTTCGTCGAGCGCCGCGATGCGGATCTGGCCGAATGGGTGCGTGCGCACGTGACCGCGCCCGACACGATGGTCGACCGGATCGTGCCCGCCTCGACCGAGGCCGACCGTGCGGGCGTCGCGACCGCGATCGGGGTCGACGACGCCGCCGCCCTTGTCACAGAACCGTTCCGGCAATGGGTGATCGAGGACCGCTTTGCCGGCCCGCGCCCGCGCTGGGAGGCGGCGGGTGCGCAGATCGTCGACGACGTCGCGCCGTTCGAACTCGCCAAGCTGCGGCTGTTGAACGCCAGCCATTCGACGCTCGCCTATGTCGGACTGCAACGGGGCCACGCCTTTGTCCATGAGGCGATCGCCGACCCGGCGCTGCGCGCGTTCGTGATCGCGCAGATGCAGGAGGAGGCGGTGCCGAGCCTGACCGCGGCGGCGGGGCTCGACCCGGCGGCGTATATCGACGCGATCCTCGACCGCTTCGCCAATGCCGATCTGCACCACCGGCTCGACCAGATCGCGATGGACGGATCGCAGAAGCTTCCGCAACGCTGGATCGCGACGGTCGCGGAGCGGCAGGCGCAGGGGCTCGACAGCCCGAAGCATCGCCTCAGCCTCGCCGCGTGGATCGCCTATACCGCCGATGCGCCCGCGATGGCCGACGATCCGCTGCGCGATCGCTACGCCACGATCTGGGCTGACACGGCGGGCGACGCGCGGCAGGTCGTCGCGCGGTTCGTCGGCGAACTCGGGATATTCCCCGCCGATTTCAACCACGCGGCGCTGGGCGATGCGGTGGTAACGTGGCAGGCGCAGGGCACAGAGGCCGCGTTGCGCGGCGCCATCGGAGAGCCCGTCGCATGACCGGTACGATAGTGTGTTTCGGCGAGATGCTGTTGCGGCTCGCCGCGCCCGACCGCGGGCATCTGTTCCAGGACGCTCGGCTCGACGCGCATTTCGGCGGCGCGGAGGCGAACGTCGCGGTCGCGCTCGCGCGGATCGACGTGCCCGCCGCGGTCGTCACGACGCTGCCGCACGGCCTGATCGGCAATGCGGCGCTCGACTCGGTGCGTGCCGCGGGCGTCGACGTCTCGCGGGTGATGCGCGCGGACGGTCGGCTCGGCCTGTATTTCCTCTCGCCGCCGAGCGGGTCGCGCGGCGCGCAGATCGTCTATGACCGCCTCGACAGCAGTTTCGCCGCGACCCCGTCGAGCGCCTATGACTGGCCCGCGATGCTGGACGGCGTCGGCTGGCTGCATCTGTCGGGGATCATTCCCGCAATCGGTCCGGGTGCCGCGCAGCTGTCGCTCGATGCGATCGCGGCGGCGCGGGCGGCGGGGGTCAGGGTCTCGTTCGACGGCAATTTCCGCGCGAGCATGTGGGCGCGCTGGTGCGCCGATCCGCAAGGCGTTCTGGTCGATCACGTCGATGGTGCGGACCTGCTGTTCGGCAGTCACCGCGATATCTCGCTGCTGCTCGGCGAGGACCATGCCGGCGACACGCCGGACGCGCGACGTCGCGCGTGCGAGGCCGCGTTCGCACGGTTTCCGACGCTCGCCTGCATCGCCTCGACCGCGCGCCGCGTGATCGATGCCGATACGCACGCCCTGTCCGCGCGCGTCGATCGCCGCGACGACGCGTTCGAGACCGAGACGATCCTCGTCACGCAGATCGTCGACCGGATCGGCACCGGCGACGCGTTCGCCGCGGGCGTGCTCTCCTGCCTCGACGACGGGTGCGAGGCGGCCGCGCGACGCGGCCTCGCGCTCGCCGCGCTCAAGCACGGCACCGCGGGCGATCACAGCCGGACGACGCTGACCGATCTGGCCGACTTCACCGGGGCGCCCGCCGACGTGCGGCGGTGACCGGGCTCAGCCGGGGTTGGGCGTCTCCGCAACCGGGGTGAGCGCGCGGCCGGTCTCGAACCACGCGCGCAGATTGTCGACGACCAGCCCACCCATCGCCGCGCGCGTCGCCTTCGAGGCCGAGCCGATATGCGGCAGCAGCACCGTGTTCGGCAGCGCGCGCAGGCTGGCCGGGACATTGGGCTCGTCGTCATAGACGTCGAGCCCGGCGGCGAGGATCGTGCCCTGCTGCAACGCCGCGATCAGCGCGTCCTGATCGACGACGCTGCCGCGCGCGACGTTGATGAACACGCCCTGCGCGCCCAGCGCCTCGAGCACCGCGGCGTCGACCAGATGCTGCGTCCCCTGACCGCCGGGCACGATCGCGATCAGCACGTCGCACGCCGCGGCCAGCGCGACCGGCGTGTCGTAATATTCATAGCCGACATCGGCCTGTCGCGACCGGCCGTGATAGGCGATCGGCACGTCGAACGCCGCGAGCCGCCGCGCCACCGCCTTGCCGATCGCGCCGAGCCCCATGATCCCGATCCGCCGTCCGCGCAGGCTCGGCGACAGCGGAAACGATTTTTCCGCCCAGGCACCGTCGCGGACGTGGCGGTCGGCCTGCGGGATCCCGCGCAGCGTCGCGAGCAGCAGCCCGATGGTCAGATCGGCGACCTCCTCGTCCAGCACGCCGGGCGTATTGGTCACGACGATCCCGCGCGTCGCAGCGGCGTCCGCGTCGATCCCGTCATAGCCCACGCCGAAATTGGCGACGATTTCGAGCGCGGGCAGCCGGTCGTACCAGGACGCGTCGATCCGCCCCGCGAGCGAACTCGCCGCAAGCCCGCGGACGCGCGGCGCCACCGTCGCGAGGAACGCGTCGGGGTCTTCCTGCTCCCATAGCCGGTGCACGACGAACCGCTCGCCCAGCGCGTCGACGACGCTCGGCAGCATGGGGGCGGGGATCAGGATTTCGGGTCGGTTCATGCCGGGGGTGTACGCACAAACTGCGCGGGCAGACACCCCCTTCCGGGGCCGTTCGCGGCGGCCGCCGCATGTGAGAAAACTGCCCAACCCTATGCCGCCGCTACGCAAAAGGCCGGGATCGCTCTCGAAATGCTATGCCGCGGCCGATAGCTGGAGGGCCACGACAAGGAGAGTGGCATGGCAGCGTGGCATCGTTCGCGGCGCGCGGATCTTGGTCTGCGCGCGGTGGGACTTCTCCTCTGCGCAATGGCGTACATCGCGGTGTGGCGCCTGTCCGCCCTCGCGCTTTCCCCTCACGGCTCGGGTGCGTTGGCCTTCGCGCTCGCCGCGATCGGCTTTCTGGGGGCGAGCGCGGGCAGTGTCATGGTGCTACTCGGGCATCACCTGTTCGACGGTATCGCGGTCAGCGAGCGCTGGCGGCCCCGCGTCCGCGCCACGGCAGCGAGCATGCGGTGAAATGCGACGAGCTGTTGCGGCCACTATGGCGCCACTATGGGGTTTCGGGGAATCGCTCTCGAATCCCTATGCCGCGGTTCGTAATTCGGGTTTGCGGGCGCCTGGACGCCCGATCACTCAGGCAAAAACGCGAACATGTCGTCTGAACCCACGCCGGAGCCCCGCGCACGCGGGCGCGTCATTCCTCTCGGCCAGAACAAGGCGGGCCACGGGCGTGTGACCCCGGCACTCGGCGCCACGGCTGAAGCGAAGGCGGACATGCCCGCCACCATGACCCGAGCCTGCGCACGCCGCGCGACGCGCGATCCGCGCTGGCCACATATCGCGGCGGCGCTCGCCGATCTGCGCGAACGGCATCGCCACGCGGTCCGGATCGTCGATGCCGACTGTGCATGCGGGACGCTGCTGATCGAGACCGTGCGTTACGCCCGCGCGCTCGGCTTCACCGCGATCGAGGGGCAGGGCGTCGCCGATGCGCCGGCGCTGATCGGCCGGGCCCGCGCCGCTGCAGCGCGGCTGCACGATCCCGCGATCGGGCTCGACTTCGAAGGTGGCGGTCTGGCGCAGGTGCTCGCCCGCGAAGCCGATTTCCCCGCCGACATCGTGCTGTGCCACGACCAGGACGGCGGCATCGCGCGGCTGCTGGCGGCCGCGGGCACGCTCGTGATCGCCGATCCCGTCGCAACGCGCGTGCGGAGTGAGGCAGCATGACGCGGCGCGACCTGCAATGGAAAGCGGGCGGCTTCGCGCTGATGGCCGTCTCCTGTGCGCTGTGCATGGCGGTCGACGGATCACCGTTGATGCTCCTCTTCTTCCCGCTCGCGCTGCTCGGGTTGCCGCTGATGATCCACGGCAAACGCGTCGGGCAGATGGTCCGGGCGGAACGCCGCGGGCACAGCCACACGGTCGACGCCGTCCATGCCGCGCGCAGACGTCGGCGCGGACAGGGCCGCGATGGCTTCGGCCGCTGACCAGCAGAGGACCTGTTACGGACATCGTCGACGATCGCATGTCACGCTCGTGCAACCTGTCGGCTTTAGCGATCCTGGATGAACACGCCGTCGCCGCTGTCGCTCGACGTCTGATCTGAACCGGGCATGGTCCGCGGGCGTTTGCGGACCATGCGCTCCTCCTGTGGGTTGCCCCGATGACCGATGTCTCCCGTCGTACACTGCTCGGTGCAGGCGCCACCGGTGCCGCGCTGTCCGCGTTTCCCGCGGCGATCGCGCGCGCCGCGGCGATCGCGCCTGATGTGAAGACGGGCTCGATCATGGATGTCGAGCATGTCGTCATCCTGATGCAGGAAAATCGCGGGTTCGATCATTATTTCGGCACGTTGCGCGGCGTCCGCGGCTTTGCCGACCGGTTGCCGATCCCCGTGCCCGCACCGTCTGCGGGCGGGGCGGCGGCGCCGGTCTGGTATCAGCGCGACCGGACCGCACCGGGCGGCGCGCGGACCGTGCTGCCCTTCCATCTCGCCACCCGCACCAATTTCGACCTGATGCGGATGGAGGGGACGCCGCACAGCTGGCCCGATGCACAGCGCGGCTGGGACGAGGGGCGGATGGCGCACTGGCCCGAGGCGAAGAGCCAGCGGGCGATGGGCCATTACCGGCGCGAGGACCTGCCGTTCCAGTTCGCGCTCGCCGAGGCGTTCACGCTGTGCGACGCCTATCACTGCTCGGTGCAGACGGGGACCAACACGAACCGGCTGTTCCTGTGGAGCGGCACCAACGATCCCGGCGGCACGCTGGGCGGTCCGGCGATCGGCAATTCGCATGACAGTTTCCCGGAGGATGGCGGCGATCCCGACCCCTATCGCTGGATTACGGTCGTCGAGCGGTTGCAGGCCAAGGGGGTCGACTGGCGCATCTATCAGGACATGGCGGACAATTTCACCGACAATCCGCTGGTCGGGTTCGCCGCCTTCCGCGCGGCGCATCATGCGGCTGGCGACGCGGACCTGCGCGACCGGGCGCTGACGACGCGCGGGCTCGACGCGCTGCGCGCCGACGTGCTGGCCGGGCGACTGCCACAGGTGTCGTACGTCATCGCGACCGCGAAGGGATCCGAGCATCCCGGCCCGTCGAGCCCGGCACAGGGTGCGGCCTATACCGCCGAGCTGCTCGACGCGCTCACGGCGGATCCGAAAATTTGGGCGCGGACCGCCCTGTTTATCATGTTCGACGAGAATGACGGCTTTTTCGATCATGTCCCGCCGCCCGCGCCGCCGTCGCGCGCTGCCGATGGCACGCTGCTCGGCGGATCGACGGTCGACCTGACCGGCAGCTATCACCTCAATCCGAGCAAGGGCGACGCGGCGCTCGATCTCCCCGCCTATCGTGGCCGCGCCTATGGCCTGGGGCCGCGCGTGCCGATGTACGTCGTCTCGCCGTGGAGCCGCGGCGGGTGGGTCAATTCGCAGGTGTTCGACCACAGTTCGGTGATCCGCTTCCTCGAACGGCGCTTCGATGTCCACGAGCCCAATATCGCGCCATGGCGCCGCGCGGTCTGTGGCGACCTGACCTCGGCGTTCGACTTCACCGCCGCCGACGTCGCGCCCTTCGCCGCGATGCCCGATCCGCGCGCCGATGCCGCACGCGCCGCGGCGATCCCCCGGCAGGTCAGCCCGCAGGCACCACTGGGTGAGTCCCTCCCGTGGCAGGAACCCGGCATCCGCCGGTCCCGCCCGCTACCCTATGCGCTGCGCGTCGGCGAGACGATCACCGGTGACGCGATCCGGCTGGACTTCACCGCCGACGGCACGCAGGCCGCGGTCTTCCATGTCTATGACCGCCGGGGCCTGGACCAGCCGCCCCGCCGTTTCACGGTCGAGCCCGGGCGCACGCTCGACGGGCAATGGGGATTCGACGCGGAGGGGCACTATGATCTTTGGGTGCTCGGCCCGAACGGGTTCCACCGGCATTTCGCGGGGCATCGTGACGATGCCGCGTTGGCATCGCAGCTCGTCTGGCGCACGACACCGACCGAATTGACATTAGTGCTCCCCGCCGGACACCGCGAACACGCGCTGGTCGCGCAGGTCGAACGCGTCGGGGCAGGGGTGCTGACGACCAAGCTGGTCGACACGCGCTACCGCTGGCCGCTCCGCAACAGCCATGGCTGGTACGACGTCACGATCACGGCGGCGTCGGCGCCGACCTATCGCCGCCGCGTCTCGGGGCGGGTCGACGCGCCCGGGCGGATGACGTGCAGCGATCCGTTCGTCACCGGGGCTCAGAACGCCGGCAGCACCGCGCCCGCATAACGATCCGCGATGAAGCGCCGCGTCTCGGGGCTTCGCAGCGCCGCGATCAGCTTGACGACGCGCGGATCCTTGTCGCCACCGGGCAGGCCGACGACGAAATTGACATAGGGGCTGTTCTTGTCCTCGATCGCGAGCGCGTCGCGCACCGGGTTGAGCTTCGCGTCGAGCGCGTAGTTGGTGTTGATCAGCGCCAGATCGACCTCGCCGAGCGTGCGGGGCAGGGTGGCGCCCTCAAGCTCCTTGAACTTGAGGGTCTTCGGGTTGGTCGCGATGTCGTTCAGGCTCGACAGCGGATTGGTCGGGTTCTTCAGCGTGATCAGCCCGGCCTTCTGCAGCAGCAGCAGCGCGCGGCCGCCATTGCTCGGCTCGTTCGGGATCGCGACGGTCGCGCCGTTCGGGACCTGCGCGATCGTCTTCCACTTGCGCGAATAGGCGCCCAGCGGCTCGACATGGACACCCGCATAGGGAACCAGATGCGTGCCGCGCGAGGCATTGAACTCGTCGAGATAGGGCTTGGTCTCGAAATAGCTGACGTCGATCTGCTTCTGCTCGACCTGGAGGTTGGGCTGCACATAATCGTTGAAGACGCGGATCTTGAGATCGACGCCCTGCTTGGCGAGCGCGGGCTTGATCGATTCGAGGATCTCGGCATGCGGCACCGCGGTCGCGGCGACGGTCAGCGCCGTGCCGTCATCCGTCTTGGCGCCACCGCATGCGGCGAGCGCGAGCAGCGAGAGCGAGGCGAGCAGGGTGCGGCGGTTCATGGCATTTCCTAGAGTCGTTGGATCAGCGGCGGGTAAAGTGGCGGGCGAGCGCGTCGCCGGCATATTGGATGATCTGGACGAGGACGACCAGCAGGACGACGGTGACGACCATCACGTCGGTCTGGAACCGCTGATAGCCGAAACGGATCGCGAGATCGCCGAGCCCGCCCGCGCCGACCACCCCGGCCATCGCGGTGAACGAGACGAGCGCGACCGCGGTGACGGTGGCGCCCGAGATCAGCCCAGGCATCGCCTCGGGGATCAGCGCGCGCGTGACGATCTGGCGGGTCGTCGCACCCATCGCCTGCACCGCCTCGATCGTCGTCCGGTCGATCTCCTTCAGCGATCCCTCGACCAGACGTGCGTAGAAGGGCGCGGCCCCGACGACGAGCGGCGGGATCGCGCCCGCGACGCCCAGCGACGTGCCGACCAGCAGGACGGTCAGCGGGATCATCACGATCAGCAGGATGATGAACGGCACCGATCGCAGGATGTTCACGGCGATCCCGAGCGCGCCATTGGCAAGCCGGTTCTCGATCAGCCGCCCCTTGCCGGTCAGATACAGCAGCACGCCGAGCGGCAGGCCGAACAGGATCGTCAGGACCAGCGACCCGCCGAGCATGATGAGCGTGTCGAGGCACGCCTGGCCGATATCGGACCAGTCGACATTTTCGAAGAAGGTCATCAGCCGTTACCTGTTGGGGAGATCGGCAAGCCAGTAAGCGGCAGGCGGGCGACACGGCACATCCTGGCCGTCATTCCCGCGGAGGCGGGAACCCAGACTGGCAGACGCTTCGATCGGATCGCCGAGGTTGCGGGTCTGGATCCCCGCCTGCGCGGGGATGACGGGCTCGGGGTGGATCTCAGGACCTTCAGGGCGGGGCTGGTTATGATCATCGCACCCGCTCTTCGTCCGCAAAAGACGCGGCGCCGTCCCGTTCCCGATGAGAGAGGGATTGGAGCATGCGCCGGGTCGCCGGATGCGCGGCGTTGGCGAAGATGTCGGTGACGGTGCCGGTCTCGACGACCTGGCCGCGTTCGAGCACCGCGACGCGGTCGCAGACGTAGCGGACGACGTCCATCTCGTGCGTGATCAGGACGATCGTCAGCCCGAGGTCGCGGTTGAGGTCGCGGAGCAGCGTCAGCACCGAGCGCGTGGTTTCGGGGTCGAGCGCGCTCGTCGCCTCGTCGCACAGCAGGATGTCGGGATCGGTGGCGAGCGCGCGGGCGATGCCGACGCGCTGCTTCTGCCCGCCCGACAGCTGGGCCGGGTATTTGGCGGCGTGATCGGACAGGCCGACCCGGTCGAGCAAGGCGGCAACCTTGCTCTCGCGCGTCGCTTTCGCGACGCCCGCGAGCACCAGCGGGAAGGCGACGTTCGCCGCGACCGTGCGCGAGGAGAGCAGCCCGAAATTCTGGAAGATCATGCCGATCCGCCGCCGGAGCGCGCGCAGATCCGCCGCCGACAGGCCTGCGACGTCGATCCCGTCGACCTCGACGCGCCCGGACGTCGGCCGTTCGAGCGCATTGATCAGCCGGATCAGCGTCGACTTGCCCGCGCCCGACTGACCGATCACCCCGAACACGCCGCGTGCCGGAATCTCCAGCGACACGCCGTCGAGTGCGGCCGCATCGCTGGCCCGGTAGGTTTTGGAAACGTCGCGCAGGCGGATCATGCGGACCCCATGACCTGCACCGCGAACCGCTCCATTTCCTCGGCCTGCGGGCTCATCTGGAGCAGCAGCAGGTCGAGCCCGGCGGCCTCATATTCCGCGATACGCTCCTTCAGCTGTTCGGGCGTGCCGACCAGATTGGGGCGCAGCCCGCGGTTCGAGACCGAATATTCCTGGATCTTCAGCTCGCGTTCGAGCTGCGTGCCCGACAGCCACTGGTCGAAATTGGCATAGCCCGCGGGCAGTTCGGTGACGCTGGTGATGCGCTCGAGCTCGCGCTTCGCCTCCGCTTCGCTGTCACGGACGATCGCATAGGCGGCCATGCCGTATTGCATCGGTGCGCCGCCCGCGGCTTCGCGTCGCGCCGCCATGTCAGCGATCTTCGGCGCGATCGCGTCGGCCGGGTCGCCGTGCATGACATAGGCGTCGCACTTGGCCGCGATCATCGCCTTCGCCTTCTCGCTCTCGCCGCCAGCATAGACGGTAGGGCGCTTGACGGGCTTGGGCGAACAGATCGCCTGCTCGGTGGTGTAGAATTGCCCGGCAAAGTCGAACCGGTCCTGCGTCCACAACCCGTCGACCACGGTCAGCCATTCGTCGGTCCGCGCATAGCGATCGTCATGCTGGTCGAACTGCAGGCCATATTGCTTCGCCTCGTCCGCCCACCAGGACGACACGACGTTGAGCGCGAGCCGCCCGCCCGAGATCCGGTCGATATTGGCCGCCGCCTTGGCGAACAGCGCCGGGTGGTGGAAGTTCGGGCGAACCGCGACCATCAGCTCAATGCTGTCGGTCACCGCCGCCAGCGCCGCCGCGGTCGACCACGCATCGAGCGCGGGCTGTTCGACGCCCTTGATGTCGTTCAAATTCAGCTCGGCGATCAGCGTCAGATCATACCCCCAGCGCTCCGCATTCTGCGTCAGCGCCTTGGTATAGGCCCAACTCGCCTCCATCCCCTCGTCGGGGACGTTGCGAAGCCAGCCGCCGAAAACCGGAGTCCAGTATCCATAGCGCATCAACGAGTCTTCCCAATCTGTTCGATCAGGTAATCGACGAGCCGGTCATGCGGATCCCAGTCGAGGACGTCGAGCGGCCTGGCGACGAAGTTCGACAGCGCGTTGATGTCATAGAAGCGCGCGACGCCGTCGCGGTCGTCGATCATCACCTCGACCCCGCCGACATCGAGATCGACCGCGCGCGCGATCGCCTCGGCGGCATCCTTGAGCACCTGCGACGGCTCGACCGCGGCCATCTTGATCCCCGAGCCGGGGACGACGCACGCATCCGCCGGGCAGAGATCGAACGCGCCGCCGCCCGCGACCTCGATCGCATAGAGGAACTTACGGTCGAGCGTCTCGATCCGGGTGATCGCGCCACCCCGGACGGGGACATATTCCTGCACCAGCAACACGCCGTCGACGCTGCTCGGCAGGCCATCGTCGGTGACCGCGGCGCGGAGTTCGTCGAGGCTGTCGAAGCGAATGATCCCCGCGCCCGAACCACCGATATTGGCCTTCACGACCAGCGGGAAGCGCAGCGTCTGCGCGGCGCCGACGACGTCGGCGGCGCGGTGGACGACGCGCGTCTCGGGAATCGCGAGTCCAAGCGACGCTATCAGCGACAATTGCCGTGCCTTGGAGGCGTCGATCGCGAGCACGTCGGCGCCGTTGATCACGCGCGCGCCGGTGCGGCGCCAGTGATCGAGCATCGCCATCGTGTCGAAGATCGGATGCTCGTCGCTGCGCAGGAAGCTCGACATCGCGATCCGGTTGAACACGACGCGCGCCGGCGCAGTCTGGTCCGCGGGGTTCCAGAACCCGTCCGGCGTGGCGCGCGAGAACTCGACGCCGCGCGCGTCGAGCGCTGCGAACAGCGGCACGAACCAGGCGGGATGTTCGTAAAGGACGGCGAGATCGGTCATGAAGCCTCGGATGAATTAAGCGCGCCCTCTGCCACGCCGACACGCGGACCGCCATCGATAGCGGCTTTGGCCCGATCAAGCCTGGGTTTAGCGGACGGCGCCGGCGCCAGCGGTCGCTCCAATCAATCCGCGGGATCGACCTGCGCGATCTCGACGAGGCACGCTTGCGGCGCGCTCGTCAGCGTGGCGACGATGCCGACCGGGAGGGTGGGGAGGGGCGGGCCTCGCGGCGCAGCGCCGACGGCAGGCGCGCTCAGTCGATCGAGGCGGGTCGGCGGAGGCGCCGCGCGGGGCGGGGGCCGGGCGTGAACGCATCGCCCGGCACCCGGTGCTCGAGCAGCGGGAGCAGCGCGATCAGCCTTGCCTCATCCTCGGTCGGGGTGGCGTTGCGCGTCGTCGGCGCCGGTGCGGCGATCGATCCGCGCTCGACGAAATGACTGCCCCAGCGGTCGGCCAGCGCCAGCACCCGGTCGATGAACGGACCCGGGGCACAGGCGACGACCGACGGGAAGGGCAGGCGGGTGGCGGGCCCGGGACGCGCCGCCGCCGCGATCGCCTCCTGACCGAAGCCGACCGACAGCGGCGACAGCAGGACCGCGCCCTCGATCGCCTGCAGATAGCTGCGCGGCGACAATTGCGCCCACCACGCGACCGCAAGACACGCGACCCCCTGCGCCAGGATCACCGCCGGCTCCTCGCGCCGGGCAAATGCCGCGTCGAGCTGCAACGCCCAGCGACCGCTCTGAAATTTCGCGAGATCCAGTTCGATCGTCGGGATCGCGGCGTCGGGGACCGGATCGCCCCGGATCACGACGATAACGGCATGCTGGGTATCGATCGAAGCCTTGTCCCTGACGGCCATAGCGGATCACCTCGGATAGACCTGCAGCAGCGCGCGACCATCGATCTCCGACTCGCAGTCTCGCGCTCCGGTTACGAAGCGTAATCCGGCCCGGACGATAGGCAATAGTCTTGCGTCATCCCATGCCGGCGATGCGCCGGATCGCGTCCTGCCGACCCGCTCCGCGGCGTGACCGCGCTGCCTTCAGGCATTCTGCCCTGCCTGCTTTCGCAAGCCGCCCTATTCCCGACATATAATACCGCTCCACTCGATGTCGCCCGCTGCGTGAGAGTGTGACGATGATCGATACCCCCGCCATCCCGATCCGCCGTTCGTGAGGGTTCACGCACCGGTCCGCCTGTACCCGTCGATGCTCGTCTGCCTTGGGGGCGGCGTGGTCTGTCCCGCGGCCGGATCGACGCAGGCGATCCCCATGCCGGCATCGGCGTCGGGCGACGACATCGTCATCACGGGCCAGCGGAGCGCGGGCAGCGCGGTCGGGGCGATCGATCCGACCGCGACCCTCGATCAGGCCGGGATCCAGTCGCTGGGTGCGACCGATCTCAAGACGCTGCTCGAACGCCTAAAACCACTGACGACGTCGGCGAGCGGCGGCGATCCGGTCTATCTGCTCAATGGTCGACGCATGTCGAGCATGAACGAACTCTACAGCCTGCCGCAGGAGGCGATGGAGAAGATCGAGGTCCTGCCCGAGTCCGAGGCCGCACGCTTCGGGTTTCCGGCCACCGTCCGGGTGATGAACTTCATCACCAAGAAGCGGTTTCGCGCGGTCACCTACCAGCAGGCCACGGGTGTCACGACCGAAGGCGGGGGCGAGACAAGCTATGCCGAGGTGACCGCCGCGCGGATCGACGGGCCGCGCCGCGCGACGCTGACGCTGTCGCATCTTCGGCTCAACCCGATCCTGCAGAGCGAACGCGCGATCCTGCCCGATCCGGACACGCTCTATGCGCTTGGCGGCACCGTTACGGGAATAGGCGGGGCCAGTATCGATCCCGCGCTCGACGCGCTCGTCGGGGCCCCAGTCACGATCGCCGCCGTGCCGGACGACCCGGCGGGGCGCGACACTCTGGCGGGCTATGCCGCCGGCGCCGGCGCACCCGCGGTCACCGATATCGGGCGTTATCGCTCTCTCCAGCAGCGCAGCGACAGGATTTCGGTCGACGGAACGCTCGCGGCGCCGATCGGGCGGACGATGAGCGGATCGCTCAACCTGTCGATGGAGGCGCAGCGTAACATCGGCGTGAACGGCCTGGCGCCCGCGCTGTTGAGTGTGCCGGGGGGACGCGGCGCGCTGCCCTTTGCGGACGATGTCCTGCTCTATCGCTACCTGCCCGATGCGGTGCTCCAGCAGCGGAGCACCAGCCTGACGCTGCATGGATCTGGCATGGTCCAGGGCAGTATCCGGCGCTGGGGGTGGAACGTCACGACCAGCTATGACCGGGTGCAGGGGGTGGCGCGGTCCGAACGCGGCGTGCCGATCGACGATCTGCAGGCCGCGATCGATGCGGGGGGCGATCCGTTGGTGCGCGTAAGTCCCGAGGCGGCGGCGCTTCGGCTGGCCGATCGCAGCCGGACCGTTACCGGCACATTGCTGACAAAAGCGGTCGCGAACGGCCCGCTGGTCCGGTTGCCGGCCGGCGACGCGCAGATCACGCTCTCGGGGGATTATGCCCGGTCGAGCAGTTCGGGCAGCCTGCCGGGCTTGCGCGACACGACGCTCGATCTGACGCGCACCACGGGTGGGGCCAGCGTCAACGCGGATCTGCCGATCGCCTCTGCCAATCAGGACGTTCTCGCGTTTCTCGGACAGCTGTCGGTCAACGGCATGGTCGGCGTCTCGGACGTGTCCGATTACGGCCGGCTGCTCAGTTCCAACTACGGCCTGACATGGTCGCCGGTGCGGCCGGTCCAGCTGATCGCCTCGGTCAATGCCGCGCAGACCCCGCCGGCAATCGCGCTGCTGACCAACCCGACGGTGACCACCCCGAACACGCCGTTTTTCGATTTCACCACCGGCACCAGCGTGCTCGTCACGACGATCGCCGGCGGCAATCCCGCGCTCGACCCAGAACGCCGGCGGCTCGTCACGCTGGGTGTCGCCGTGTCGCCGATCAAGGCCCGCGATCTGCGGCTCACGCTCAATTATCTCCAGACGCGCATCGACAATCAGACTGCGACGCTGGGCAGCGCCACCCAGGCCTTCCAGACCGCATTTGCCGGGGCGTTCCAGCGTGATGCGACAGGACAACTCGTCAGCGCCGACCTGCGGCCGGTCAACATCGCCCGCGAACGCGAAACGAAGATGCAGGCGACGATCAGCCTGTCGACGCCGATCGGGCGTGCACCTGCGCCGCTGACGCCGCCCGTCGGCATCGCCGCGAAGGATGTGCCACCGCCGGCGCCACCCCGGCCCCGGCCGCACCTCAACATGTCGATGACCACGACGTGGCGGCTCGACGATCGCCTGTCGTTGCGGAGCGGGGGGCCGGCACTCGATCTCCTCGATGGCGACACGCTGACCGGCACCGGCGGACGACCGCGCTGGGAAACCGAGCTGAACCTCAGCGGATCGCTCGGGGCTGCGAGCATCGGCGTGTACGGCCGTCTGCAGGGGCCGACCCGGATCCGCAGCGACCTGGCGGCGTCGGATCTGCGCTTTTCAGGCCGTACCTGGCTGGTGCCCTATAGCTCGCTCAAGGTCGACCAGATCGTCAAACGTCCCTGGGCAAGCAACATGACGCTGCAGCTGACGGTCGAAAACCTGCTCAACGACCGTATCGCGGTTCGCGACCGGCTCGGGCGGACGCCGAACCGGTTCCAGGCGGCGTATATCGATCCGGTCGGCCGGTCCGTCAGGGTGGGGCTGCGCAAGCTCTTCTGACACCGCCCGGTACGGCGGAGGATATCGATCTCCGGAGCGCCCCGATCAGGCCGCGAGCGCGCTGATCGTCGCGCGGTTGCGGCCGTCGCGCTTGGATTGATACAGCGCCATGTCCGCCGCCTGGATCAGCGTCGCGCCCTCCCGGTCCATGATGTCCGTCCAGGTCGCGATGCCGAACGACATGCTGGTCGATCCCAGCGCGCGGTTGCCGTGGCGGACGGCGATCTCGGCGATCGCCTGCCGGACGATATCGACTCGCTTGGCCAGCGCCTCGGCGGTCGTGCCCGGCGCGATGATGGTGAACTCCTCGCCGCCGAATCGACAGACGACATCGCCGTCGCGGAACCGGCTGCGCATCTCGGCCGCGACCTGCTGGAGCACCGCGTCCCCCGCGTCGTGACCGAACTCGTCGTTGAACCGCTTGAAGTGATCGACGTCGCACATGACCAGGCTGAGCGGATTGCCCGACCGCGAGGCGCGGGCGATCTCCAGCTTGAGCGCCTCCTCCATGTAGCGGCGGTTGAACAGGCTGGTCAGCGGATCGCGGATCGTCTGTTCGCGCAGCGACCGCTGCAGGCGGTGGTTCACCAGCGCCGACGCGATGTTCTCGGTCAGCACGTTCATCCGGAAGCGGTTCTCGGCCTCGATCCGGCCGCGCAGATAGAGCACGCCGATGACCTCGCCGCCCGCGAGCAGCGGTTCGCAGTGATAGACCTCGCCCTCGGCGACATGCGCGCAGACGATGTCGCGGCGCGGATCCACGACCGAATGGCTCTGGCCACGGCGCAGTGCCCAGCATCGCTCCGGCGCGAAGCCGTCGTCCGGCACGACGATGTCTCCCCAGCTGGCGACCGGGACCAGGCAATTGCGCGAGTTGTTGTGCGCGTACAGCGCGCCGGGAATATCGGGCAGGACCTGCGGTACGAACACCCGGATGATCTGGGCCAGCTCGTCGTCGGTGCGCGCGGCCTGCATGCGATGCGCCATGCCGCCGAGCAGCTCGATCACGTCGCCGCGTTCGCGCAGCGTCTTGGTATTGCGCTCGAGCTCGGCGTTGACGACCTGCAGCTGGCGCTCGCTCGTGCCCCGATCGGAAACCGCGCCCTCCAGCCGGTCGGCCATCGCATTATAGCCGATCGCGAGGCGGTTGAATTCGCGCGATCCCATCGCGGTATCGATCCGCGTCTGCTCGTCCCCGCTGCCCAGCGCGGTCATCGCGCGCAACATGGTTTCCAGCGGGCGGCGGATACCTTGCACCAGCAAGGTAAAGCCGCCGATGACGATCAGCGCGACGGCGATCGCGCCGAAGATGGCAAGCCGCTTGCCGCGGCGCAGGCGCTGCGCCGCCGCATCCTGCCGCGTGGTCTGCAACGCGCGTTCCTCTTCGAGAAAGGCCTCCCCGCGCACGCTGATCGCATCCATCAGGTCGCGACCACGGCCGCTGGCGATGATCGTGACCGCTCCCGCGAAATTGCCCCGGCGGGCAAGGTCGAGCGGCTGGCGCAGAAAGGCGGACCGCTCCTTCATCAGCAATGCCATTTCCCGCGCACGGGCATGCTGGCGCGGGTTGTCGCGGGTCTGGCCCGCAACCCGCGCGATGGTCTGGGCGGCGCTGTCCAGGCGTTTGGCGAAGGACCGCGCATAGGCCGGATCCCGCGTGATGACGAACCCACGCTGGCCCGATTCGGCCTCGCGCAGATCGTTCAGCGCCGCCTCGGTCGTCTCGATGACCTGCGCGGAATGGGCGGCCCATTGGAAGCTCTGGCTGGCCTGGTACGAGGCGTCGGCGAGCAGCCCGGCTAGCGACCCCAGTGCCAGGACCACGATGAGGCCGATCGCGACGATCCGCGCAGTAAGCGATATGAACATTGCGCTATGTTAAACAACAAAGACTTAGCTTTTGGTTACTCGCCATCACACGCCGCGCCGCGACCGGTCTACTGCGTCAGCACCCCGAGCTCTGCGATGGCCAGCCGCGTCTCGCCCTTGGCGGTCCGGGTGAAGGCGATCTCGATGTAGCGGCCACGGTGCGGCCGCGCGAAGGCGAGGCGCTGCGGCGCCTGGTTGGCAGCGATGTTCGAGAATTCGCCTTCCTCCTGCGGCGCGTCGGCCAGCCCCGGGTCGTCGCCGATGCGTACGCGCCAGGCGGCGGGGTCGCCGGCCCCCTGCGGCGCGTGCCAGCCGGGCTTCAGCACGAACCCGCGCAGCGCGACGCTGCGTCCGAGATCGATCGTCACCGAACAGGGCTTGCCGTCCGCACCGGTCAGCGGCGCGACCCAGTCGGTGCGGTTCTTCTCGTCGATCAGCAGCTCGGCCAGCGGCGCGCTCGCCCGCAGGATCTTCCAGTCGCTCTTGCGGATGTCGAAGTTGCGACGCCCCACGCTGCTGACCGCACCCTTGGCCGCGTGGATGCTGATCGCCTGGACGATCCCCGCATCGCGCATCGCGAACGGCACCGTGTAGCGCGGCGATGCGATCGTCGGCGCGCTGCCGTCGGTGGTGTAGGCGATCGCCAGCCCGGGGGAATCGCTGGTCAGCGTGACCACGCCCTCGCGGTCGCGGACGATGTGCGGCGGATCGAGCAGCACGGGCGCGAGATACACGCCGAATTCGGTGATCGCCGGCGCCGCGGCGGCTGCGGTGATCCGCAGCCTGACCCGCCGCGCGGTGATCGGCGCGTCGAGTCTGATCAGCCGCTGCGATCCGATGCCCTGCTTGCTGGCGATTTCGGTCCAGCCGGTCGGGCCCTGAGCGTCGATCGCGAACCGGTCGACGCGCAACCCGAGCGGGAGATGCTCCGCCAGCCTGACGACATCGAACAGCCTTGGCTGTTTCAGGTCGAGCGTCAGCGTCGGGACCGGCGCCCGATCGGCGCTGACCCAGAAGCTCTCGGGATTGCCGTCGAGCACCAGCGCCGCGTCATGCCCGGCGCGCACGCTGCTCGCGGAGGCGATCGCACCCTTGCTCAGGTCGGTGGCGTACATCGCGCGCATCGCCGTGCCGAACGCGGTCAGGTTCGCGACATCCTCGTCGGTCACCAGGCCACGCGTATCCGGGGCCAGGTTGAGCAACAGCCCGGCGCTGCGCCCGACCGTCTCGAAATAGATTTTCATCAGATTGGCGGGGCTGCGGCTCTGCCCGTCCTCATAGGCGTGCCAGAACCAGCCATAGCGGGTCGAGACATCCGCCTCGGCCGGCCACCAGATCGCACCGCCGCGAACGCCGGCATTGCCCTTTTCCTCGGTGAAGCCCTTGTCGTCCATCGTCGCCCAGCACGGGTCGCCGGCCTCGCCCTCCTCGTTGCCGACCCAGCGCAGGTCCGCGCCGACCGGATCGAAGGTGCAGGCCATCGGCTGCAGCGCGTGGACGAAGGCGATGATCGACGGCCAGTCATAATAGGGGACCGCGTCGATCTTCCGCACTTCGCGCGCGCCGCCATAATAGCCGTCGCCGCCGTTCGCGCCGTCGAAGAACACCTCGTAGATCGGCCCGTATTGCGTCAGCAGCTCGCGCAGCTGGTTGCGGAAGAAGGTGATGTATTCGGGCCGGCCATAGTCCGGATGGTTGCGATCCCAGGGCGACAGGTAGATCCCGAACTTCAGCCCCTGCCGCCGGCATGCGGCGGCCAGTTCGCCGACGATATCGCCCTTGCCGTTCTTGTAGGGGCTGCTCGCGATGCTGTGTTTCGTGAACTTGCTCGGCCACAGGCAGAAGCCGTCGTGGTGCTTGGCGGTGACGATCAGGCCGCGCAGGTTCGCCGCCTTTGCCGCGGCCACGATCTGGTCGGCATCGAACTGCTTGGGGTCGAAGATCGCGGGATCCTCGTCGCCATAGCCCCATTCGCGGTCGGTGAAGGTATTGATCGTGAAGTGGACGAACGCGGTCTGTTCCAGCCGGTGCCACGCCAGTTGCCGCTTCGACGGCGTGGCACCGAAGGGCACGAGCGCCGCACCGGTGGTCGCCGCGAACGTACTCCCAGGAAAGGCCATCGCTGCGCCAAGCGTTCCGGCCGTGAAGGCGATTGCGTCGCGCCGCGATGGGCGCAGGGGATCGGTCATCGATTGTCCTTCAGCGTAAAGCGTACCGTGTCGACGCCGTAGAGCGGTCCACCGACCGGCGGCGCGACGATCAGGCACAGGTCCGTGTCGGTCGTGCCGCCCGCCAGCGGCGCGGTCAGCGTGAACCGGTTCGGCGTGGTCGCCGGATCGGGCAGCGGCACCATCGCCAGCGCGGGCCCGTCGCAGGTCCGCGCATGCACCATCAGCGTCCCGAAATATGTCGGGTTGTAGCGCCACGCGACCATCTGGCGCTGCGGCTGGCGCAGCGCGAAGTTGCGCGGCAGCCGGCCGAGCGAGACCGTGATGCCCCGGACCTGTCCGAGCGGCGCGGCGCGGTACAGCCAGCAGCCGTCATAGATGTTCATGCTGTACGCCGGCCCGCCGCCCGTCGCATCCGGCGTCAGCGGCAGGCGCAGCCGGATCCCCGCGCCGGCACAGGTTTCGAGGCTTGCACTCGCCCGCGTCAACAGCGCGGCGGGTGCGGTATCGAAGCTGCGCACGGCGGCGAGCGCGCGGCCGTCGGGTGCGAACGTCACTGCGCGGACCACCGTGTCCGGCGCCACGCTCAGCGGTCGTGCATAGGCGCGCGAGGTCGATGACGGCGCCGCGCCATCGGTCGTGTACCGGATCGTGCCATAGCCGGCCTGGTTCGCCATGCCGATCGTGACCGTCTTGCCGCGCACCGCCGGACCGACCCCGCCGACCACGGTGTAGTCGACCGCGAAGGCGCTGTCCGCGGCGGCGATCCCCTGCCGCTGATAGCGGTTGAGCTGGGGATCGAGCCGCACGAGGAAGCCCGGCCAGTCGCGCGCGGCGCGCGGCGACCAGGCCATCTCCGCCAGCGCCGCCATGCGCGGAAACAGCGCATGTTCGCGCTGCGCGGGGGTGACCATATATTCGGCCCACAGATTGGCCTGCGGCCCCAGCACGTGATGCGCCTTTGCTGCGGCAATCCCGGCGGGCAGGGGGTCATAGGCATAGACGTCGGCGAGCGTCTGTACCGCCATGCGTCCCGGCGGCTCGTCGTCGCGCCCGCTTTGCAGATTGTCGAGATACAGGACCGGGCCGGGCGACAGCACGACGTCGTGCCCCATGTTCGCCGCTTCGATCGCGCCCGCCTCGCCGCGCCATGACATCACCGACGCGGTCGGTGGCAGCCCACCCTCGAGGATCTCGTCCCAGCCGATCAGGCGGCGCCCGCGCTTGGCGAGGTGCGCGCCGAGCTGACTGACGAACCAGCTCTGCAGGCCCTTTTCATCGGCGATGCCGAGCGTGCGCATCTTCGCCTGGACCGCGGCCGATGCCTGCCACTGCTCCTTCAGCGCCTCGTCGCCGCCGATATGGATATAGGTCGACGGGAAGATCGCCATGACCTCGTCGAGCACCTGCTTGACGAACGCGATGCTGCGATCGTCGACGTTGAACAGATAGGGGTTGATGCCCCAGTCGCCCGACACCGGCGGCCGGTCCCCCGTCACGCCGATCTGCGGATAGGCGGCGACCGCTGCCTGTGCGTGGCCGGGCAGGTCGATCTCCGGCACGATCGTCACGGCGCGCGCCGCGGCATAGGCGACCAGCGCGCGCAGCTGGTCCTGCGTGTAGAAGCCGCCATAGCGGTCCGCCGGCGCACCCTCGTTGGGCGTGGACGAGGCACGCCAGGCGCTGATCCGCGTCAGCTCGGGATGACGCTTGATCTCGATCCGCCAGCCCTGGTCATCGGTCAGATGCAGCTGCAGGCGGTTCAGCTTGTGCTGCGCCATCATGTCGATGACCCGCTCGATCGATGCGATCGGCTGCATGTGGCGCGCGACGTCCAGCATCACCCCGCGCCACGCGAAGCGCGGGGCATCGTCGATCGCCACGACGGGGACCGCGACGCCCGTCCCGAACCGCGCGTCGGGGGACAGCATCTGCGCCAGCGTCATCGCGCCATAGAACAGCCCGGTATCGGTGGCCGCGGCGATGCGGATCCCCGCGGGCGTCACGTCGAGCCGGTATCGCTCGCTGCTCCCCCCATTTGTCGCGGGCAGCCGCACGAAACTGATCGCCCCTGGTCCGCGGTCGGCCACGTTCAGCGTGATGCCGCGCGTCCGGGCGACGATCTCGACCGCGCGCCGCGCCGCACTGGCAGCGCCCGTGTCGCCGGCAGGGACGACGATCCGCGCACCGTCGTCGATGCGGACGCTGCCCGTACCGGTTGTCGCATGCGCGGGCAGCGGCAGCAGCGGGGAGGGGCCGGCAACTGCGGGCTGACCGACCGTAACCAGCGCGGCCGTAACGCACGGCGCGATGACAAGGCTCATCCGACGCCGGCGGATCGCCCCTTGGACCACGTGCATCAAAAGCGCGTCGTTGCCGAAATCGAGATCTGGCGTCCCAGCGTGTCGTAACGCTGGGGAATCGTGTTCCCGCGCGACAAGGCGTAATCATAGGTGTTCGTCAGGATCGGCTGCTGGCGGTCGAAGATGTTGTTGACCGCCGCGGTCAGCGTCATCCGCTTGGCGATGTTCACGCCCAGCGACAGATCGAAATAATGATAGGCGGGGATCCGCGTGAAGTCGGAGACCTCGGTCGCCGGCGTCGAATTCGGGCCGCCATTCTGACCCGCGGTCGTGCCATCGATATAGCGCCACGCGACCGACGCGCTGAAGATCCCGTCGTCGCTCGAATAGGTGGTGCGGACATTGTGGATCCAGCGCGGTGTCGGCTGCGGGCAGGATCCGCCGAAATAGCCGACGCAATTGGTCCGCGGCTGATCGGGTGCGGCCTGGCCGCCCTGGTCGGTTGTCAGCGTGCCGTTCATCAGGAAGTCGAGCTTGCCCGCCGTCCCGCCCAGCCGCGCCGAATATTGCGCCTGGAAGTCATAGCCGCTCGCATAGAGCCGGTACGCGTTCAGATTGCCGCCCTGGATATAGCCCGCCGTCGTGCCCGTGCCGTTCAGCTGATAGGTCGTCGGATCGCGCACCAGCCGGCTGCAATAATAGGGGTCGCCGGTGATCACGCAGCCATCGACTGCAAAGCTCGCACCCAGATAGCTGATCACGTTGTCGACGCGGATCTTGTACCGGTCGACCGAAAAGCTGAACCGCGGCAGGAACCGGGGCGTCAGCACCAGGCCATAGGTCAGCGTCTGTGCGTCCTCGGGATCGATCGGGGTGCCGTTGTTGCGCTGGCGGCAGACATCGTCGACGCAGCGCAGGCTGCCCGGAATACCCGCGGCCAGACCATTGCCATATTGCGCGTCGGGCAATCCGGTCAGGCGACACGCCTCGATGCTGGCCCTTGGTGCGACGCCGTTGACGCTGGCACAGGGGTCGACGATCGTTGCATTCTGATAGCCGACGACCTGATCGGCCTCCCTCAGGCCGGGCGCCCGTGCGGCGCGGTTCCGGCCGACGCGGAACGTGACGTCCTCGCTCGGCGAATAGACCGCCTCGATCTTCCACGTGTTGAAGGTCTGGGGATTGGTGCTGTATTTCGACAGGCGATAGCCGCCATTGACCTGCAGCAGTTTGAAGAACGGCACGTTCTGCACCAGCGGCAGCTGGGCTTCGGCATTGCCCTCGACGACGTCCTGCATGGTCAGGCTGTCGGGCACGCCGCCATAGACTTCGATGAAGCGGGTGTTGCGCGTCGTCCGCTCCTCCTGCCGGCGATATTCCCCGCCGACCGCCACCGCCAGGCCCTGTTCGGCGAATGGCGACCGGATGCCGTAGCGGGTGAAGTCCGCCGTCAGATTGGCGGTCACGTCATAGAATTTCGCGCGCAGGTCCTGCACGCCGAGCCCCTCGTCGAATAGATAGTCGCTGAGCGCGGCGCTGCCGGGATTGTTGGCGGTGAACACGTTGAGCGGTACGCAGGCGGGGTCGGTGCCGTTGACCACCGACCGGCACGTCGGCACGCCGTTCACGTTGACAACGTCGAGCGCGCGGCTGACCTTTGCGGCGACCGGGTTGCCGCCGGGCTCCCATAATTGCCGGCTCGTGCTGTAGACGCCGCCGACGTCATACCGCCAGCCCTCGGCGATCTCGCCGCGGACCGACGCGTTGATGCGCGTCTGCGTGTTCCTGAAGCTTTCCTTGTCGCGGTCGCCGGCCAGCCCCGGAAAGCCGTATTGGACACCGAGCGGCGCCGACGCGCCGGTCCCGGCATTCGCGCCGCAGATCGTCTGCGCCTGCGATGCGGACATCAGCGGGTTGTCGCAGTTCACCCGGTAGCTGCCCTGGACATAGGGGCCGTAGAGCAGGTTCTCCGATGTATCGCGAAGGTACATCACGCCCGCCGAAAACTCGGCCGCGGGCGACGCCTTGAAGTTGATGAAGCCGCCGCCGTTGAAGCGCTCATAACCACGCGCCGCGAGGCGGTCCGCCTGGTTCGCATAGCCCGGAATCGTCGATGCGGGCGCGAAGACGCCGGGGCTGCCGGTGACGTTCGAATAATTCACGCCGTTCGCCGTCAGCGTCCCGTTGGGCGACGCCGCGGTCACGCCGCAGATCAGGTTGTTGACCCTGAGCGGGTTGCCCGTGTCGCGGCGCAGCTGACAGCCCGACGCGTCGCGGTCACGGAAGAAGATGCCGTCCGCGGTCCGGTAGGTGCCGTAGACCGAGACATTCAGCCGGTCGTCGAGGAAGTTGTGACCGTAGGTCGCGCTCAGATCCGCGCGGCCGCCATCGTTGGTCATCCCCGTCGGCGTGGCGATCCCGTAGCGCTGGGCGACGGGTGTCGAGGCGTTGGCGCGGTTGTCGTGATTGTAGAAGCTGTAATTGCCCGACAGCTGCAGCCCTTCGAAATCGCGTCGGATCACATAGTTCACGACGCCCGCGATCGCGTCGGAGCCATAGACCGAGGATGCGCCGCCGGTCAGCAGGTCGATGCGCTCGACCAGTGAGACCGGGATCAGGTTGGTGTCGACGGATTCGGTCCCGGCGATCCGCTGGCCGTCGATCAGCGACAGCGTGCGGTTGAAATCCAGCCCGCGCAGCTTGACGCCGCGCTGTTGGCCGTTGCTCTGCTGATAATTCTGCTGCGCATCGGGCTGCACCTGACCCAGCCGGTTCGTCACCTCCTCGAGATTGACCGCGCCCTGCGCCTTGATCTCCGCGGCGCCGATGCTGGTGATCGGGCTCGCCGACTTCAGATTGGGCCGGGTGATGCGCGTGCCGGTGACCATGATGTCCGCCGGTGCCGGCGCTGGCGTTTCGGACGTGGGGTCGAGCGTGACGGGGGCCGACCCGGTGGGCGGGGCGGGGGCTGCGCTATCCTGCGCCGCCACCACGAACACGCCCTGCGTGGTCTGCGAGACCGCAAGGCCGGTGTCGCGCAACAGGCGCTGAAACGCGTCGGCGGCGGTCATCGACCCGGCCAGCGCGGTCGACCGGCGCGTGCCGACCCGCGCCTGATCGAACACGACCTGGACCCGGGCCTGCTGCGCCAGCGTCTGCAGTGCCTGGGCCAGCGGCTGCGGCGCGACGTCGACGCGGACCATCGCCGACTGTGCAGCGAGCGGCGTCGCTGCCACCGCGGCGATTGCGACGACGCTGGTCCGCACCAACATCGATCCGAAAGAATGCCCAACCATGATCTCGCCCCCCTGTTATTACGCTAATATGACGGGCGACATTGCGAAACGCTCAGCGACATTGATATTTTTATAATCTTTTTATCCAGATGAGTCGATCTGGTATTGTTTATGTCTGTTGTTGGTCTTTTTGGGTGCGCTTGGCGGAAGATGCATTCGCATGGATGAGGATGGGGTTCACCCTCCCGATACTGTCACGTCTGGCACATCGGTTGATCGTTAGCGTGCCACCCGATTTTCCAAACCTTCGAGGCGCGCCCAGCGCCCTTGAAAGGCCAATCGCGCGCCGCAGCGGACTGAACATATCTGATCCATGTTATGTATCGACGACATGCTGCAAGCCGCTCACAAATAAGGTTAATTCCCGGAAACCATCGGGGGAACGGTACCAATATGTTACCAAAAAAGCCTCAAAAGACGGATATAAATATAAAAAGACATTTTAAGAAACTTATGTTGCGCAGGGAGATTGATCGACTTAAGCCGACCCCCGAAACGACATTGGGCCAGCAAGCGCCCCGGTTTCTGTGGGGAGTATGTGATGCGCCAAGTGATCAATTTTGCAGTGCTGCGCTCGGTTCTGGCGGCATCGACGATGCTGGCGACACCGGCGTTCGCGCAGGACGTGCTGCAGGACGCGACGAAGCCGGTGCCCGCCGAGAGCCAGACCCCCGCGGCGCAGGCGGCCCCGACACCGGACGCCGCGCCCGCAACCGAAGCGGCTCCCGCGCCCGCCACCCCGCAGTCCGACATCGTCGTCACCGGCTCGCGGATCATTTCGTCGGGCTTCACCGCACCGACCCCGACCCAGGTGCTAAGCGCCGAGTCGATCGCCAAGAACGCGCAGCCCAACGTCTTCACGACCGTCGCGCAATTGCCCTCGCTCCAGGGCAGTACGGGCGCCACCGTCGGCGCCAACGGCACCTCGACCGGTGTGCAGGGGCTGAGCGCGCTCAGTCTCCGCGGCCTTCAGCCGATCCGCACGCTCACCCTGATCGATGGCCAGCGGGTCGTCGGCGCGAACGTCACCGGCGTCGCCGATGTCAGCCTGTTCCCGCAATTGCTGATCGAACGGGTCGACGTCGTGACCGGCGGTGCCTCCGCTTCCTACGGCTCCGACGCGGTCGGCGGCGTGGTGAATTTCGTGACCAACACCCGCTTCACCGGCTTCAAGGCCAATCTCCAGTCGGGCATCAGCACCTACGGCGATGACGGCAACTACACGGTCCAGGCCGCGGTCGGAAAATCGCTGTTCAACGACCGGCTGCATCTCATCGGCAGCGGCGAATACAGCCACGAGGACGGGATCGGATCGGCCGGCTTCGGCGTCGGATCGAACCCCGACGGCAGCGGCCCGGGCGGGCGCAACTGGCTGGTCTCGCGCAACCTGATCAACCGCGGCATCACCAATGACGGCGGACCGCAATATCTCGATCGCAGCTTTACCCAGGCGAACAATACCGCGCTCTACGGCCTGATCACCGCCGGTCCGCTCCAGGGCACCGCGTTCGACGTGAACGGCAATCCGCGTCAGTTCGAATATGGCTCGAACGGCGTGCCGCTGAAGGATGCGAACGGCAACGTGCTCGGCTGCTACAACGGCGTCTGCGAAGGCGGCGACCGGTCGGGTAACGTGACCAACGCCAATTCGCTCAAGTCGACGATCACGCGGCTCAGCGGCTATGGCCGGATCGGCTTCGACATCGATCCCGACAATGAACTCTACACCACCGTCAACGTCGCCCGGGTGACGACGGGCAACATCCCCAATGTCGGATCCGCGCAGTTCGGCAACCTGACGCTCCAGTGCGCCAACCCCTATGTCCCTACCTCGGTCCAGGATGCCTGCGCGGCGAACGGGATCACCCAGTTCCGCTACGGCGTCGACAACGCGATCTTCCCCAACTCGATCAGCGTCCGTACCGAGCGCGAGCAATATCGCTTCGTCGCCGGCGCGAAGGGCAAGATCCAGGCGTTTGGCGGCGACTGGCGCTATGATGCCTATTATCAGCACGGCACGGGCATCACCGACATCACCGTCCGCGATATCCCGCTGATGCCGCGCTACAATGCCGCGATCCAGGCGGTCCGCGCGCCCGATGGCAGCATCACCTGCGCCAATCCCGCCGCGGTCGCCAGCGGCTGCGTCCCGCTCAACATCATCGGCGGCCAGACGCCCAGCGCCGCGGCGCTCGCCTATATCCTTCCGGGCAATGGACCGTACCAGCATACGCGCCAGACCCAGGACGTCGCGAGCTTCTCGGTCAGCGGCGAGCCGCTGCAGCTGCCCGCCGGCGCGCTGTCGGTCGCGTTCGGCAGCGAATATCGACATGAATTCTATCAGGTGAACGCCGATCCCTACGGCAATGGCGTCGTGACCAGCGGTGCCTACGACGCGCAATATCCCAGCGACCCGCTGCTGAACCCGCAGGGCGGCAACTGGTATGCGGGCAATTACCGCGACGGCCGCGGCGCCTATAGCGTCTATGAATCCTTCCTTGAGGTGAATGCCCCGCTGTTCAACTCGGACGGGGTCGGCAAGGCAAACCTCAATGCCGCCGGGCGCGCGACCAACTACAGCACGTCGGGGACGGTCTATACGTGGAAGGTTGGCGCGACCTGGGACACGCCGGTCGACGGCATCCGCTTCCGCGGCGTGACCTCGCGCGATATCCGCGCGCCCAATCTGAGCGAGCTCTTCGCCGCGCCGGTCACGAGCAATCGCACCGGCACGACCGATCCGTTCAATCCGGGGCGCACGCTCACCGTGCTGCAGACGACCACGGGGAACACCGCGCTGCGCCCCGAAGTCGCGCGCAATACCGAATTCGGCGTGATCCTGTCGCGTCCGTCCTGGGCGCCGCGGCTGAACATCTCGGTCGATTACTACCGCATCAAGATCAAGAGCGCGATCGCGGCGCTCGATGCGCAGACCCAGATCAACCTCTGCTTCGCCGGCGTGACCTTCACCTGCAACAGCTTCGACATCAGCGATCCGAACAACGCCTCGGTCACCGTCCAGCCGTTCAACTTCGCGTCGATCTTCACCGACGGCTTCGACATCGAGGCGAGCTACCAGGTTCCGTTGTCGGGCATCGGCCTGCCCGGCCAGGCGTCGCTGCGCGGTCTGGCGACGCATGTGAAGAACTTCGTCTCGGATCGCGGTCTGCCCAACACGATCCCCATCCAGGGCGCGGGCGTGAATCTGGGGCAGGGTGCGACGCCGAGCTGGAAGGTCCTCGCGGTCCAGGACTGGACGACCGATCTCTTCAGCATGACGCTGCAGGAGCGGTGGATCAGCGCGGGCGTGATCAGCAACGAATATATCGTCTGCCAGACCAACTGCCCGGTCTCGACGATCGATCACCCGACGATCGATCGCAATCACCTCGATAGCGCCTTCTACGTCGACATCAGCGCCTCGTACAAATTCACCGACGCGGTGCAGGGCTATGTCAAGGTGGACAACATGTTCAACAAGGACGCCGCCACCGTCCCCAGCGATATCACCAACCCCGGTCTCTACGACGTCGTCGGACGCGCGTTCCGGGTCGGCATGCGCGCGAACTTCTGATGACCCCGGCCCGGTATGCCGTTGGGCATGACCGGGGCGGTCATCGGATCCGATTAACTGGGGAAAGCCGATGCTGCCGTTCCTGCTGATGGCCGCCGATGTCCAGGCGCCTGATCTTCAAGCGATGCCACCCGCCGTCGAGACGGCGATCGCGGCGATGACGCTTGAGGAGAAGGCCGCGCAGCTCGGCAGCAGCGCGCCGGCGCTGCCCCGGCTGGATCTGCCTGCGTACGATTACTGGAGCGAGGGGCTGCACGGCCTCGCGCGCAACGGGATCGCGACCGTCTTTCCGCAGGCGATCGGTCTGGCGGCGAGCTGGGATACCGCGCTGCTCGATCAGGTCGGCACGGTCGTCTCGACCGAGGCGCGGGCGAAATACAACGGCGTGCGCTCGACGCGCGACCGGCGGCGTTTCGCGGGGCTGCACATCTGGTCGCCCAACCTGAACATCTTCCGCGATCCGCGCTGGGGGCGGGGGCAGGAGACCTATGGCGAGGATCCCTATCTGACGGGCAAGCTGGGCGTCGCGTTTGTTCGCGGCATCCAGGGGCCCGATGCCGCGCATCCCAGGGCGATCGCGACGCCGAAGCATTTCGCGGCGCATTCGGGGCCGGAGGCGGGGCGCAACAGCTTCGACGCGGATATCTCCCCGCGCGACATGGCCGGGACCTATACGCCGGCCTTCCGCATGGCGGTGACCGAAGGCCGCGCGCAGTCGATCATGTGCGCCTATAACTCGCTTCACGGCGTACCCGCCTGCGCGTCGTCCGCGTTGCTGACCGATCGCGCGCGCGGCGACTGGGGGTTTGGCGGCATGGTCGTGTCGGACTGCGATGCGGTCGGCTATATCTCCGTCTTCCATTATTACCGCCCCGATCTGCCCTCGGCGGCCGCGGCGGCGTTGCAGGCGGGCACCGATCTCGATTGCGGGCCGAGCTATGACGCGCTGCCCGCCGCGGTCCGCAAGGGTCTGGTACCCGAAGCCGCGATCGACACGTCGTTGCGTCGTGTCCTCGCGTCGCGCGCGGCGCTCGGCATCGCCTTTGGCCAGCGCAGCCCCTGGACGCGCATCGCGCCGTCGCAGGTCGACACGCCCGCGCACCGCACGCTCGCGCAGACCGCGGCGGAAAAGTCGCTGGTGCTGCTCACCAACAAGGACCGGCTGCCGCTCAAGCCCGGGACCCGGATCGCGGTGATCGGGCCCAATGCCGACTCGCTCGACGTGCTCGAGGCGAATTACCACGGCACCGCCAGCGCGCCGGTCACGCCGTTGCAGGGCATTCGCGCGCGTTTCGGCGCCGATCGCGTCACCTATGCGCAGGGCAGCGGGCTGGCGGCGGGCGTCGCCTTGCCCGTCCCCGAAACCGCCCTGTCCGCGAATGGCAGGCCGGGGCTGACAGGCGAGTATTTCAGCGACGGCGCGATGACCCGGCGGGTCGCGACCCGGCAGGACCGCACGATCGACTTCGACTGGGATCGCGCGCCGCCCGTTCCAGGACTGTCGGGCAAAGGCTACGGTGTCCGCTGGACCGGGCAACTGACGCCGCCGGGCCCCGGCCGCTACCGGCTGCGGCTCGACGTCCCCCGCTGCTTCGACTGCGAAGGCCATGATCCGGTGAAGCTGTGGCTCGACGGCAAGCCGCTGATCACCGACGACGGCAGCGATACCGCAGTCGAGGCGGAGGTCACCGTCACCGACGCCAAACCGCACGACCTCCGCATCGACTATGTGCACGCAAGCGAGGATGGCGGGATCGGCCTGCGCTGGGTCGCGCCGATCGACGCGCAGCGCGGCGAAGCGCTCGCCGCCACCGGCGCAGCGGATGTGGTCGTGGTGTTCACCGGCCTGTCACCGACGCTCGAGGGCGAGGCGCTGCGGCTCGACGTGCCGGGCTTCCTCGGCGGCGACCGCACCGCGATCGAACTGCCCGAGCCGCAGCGCGCGCTTCTGGAAACGCTCGCCACCGCCGGCAAGCCGATCGTGGTCGTGCAGCTGACCGGCTCCGCGATCGCCGATCCGTGGAGCAGGGACCATGCCGATGCGGTCGTCGCCGCCTGGTATCCGGGCCAGTCCGGCGGGACCGCTATCGCGCGGATGCTGGCGGGCGATATCAATCCGGGCGGGCGTCTGCCGGTGACGGTCTATGCCACGACGCGCGATCTGCCGGCCTATATCGATTACAGCATGAAGAACCGGACCTACCGTTTCTTCAGCGGTACGCCGCTCTACCCGTTCGGCCACGGCCTCAGCTACACGCGCTTCGCCTATGCTCCCAAGACGGCACCGATCGCGACGGTGACCGCGGGACAGCCGCTGGCGGTCAGCGTCACCGTGACCAACACCGGCAAGCTCGCCGGGGACGAGGTGGTCCAGGCCTATCTCGCACCCGTCGACCCGCAGGAACAGGGGCGGACGATTCCCGTGCTGCAACGCCAGCTCGTCGGGTTCCGCCGGATCCCGCTGCGCGCCGGCGAAGTCCGCACCGTCGACTTCGCCATCGACCCGCGCAGCCTCAGCATGGTCGAGCATGACGGCACGCATGCCGTCGTGCCGGGTCGCTACCGGCTGTTCGTCGGCGGCGGGCAGCCCGGGGACGCGGCGGGGATCTGGACGGACGTGACGATCACCGGGACGCGGACCGTGCTGCCGAAATAACGCGAACGACACCCAAGGGGAGCCTGCGAGATGAGTGCCATCAGGATCTATACGGCGTCGCTGTGCGCGGGCGTCGCCGCCATGCAGGGGCCGGCGCAGGCGGCGGCACAGCAGGTCGACTGGCCGTCGTCGCGGATCGCGCACCCGAAGCGGGCGGCGATCGGGCCGTATAACGCGGTGTTCCTCGCCGGCTCCGACGGTCTCGAACGCCCGGTACAGGGCTATGCCGCCGACGAGGCACTGCCGCCGATGCCGCAATGGACGATGCGCGCATGGATCAACCCGACGCTGCTGCCCAAGGGACGCGTGCCGGTCGCGGCGATCGGCAACCCCGCCGGCGCGGCCGCACGGGTGTTCGCACTCGACGATGGCAAGCCCGTTTTCCAGATGGGCTCGACGACGCTCCGCGCCACTGCGGCGATCACTCGCGAGTCCTGGCACCTGCTGACCGCGACCGCGGATGCGGGCCGGGTGCGCTTCTTTGTCGACGGGCGGCTCGTCGGCACCGCCGCTGCCGAGGCGATGCCGCCGGCCACCGGCGTCGTCGCGCTCGGACCGCGCCTGCCTGGTCAGGCCGGGTTTGCAGGGCGGATCGCTGCGTTCGCGCTCGATCCCGTGCTGCTCGGCGCACCCGCGATCGCGTCGCTCGCCCGGCGTCAGCCCGACGCGGCGCTGATCCGGTTCGAGGATGCCAGCCCCTCCTGGCCGCTGCAGGTCAAGACGCAATATGGCCTGACCGCCCCGCAACCGGCCTGGGAACTCCCGACCGGCAAGGCGCCCTTCTCGAAGCCCGTCGCAAGCCCCGTATCGACCGCCCCCGCGCTCGCGCCGACGCGCGAGGGGCATTATGCCGTCAATGCCTGGCGTCTCGTCGCGGCGCCGACCGTGGCGGCGAACGGGGCCGCGATCTCGCAGCCGGGGTTCGATGCCCGCTCGTGGCATGCCGCGACCGTGCCGGGCACGGTGCTGACGACGCTCGTCGATCGCGGCGTCTATCCCGATCCGACGATCGGCCTGAACAACATGGCGATCCCCGAAAGCCTGTCGCGGCAATCCTGGTGGTATCGCAGCGAATTCACACTGCCCGCGACCCCCGCCAGGCGGCTGACGCTGACGTTCGACGGCGTCAACTATGCGGCGCAGGTGTGGGTCAACGGCACCGCGGTCGGCGACGTGAAGGGCGCCTTTATCCGCGGGCGGTTCGACGTGACCGACCGGCTCCGGCCCGGGCAGCGCAACAGCATCGCGGTGCTCGTCGCGCCGCCGCCGCATCCCGGCATCGCGCACGAACAGTCGCTCGCCGGCGGGCGCGGCGACAATGGCGGCGCGTTGATGAGCGACGGTCCCACCTTCGGCGCAAGTGAGGGGTGGGACTGGATCCCCGGCGTGCGCGATCGCAACACCGGGCTGTGGCAGGGTGTAGATCTCGCCGCGACCGGGTTCATGACGATCGGCGATCCGGCGGTCTCGACCCGCCTCCCGCGGCCCGACAATGCGGTCGCAGAGGTCTCGATCGAGGTCCCGGTGACGAACCACGGCACCGCGCCGGCCTCGGCGACCGTGCGCGCGGCGTTCGACGATGTCGCGGTTGAACAGCGTGTGACGCTTACGGCCGGTGCCAGCCAGGTCGTGCGCTTTACCCCTAGCAGCTTCCCGCAGCTCGCGGTGCAGAAGCCGAAACTCTGGTGGCCCAACGGCTATGGCGACCCGGCGCTGCACCGGCTCGATCTGACGGTGGCGAGCGACCGGGTCGTGTCCGACCGCCGCAGTCTCGATTTCGGCATGCGCAGCGTGACGTATGAACTGTCGTCGCTCGACACCGCGGGGGCGCTGCGGCGTGTGCTGGTCGATACCGCGCTCGCGCATGATCTCGGCACGCCGGTGATCGACGAACGCCACCCGGCGTTGCGCAAGGTCCGCGGCGGCTGGGCGAATTCGCTGATGCCGGGGGCGGAGACATCGCCTGCGGTCACTGCATTGCCCGACGATCCGCTGTCGCCCCAGATGGTGCTGCGCGTCAACGGCGTCCGCATCGCCGCGCGCGGCGGCAACTGGGGCATGGACGACATGATGAAGCGGGTCGGCACCGACCGGCTGACCCCCTATTTCCGGCTCCACCGCGAGGCGGGGATGAACATCATCCGCAACTGGATGGGGCAGAGCACCGAAGAGGCATTCTACGCGCTCGCCGACCGCCACGGGCTGATGGTGCTCAACGACTTCTGGGAATCGACGCAGGACAATGACGCGGAGGCGCAGGACGTGCCGCTGTTCGTCGCCAATGCGCGTGACGTGGTGCGGCGCTATCGCACCCACCCGTCGATCATCCTCTGGTTCGGCCGTAACGAAGGCGTGCCGCAGCCGATCCTGCAGACCGCCTTGCAGGACATGGTCTGGCGGGAGGACGGCACCCGGCTCTACAAGGGCAATTCGCGCGTCATCAATCTGGGCGGATCGGGGCCCTATGAATGGCACCCGCCGGAGGATTATTTCACCGGCTATCCGCACGGCTTCGCGATCGAGGTCGGCACGGCAAGCTTTCCGACGCTGGAATCGTGGCAGCGCACCGTCCCCGTCGAGGATCGCTGGCCGATCAGCGACACCTGGGTCTATCACGATTGGCACCAAGAACGCGGCGTGTCGATGGCGAGCTTCGTGCGCGCGATGGACACCGAATTCGGTCCGGCCCGGGATCTCGCGGATTTCGAGCGCAAGGCGCAGATGCTCAACTACGAATCGCACCGCGCGATCTTCGAAGGGTTCAATGCCGGGCTGTGGACCACCAACAGCGCCCGGATGCTGTGGATGACGCACCCCGCCTGGCCCTCGAGCGATTTCCAGATCTACTCGTCGGACTATGACACGCACGCCGCGTTCTACGGCACCAAGAAGGGGGCGGAGCCGGTTCATATCCAGATGAACCAGCCGGGCCGTCAGGTGGTGATGGTCAACACCACGCGCCAGCCGCTGACCGGGGTGAAGGCCACCGCGCGGGTCACCGATCTGACCGGCGCGACCGTCGCGACCCACGCGCAGACCGTCGACCTGCCCGCCAACGCCACCGTCGCGCTCTTCCCGCTGGCGCTCGATGCCGCTCTCGCGAAGGGGCCGGTGCTGGTCCGGCTCGACGCGTCCGCCGCCGACGGGAGCCGCGTGTCGGAGAATTTCTACTGGCAAGCGGCGAACCCCGCGGATCTGCGCGCGCTGTCCGCGATGCCGCAGGCCACGCTTCGGGCTGATGTGGCGGCAGGAACGGCGGCGGCGGGCGAGCGATCGCTCCGCGTCACGCTGTCCAATCCGGGCACGACACCCGCGTTGCAGACCAAGCTGACGCTGTTCGACGGCAGGGGTGTACAGATCCTGCCGGCCTATTTCAGCGACAACTATGTCTCGCTGCTGCCCGGAGAGACGCGTGACGTCACCGTCGCCTATCCCGGCGACCGCGGCGTCGCCTCGGTGCGGCTGCGCGGGTGGAACAGCCCCGCGACGACGATCGGGGGCAAATAGGCTAGACGACCAGCGACAGCAGCAGCGTCAGCCCCAGCCCGACCACCGAGATCAGCGTTTCGCACACGGTCCAGCTACGGATCGTGTCGGCGACGCTCAGCCCGAAATACTCCTTCACCAGCCAGAAGCCGCCATCGTTGACGTGGCTGAGAATCACCGATCCGGCGCCGGTCGCGAGCACCAGCAGTTCGGGCCGGATCCCGGGATTGGCCGCCGCCAGCGGCGCGATGATGCCCGCGGCGGTGGCCATCGACACCGTCGCCGACCCGGTCGCCACGCGCATCAGTGCCGCGATCAGCCAGGCGAGCAGCACGATCGGCATGTGGACGCTGGTCGCCGCGGCGACGATCGCGTCGGATACGCCGCTGTCGATCAGGACGCGGCCGAATCCTGCGCCCACGCCGACCACCAGCGTGATCATCGCGGTCGGCGCGAGGCAGTCGTTGGTGAACTTCTGGATCGTCCCGAGGTTCATCCCGCGCGCGAGCCCCAGCGTCCAGTAGCTGACGAGCACCGCGGCGAGCAGCGCGACGACCGGCGTGCCGACGAAGCGCAGGATGCCGTCGAGCCGCGATCCGGGCAGCGCGATCATCGTCGCGAGGCTGCCGGCGAGCATCAGCACGACGGGCAGCAGCAATGTCGCAAGCGTGATGCCGAAGCCGGGCAGGCTCCGCGTGTCCTCGGCCTCGACGACCGCTGCGGGGGCGATCGGCTGCGGTGCGAGATGCCGGATCACCAGCCGGCCATAAAGCGGTCCGGCGATCGCGGCGGTCGGGATGCCGACGATCAGCGCGAACAGCACGGTCAGCCCGACATCCGCATTATACGCCTGCGTCGCCAGCAACGCTGCGGGGTGCGGCGGGACCATCGCATGCACCACCGACAGCCCCGCCGCCATCGGCAGCCCCATCCGCATCGGATGCTGCCCGAGCCGTCGCGCCAGCGTGAAGACGATCGGCACCAGCAGGACGAAGCCGACCTCGAAGAACACCGGCAGGCCGACGATCAGCGCGACCGTCATCATCGCCCAGTCGGCGCGCGCAGGGCCGAAAAAGCCGATCACACTGTCCGCGATCCGTTCCGCGCCGCGGCTTTCGACCATCATCTTGCCGAGGATCGTGCCGAGCCCGACGACCAGCGCGATATGCCCGAGCGCGCCACCGACGCCCGCCTCGAAGCTCTTGACGATCGATCCGAGCGGGATGCCGACGACCAGCGCGAGCGCGAGCGACACCAGCGTCAGCGCGATGAACGGGCTCAGCCGCACCCGCACGATCAGCACGATGAGCGCGGCGACGGCGATCGCCGCCTCGGTCAGCAGCATGCCGCCCGGCTGCATTTACGGTTTCTTCCAGGCGACGCAGTCGACCTCGACCTTGCAGTCGACGACCATCTGCGACACGACGCAGGCACGCGCGGGGGGATGCGCGCCGAAATATTCCTGGAACACGCGGTTGAACGACATGAAGTCGCGCGCGTCGTCCAGCCATACGCCACAGCGTACGACATGCTCGGGGCCGTATCCGGCTTCTTCTAGGATCTTCAGCACGTTGCGGATCGCCTGATGCGTCTGTGGGATGATGCCGCCGTCGATCACCTCGCCATCGACCATCGGCACCTGGCCCGATACGAACAGCCAGCCATCCGCGCCGACCGCGCGCGCGAACGGCAGATGCTGGCCACCGGTGCCGCTGCCGCCTTCGACGCCATAACGCTTGAGTCCGTCCGTCATCAGATCATTCCTTCACTGGGTAATAGGGTTTGCGCGGCGCAGCAGGCGGCCCGCGCGGGCGCCGGTCGGTCGGCCGAGCGCGAGCGTCGCGACGCCGTTGACCCAGACACCGACCACGCCATCGGCCGCGGTCGTCGGCTCGTCATAGGTCGCACGGTCGGCGATCCGCGCGGGATCGAACAATACGAGATCCGCGGCGAGCCCTTCGCGGACATAGCCGCGGTCGTGCAGGCCGAAGCGATCGGCGGGAAGCCCGGTCATCTTGCGGATCGCGGTCGCCAGCGGGAACAGGCCGCGGTCGCGCGCATAATGGCCGAGCACGCGCGGGAAGCTGCCCCATAGCCGCGGATGCGGCCGCGGATCGCAGGGCAGGCCGTCCGACCCGACCATCGTCAGCGGATGCGCGAGGATCCGGTCGACATCGCTGTCGGTCATGCAGTGATACACCGCACCCGCCAGTTGCAGCCGCGTTGCGGCGGCGCGCAGGTCGACGTTCCATTCGGCGGCGATGTCCGCGAGCATCCGTCCCGCCTGGGCGGGCTCGGCGTCCGACCAGGTGATCCGGATCGGCGTCTCCGGCACGACCTGCTTCAGATCGAGCGTCGAGGAGCTTGCCGTATAGGGGTAGCAGTCGCACCCGACCGGCTGGTGCGCATCGGCGTCCTCGAGCATTGCGAGGATTTCGCCGCTGCGACCATATTGCGGGGCGCCCGCGCATTTGAGGTGCGACACGATCACGCGCGCGGCGGCGTGGCGGCCGATCGCGAACGCCTCATCCAGCGCGGGGACGATCGCCGCCGCCTCGCTGCGCAGATGCGTGCAATAGAGCGCGCCGGTACCGCGCAACGCCTCGGCGATCGCCATCACCTCCGCGGTCGAGGCGGCGTTGGCATTGGCATAGGCGAGCCCGGTCGACAGCCCGAACGCGCCCGCCGCCAGCCCGTCCTCCAGGTCGCGGCGCATCGCCGTGCGTTCGTCGTCGCTCGCATCGCGGTCGAACCCGTCCATGTGTCGCGCGCGCAGCGCGGTATGGCCGATCAGCGCGACGACATTGGTGGCCGGGACCGCGGCGTCGACCGCCTGCGCATAGGCCGCGAAATCGGAATAGCGGAATTCGTCCGCGCCGCCGAGCAGCACCAGCGGGTCGGGCAGGGGGGCATGCGCGCTGAGATCACTGCCTGCGCTGATCCCGCAATTGCCGACCACCACCGTCGTCACGCCCTGCGTCACCTTCGCGGTCATCGCGGGCGCCGCGATCACGACCAGATCGTCGTGCGTATGCGCGTCGATGAACCCGGGTGCGAGCGCCAGGCCCCGCCCGTCGATCGCGCCCGGCGGCGGCGACGCGGCGGCTGCCGCGACCCGCGCGATGATCCCGTCGCCTATCTCGACGTCGGCGCGGAAGGCCGCGCCGCCGCTGCCGTCATATACGTCGACACCGGCAATGACTGTCGCCATCATTTCACCTCCCAGAGGTTCCAGAGGTCAGTGCCACGCGTCTGTCGTGGCCGGGCTGGATCGACACTGTCACCGCGGGTCGAAATAATGTAAACAATTTTCTTTATCTGGGAGGTCTGCCGTGAGCGACGTCGGTGTGAAGCTGCACAAGGGTATCGGTCGGGATGCGGCCGCGCGCTGGAACCTGCTCGCGGGGGACGTCATGTTTCCGGCGGCGGTGCTCGATGCGCGGCGGATGCAGCATAATCTCGACTGGATGCGCGCGTTCATCGATGCCTATGGCGTGTCGCTCGCCCCGCATGGCAAGACGACGATGGCGCCCGCGCTCTTCAAGCGCCAGATCGATGCCGGCGCGTGGGGCATCACGGTCGCCACCAGCCAGCAGGCGCAGGTCGCGGCGGCGCATGGCATCGACACCATCCTGATCGCGAACCAGATCGTCGGCGACGCCAATATCGCCGCGATCGTCGATCTGCTCGCCGATCCTGCGCTGCGGCTGATCTGCATCGTCGATTCCGCCGCCGGGGTGGCGCTGCTCGGGGAGGCGTGCCGCGCTGCCGACGTGTCGCTCGACCTGCTCGTCGAACTCGCCCCCGAAGCCGACCAGTCGGGCTTCCGCACCGGCGTCCGCGATGCCGCCGCGCTCGCCGGGGTGCTCGACGCGGTCGCGCACTGGCCGGAGCATCTCCATCTCGCCGGGGTCGAATTCTACGAAGGCGTGCTGAGCGACGAGGCGGAGGTCCGGCGGTTCATCCGTCGTGCGGTGACGATCACGCGCGATCTGCTCGCGACGGGGCGGATCGCGCGGACGCCCGCGATCCTGTCGGGGGCGGGCTCGGCCTGGTACGACGTGGTCGCAGAGGAAACCGCCGCGCTGGCAAAGGCCGGCGACGTCCAGGTCGTGCTGCGCCCCGGCTGCTACATCAGCCATGACGACGGCCTGTACCGCATCGCGCAGGAACAGATCCTGAAACGCAATCCGGTCGCGCCGAGCTTTGGCGACGCGCTGCTGCCCGCGCTCCGCATATGGGCGGTGGTGCAGTCGATCCCCGATCCGGCGCGCGCGGTCATCGCGATGGGCAAGCGCGACGTCGCCTTCGATGCCGGGCTTCCCCGGCCCGCGACGCTGTTCCGCAAGGCGCGCGACCGCCGCCCGGTCGACGCCCCCGCGCACTGGGCGGTGACTGGGCTGATGGACCAGCACGCCTATCTGGCGATCACCCCCGGCGATGACATCGCGGTCGGCGACGTCATCGCCTTCGACATCTCGCACCCCTGCCTCACCTTCGACAAATGGCGGCGGGTGCTGGTGGTCGATGACGATTTCACCTGCGTCGAGGTGGTCGAGACCTTCTTCTGATCCCGACTTCGACAGCGGGCGTCAGCGCGGCGCCGAGGGCGGACGGTCCTCGGCGCGCGTGCCGAAGCGCGACGGCTTCGCGCCCATCGTGAATTCCAGCTCGCCGCCCTGGATCAGGTCGGCATGCGCGATCCAGTTCCGGGTCCAGGGCTTGCCGTTCCAGCGCACTGACTGGACATAGGGCCGGTCGGGCGCATTGCCGATCGCGCGCACCCGGAGCGTCTTGCCCGCGCCGACGCGCATCTCGCCGCTGTCGAACAGCGGCGACCCGAAGACATAGATCCCCGTTGTCGGATCGACCGGATAGAAGCCGAGCGACGACAGGATGAACCACGCGCTCATCTGGCCGCAATCGTCATTGCCGATCACGCCGTCGGGATCGTCCTTGTACATCTCGGTGCATAAGCGGCGGACCATCGCCTGGGTTTTCCACGGCGTCCCGACATAGGCATAGAGATACGCCACATGATGCCCGGGCTCGTTGCCATGCGCATATTGCCCGACCAGCCCGGCAATGTCGGGTGGTGCGTTGGCGGGCAGCGTCGAGGGTGCGTTGAAGAAGGAATCGATCTTCGCGTCATACGCCGCATCGCCGCCGAAATGCGCGATCAGCCCGTAAATGTCGTGCTGGTTCAGGAAGGTCGCCTGCCAGCCATTCGCCTCGGTATAATCCCGCCACCGCGGCTGCGGCATGTGGCCGAGCTGGATCGGATCATAGGCCGCCCACCAGCTGCCGTCGGCGAAGCGCGGCCGGGCAAAGCCGATCTTCGGATCGATCACATTGCGCCAGTTGCCGCTGCGCTTGCGGAGCAGCGCCGCATCGTCGGTCTTGCCGATCGCGTCGGCGAGCAGCGCCATCGCATGGTCGTCATACGCATATTCCTGCGTCCGGCTGACCGACTCCTTGATCTTGTCCGCGGGAATATAGCCGAGCCGCATGTAATGATCGCGGCCGAGCGTCGCGAGGCTGTCCTTGTATTGCGGGTCGAAGGCACGCCGGCGGATATTGGGCCAGGCCGCCGCATAATCGGCCTTGATCCCCTTGGCATGCGCCTCGGCGAGCACCGCGACCGAATGCCAGCCGTTCATGCACCCGGTCTCGAACCCCTGCAACGGCCAGGTCGGCGGGCCATAGGGGCTCTGCTGCGTCTGGCGGATGAGATCGTGGACGAAGCGCTCCGCCATGTCGGGACGGACCAGCGTCAACAACGGATGCAGCGCGCGATACGTGTCCCAGAGCGAATAGGCGCTGTACGCGCGTTCGGTCGCGGGCAGGGTGTGGACCTGCTGGTCTAGCCCGACATAGCGACCGTCGCGGTCGCTGAACAAGGTCGGGCCCATGAGCGTGTGGTAGAGCGCGCTCGCCATGATCGTCCGCTGCGCCGGCGTCCCGCCCGCAACCCGGACCATGTCCAGTTCCTTCGCCCAGATCCGCCGCACGGCGGCGCAGGTCGCGTCGAACGTCCAGCCCGGTGCCTCGGCCAGCGCGCCCCGCGCGCCTGCGACGTCGACCGCCGAGATGCCGGTCTTGACCAGGATCGGTGCCGCGCCCGCATCGTCGAAGAACAGCGCGACCTTCAGCCGGTGCCCGGTCACGCCGCGCCCGCCGCCCGCGACCGGCGTGTCGCCGTCGCCATAGAATTGCACGCGGTCGGGCTTGCGCGACAGCTGCATCGCGAAATGGATGCGGCGCCCCTCCGCCCAGCGGAAGACCTGGCGGCTGCCCGTCAGCAGGCCGTCCTCGCTGATCGCCAGCGACGCGTCCTCGATCCGGATCGCCTCCTCCGCGGTTTCCTGCTTGCAGTGCGTCAGGTCGATCAGGATATGCCCCGGACCCTTGGCAAAGGTGTAGCGATGCAGCCCGGTCCGCTCGGTCGCGGTCAGCTCCGCGAGCACCCCCGACTCGAGCTTGACGCGGTAATAGCCCGGCTCAGCATGTTCGTCGGTATAGCGCTGGCGATAGCCGTCGGACGGCGTCTCGCGCGGCCCCGCGACGAGCTTCAACGGCTTGCGCGTCGGCACCAGCAGCACGTCGAGCATGTCGCCGATCCCGGTCCCCGACAAATGCGTGTGCGAGAAGCCCATGATCGAACGGTCGGACTGGTGATAGCCCGAACAGGCATCCCAGCCATGATTGTTGGTATCCGGCGAAAGCTGGACCATCCCGAACGGCAGGGTCGCGCCGGGGAAGGTGTGCCCATGCCCGCCCGTGCCGATGAACAGGTCGGGCCTGGTCACTGCCGGCGACTGCGCGTGTGCGGCAAGGGGAAGGGCCGTGCCGAACGCGGCAAGGGTCGAGCCGGCAAGCAGCTCGCGACGGGTGGCGCGGATCACGCGGTGGTCTCCTAAAGGTAGGACGGTCGGCGGAATCAGAAGGTCTCGCGCAGCAGGGCGGGGCGGCGCCGCTCGAGATCGAGGATCAGGTCGCCGAACAGCCCGTTCGCCCAGGCGAACCAAGGCCGCGAAAAGCGTTTGGGGTCATCCTTGTCGAACGATTCGTGGATGAAGCCGGTGCCCGCGTCGGTGGTCTTGAGCCAGCGCAGGCATTGCCGGATTTCCGCATCGTCGTCGCTGGTCATCGCGCGGACGATGATCGACATCGGCCAGATCATGCCCAGCCCCTTGTGCGGGCCGCCGATCCCGTCCGCCGCGCTTCCGGTGAAGAAATACGGGTTGCGCGCACTCCAGGCGGCCGCCCGGGTCCGACGATACAGCGGATCGGTGCGCGACGCGGCGCCGAGCAGCGGCAGCGCCGACAGGCTCGGCACGTTCGCATCGTCCATGAAGATCGCATTGCCGAACCCGTCCACCTCGAACGCCCAGACGTCCCCGCCCGTGCCTGTAGCGCCTGTGCCGCCCGCGCGATCTGCCATCCGGCCATGCTTGCGCAGCGCCGCGTCGACCTCGTCGGCGAGCGCAATGCACTCGGCCGCCGCCGCGCTGTCGTGCCGCGCCTCGACATGAACCTTGGCGAGCATGCGCAGCGCCGACACCGCGAACAGATTCGACGGGATCAGGAAGGGTAGCGTGCAGGCATCGTCCGACGGGCGGAACATCGAATGGATCAGCCCGACCTTGCGCGTCGGCGCACCGACGCCTTTCAGCATCAGCGTTTCGGTCGCGTGGCGATTGACGCGCTCGAACCGGTACGGGCCGTCATCGGTCTTGCGCTGCTGCTCGCGCATCGTCGCCACCGCCCGCGCCATCGCCTTGGCCCAGAGCGCGTCGAACGGCGCGGTATCGCGCGTCTCGCTCCAGTAGCCATAGGCGAGCCGCATCGGATAGCAGAGCGAATCAAGCTCCCATTTGCGTTCGGCAACGCCCGCGCGCATCTCGGTCAGGTCGTCGATCGCGCCCAGGTTCGACTTGGCCTGCGGATCCGCCATGAAGGCATTGGCGTAGGAATCGATCAGGATGCACCGCGCCTGGCGCTGGATGACGCCGTGGAACAGGCGGCGCAGCGCCGGGTCGCGGCGGCAGAGATGGACATAGGTCTGCATCTGCGCCGAGCTGTCGCGCAGCCACATCGCCTCGATATCGCCGGTGATGACGAACCCGTCCGGCTTGCCGTCGACGATCCCCAACCGGACCGTCGTGTCGAGCGTGTTGGGATAACAGGTCTCGAACAGATGGCGCAGCGCAGGATCCGCGATCCTCGCCTTCACCCGCACGATCTCCTGCTCGACCGCCGGGCTGACGAAGCGACGTTGATCGCGCGGCGGCCGGGCGCCGCCAGCAACGGGCGCCGCCGCCGCGACCCCGAACGCGGGCGTCGCCGCTGCCGTGCACAGCGCCGCAGCGCCGGCCTTCAGCATGTCGCGGCGAAGTAGTGCAGAAGATGACACCCCGATCATGCGGCCGACATATTCGCACACGCAAGTCCGGGAAGAACATTGCTCCGTACACGCTCCACCAATCGCCCGGTGCCCTTGCAGGCGTAGCCTCGTGATGCTGCCAATGCGCCTCTCCAATACACGTCCGTGGCCGGCGTCCTCGTCGGGATTGCCGGAAAGATACTGTCGCACCATTGAGCGGCGGCGCGACCTGATGTGCTGGGGTCGAGGCTAGGGGTCGACGTACCGGGGCGCAAGCAGATTAAGAAATTTAATTTTCTTTCACGCGGTCGGTTTTCCATGCGGTTCCAGCGGGGTGGCGCGTGATAGGGCCCGGGCGGATCGATGAGCCCGGCCGGGCCCATCGACTTTTCTTTCGCCGGACGTGTAAGAATACGTCGGAGGGGCATATCACGATGGACAAACCGATACGGGAAGCGCGCGGTGCGCGCCTCGCAGTGTCGTTGTCGGGCACGAACCTGGCGCGTGCGAGCGACTATAATCAGCGCGTGGTTCTGCAGGCCATCCGGCTCAGCCCGGAGACCAGCCGTGTCGAGCTGAGCCGGACGACCGGGCTGACCGCGCCGACGATCGCCAACATCACGCGCCGGCTGATCGACGCGGGTCTGGTGAAGGAGGTCGGCCGCCTTCAGGGGCCGCGCGGCCAGCCCGCGATCCAGCTGACGATCGAGCCGCTGGGCTGCGTCGCGATCGGCCTCAACATCGATCGCGATCACCTGACGCTGGTCGCGCTCGATCTTGCGGGTCAGGTGCGCAGCCGGATCGCGCAGGATATCGCCTTTGCGATGCCCGAGGACGTCGTCGCGTTCGTCGCGCACAACCTCGAATCGCTGCTCGCGGAGGCCGGGGTCGGACGCGACCGCGTGATCGGCGTCGGGGTCGCGGTACCCAATGATCTGGGGGTCATCACGCTGCCCGGGCGGCCGTCGGACTATGATCGCTGGGCGGGCCTCTCGATCCCCGCGCTGCTCGCCCCGGTCATGCCCTGGCCGACCGTGATCGAGAACGACGCGGCGGCGGCGGCGATCGGCGAGGCGCAGGCGGGGGCGGGGTCACCGCTGGCGAGCTTCTTCTATATCCTGATCAATTCCGGGCTCGGCGGCGGGTTGATGATCGACCGCCATTTCGTCGAGGGCGCGAACAAGCGCAGCGCCGAACTGGGATTGCTGCCCGACGCGACCAACCCGGCGCCGGCCGCGGTCGTGCAGGACATCGTCTCGATCTCGGCGCTGCTGCAGATGCTGAAGGACGCCGGCCTCGATGTCGAAAGCCAGAAGGACATCCGGCCCGCCGATCCGCAGACCGACCGCGTGCTCGAACGCTGGGTCGATCTCGCCGCCAAGGCGCTGATCGCACCGCTAATCAATATCACCTGCCTGATCGATCCCGACGCCATCGTCATCGGCGGCCGGCTCGACACCGCGCTGCTCGACCGCCTGATCGCGCGCCTCGCTGGCGCGTTGGCGGTCACCGTACAGCCCCCGATGACCACGATCATCCGCGGCGCGCTCGCCGCCGACGCACCGGTCATCGGCGCCGCGCTGCTGCCCTTCCTCGACAAGCTGCTCCCCTCCGACGCCATCCTGATGCAGGTCGGCCGGTAGGGGCGTGAAGAGCCGGAATACGGCCCTTCACGCCGCGTCTGCGAGGGAGGGGCCCCCGCGGCTTACTGTCCCGCGATCATCTTCGTGTAGGCCGCCACCGGCACCGATTCCCGCGTGCCCTTGGTCGGTTCGATCTTGAAGAAATAGGATTCCGTCCACGCGCGACCGCCGCCCCAGGCCATCGCATCGAGCCAGACGTCACTGTCGGTCTTGATCGACTTGACGACGTTCGCCGCGATCGCGGTGCAGGATGCGGGCAGCCCCTTGGAGCTTCCCAGTGCATATTCGCCCAGGATCGCCCGATATCCCCGCTTCCGGGCAGCGGCGGCGAAGATCTTCAGTCCGCCGTCGCCCGCCGGTTCGCTGACGCACTCCGCATTGGTACCGCTGGAGCCGGTGTCGAAATAGCGATGCGGCGACAGGATGATGCGGTTCAGCGGATCGATGAGGCCGCCCGAGCGATCGATCGCGCACGCAGCACTTTCGCAGTCCCGGCTGGCCGGTTCGTTCTTGTCGAACCGGAATGACGCGGACCATTGTGGCCATTCGACGAGGATGCGGTGCTTGAACCCCGCCTTGCGAATGCCCGCGACGATCTGGTTGGTATCGCGAACCCATTGCATCCAGTCGTTCGTCACCACGGGATCGGTGAAGAAGCGCGGCTCGTTCATCAGGTCGATCATGACCATTTCGGAATTGTCGAGCTTGCTCAGGATCGGCAGCCAGAATGCGATCTGCTCGGCCGGCGTCGGCCATTTATAGTCATGGCGGTCGAGGATCACGGGCACGTTGCGGGCGTTGGCCGCCTTGACCACGTCGATCACCCGCTGGAGGACGACGGGGTCATTCATCTGGCTGCCGTTGAACGGCAGGCGGATGCTGCGAAACCCGGCCTTGTCGACGTACCAGGCGACGTCGGCCACGGTCGGGCACAGGGCGCCGTTCGCGACGAACGAACATCCCGCGAGATTGACGCCGAACCGCGGCGCGGCCTCGGCAGCCGTGGCGAAGGACAGCAGGGCCGTGGCAGCGGCGATGACGCGAGGAAGAATCATCTTACTTCACCTACGAGGTTTGGATGGAATGCCGTGCTCTCGATGTGAAGCACAGTGCGATCCTTCAAATAGCCAATTTGTGTTAAATTTTTCTTCCGCAACAAGACGTTGGCGCGGAATTTAAGGTCAGAGATGCTCATACGGGGAGGGCGATGACTTAGGCTTTAAAGTTAACCATGCCGACAGTGTTCTCGCGTGGCAGGACCCGCGCGGAATACCTCGATGATGAGCGACTGTGACCCAAGCGGAAAGCCGTGGCCTTTGTTGTGGCATCTGTTGCGATGAAGGCGCGCGTGATGTCCAGGTTGGTTAAAATTCATGAGATAATCTGCAGCCACCTTGAGTGGCTGCGCATCGCGGCAGCTCGATACGATCAAAGAGGTGCGGCCCATGGCGATGCCAGCGTTTTATCAGCCAACACGCGATCGCCAGGCCGGAGGCTTTTCGCCTCATTCACCATCTTGGTCAGGAGAGGGTATTCTGGCGACCATCGGGTCGCGTCGTTGATCTGCAGACGGGGAGGGCATAGGGGGTGGGGACAGCGCTTTGCGTGTTTTAGGCTCAGCTGGAGACCGGTATGCTATTCCGAGAAATGGTCAGAAAGGTGTTCCTATGGCCCGGAAAACTCTCTGATAAGAATGCTGCGGACGATCGCGCGCCGATCGGATCGGAAACCTGTAACCGTGGACAGGAAAAGTCGAAGGGTAAAAGGCTTTCCGTCGAGTGCGACCCATGGTGAGGGCAGGGCGCGTCCAATCAAACGTGTCGGTTGGCAGCACGGTTGCAGCCGAATCTATGCCGCTTAGCGTCAAGGGCAATTATGTCGCCGTGGCGCTGATTCTGGTAGCTGTCTTATACAATGCGGTTTTAGCAACATTGGTCGCGCGAGGTGTGCCGTTAGGCTACTCCAGTGTAGCAGCGGTTGAGGTTTTGATAACGTTCAGTTGTTTGGCACTTTCGCTTTCGACTGGTGTTTCTAGTCGTGACGTTATGCCACTCGCCCTGCTTTGGTTTATTGTCGCGCTTGCTTTAGTTGCATCGATATGTTTTAATAAGATATACATTGGTAGTATTAGAAACTTCGCGCTGATAGCTGTCTTTGGCATGCTGGGTCAGAGAATGGATATGAATTTCATTCGAAAGGCCTTTTTTATTGCATCTGCAATGACCCTTGTTGTTTTGATATGGGAAATTGCATCCGTGGAAAGCTATGCATCGTTTTTCTCGCCAGCGCTCTATTACGAGCTGACGCGGGGGACCGCGAGAAGCGAATTTGACGAATCCGGCCTTAGTGTAGGGACTATCGTTTTCGAGGGGCGTTTCAGTCTGGGGATTTTCTCTGGACGCCGCACCTCGTCAATATTTCTTGAGCAGGTTTCAATCAACTCATACGCTATCGTTTGCATGGCATTTTTGAATGGTTTGTGGGGTCGCCTGACGTTTGCGGAAAAGGCTTTGCAGATTGCGACTATTATTCTCATTATTACCAGTAATAATGCGAGAATGGGCGCGTTGATGTGCCTGGTTATGCCAATCGGATATTTTGTATTTCCGTGGCTTAATCGTAATTTTATATTTGCAATACCGTTCGTAATTGTAGGTACAATATTCGCATTATCCTCTTACCTTCAGAATGCTGTTGGAGACGATATAACTGGCCGGCTAGGTGTCACGTATCGCCTTCTCGACAACGTTAAGTTGACAGACCTGTTTGCAGGAAATCCGCTCGTAGTAGAGAAAACGTTTGATAGTGGTTATGCTTTTATCATGGCCTCAATCGGATTGTTTGGCGGTTTTGCCTACCTTCTGTTTTTGGTGTATTATCCAAGGCATGAAACCGACGAGCAGCGAAGGGCTTCGTGGAGTCTCGCGATTTATATCCTTGCCTGGCTAACCGTGGGCGGAACCGCGACATTCTCGATAAAAACTGCAGCACTGTTATGGTCGTTCATTGGTTGTCTGAGTAAGCCGTCAGCGACGGTTGCGATCAAGCCGGCGGCGGCAATGTCTTAGTTGGTTCGGGCGGGTGCTGCCTACCAACGGGAAATGGCGATGATACCGAAAATTGTGCACCAAACAGCTCAGTCAAAGGATTTGACTTGGGAAGCAAGAATGGTGACCCGCCGTATCGCAAAAATCTTGCCAGGGTGATCAGTGTGGCTCTGGGATGATCATAACAATCTGTGCCCGATCCAGCAGCACCTTCCTCAGCACGCAGTGCAATATGATGCAATTGTCCGTGGTGTAGTCAAGGCGGATATTACTGGAATATGCAACATGCATCCCTTCGGTATGTTCTGCACGCATGCCGAATAAAAATTGACAAGACCTTTTGACGATAAGCTTACGGCATAGGATTGTATCTTCGGTGTTAAAGCGGGCGACATATCTATCAGTCACGGTACCTATGGTTTAGATACGAATTCCGAACCTGGGAATGCATGCTTTGACGCGTCGCGAGGTCATCCATCTTCTAGAGCGTTGCGGCGACGCGCGGCATGGAGGTGAGCGAGTTCAAAGAGACCGGCCTGTTCAACAACGCGGCGGGGTTCGAATCGCGCTTTTCCTTTGGCGTCTTTTCGGGCGCGCGGACCTCGTCGGTGTTCCTGGAGCAGGTTTCGAACGCGAACTTCGCCGGTATCCTCTGCGTGTTCCTCGTCGCCACATGGGGGCGGCTGAGCGTCGCCATCCGGACGACGATGGTGGCGACGATCCTGCTGATCCTGCTCTCGAACAACACGCGGACGTCGTCGGCGCTGGCGGTGGTGACGATGATGGGATATTTCATATTTCCCCATCTGTCGCGGTGGTTCACCCTCCTGATCGCACCGGTGCTGGTCCTGCTGGCGTTTCTCGTCGTCGGTGACAATGTTGAGCATACCGACGATCTGATCGGCCGGCTGGGCATCACCACCGAGGCGCTGCGCAAGCTCGACATTCCGACCATATTCGGTGCGAATGCGATGAAGGCGCGGCATCTGATGGACACCGGCTTCGGCTATGTCACCGCCTCCAGCTCGATCTTCGGGCTGATCGCGATCTGGCTGTTCTTCTCGCTTGGCCAGCGCGCGACGGACACCGCCTCGAAGCGCTGCGCCTGGGCGACCGCGGTCTATCTCTTCGCCAACATGATGATCGGCGGCACCGCGATCTTCTCGATGAAGGTCGCCGCCCCCTTGTGGATGCTGGTCGGGTATATGGCGGCCACCGCGCCCAAGCCTCAGGCGTCGCGACCGAATGGCCCCGCGCCTCGAGGATCGATCGCGGCCTGAAGCACGGCCCGGCGTTCCATCCGGGGAGTATTGGCGTCGGTGTGCTATGTCGGGACCGATTGGCTGCATAAAACCTAATTCAATCTGATACGTAGCTTTTCCATGGCAAGCAGCGAATCTCCCTCAACGGCAACCCGGTCTGCGGAAGCACTCCCCGACGATCCTCCCCGGCAACCGCCGGCCATCGAGCCGGCCGATCGGGAATATCTGGTCGCCGCGAGCACGATTCCGGGTTCGCACTACGGCGCAAGGATCGGGAGCAACGCGGCGCTCTGGGCGCTCGCGAACCAGCGTCAGGACATCGACAAACGTTTGTCGGTCCTCACGGCCCGTAACCAAAGAAGCATCCGTACGGCACGATATTCGGCGATCGCCGCGGTCGTTCTTGGGATCATGAGCACGGTTGGCGCAGCCTATTACACCCGCCAGGCAGATCCCCGCCCGGCTCTGGTCAAGGCTCCCGTTGCCCAAACCCCAAATGCCCCCATCGCACCGCCTGTCAGGCCGCAGCCAGCCGCCATCTCGACCGCAGTTCCAGTTGAAGGTGGCATCATTCCGGTGGCGCAGAAGGCCAATGCCGCGTCGAGTCAGGCTCGAGCGTCAATGCCCAAAAAGGCACGGAGGCTTTCACCCGCGAAACGCAAGGTGCGGCGTGCGCGCGCGCGGTCGTCAAGGTGGATTGCACAGCCTCTGCACGGTGCAGCGCTTCGGCGGGCGTTGATCGCCGATCGCAAGCGGACAAGGGAACTCAATCAAGCCCAGCTGAGAAAATTGACACGCCGACGTCGCGACTGATCGCGAGCCGTTGCCCTCTCATGGCGGAGACACCCTCCGCCGCGGCCGATCACAGTTCACAGCAACTCGCGATCGGCAAGCAGCCTATGCCGCGACGGAGCTTACCGATGCACCAGCAGGCCGTAATATGGTCAGCCGAATCCAGAGATGGATCATGCCTGCCTGCTCGTCCGCTTCCGCCCAAAGTCGGACGATCCGGTAGGCAACTCGCAGTCTAAAAAGCGGCCATCTGTTCATGCCGATGATGCCAAACCCGGCGATGACATGATGCAAAAATCAAAAGTTTTGGATCACGAATGAGGTGGGATCAGCTCGCCTGCCAGCGCGTAGCAGCCGACACCCGCCCGCCGGCTCCTCGCTGTTACATCCAGTAGTGAGCTACAACCATACCGACGCCAATAGCTCCAATCACTATTCCGAGATGGGAACGTCGTGGTTTATAAGAGAGAAATTGCTCGGTATTTAGTAGATCGGTTAAGTCCGGTGCCTTGCCCGCTGTAAGCCACGGATGACGGCTTGCTAGTGACTCTGCTAGATCACGCGTGAACTCTGGACCATCGCTCCAAGTTTTGTGCCGATCTAATAGCTTTTCTGTTTCTAATTTTACGTTCGCTTTCCAAATTGACGGATCGGATAAATAGTCTTTAATAGATGACAGATTTTTAGCAGCCTCAAATACAACGTCGCTAGGACTAGGCTGGATTCCGATAGCAGCGAGAACCTCAATTAGACCCGGGCGGTAATTTAGTTCGCCGCTCAAAACTGGATGGACGGCGCGACTAAGCCTAACGCCATAATCCTGCTCCCCCCTGCTGTTGATATAACTGATTACGACACCGTCTTTTTCGATAAATGCCTGCGTATTATAACCAAGAATGCCGTCGGATTGGATAAGCGACCAGCCCTGGCCTGACACCAGCACAGCCATGGGAGGACAGACATCACTCAGCGGAAGCACTTTGGATTCAAACATCGCGCCTTTTTGACAGGCACCAATTGCGAAAACCTAAATGTCAGCTTGCCGGTTGCGATGCAAAACTCACAAGTTTTGCATCGCCCAAAGGGCGGCGGAAAACCGAGGGTTCCGCCGATGCAAAAGATTGATGCATGTGGGATGCTGGCTCAGTGGCCGGTATCCTGGGGTGCTGCCCCCAAAGCGGAAGGTCCGCTTTCCACCAACTCCGGCCATTCCGCTTCCAGCCCCAACACAGACATCTGTCGAAATCGACGTCGCGGACACCTCACCACCAATCCCGCTAACCTATCGAACCAACGAGCGCGTCCGGACCAGTCTGAAGGGAACCTCGTTCGTCGTGCCCTTTTCGGTGATCCTTACCCACATAGTTAGCGCGCTCGGGCTCGTGCGTTCGATCGTCATGCCGTCGAAAAACCATCGATCTTTCTCTACCGCCACCAGCGGGAAGATCACGGGCTTGCCCGTCCCATCTTCCCAGCCCGTCATGTCCGGGCTGAAGTGACGAACCCGATAGGCCAGCGATCCCCGGAGCGGGACGTAATCCACGAGTTCGGTAAACGATACGCCGCCCTTGCCGTCGGCCATCGCGAAATGGCCCGTGATCCGGCCTCCCAGCGGCGCGGAGTAGGTTTCCGTCACGTCGGAGCCCATTCCCGTGCCGACCCAGCTGCCAGCCAGCCAGGCCAGTTGATTGATTGACGCGGGTGGCGACGTGCCGGTCCCCAGTGAGCGCGTGTGCTGCGCTGTCGCTGGAACCGCCATCGCAAGACCAATAGCGGCCAAGGTCCGTATCACGGCACGTCTCCCTGTGATCAGGCGCAGCCTAGCGCCTCGGCCGACGGAATCCACCGCGACTTTCGTGCCTGGAACGCGGCCGCGTCGACCAGCACGATCACGCGAAAATTTGTCCCCGGGTCGATCGCGGCATGCTCGGCCTGCCCGAACAGGCGGTCGTTGCGACCTTTCGGCCTTGCCCGGCTCACCACGTCCTCGGCCCTGGGTATCACGGCACCAAGGGCACTATGGTACTTTGGTTGCTCGCAAAATTTACCGGAATTTTGGGTCGGAACCAATGCGCCGCTCAATTCTTGGACTCTCACGAACTCAGTTACGTCGCAATTAACGCGATTGTGAAAAGAGTTAAACAATAGGGTTAATAGGAGATCACGATGCGCGACAAGGCCTCGACACCACATGGTGCTGGATCAGCAAACCAGGATCGTGGTTACTGCCAGCGGATGCCGAGCAGTGTGAAGGCGGGCAACCGAGATCTCGGCATGTTCAATCGCAGCAGCGTGAAAGGCGAGAAATACCAGGGCCATGGTACGACGCCGGCCTATATCTAAGTCAAAGTCGAGCTCGGCTTTCACTGGCGACAGACGTCGGGCGCATATCTGAGAGATCGGCAAGGTCAGCGACGGTGAGCCGTACAAGCGGTTCGGCCATCGCGGTTGCCGAACATGCACGCATGCTTGCGACCACCCGCAAGGCGTGCCCGATGAGCGTTGCGCAGGAGCCTATCGCTCCACATCATTTGTCCCGTCATGGTCGGGACGTCACCGAAGTCGATCCGTGCCGAGGTGCCGTGGCCTTCGACCAGCCTCGTTATTCGTACAAACGACGCCACGATCCACGGCGTTAACCATTTCTTAACCACAAAGCCTCACCCGGCAGATGAGGCCTCGCCTCCCCGCAAGGGTTCCCTGCTCGTCATGATGCCGCCCCAGCTGGGACGGGCAGGGACTGCGACCCAATGAGCGAGTCCTGCCGACCGCTGCCGGCGCGTCTGGGACGTATTCGGCTTCGAGAATGCCACAGGCACCGGGTGCCGCGCGATCGCGCGGGCAGGGGCGCAGCTAGGCGAGCAGGCCCCCTTATACAGTCCGAGACGGCCAACCCGGCCGTGCGGCCGATCTCCGGTCACGCGATGCTCAACGTCATGCGATCCTGCAGCGAGCCAATCGCGAACAAGGCGCGAAAGATCGCGGTCGCACGGCAGGCGCACATCATTCAGTTGGGAGAGAAACTGTCGGAAGACAGATCAGACCATGTCGAACAGACATGACTCCGCCGCAGTGGAAAACGTTCGTTTTCTGCGGTGGAGAATGGTGGACGCACTTGGGCTCGAACCAAGGACCCGCTGATTAAGAGTCAGCTGCTCTACCAACTGAGCTATGCGTCCATTCCGGGGCGGTTTTGAGTGGCGCCCTGGTGTGGCGCCCCGCTGCTGGAGGCGCGCTGTTAGCAGACTCATCGGGGGCCGCAACCCCCTTTCGTCCAAATTGCTGTCTTTTTCTGCTTACCAGCGGGTCGTCTTGCGATTTTCCCGGTCGATCGACATCAATATCCCCAGGCACAGCAGCACGGTCATCTGCGACGACCCGCCATAGCTGAACAGCGGCAGCGGGATGCCCACCACGGGGGCGAGGCCCATCACCATCATCAGGTTGATCGCGACATAGAAGAAGATCGTCGTGGCGAGCCCCGCAGCGGCCAGCCGCGCGAACCGCGACTGCGCGCGCTGGCCGACCTCGATCCCCCAGCGGATCACCAGCAGGAAGGCGAGGATCAGCAGGCAGCCGCCGACCAGCCCCCATTCCTCCGCCATCGTCGCGAAGACGAAATCGGTATGCCCCTCGGGGAGATAGTCGAGATGGCTCTGCGTGCCGTTGAGGAACCCCTTGCCCCACAGCCCGCCCGATCCGATCGCGATCTTCGACTGGCTGATGTGATAGCCGGTGCCCAGCGGATCGCTTTCGGGATCGAGGAAGATCAGGATGCGGTTGCGCTGATAGTCGTGCAGCGCGAAGTTGATCGCGAGCGGGATCGCGACCGACGCGGCCACCGCGCCGCCGACGAACAGCCTCAGCGGAATGCCCGCCAGGAACATCACCGTCGCGCCGCCCGCGCAGATCATCAGCGCGGTGCCCAGATCGGGCTGTTTCATCACGATCGCCGCGGGGATGCCGATCAGCACCGCGGCGGGCCAGACGGCCGCGAACCGCCGCGTCTCGTTGGGCGGCAGCATGTCGTAGAAGCGCGCACAGGCGAGCACGATCGCCGGCTTCATCAATTCGGACGGCTGCAGCCGGATGAAGCCGAGGTCGAGCCAGCGCTGGCTGCCCCCGCGCACCGCGCCGAGCAGCTCGACGAGCACCAGCGCGAGGACGAGCGCACCATAGGTCGGCCACGCCGCCGCCTTCCAGACGCGCTCGGGGATGCGCGAGAGCACGACCGACCCTGCCAGGAGGATGAAGAAGCGGATGCCCTGCGGCAGCGTCCAGGGGCGCAGCGAGCCGCCCGCCGCCGAATAGAGCACGACCAGCCCGAAGGTCCCGATCGCCGTGACCAGCAGCAAGGTCCGCCAGGGCAGGGTGGCAAGCTGTTCGGGGATGATCCGCGATGTCATTGGCCGCGCTCCGTGGTTCCGTCTTCCGCGACCCCGCCGCCGCCGCCCGCAAGATCCGCCTGGGTCCGGTTGGCGACGTCGGTGGCGTTCTCGACCGCCGGGGCGTCGCTCGGCACGGTCGCGTCGGTCTTGGTCGCGATTGCGGCGGGCGGGGCGCTTTGCGCCGCGCGATAGCTCGCCGCGGTCGCCGCCATCCGCGTCTTAATGTCGCCGCCCCAGGTCGGTTCGACCTCGGCAAGCGACTTCAGCGCGCGCTCGCGGTCGAGCATGTAGGTCATGATGTCGCGCCCGATCATCGGCGTGTCGAGGTTGCGCACCGTGTGGCCATTATGCTCGAGCACCACGGCGAGCGCGTAGCGCGGGTTGTCCGCGGGCGCGAAGCCGATGAAGAGCGCATGGTCGCGCAGCTTGAACGGCAGCTGGCCGTTCTTGAGCACGCCCGAGCGCCGCTCCGCCATGGTGATGCGGCGGACCTGCGCGGTGCCGGTCTTGCCCGCGATCGCGACGCCCGGGATCAGCAGCTTGGCCGCGCCGCCGGTGCCGCCCTGGTTGATCACACCGAACATTGCCTCGCGCACCCGCGCCAGATTTTCCGAATCGATCGCCAGCGCGGGCGCGTCGCGGTGGACCTGGCTGGCGAGAATGCTCGGCTGCAGGTCGCGGCCCGACGCGATCCGCGCCGCCATCACCGCCAGCTGCAATGGGTTGGCGAGCACATAGCCCTGGCCGATCGACGCGTTGAGCGAATCCGCGACCGTCCAGGGTCGCTTGTACTTGTGTAGCTTCCAGTCGGGGTCGGGCATCGTCCCGAACCGCTGCGTCGAAAAGGGCAGGTCGAACTTCTGCCCCATGCCCAGCGTCCGCGCGATCGGCGCGATCGCGGCATAGCCGACCCGTCGCGCCATCTCGTAGAAATAGATGTCGCAGCTCTGCATGATCGCGTTCTTGAGGTCGAGCGGCCCGTGCCCGCCGCGCTTGTGGCAATGGAACACGCTCGTCCCCAGCCGCATCGCGCCCGAACAATTGACCCGCGCGTCGGCCGGGACGCCGGCATGCAGCAGCGCGAGCCCGTTCATCGGCTTGACCGTCGAGCCCGGCGGATACAGCCCCTGCGTGACCTTGTTCATCAGCGGCACGTGATCGTCGTCGCTCAGCATCTGCCATTCGAGATGGCTGATCCCGTCCGAAAAGCTGTTGGGGTCGTAGGCGGGCATCGACACCATCGCGAGCATCTCGCCGGTGCGACAGTCGATGACGACCACCGACCCCGAATTGGTGCCCAGCCGGCGCGCGGCATATTCCTGCAGCCCCGCGTCGATCGTCAGCCGCGCGGTCTTGCCCGGCACGTCGGGTTTGGTTGCTAGCTCGGCGACCAGCTTGCCGCGCGCGGTGACCTCGACCCGCTTCGCGCCCGCCTCGCCGCGCAGCGCGGGTTCGAGCATCTTCTCGAGCCCGTCCTTGCCGAGCTTGAAGCCGGGGGTGACGAGCAACGGGTCGCGCGTCTTCTTATACTGTTCGGCATTCGGCACGCCGACATAGCCGGTCAGATGCGCGACCGCGGCCCCCGCGGGATAGTTGCGCGCAAAGCCGCGCGTCGGCGCGACGCCGGGCAGCTCGGGCAGCCGCACGCTGACCGCGGCGAACCGCTCCCAGTCGAGATTCTCCGCGACCTGGACCGGCTGGAACCCCGCGGCATGATCGAGGTCGATCGCGATCCGTTCGATCTCCTCGGGCGGCAGCTGGAGGATGCGGCCGAGCAGCGGCAGCACGCGCTCCTTGTCGCGCAGCCGGTCGGGGATGATGTCGACGCGGAAATCGGTGCGGTTGTTCGCGATCGGCACGCCGTGGCGGTCGACGATCCACCCGCGCCGCGGCGGCAACAGCGTCATGTTCACGCGGTTGCTCTCGGACAGCATCGTGTAGCGTTCGTTCTGCGCGATCGACAGCCAGGCCATCCGCCCGGCCAGCATCAGCCCGACGCCACCTTGCACCGCGCCCAGCATCCAGGCACGGCGCGAGAAACTATAGGCTTGCGACATCTCGGTCACGACACGCGGCGGCCGTCTCATTCGGAAACCCGCCTCATTCCTGAACCCTGCGTCGTTCGATCGTCGCGACGATCCGTGCCGCCAGCGGGAAGAGCATCATGGTGATCACGATCTGCGCCAATAGCACGGTGTCGACATGCGTGCCGACCCGTACGCCCAGAAATCGCCCGCCGATCACGCAGCACGCGATTCCGCCGCTCGCGATCAGCCAGTCCTGCCAGAAATCGCGGTAGACCAGCCGCTGCTCGATCATGTCGATCGCCACGAACGCCAGCGACCAGAGCAGCACCGCGCTACCCAGCGGCTGTCCGCTGAGCAGGTCGTCGAACAGCCCGAGCGGTGCCGCCGCCCAGGGGCGCAGCGCGTAACGGGCGAGCAGCCGCCATGCGAGCAGCATGACGAACCCGAACGGCGGCAGGATCGGGATCGTCGCGATCAGCGGCACGATCGTCATCAGCGATCCCGCCATGACGGTCAGCCACGGGATCGCCCGCGCCCGGCCGCCTGCGACCTTCGGTTCGAACGGCTTATAGTCGACGCTGTTGCGGGTGGTCACGGCTGGTCGATCATTTGGGAGAAGACGGGATAGGGTGGTTTGGCAGTCACTTGGCGCTATTGTCGGAGGGCGCAAGGGGGCGCGGCGGCGGCACCGGCATGAAGCCGGGCTCGACCACCGCGAAATCGAAGGTGTCGGGATTGGCGAAGGTCCGCGCCATCACCGAATCCGCCCCCGCGGTCATCACCCGCGCGACCGGGATGCCGGGCGAATACAGCCCGCCCACGCCCGACGTGACGAACAGGTCGCCCGCGTTGAACTTGACGTTGGTCGCGTTGACCGACCGGACGTCGAGCATGCCATCGCCGCGCCCGACCGCGATCGCGGGCAGCCCGTCGCGCGTCCGGCGGATCGGCACGATGCTGTCGCCGTCGGTCAGCAGCATCACCCGCGCCGCATTCGGGCCGGTCTCGACGACGCGCCCGACCAGCCCGTCGGGGCCGCGGACCGCCATGCCCGGCCGCACCCCGCTCCAGCGGCCCGCGTTGAGCAAGGCGAAACGGCGCCCGCTCGACGCGCTCGAACTGACCAGTCGCGCGGTGACGACCGGTTCGGCGATCCGGTCGCGGACCTTCAGCAGCGATCGCAGCCGGCGATTGTCATAGGCGATCGTCCGTGCGCGCATCAGCAAAGCGCGCGTCTGGTCGCGCTCGCGGCGCAGCGCGACATTTTCCTGGCGGACGAAGAAATAGGTCCCGATTGCCTCGGGCACCGCGGCGACCCCGCCCACGACCCAGGCGAGACCCGACGACACCGGCGCGGTGAGTCCCGCCACACCCATCCGTGCGCCGGCAAAGGCGGGCGGGTTGAAGGTCGAGACGACGAGCAACGCTGCGCCCACCACCGCACCGGCGATGGCGAGCACATAGCCTACGAACACCCCATATTGACGCCGTCGGGAAAACCCCGTCCGGCGGTCGCGGGCTGGCGCCATGCGCCTGTCCCCTCGTTCTCGGGCATCGCCGGGTCCGGGGCCCTATCCCCGCGACTCGGTCGATGCGATTTCCACTGACCCGTTTCCCACCTACACGCTTCTCAGCCGCTCATCAGCACGCCGCGGAACAGCGGGTCCTCGAGCGCGCGACCGGTGCCCAGCGCGACGCAGGTCAGCGGGTCCTCGGCGACCGTCACCGGCAGCCCGGTCTCGTCGCGCAGCACCTCGTCCAGCCCCTGCAGCAGCGCGCCGCCGCCGGTCAGGACGATGCCCTGGTCGACGATGTCCGCGGCCAGCTCGGGCGCGGTGTTCTCCAGCGCGACGCGAACGCCCTCGACGATCGTCGCGACGGGCTCGCTCAGCGCCTCGGCGATCTGGCCCTGGTTGATCTGGATTTCCTTGGGCACGCCGTTGACCAGGTCGCGACCCTTGATGTGGATGATCGTGCCGATGCCGTCGACCGGCGGCTTGGCGATGCCGACCTCCTGCTTGATCCGCTCGGCGGTCGCTTCGCCGATCAGCAGATTGTGGTTGCGGCGGACATAGCTGACGATCGCCTCGTCCATCTTGTCGCCGCCGACGCGGACCGACGTCGTATAGGCCAGCCCGCGCAAGGACAGCACCGCGACCTCGGTCGTGCCGCCGCCGATGTCGACGACCATGCTGCCGATCGGCTCGGTCACGGGCATGTCGGCGCCGATCGCGGCCGCCATCGGCTCCTCGATCAGCCAGACCGTGCTCGCGCCCGCGTTCGACGCGGCGTCGCGGATCGCGCGGCGCTCGACCTTGGTCGACCCCGACGGCACGCAGATCACGATTTCGGGCCAGCGGGCGAAGCGGCGCGGGCCGTGCACCTTCTGGATGAAATATTTGATCATCTGCTCGGCGACGTCGATGTCCGCGATCACGCCGTCGCGCAGCGGGCGGATCGCCTCGATATTGCCCGGGGTCTTGCCCATCATCAGCTTCGCGTCGTCACCGACCGCCTTGACGCGCTTGATGCCGTTGATCGTCTCGACCGCGACCACCGACGGCTCGTTCAGGACGATGCCGCGGCCACGGACATAGACAACCGTGTTCGCGGTGCCGAGGTCGATCGCCATGTCGTGCGACATGAACTTGAAGAAACGCGAGTAGAAGGCCATTCAATCAGGGTCCCGTAATCCTGGCCGCCGGACGGGCGGCATTTCGCACATCATCTCGCGGGCCCCGCCGGTGTTTTCGAGCACCGGGTGCCTAATAAGCGGGCGTTTGCGGGTCGCGGGATGCCGTCGCTTGGTCTAGACGCAAACCCATGTCAATACGGCGTCTCCCCGAGCATCTCGTCAATCGTATCGCCGCCGGTGAAGTGGTGGAAAGACCCGCCAGCGCGTTGAAGGAGTTAGTCGAGAACGCCATCGACGCGGGCGCCGGACGCATCGCGATTCTCCTCGTCGAAGGCGGCACATCGCGCATCGAAGTCGCCGACGACGGATGCGGCATGACGCCCGCCGACATGATGCTCGCGCTCGAACGGCACGCGACCTCGAAGATGCCCGACGAGATCATCGAATCGGTCGTGACGCTCGGCTTTCGCGGCGAGGCGCTGCCCTCGATCGCCAGCGTCGCACGGCTGACGATCGAAAGCCGGGTGAGGGGGGCCGAGGGCTGGTCGCGGATCGTCGACAATGGCCGCGTCGAGCGCGAGGGCCCCGCCGCGCTGCCCCCCGGCACGCGCGTCGTCGTCGAGGATCTGTTCGCGCGCGTCCCCGCCCGCCGCAAGTTCCTCCGCTCGCCGCGCGCCGAATATGCCGCCTGTCTCGACGTCGTCCGCCGGCTGGCGATGGCGCGTCCCGATATCGGCTTCACGATCGAGCATGACGGCCGCCGCACGCTGGCGGCGACGCAGGTCGAGGACCGGCCGGGCCGGGTCGCGACGCTCACCGATCGCGCGCTCGCCGACAATGCGGTCACGATCGATCTCGAACGCCCGGTCGACTCGGGCATGCTCGTGCTCGGCGGGGTCGCCAGCCTGCCGACCTACAATCGCGGCATTGCCGATCACCAGTATCTGTTCGTCAACGGTCGGCCGGTGAAGGACCGGCTGCTGATGGGCGCGATCCGCGGCGCCTATGCCGAGATGCTCCCGCGCGACCGGCACGCGGTCGTCGCGCTGTTCCTCGACGTCCCCACCGACCAGGTCGACGTCAATGTCCACCCCGCCAAGACCGAGGTCCGCTTCCGCGACCCCGCGATGGTAAGAGGCCTGATCGTCTCGGGCCTCCGCCGCGCCCTCGACGCCGCCGGCCACCGCAGCCAGCGCGCCAGCGACTCCGCGCTCGCCATGTGGCAACCTGAAACCTCCTCTCCCCCCGGGGGAGAGGAAGGGGCCCGCCCGCAAAGCGGGTGGGAAGGTGAGGGCACGCCCCAAAGACTGCCGCTCGAAAACCGCAGCTACGCCACGGTAAACGACGCCCGCCCGACGTTCTTCGCCGCCCCCCCACAGGCCAGAGCCGAACCCGCCTGGACACCCCCGCCGCAAACCTCCTCCTTCCCGATGGGCGTCGCCCGCGGCCAGGTCGCCAAGACCTATATCGTCGCCGAGGCGGAGGACGGTCTCGTCCTCGTCGACCAGCATGCCGCGCATGAACGCCTCGTCCTCGAACGGATGCGCGCTGCGCTCGCCGGCGGCACGGTCGCCAGCCAGGCGCTGCTGATCCCGGAGGTCGTCGAACTCGACGAACCCGCCTGCGACCGGCTCGAGGCGCGCGCCGCCGAACTGTCCGAGTTCGGGCTCGACCTCGAACGCTTCGGCGCGCGCGCGATGCTCGTCCGCGCGACCCCCGCCTTGCTCGGCCAGAGTGATCCGAAGGGGCTCGTCACCGACCTCGCCGACGAACTCGCCGCGTTCGACGAGGCGCTGTCGCTCAAGGAACGGCTCGACGCGGTCGCGGGCACGATGGCCTGCCACGGCTCGGTCCGCGCCGGCCGCATCCTCTCGGTCCCCGAGATGAACGCGCTGCTGCGCGAAATGGAGATCACCCCCCATTCGGGCCAATGCAACCACGGCCGCCCCACCTGGGTAAAACTCGCGCACGGCGACATCGAGAAACTGTTCGGCCGCAAGTAAACGGTACGGCGAGGGGGGGGGGCGGGCACCGTCTCCCACGGTCCCCCACACTCCCCACATTCCCCACACTCCTCACACTCCGTTCGTGCTGAGCGAAGTCGAAGCACCGCCACCCGGAACACACCCTTCGACTTCGCTCAGGGCGAACGGACAAGGGACGTCATCTAACCCTCAATGACGGTCATTCCGGATGAACCTCTGATCGCCCGTATGCGGACGCGCCAGGCGGACTGCTTGTTCTCGTCGAACGCCGACTGTAGGACACCGTTGTCAGTAACAGGGAGAAGTCAGTGGCACTCGAACTTCGACCGAACTGCGAGTTTTGCGACCGCGACCTTCCACCGCATGCGACCGAAGCTCGAATCTGCACTTATGAGTGCACGTTTTGCTCAGACTGTGTCGACAACAGATTGCAGAATGTGTGCCCCAACTGCGGCGGTGGGTTCACCCCCAGGCCGATCCGCCCAGCTACCGAGTGGCGGCCCGGATTGTCAGTAGCGAAGCGCCCGCCTTCCTCGCAACGCCGCTTTCTCAATTACGACTTGGCTGACATTGAGGCATTGTCCGCACGCGTGCGGCACATCCGGCCAGAAGAGCGGTAATCAGGTCGGCGGCTATTGCCATCTGCCTTCCCGCCGACGCGTTGGCCCACTCCAAAAGGCGAGCCCGGCGCCCGGCAATAACGCCACCCGATCCCGCCCTCACATCCGCGTCACAAAAAAAAAGCCCCCACCGTCAGGTGAGGGCTCGTGACGTCAGGCGAAGTCTTACTTCTCGCCATTGTCCTTGACGCCCACGGTGGGCACGTCGACCGTTTCGGTCTCGGTCTTGACCTTGGGGACCTCGACTTCGGTCTTCTTCGTGCCGACGACGACCGCCTTAGAGTCGAGATCGACATTCGGCATGTCGCCGCCCTTGACGGAGACCTCCGGAAGCGAACCTTCCTTCACGTTGGCGCTCCAGAACCCGGTCGCAAAGAGGACACCGACGATGGCCGCAATGACGACAAGGACGATGACGATCGTCTTGCCTGCGCCGCTCTTCTGACGAATTGGCTCGCCGCCCCGATAATCTGACATTTAACTCTCCCTGTACTTACAACAGGTTCGAACACTCTCGACGCAGTCTTGTTCCGTTTGCGTCATGACGTCGAAATTGCCGGCGCCCGGCACGCGGATCTTAACGCGTCTCGAGGGCGGAGCGACGGACGGACGTCGCCGGCGCGCTTCCCAAAAAAAAGGGGCCCGTCGCGAACGACGAGCCCCCCGATACGCCCCGGTTCGATCAGAACCGCACGGTCGCCCCGACTGCGAGGTTGCGGCCCAGCGCGTCGTAGCGCGCGGGGATCGTGTTGCTGCGCGCCAGGCTGATGTCGTAGGAATTCGCCAGGATCGGCGGCGTCTTGTCGAGCAGGTTGTTCGCGATCAGCCGGAGCGAGAAGTCGCGCGACACGGCGAAGGTCAGCGCCAGGTCGAAATAGTTCACCGGCGCGATCCTGTAGAAGGTCGTCCGCGCGCGGTCGGGCGTGCCGCCGATCGCCGGATCGCCCGAATTGTCCGCACTCGTCAGCGACCCGACATAGCGCCAGTTGAACGAGGTGCTGAAGATGCCGTCGCTCGTCGTATAGGTCGTCCGCAGCCCGTGCGACCATTTCGGCAGCAGCTGGCCGCAGCCATTGCCGTAATAGCCCGCACAATTGCGCTTGGGCTGGAGCGGCGAATCCTGCCCGCCGGCAAAGGTGGTCAGCGACCCGTTGAAGTTCCAGTCGATCTTGCCGGCCCCGCCCAGACCCAGCGTATACTGGCTCTGGAAGTCCCAGCCGCGCGCGATCGAGAAGTAATAATTGGTCGTGCCCGCGCGGATGAAGCCGCTGGTCGGGTTGTTCGCGGCGGCGGCGTAGAGGATGCCGGTGCCGGGCTGGCGGACGATCCCCGAGCAGAAGAACGGGTCGCCGTTCGAGCGCTGGCAGCCATCGGTGTAATAGCTGTCGTCGTTATAGCCGAGCGAGTTGTTGATCTTGATCCGGTAGCGATCGACCGAGAAGACCAGCCCGCGCAGGAAGCTCGGCTTCACGACCAAGCCATAGGTCTGGGTATAGGCGGTTTCCGGATCGGCGGTGAACCCGCCCGATCGCACCGTGCACTGGTCGTTCGGGCACAGCAGGGTCGCGCTGCCATAGAGTGCGTCGGACAGCCCGGTCGCCGCGCACACCTCGCGCGAGGCGATCGGCGTGGTCGTGGTGATCGTCCGGCCGGGATTGGCGGGGTCGGCGATCTGGCGCGGCACGGGGGCGCAGAAGTCGTTCTGCGATCCGCCCTGCCGGCTATAGTTGATCGCGGTCGCCTGGCGGATCTCGAACACCGTCGGTGCGCGCTGCGCCTTGTTGAACGACGCGCGGAACGTCAGGTCGCTGACCGGGGCATAGGTGCCCTCGAGCTTCCACGTGTTGAAGGTCTTGGGATTGCTGCTGTATTTCGACACACGATAGCCGCCCGTGACCTGCAGCAGATGCGCGAAGCGGCGCTCCTCGATCAGCGGCGCCTGGACCTCGATGTTCGATTCCCACACGTCCTGGCTCAGGTTGAAATCCTCGCCGCCATTCTGCTCGCGGTAGATCGCATCGGCGGACGAGGCATAGCTGTCCTTGCGATATTCGCCGCCCAGCGCGATCGCGACGCCCTGGTTCGCAAAGGGCGAGGTGATCCCGTATTTGCCGAGGTCGCCGGTCACCGACGACACGATGTCCCACAATTTGGCGACGCCGGTCGAGGTGCCGCTGCGCGCGGTGAACAGGTAATCGGCGAGCGGTCCGCCGAGCGTCCCTGCGCTGAACGCGTTGAACGGGACACAGGTCGGGTCGACCCCCGACACGGTCGCCGCGCAGGTCGGCGTGCCGTTGACGCTGACGACGTTGAGCGAGCGGTTCACCCGGTCGAAATCGGCGAAATTGCCGAAGGTGATGTCCTGCTGGTTGCGCGAGAACACGCCGCCCAGATCATAGGTCCACGCCTCGCCGACGGTGCCACGGAACCCCGCGGTCGCGCGGATCCCCTTGTTCAGATAGACGTCGGGCGAGAAGGGCAGGTCGTTGAAGCGATAGCGCACGTCGAGCGGCGCGAGCGCCGACGTCCCCGCCTGCGCACCGCAGATCGTGCTGGCCTGCGACGTCGACAGGAACGGGTTGTTGCAGTTCACCTGGTACGGCGTGTCGCCATAGTTGGTGTAGCTGTAGACGCGCGTCGGATAGGGGTTCACCGACCTGTCGCGGAACCAGATCCCCGAGCCGTAGAGCTCGAGCTCGGGCGCGATCTTCGCGCTGACGAAGCCGCCGGCGGTATAGCGTTCGAATTCGCGCTGGTAGGAATAGCCGTCATAGGGGTTGGCCGCGTTGCCCGCGCCTGCGCCGTACGGCACGAAGCTGCGCGTGCCGGCGGGATCGTTGACATAGCCGACGCCGCTGTTCGCCCCGCTGCGCGGCGAAATATAGCCGCTCGGCGAATAGGTCGACAGCGAGCAGGACAGCGGGCCGTCCTTGCCAGTCTGGACCAGCTGGCATGCCGAGCTCGACCGTGCGTCATAGGGGACGTCATTGGCCTGGCGGTAATTGACGAAGCCCGACACGCGCAGCGCGCCGTCGAACAGCTTGGTGCCCGCGGTCAGCGTGACGTCGGACCGGCCGCCGTCATTGGTCAGCCCGCGCGGCGCCTCGAACGCGTTCGCGCGCGCCAGCGGCGACACGATCGTGTCCTTGTTCTCGTGATTGTAGAAGCTGTAATTGCCGTCGAGCTGGATCCCCTCGAAATCCTTCTTCAGGATGAAGTTCACCACGCCCGCGACCGCGTCCGATCCATAGACCGACGACGCGCCGCCGGTTAGCACGTCGACGCGTTCGAGCAGCGAGGGCGGGATGATGCCGACGTCCTGGCCGTTCTGCGTGCCCAGCCGCTTGCCGTCGACCAGCACCAGCGTCCGCTCGAAGCCGAGGCTGCGCAGCTTGATCCGCTGGCGGCCGTCCGAATCCTGATAGGTCTGCTGGCTGTCGGGCGACACCTGCGGCAGGCGGTTGAGCACGTCCTCGACGGTGATCGCCGCCTGCGCGCGGATGTCCTGCGCGGTGACCGAGGTGATCGGCGCGGCCGATGTCATGTTGGGCCGCTGGATCCGCGATCCGGTGACGACGATCATGTCGTCGGACACGGTCTTGGCCGTATCGCCCGCGGCGAACGCGGTCTGCGCATCGGCCTCGACCTTGGCCTGGGCCGGCGTCGCCGAGCTGTCCGTCGCGGTCTGCGCCGCAGCGGGGATCGCCGTCAGCAACAGCGATCCGGCAAGTGCAATATAGGACGTGGTATGTCTGAAGTTCATGAAGGCCCCCTTGTCCGGCTGCGCGATCGCGCTTGGTCCGGTTCCGGGGACATGAATTCTCCATTATGACTTATATGACAATACCCAAATATGACCGATTCATACGAATGTTGCGACGACGTTCAGAATAGGCACTATTTCGGTTATCGAAAGCCATCGCCGTTCACCATGGCGCCGCCCATTGCCGTGCCGCCCGCAGACGAATCGTCGCGGGTGGCACTTCGGCGGATTGTGAGAGGGCCGTACCGCTACCGGTACGGCGGGCGGACTAGCGTTTGGCGTTCCGCTTGCACGCAAAGGACCGGCGCAGCGCGTCGCGGACCACGAAGATCGGTGCGGCTTTCGCCTTCTTGCCCTTGGTGCGCAGATATTTGCGCGTCGTCGCCACCGCGTCGATCGTCGAGCCCTTGGTTGCCGAGGGGCAGATCTCGCGCGCCATCGACAGCGTGTCGAACGCGCCGAGGATATAGCCCGTGCAAAAGCTCGGCGCGGGGTCCGCATCCTTGCCGCGGCACTGCGCGATCAGCTCCTCGGTCGTCAGCGCGCTCACCACCACGGGGCGGTCAGCGCGAGCGGGGGTGCGGGCAGGAGTGGGGGCAGCGGCCACCGCGGCGAGCCAGAACAGGATCATGTCGGTTCGCTTTCCGCACCAGGGGTCGCCGCGACCGGCGTCGGCTTCAGATAGGGCAGCAGCCGCGCCCGCGGAAACACGTCGTCGAGCGTGCGGCTCTCGGGCAGGATGTACACAACGCCGCCCTTGCGGCGGAACAGCGGGCTCAGCTGGCCGGTATAGAATTTGCTGCCGACATTGATGCAGCCAAAGCTGATCCGGTTGTCCTCCGGGCTCGGCGACACCAGCCGCTCGACCCGGCGTTCCTTCTTGTGGGTCGTGATCACCGCATGGATCGCGACCGAATTCGCATAGTCGACCCACAGCACCGACTGGCGTCCGAACGCGCGCCCGAACTTCGTGACGAACCGGCCCGCAGGCGTGGTCCGCTCGGCGGGGCCGATCTCGGCCAGATCCTTCGCGCCGACGCCCGGCGACGAATCGTCACCGATCCCGACGCCGAGCAGCACCGGCGTCTGCCCGACATACGCGCCCTTCGCATCGAACAGCAGCAGCGACGCCGCCTGCTTGTCGATCACCGCATAGGGCAGCCCGGCATTGTCCTTCGCCGCCGCGACCCAGGCCACGATATGGTCCGCGGCCGGCGACAGCAGCGGCAGCGCGAGCGGCACGACCGGGGCAGCCACCGCCGCCCCGCGCCGCGGCTTCGCGCGCGTCTTGCCAACAGCCTTGCCACCCGTCTTGCCGCCAGTCTTCGCGGCGACCTTGGCGCCGGCAGCGGCCGCCAGCGGCACCGGCATGGCGACGAGCGCCAGCGCCAGGCCGGCAAGCGCCGCCGCCCGGTACCGTCCCGGTAACGGCCCTCTCACGCGCAAGATCCACTCACGATTGCGATCCTGTGCGGCGAAAGCCGTCCCGGGTATTGGCATGGATGCAGGGTCAGGCTCAGCCGCGCGGCTTGCGCTGGCGCTGCTGCATCTGCTGCTGCATCTTCTGCTCCATGCCGTCGACGCGACCGTTGATCTGGTCGATCCGCTGGCCGTTCTGCTGCGCCTGGCCGGCTGCGGCCTGGGCCTGGGTCAGCGCCTCGCCCGACGTGCCCTCGACGGTCCGCAGGCGGCCGTCCATGCCGTCGATGCGCGTGTTGACGGTCGCGATCTGCTCGCGGACAAAGCCCTTGGTGGCGCAACCGCCCAGCCCGATCGACCCGATCAGCAGGAGGGCAACCGTCGGATATTTCTGGAGACTCGTACGCATTTTCTTAACCTTTCCAAAAACTGGAACCTGCACTCAGCGATCACAATCGCGCGCTGACAATCGATTTTGGCCAGAATGTGCGTCTTCTGCGGTGGAGCAGGGGGCGGGGTGAATGCCGCCGGTTCGCCGCACCGTGCGGTTCATCTGCCCGCAACCTTTCGCCGGCCTTGGGCATTATCGGCGCGTCCCATTTCATAGAGTTCGCCGGCCATGAAACAGATCCTCCCCGTCCTCTTCGCGCTCGTCCCCCTCGCCGCGATGGTCGGCGCCTGCGTCACCTGCCCCTGAGCCGCTGGCGTTCCTGCCGCGGACATGAAAAAGGCCCGCCCGGATCGCTCCGGACGGGCCTTTTTCGTGTCGGCCAGGAAAGGCGAGGGGGTTAGCCCTGTGCCTCTTCCTCCTGGTCGCGCGGGGCTTCGGCAGTCGCGCCGGGCTCTGCGTTCGGATCGTAATCCTCGACGAAGCCAGCCTCGTCACGCTCGAACATCGACGACATGACGTCGACGCCCTGAGCCTGCATCTCGGCTTCTTCCGGCGACCGGGCGACGTTGACCTTGACGGACACCGACACCTCGGGGTGGAGTGCAACCTTGACGGTGTACACGCCGATCGCCTTGATCGGCTTGTCGAGCACGATCGCCGACTTGCCGACCTTGTGACCATCGGCCACCAGCGCATCGACCAGATCGCGAACCGCGACCGAGCCGTAGAGCTGACCGGTGTTCGACGCCTGACGGATCAGGGTCACGCTCGCGTCGGTGAAGGTCTTCGCTTCGGTCTCGGCATCGGCACGGCGCGATGCGTTGTCCGACTCGATCCGCGCACGGTTTGCTTCGAAAACCTTGCGGTTGGCTTCGTTCGAACGAAGCGCCTTCTTGTTCGGGAGAAGGAAGTTACGGGCATAGCCGTCCTTGACCTTCACCACGTCGCCGATGGCGCCGAGCTTTTCGACGCGCTCAAGCAGAATGACGTCCATGGGGGCGCTCCTTACTTAACGATGTAGGGCAGCAGGCCCAGATGACGCGCACGCTTGATGGCCTGGGCCAGTTCGCGCTGCTTCTTTGCGGCCACCGAAGTGATACGCGACGGGACGATCTTGCCACGCTCGGACACGAAGCCCTGCAGCAACCGGACGTCCTTATAGTCAATCCGGGGAGCGTCTTTGGCGGAGAACGGGCAGCTCTTGCGGCGGCGGAAGAATGGACGTGCCATGATTATTCAGCTCCCTCTTCGCGGTCACGACGGGGACCACGGTCCGGACGATCGCCGCGGTCAGGACGGCCTTCACGGCCACCTTCGCGGTCGCCACGACGCTCACGGTCGCGGTCCGACTTGCGCATCATCACGGTCGGGCCCTCTTCGAGCGTGTCGACCTTGACCGTCATGTAACGGATGATGTCTTCGTTGATCTGCGTCTGGCGCTCCAGCTCTGCGATCACGTTGCCCGGGGCATCGATCTCGAGCATCACATAGTGCGCCTTGCGGTTCTTGGCGATCTTGTACGCCAGCGAACGCAAGCCCCAGTTCTCGGTCTTTACGACCCGACCTTCGTTGTCGTTCACGATCTTGGTGGCGATTTCCGCCAGAGCGTCCACCTGCGCCTGTGCCAGATCCTGGCGCGCAAGGAACACGTGCTCGTAAAGAGCCATGTCTTGTCCTTCGTCTTGGCCGATCGCTGATACACGCCCCATGCGTGCACCCCTCCGGCTGTCGTCTAGAATGCAAACCGGGGCAAGGGACGCGAATCCCTCACCCCGGTTGCGATGGCCCTTACCCGATTATCGGGGAAAGGCAAGGTGTCCGTCCGTCTTCCCAACCCCTTCCGTCATCCGCTCCCTCCTCCGTCATCCTGACGAAAGTCAGGATCCAGAGTAGCGGAGCGCCGCCCTGTCTGACCCTGGATCCTGACTTTCGTCAGGATGACGGGGTATATCGAGGACGGCGCTCATCTCAGGATGACGATGCAGTAGAGGGCTCAAACCTTACCGGAACGCGCCACCGCGCACCTGGACCACATTGCCGCGGCCATTGACCAGCAGCGCGTCACGACCCGAACGGACCCACTGGCTGCCACGCGGCGGGGCGGCGAGGCGATAGTTGCGGTAGGTCGTGATCACCCGGTAGTTCTGCGCATAGCGGCGGTCGAACCGCTGGCCGGTGCGGAAATTGCGATACTGGTTCGGGCGGACAGTGGTCCGCTTGGTAACGACGGTGCGGCCATTGTTGTTCTGGCGCACGGTGGTCACTTCGCGGCGCTGCTGCGCCTCGGCCGGAGCGGCGGCCAGCAGCGGGCTGGCGACGAGGGTGGCGGCAAGCGCGCTGAGGATGAACGTCTTCATGATACTCTCCCGTTGAAACACGGCGCCGATGCTGCGGCGTCCTCCATAATCTGGGGGCCGCTTGTCGCAGGCGCTTGTCGCAGGGGTCGCGAATTGGTCGCATTTTGTCGCAAACCTGCCGGGTCCGTTCAGGTTCGCGCGGTTGCAACTCGGGCCACACCTTTCTAGTCCGCCCGCTTCAAAGAGGAGAGGTCATGCGCGCGTTCATCTTCCCCGGCCAGGGGAGCCAGTCTGTCGGCATGGGCAAGGCGCTCGCCGACGCCAGCGCCACCGCGCGCGAGGTCTTCGCCGAAGTCGACGAGGCGCTCGGCCAGAATCTGTTCCGGCTGATGAGCGAGGGGCCGGCCGACGACCTCCTCCTCACCGAGAATGCGCAGCCCGCGATCATGGCGAACGCGATCGCCACGCTGCGCGTCGCCGAGAAGGAGGGCGGTCTGCGCCTCGCCGACAAGGCCGATTACGTCGCCGGGCATAGCCTCGGCGAATATACCGCGCTGTGCGCCGCGGGCGCGCTCGACCTGTCGACCACCGCGCGGCTGCTCAAGCTGCGCGGCCGGGCGATGCAGGCGGCGGTGCCGGTGGGCGAGGGCGCGATGGCCGCGCTGCTCGGCACCGACCTCGAAAAGGCGCAGCTGATCGCGGGCGCCGCGGTCGATTCGATCCTCGCCGAGGGCGGGGCCGAACTGGTCTGCACTGTCGCCAACGACAATGACCCGTCGCAGGTCGTGATCTCGGGCCACCGCCTCGCGATCGAGAAGGCGATCGGCCTCGCTAAGGATCTCGGCGCCAAGCGCGCGGTCCTGCTCCCCGTCTCCGCGCCGTTCCACTGCCCGCTGATGCAGCCCGCCGCCGAGGCGATGGAAGCCGCGCTCCTCGACGCCGACCTCCGCGCGCCGCTGGTCCCCGTCTTCGCCAATGTCGACGCGGTCGCCGTCGCCAACCCCGGCGCGATCCGCCACCTGCTCGTCCAGCAGGTCACCGGCATGGTCCGCTGGCGCGAATCGGTCCTGGCGATGCACGCGGCGGGCGTCGGCCACTTCGTCGAACTCGGCGGCAAGGTCCTAGCCCCCATGGTAAAACGCACCGCCCCCGACGCCGAAACCACCAGCGTCATCACGATGGACGACATCGAGGATTTCGTGAAGAAGATGTAATTCACGCAAAGGCGCAAAGGCGCGAAGATGATGGATATCGAGGCTGCCGCTTCTGACGTCATTAACGTGTCTCTGCGCCTTCACCGCGAACTGGGCCCAGGCTTGCTCGAGAGCGTCTACGAAACTGTTCTGGCGTCCAAGCTCACCACGCTGGGCTATCAGGTCGAGCGGCAGCGAGCTGTTTCGATCGAGTTCGAAGGGCTGCACTTCGATGCGGCATTTCGGATCGACCTCATCATCGGCAATCGACTGCTCGTCGAAATCAAATCCGTCGAGCGGCTGAACGCCGCTCATGCAAAGCAATTGCTGACCTATTTGCGACTTACCAGGCAGCCACTTGGGCTGCTGATCAACTTCGGAGGCGAAACGCTGAAGGAGGGGCTCCGTCGGATCGTCAACGGCTACACCCCCTTCGCGCCATCGCGCCTTCGCGTGAACCAAATTATTGGAGACTAGAATGTTCGACCTCACAGGCATGACCGCCCTCGTCACCGGCGCATCGGGCGGGATCGGGTCCGAGATCGCCCGGGCCCTCGCCACACAGGGCGCGCGCCTCGCCATATCCGGCTCCAACGCCGCCAAGCTCGACGCCTTCCTCGCCACCCTCGGCGGCGATCATGTCGCGCTGCCGTGCGACCTGTCCGACCCCGCCGCGGTCGACGCGCTCGTCCCCCAGGCGGTCGAAAAGCTCGGCAAGATCGACATCCTCGTCAACAATGCCGGCGTCACCCGCGACAATCTCGCGATGCGGATGAAGGACGACGAGTGGGACAGCGTCATCCGCGTCAACCTCGAGGCCGCGTTCCGCCTGATGCGCGCCGCCGCCAAGCCGATGATGAAGGCGCGCTTCGGCCGGATGATCTCGGTCACCTCGATCGTCGGCGTCACCGGCAATCCCGGCCAGGCGAACTACGCCGCGTCGAAGGCGGGGCTGATCGGCATGTCGAAATCGATGGCGCAGGAGCTCGCCAGCCGCGGCATCACCGTCAACTGCGTCGCGCCCGGCTTCATCACCTCGCCGATGACCGACGCGCTCCCCGACGCGCAGAAGACCGCGCTGACGACGAAGATTCCGGCCGGCCGGCTGGGCGAGGGTGCGGACATCGGCGCGGCGATCGTCTATCTCGCCAGCCGCGAGGCGGGCTATGTCACCGGGCAGACGCTGCACGTGAATGGCGGGATGGCGATGATCTGACGTCACGGATCGGTGGCATGAGCCGGGCTAACACCCGGTTTTCGCCCGCAATCGCGCAAAGCGACCCGGCAAGGCGATGAACTGACCCTTGCCACGAAACGGACCCCGTTCTACGGGCGTTCAGGAACTGGTAAAAACCCCCAAAGATAGAGGGAACGAACATGAGCGAGACCGCAGACCGCGTGAAGAAGATCGTCGTCGAGCATCTCGGCGTCGAAGCCGACAAGGTGACCGAAGATGCGAGCTTCATCGACGATCTGGGTGCCGACAGCCTCGACATCGTCGAGCTGGTCATGGCGTTCGAAGAGGAATTCGGCGTCGAGATCCCTGACGACGCGGCCGAGAAGATCGCGACCGTCAAGGACGCGATCACCTATATCGACGAGCACAAGGCCTGATCAGGGCTTGAGGTCCGATCCGTCGGGCTTGCCCTGGTGGCTATGATCTGAGCGGCTCCCCGTCCTTGGGCTAAGAGGGCGGGGAGCCGTTTCGTTTTGGAAGCATGTGGAGTTTGAGGTCATGCGGCGTGTCGTCGTAACCGGGCTAGGCCTGGTCACCCCCCTGGGGGCCGATGTTGAAACGGCTTGGGCGAACATTCTCGCCGGCAAGTCGGGGGCGGGCCCGATCACCCGGTTCGATGCGTCGGACCAGGTCTGTCGCATCGCCTGCGAGGTGAAGCCCGCAGACCATGAATATGGCTTCGATCCCGCCAAGCGCGTCGACCACAAGGTCCAGCGCCAGGTCGATCCCTTCATCATCTACGGCATCGACGCCGCGGGCCAGGCGCTCGAAGACGCCGGCCTGACCGAGATGACGGTCGAGGAAAGCTGGCGCGCGGGCGTGTCGATCGGCTCGGGCATCGGCGGCCTGCCGGGCATCGAGAGCGAATCGATCGTCCTCCACACCAAGGGGCCGCGCCGCGTCTCGCCGCACTTCGTCCACGGCCGTCTGATCAACCTGATCTCGGGTCAGGTCTCGATCAAATATGGTCTGCGCGGGCCGAACCATGCGGTCGTCACTGCCTGCTCGACCGGCGCGCATGCGATCGGCGACGCCGCGCGGATGATCGCGATGGACGATGCCGACGTCATGCTCGCGGGCGGCGCGGAGGGCACCGTCTGCCCGCTCGGCATCGCCGGCTTCGCGCAGGCACGAGCGCTGTCGACCAACTTCAACGATTCGCCCGAAAAGGCCTCGCGTCCCTATGACAAGGACCGCGACGGCTTCGTGATGGGCGAGGGCGCGGGCGTGCTCGTGCTCGAGGAATATGAACACGCCAAGGCGCGTGGCGCAAAGATCTATGCCGAGGTGATCGGCTATGGCCTGTCGGGCGACGCCTATCACGTCACCGCACCGCATCCCGAAGGCGACGGCGCGTTCCGTTCGATGCAGATGGCGATCAGGAAGTCGGGCCTCAAGCTCGAGGACATCGACTACATCAACGCGCACGGCACCTCGACGCCGATGGGCGACGAGCTCGAACTCGGCGCGGTCCGCCGGCTGTTCGGCGATGCGATCTCGGGCCTGTCGATGTCGTCGACCAAGTCGGCGATCGGCCATCTGCTCGGCGGCGCCGGCGCGGTCGAGAGCATCTTCTGCATCCTCGCGCTGCGCGACCAGATCGTCCCGCCGACGCTCAACCTCGACAATCCGAGCGACAGCTGCATCGGCGTCGACCTCGTGCCGCACGTCGCCAAGAAGCGCGAAGTCCGCGCGGTGCTGAACAACTCGTTCGGCTTCGGCGGCACCAACGCTTCGCTGGTGATGACGCTGGTCAAGTAAGAGTTTGTTCCCCCGCGAAGGCGGGGGCCCAGACTGGGTCCCCGCCTTCGCGGGGAAACAAGGGGTGAGAATGCGCAAGGTCGGCTGTTTCGGAGTGATCCTCGCCCTCGTGGCGATCGTCGCGCTGTTCCTCGTCGTCCAGGGCTGGGGCGGCGCCGGCCCGGCCGCGCGTACGCTGACCGTCCAGGTGCCGCAGGGGTCGAGCCTCGCCGCCGCCGCGACCGAACTCGAAAAGGCCGGCGCGATCCGCTCCGCCAGCCGCTTCCGGCTCTATGCGCGCATCTTCGGCTCGGGCGATCCGATCAAGGCGGGCGAATATCGCATCCCCGCACAGGCCAGCCCGTCCGACATCCTGAAACTGATGCAGGGCGGCAAGGTCGTCCAGCGGCTCGTCGCGGTCCCCGAAGGCTATCCCTCGGTGCTCGTCCACGACGCGCTGATGAAGGCCGACGGCCTGACCGGCACCGTGCCCGTCCCCGCCGAAGGCTCGATCCTGCCCGACAGCTATGCGTTCGAACGCGGCGACACGCGCGCCACGGTCGTCGCGCAGATGCAGTCGGCGATGACGGCGTACCTCGCCAAAACCTGGGCGGCGCGCAAGCCGGGCATCGCGGTGGCGACCCCCGAACAGGCGATCATCCTCGCCTCGATCGTCGAGAAGGAAACCGGCAAGCCGTCCGAACGTCGCATGGTCGCCGCGGTCTATGGCAACCGCCTGCGCGTCGGCATGCCGCTCCAGGCGGATCCGACCGTGATCTACCCGATCACCAAGGGCCGCCCGCTCGGCCGCCGCATCCTGCGCTCCGAACTGCAGGCGAAGAACGGCTACAACACCTATGCCAGCCCCGGTCTGCCGCTCGGCCCGATCGCCAATCCCGGCCGCGCCTCGATCGACGCGGTGCTCGACCCGGCGCAGACCCAGGCGCTGTATTTCGTTGCGGACGGCACCGGCGGCCATGTCTTCGCCGACACGCTCGACCAGCACAACGCCAACGTCCGCAAATGGTACGCGATCCGCAAGGCCCGCGGCGAGATGTAATCGCCCCCTCGGCGCCTGACAGCATGGCGCCGGGTCGCTCAGCCACCCCGTTCGTCCCGAGTAGCTGCTGAGCGAAGTCGAAGCGGCGTATCGAGGGACAATTGGCGCACGGGCCCCCTCCGTCGATACCCCCTCTTCGGATAAGCGGTGCTTCGATACGAGCCCTCGATACGCCCCATCGGGGCTACTTGGTCTCTACTCGGCACGAACGGGAAGGGGGGACGTGGGCACCAGTGCCGCACGTCCGATCCTTACCCCCGCAACGCGTTGGCCGCGCGCGCCTTCATCTCGATCTCGGCCATCGTCCCGCCGGTCACCCAGCTCCCGCCGACGCACAGCACCGGCTTGAACGCCAGCCACTCGGGCGCGCTGGCCTCGGTGATCCCGCCGGTCGGGCAGAACCGCGCCTGGTAGAACGGCGCCGCCAGCGCCTTCAGCGCCTTCAGCCCACCGCTCGCCTCCGCCGGGAAGAACTTGAAATGCGTGAGGCCGAGGTCGAGCCCGGTCATGATGTCCGCGGCATTGGCGATGCCCGGCAGGAACGGCACGCCGCTCTCGATGATCGGCGTCGCGAGCCGCTCGGTCAGGCCGGGCGAGACGATGAACTCGGCGCCCGCGTCCATCACCTCGGCGAACTGGCGCGTGTTGACGACGGTGCCCGCACCGACGATCGCGCCCTCGACCTTCTTCATCTCGGCGATCGCCTCGAGCGCGGCGCCGGTGCGCAGCGTCACCTCGAGCACGCGCAGGCCGCCCGCGACCAGTGCCTCGGCAAGCGGGCGGGCGAGCGCCGCGTCCTCGATCACCAGCACCGGGATGACGGCGCTGGTCTGCATGATGTTTGCAATGGTGGGCAAGGCTGTGACGGTCATTGCGTGTGTTCCTGTGCGAAGGCAGCCGCGGCGCCGAACAGGCCGGGCTGGGGATGGGTGATCAGCTTGACGGGCATCGCCGCCATCATCGTCTGGAACCGGCCCTTGGCGACGAAGCGCTGGTCGAAGCCCGAGCGGACCAGACGGTCCTTGATCCGGAAGCCGAGCCCGCCCGCGATCACGACCGCCTTGGCGCCCTGCGCGAGCGCGAGATCGCCCGCCACTGCGCCAAGCGCGAGGCAGAAGCGGTCGAGCGCTGCGAGCGCGATCGAATCGGTGCCGTCGATCGCCTCGGTCCAGATCGTCCGGTCGTCGCGGCTGGGCACCGAACGCCCCTCCATCTCGGCCAGCGTCTCGTAGATCGCGACGATCCCCGGCCCGGCGACGACGCGCTCGGCGGAAACGCGTGTGAAGGTCTTGCGCAGCCGCTTGAGCAGCGCGTCCTCGATCCCGTCGAGCGGGGCGAAGTCCATGTGACCGCCCTCGGTCTCGAGCACCTGGTACCGGTCGCGGTGCCGCAGCAGCTGCGCGACGCCCAGCCCCGTGCCCGGTCCGCAGATCGTCGTGATCCCCTCGGACGGCAAAGGCGTGTCGGGGCCGCACAGATGGATGAAGTCGCTGTCGGGAACCTGCGCGACGGCATGGCCGACCGCGCCGAAATCATTGACGACGACCCACTGGTCCGCGTTCAGCCGCTCGGTGATCAGCGACTTGCGGATGATCCACGGATTGTTGGTCAGCCGGATCACGTCGTTCGCGACCGGCGACGCGACCGCGATGCCCAGCGCGCGGGGCAGGGGCCGTCCCAGCCCCGCCTCGAACGCCTGATAGGCGGTCTGCAGCGACGCGTGGTCCGCGGTCTTCATCGTAACCGGCTCGCCCAGCCTGACGACGCGGCCATTCTCGACCTCGGCAATCGCAAAGCGCGCATGCGTCCCGCCGATATCTGCCGCTACGATTTCCATTGGTCTCTCCCGATCCTTGATCTCTTATCGCCGTTCGTCCTGAGCGACGTCGAAGGACATCGCCCGGAACGAACGGTAGGCGAGGGCTCTAGAGCCCCGCGCCCGCCAGCATCGCCGACGCGCCCTTTTCGGCCTCGTCGGCCAGCCCGCGGAACATGCCGAACAGCTCGCGACCCATGCCACTGACGGCGGGGGGCAGCGTCACCATCTCGCGCGTCGCCCATACGTCCGCATCGACCAGCGCTTCCAGCGTGCCGTTGACCGCATCGACGCGGATCATGTCGCCGTCGCGGATCAGCCCGATCGCGCCGTCGAGCAGTGCTTCCGGCGAGCAATGGATCGCGCACGGCACCTTGCCGCTCGCACCCGACATGCGCCCATCGGTGACGAGCGCCACCTTGAATCCGCGATTCTGCAGCACGCCCAGCGGCGGGGTCAGCTTGTGCAGCTCGGGCATGCCGTTGGCGCGCGGCCCCTGGAAGCGGACGACGACGACGACGTCCTTTTCCAGCTCGCCGCGCTTGAACGCCTCGATCACGTCGAGCTGGTCGTCGAACACCATTGCGGGCGCCTCGACGATCCAGCGATCGCGCTCGACCGCGGACACCTTGATGCACGCGCGGCCGATATTGCCCGCGAGGATCCGCATGCCGCCATCCGCCGAGAACGGCGCGGTGGCCGGACGCAAAATCGTCTCGTCACCGCTGTCGGGCGTGTCGCGCCATTCGAGCGCGCCGTCCGCGACCACCGCGGTCTTCGCATAGGCCGACAAATCCTGCCCGCCGATCGTCATGATGTCGCCGTGGAGTAGCCCTTCGCCGAGCAGCTCCCGAATCACATAGGGCATGCCGCCCGCCGCCTCGAACGCGTTCACGTCCGCCGAGCCGTTTGGATAGACGCGCGCGATCAGCGGCACCGCGGCCGACAGGCGATCGAAATCCTCCCAGTCGATCACGATCCCCGCCGCGCGCGCGATCGCGGGGACGTGGAGCAGGTGGTTGGTCGAGCCGCCCGTCGCGAGCAGGCCGACCGCCGCATTGACGATCGCGCGCTCGTCGACGCAGCGGCCGAGCGGCCGGTAATCGTCGCCGCGTGCCCCGATCTTCGCGAGCCTATGCACCGCCGCGCGCGTCAGTTCCTGGCGCAGTTTCGTGCCCGGATTGACGAACGCCGCACCCGGCATGTGGAGGCCCATGACCTCCATCATCATCTGGTTGGTGTTGGCGGTGCCGTAGAAGGTGCAGGTGCCCTTCGAATGATAGGCGCCGATCTCGGCCTCGAGCAGTTCCTCGCGGCCGACCAGCCCTTCGGCGAACTTCTCGCGCACCGCGGCCTTGGCCTTGTTGGGCAGCCCGGTCGGCATCGGCCCGCCCGGGATCAGCACCATCGGCAGGTGCCCGAAGCGCAGCGCGCCCATCAGCAGCCCCGGCACGATCTTGTCGCAGATGCCGAGCAGCGCCGCGCCCTCGAACGTGCCGTGGCTCAGCGCGATCGCCGTGCTCAGCGCGATCGTATCGCGGCTGAACAGCGACAGCTCCATCCCCGGATAGCCCTGCGTCACGCCGTCGCACATCGCCGGCACGCCGCCCGCGACCTGCGCGGTGGCGCCGGCCTCGCGCGCCCAGACCTTCATCAGTTCGGGATAGCGGTAATAGACCGCATGCGCCGACAGCATGTCGTTATACGCCGTCACGATGCCGATGTTCATGCCGGCATCGGCCTTCATCGCATCGCGGTCCTCCTCGGTCCCCGCATAGGCGTGCGCGAGGTTCGCACAGCCCAGCGACGGCCGGCGCACCTGCGCCTCGCCCTCGCGGTCGATCAGCGCGAGATAGGCGGCGCGGCTGTCACGCGACCGTTCGATGATCCGGTCGGTGACCGCGGAGACGACGGCGTTCAGCATCTCAGGCGGCCCAGTGGATGTCGACGGGCAGCTCGACCTCGGCCAGCACGCGCCCGATCGGATACTTGGACGACGGACCCTGCTCGATCGCCTGTTCGAGCAGCGTCTTCTTCTCCTCGCCGGTGATCATGATCATCAGCGCCTTGGACGACGCGATCGCCGCCGCGGACAGGGTGACGCGCGCGACCGGTGCCTCGGGCGGCAGCGGCTCGGGCATCACGCCCACCGCGCGGCGTTCCTTGGGACCGCTCAGCGCCTCGTCGAAATCGGGGCCGGGGAAGATCGACGCGGTATGGCCGTCGGTGCCCATGCCCAACAGACAGAAGTCCAGCGGCCAGTGCAGGTCCTGCATCAGCGCATCCGCCGAACGGCCTGCCGCCTTGTAGTCGGAGATCGCATCGGGGACGATCGGCTTCACCCGCGCACCCTTGGGCAGGAAAATCTTGGCGAGCGCGGTGACGTTCGACATCGGATCGCCCAGTTTCACGATCCGCTCGTCGCCGGGGATGATCGTGACCTTCTTCCAGTCGAGCTTGGCCTGGGCGAGCTTCTCATACGCCGCCATCGGCGTCTTGCCGCCCGCCAGCGCGATCACCGCCGAGCCGCGCGCGTCGAGCGCGCTCTCGATGACGAACTGGATGTCGCCGGCAACCGCGGCTGCGAGCTCCTCGGTGTCCTCGTAATCCCACCATTCGATCTCGGTCATTCGATCTTTCCTTGAAAACGCATTTTCCGTTCGTCCTGAGCGAAGTCGAAGGACAGTGCCACAAAACGGGCGGCCTTTCGACGTCGCTCGGGGCGAACGCACGCGGGGTAGTATGTCCCCTGAAACTCAGTCGTCCTGCCAGGTCACGCCGTCGCGCTCGGTCAGCGCGATTGCGGCGGACGGGCCCCAGCTGCCCGACGGATAGCTTTTGGGCTTCATTCCGTTCGCTTTCCAGCCCTCGCGGATCGCATCGATCCAAGTCCACTGCGCCTCGACCTCGTCACGCCGCACGAACAGCGTCTGGTCGCCCTCGATCAGGTCGAGCAGCAGCCGCTCATAGGCGATCCGCCGGCGCGTACCCGCAAACTCGGCGTCGAGGCTGAGGTTCAGCGGCACCTCGCGCAGCCGCACGCCCTCGCGGTCGAGACCCGGCTCCTTCGCCATCACCAGCAGCTGGACATGCTCTTCGGGCTGCAGGCGGATGATCAGCATGTTGGGCTGGAGCAGCCCGCCGCGGCCTGCGAACATCGAATGCGGCACCGCCTTGAACTGGATCGCGATCTCGCTGCCGCGCGCGGCCATCCGCTTGCCGGTGCGCAGGTAGAAGGGCACGCCCTGCCAGCGCCAGTTGTCGACATGCGCCTTGATCGCGACGAACGTCTCGGTGGTCGACGTTTGCCCGAGCTCCTCCGAATAGCTCTTCACGAACTTCCCGTTGACCGCGCCCTCGGCATATTGCCCGGTCACGGTGACGTGTGGCGCCTCCTCGGGCTTGATCAGCCGGAGCGATCGGAACACCTTCGACTTCTCGTCGCGAACGTCGGTGCCCTCGAACCGCGCCGGCGGCTCCATCGCGATCAGCGCGAGCAGCTGCAGGATATGGTTCTGGACCATGTCGCGCAGCGCGCCCGCGCTCTCGTAATAGCCTGCGCGCTCCTCCAGCCCGACCGTCTCGGAGATCGTGATCTGGACGTTGTCGATCCCCTGCGCATTCCACACCGGCTCGAAGAACGAGTTGCCGAAGCGCAGCGCCAGGATGTTCTGGACGGTTTCCTTGCCTAGATAATGATCGATCCGGTAGGTCCGGTTCTCGGGAAACGCCTTGGCGACCGCGTCGTTGATCTCGCGGCTCGTCGGCAGGTCGTAGCCCAGCGGCTTTTCCAGCCCGACGCGGACCGTCTCGCCCGCCAGCCCGACCTTGTGCAGCCCCTCGATCGCCGATTCGAACAGCGACGGCGCGGTCGACAGATAGATGGCGAGCCCGCCCGAAATGTCGCCGATCTTGTCCGCCAGCGGCTGGAAGCTCGCCGGATCGGACAGGTCGGTCGGCTGGTAATGCACGCGCTCGAGGAACGCGTCGATCGTCCCCGCATCCTTGCGATCGTCCTTCAGATACTCGTCGAGCGCCGCTCGCGCGAAGGTGCGATACGCCGCGTCGTCGTGATCGTGACGCGCCGCGCCGGTGATCGTCAGCCCCTCGGGCAGCAGCCCGTCGGCGTGGAGGCCATAGAGCGAGGGCAACAGCATCCGCTGCGCGAGATCGCCGGTCGCGCCGAACAGGAGCAGCTTGGCTACGGGATTACGGTGCATGAGAGCTCCTGGGTCAGTCGGTCTTACGAAACCAGACCGGCGACCGGGTCGACCCCGGCCATGATGTTGAGGTTCTGGACCGCGGCGCCGCCGGCGCCCTTGCCCAGATTGTCGAGTGTCGCGACCAGCCGCGCGTGACCGGTCGCATCGTTGCCGCAGACGCGCAACGTCAACCGGTCGGTTCCGGCATTTTCCTCGATCGCGATCGCCGCCGCATCGCCCGCCGCCACGCTCACGAGCGCCGCGCCGTCATAGGCCTGCCGCAGCACGTCCTCGACCGCCGCCAGCGTCGGCCGGCCGGGCAGGGCATGAAGGTGCAACGGCACCTCGACGACCATCCCGCGATAGGTGTTGGCGACTGCGGGCGCGAAGATCGGCGCATGCGTCAGCGCGGCATGCTGCGTCATCTCGGCGATATGCTTGTGCGCAAGGCCCAGCGCATAGGCGCGGAACGCGGTCGGGGTGGCGCCGGCCCCCTCGAACTCCGCGATCATCGCCTTGCCGCCGCCCGAATAGCCCGATGTCGCGTTGACGCTCAGCGGATGGCCCGCCGGCAGCAGCCCGGCGGCGACCAGCGGCGCGACGAGCGCGAGGAAGCCGGTCGGGTAACAGCCGGGGTTGGACACGCGCGTCGCCGCGGCGATCCGCGCGGCCTGGCCCGGCAGCTCGGCGAACCCATAGGTCCAGCCCGGCGCGACGCGGTGTGCGCTCGACGCGTCGATCACCCGCGTGCGGTCATTGTCGATCAGCGCGACCGCTTCGCGTGCGGCATCGTCAGGCAGGCAGAGGATGACGAAATCGGCATCGTTGAGCGCCGCGCGCCGCGCCGCGGGATCCTTGCGGTTCGCCTCGTCGAGCAAGGCGATCTGGATGTCGGACCGCCCGGCGAGCCGGTCGCGGATCTCGAGCCCGGTGGTGCCTGCCGCACCGTCGATGAACACCGTCGCGGTCATGCCGCCACCGCCTTGCCGTCCGGCAGGTCGAGCGCGTCGATCTCGACATAGCCCACAAGGCCGTGCGGCTGCGCGACGCCCCAGGCGGACGATCCCGCAATCTCGAGCACTTCGATCGTGTCGCCGACCGCCAGCGCGGTGACCGGCTCGCTCGCCGCGTCACGGCCCGCGCGCAGCGTCGCGGTGCGCGCGACCAGCCGGACCATCGGCACTGCGTAGTGCGGCGCGAAGACATGCTCGGCGAGGCGGATGTCGGCAATGTCGCGGCGGACCGCGTGCGTGCGCAGGTCGAGATCGACCGAACGCCCGGTCAGCGCGAAACTCTGGCGACGCGAGTCGGCAGAATCACGCGGCTGAATGACGCCGTCAGGCTGTCGCGGCGCGGGGCGCGGCGTCGTTATCGCCGATGAACTGCCCGAATTCTTCAAGAAAATCTGCCCCTTCACTCGTCCGCGCGACGAAGATGTTGCGCTTGTCGCTATCGTCGCGTTGCCGGCGCAGATAGCCGAGGGCACCCAATCTGTTCAAGGCGCGCGTGACGACGGGCTTTGATACGTTCAGTGCACGCGCCAGACCGCGCACCGTATGCGGGCCGGGTTTGAGATAGACGAGCAGCAAAAGCGCCATCTGGCGATTGGTCAGATCCGGTTCACCCGAACGGACATAATCGACCAGAGCCGTCATCCACGTCGATAGAGTATTGACTGCCATTGATGCCACAGCGTTGATCCGCCATCTGAATTTCAGGGTCTACGTCCCGTTAAGGAACGTCATTACGCTGTCACAACGCCCGCCCGCACGGCTTGTTTCCGTGTGTTTCGGTGTCGCGTGCGATATCCGGAGCCCGGGATGCGGTTGATCGTTGCCGCCGGCTCGCCTATGTGCGCGGCTTCGTAAAAGTTCCGGGGTTTTCCGCGCAATGTTCGCCTTCCTGCTTGTCATCCACGCGATCATCGCGGCCGCCCTCGTCACCGTGATCCTCATGCAGCGGTCGGAAGGCGGCGGTCTGGGTATGGGCGGCAGTCCCTCGGGGCTGATGTCGGCCCGCGGCGCCGCCGATTTCCTGACGCGCGCAACGGGCGTACTCGGGACGATGTTCGTGCTGTTCTCGATCCTGCTCGCGATCCTCGCGGCGAATCACCGCAGCACCGACATCGACACGTCGCTCGCCCGCACGCCCGCCGCCGCCGCCACCGCGGTTCCGACCGCGGAGCCCAAGGGCGATGCGGCACCGTTTGCCGGTGGTGCAGAGAATGCCGGCGCCGCCGCACCGGCGCCTGCCGACAATGGCGCGGTCCCGCTCGCCCGCTAAACACTCCATTCGCCGACAAAAGCGCCCTGCGTGATCCGCGGGCGCTTGTCGTTCGTCCCCAACACACGCTACGAGACTCTTCCCATGGCTCGGTACATTTTCATCACCGGGGGCGTGGTATCGTCGCTCGGTAAAGGTCTCATGGCGGCATCGCTTGCCGCCCTCCTCCAGGCACGCGGCTACAGCGTCAGGATCCGGAAGTTCGATCCGTATCTGAACGTCGATCCCGGCACGATGTCGCCCTATCAGCACGGCGAGGTCTATGTGACCGACGACGGCGCGGAGACCGATCTCGACCTCGGTCACTATGAACGCTTCACCGGCGTGCCCTCGCGCCAGTCGGACAACGTCACCTCCGGCCGCATCTATCAGCAGATCATCGCGCGCGAACGCCGCGGCGACTATCTCGGCGCGACGGTGCAGGTCATCCCGCACGTCACCGACGCGATCAAGGCGTTCGCGCGCGCCGAGACCGACGATGTCGACTTCGTGCTCTGCGAGATCGGCGGCACCGTCGGCGACATCGAATCGCTCCCCTTCATCGAGGCGATTCGCCAGCTGAAGAACGAGGAAGGGCGCGGCAAGGCGATCAGCATCCACGTGACTCTGGTCCCCTATATCGCCGCCGCGGGCGAGCTGAAGACCAAGCCGACCCAGCATTCGGTCCGCGAACTCGCCGCGCTCGGCGTCCAGCCCGACGTGCTCGTCTGCCGCTGCGAACACCCGCTGCCGCCGTCGGAGCGCGCGAAGATCGCCCTGTTCTGCAACGTCCCCGCCAGCGCGGTCATCCCCGCGCTCGACGCGAAGAGCATCTATGCGGTGCCGCTCCAGTATCACGGCGAGGGCCTCGATATCGAGGTGCTGCGCGCGTTCGGGATCGAACCCGCCGCCGCGCCGGACCTGTCGCGCTGGACCGAGATCATGGACCGGCTGACCAATCCGCAGGGCGAGGTCACGATCGGCGTGGTCGGCAAATATGTCGGGCTGCAGGACGCGTACAAGTCGCTCAACGAGGCGCTGGTCCACGGCGGCATCGCCAACCGCGTCAAGGTCAACGTCCGCTGGATCGACGCCGAGCTGTTCGAGAATGCCGAGAGCGACATCGCCGGCCAGCTCGAGCCCTGCGACGCGATCCTCGTCCCCGGTGCGTTCGGCGAACGCGGCGCAGAGGGCAAGATCGCCTCGGTAAAGTTCGCGCGCGAACGCAAGATCCCCTATTTCGGGATCTGCTTCGGGATGCAGATGGCGTGTGTCGAGGGCGCACGCGGTCTCGGCGGCATCCCCGATGCCTCGTCGACCGAATTCGGCCCGACCGACAAGCCGGTGGTCGGCATGATCACCGAATGGATGGGCCGCGAGGGTCTCGAGACGCGCGCGGCCGAGGGCGATCTCGGCGGCACGATGCGGCTCGGCGCCTATGACGCCAAGCTCGACGGCAACAGCGTCGTCGCGGCGATCTATGGCGGCACCGACATCTCGGAACGCCATCGTCACCGCTACGAGGTGAATACGGGCTACAAGGACGTGCTCGAACAGGGCGGTCTGGTCTTCTCGGGCATGTCGCCCGACGGCACGCTGCCCGAGATCGTCGAGCGTCCCGACCATCCCTGGTTCGTCGGCGTCCAGTTCCACCCCGAACTCAAAAGCAAACCCTTCGACCCGCACCCCCTGTTCGCCAGCTTCATCGAAGCCGCCGTCAAACAGAGCCGCCTCGTCTGACCCAACCGGGCGCCCCCGGGGGCGCCCACCAAAGCGAAATATCGATCACGCGAAGGCGCAAAGGCGCAAAGGGACCCAGAATCTTAGCGCCTTCGCGCCTTCGCGCGAACAAGACCCGCTCCGCCTGGTCCGAACAGAAGAATGTGTCCACGCGGAGACGCGGAGACGCGGAGACGCGGAGAGAAATCGTGGCCTATCGCAGCCAGCCTCACTCTAGGTTCGCGCAGGATTTAATGAGGGCCGCGACGCGGCCAGGAAAATCTCCGCGCCTTCGCGCCTTCGCGCCTCCGCGCGAACAAAATTCTGCTACCCTCCGAACCCCGGACACAAAAAAGGCGCCCGGACCCAAAGGATCCGGACGCCCCACAGCGCTGACCAGAAATCAGGCAGCCTGATCGACAGCAACCGTATCGACCGCAGCCAGCGGCGCGCCGGTCTTGATCGCGATGCTCTTCGGCTTCATCGCCTCGGGCACTTCGCGGACCAGGTCGATCACCAGCAGCCCGTCGTTCAGCCGCGCATCCTCCACCAGCACGAAGTCCGCCAGCTCGAAGCGCCGCTCGAACGAGCGGTTGGCGATGCCGACATGGAGCAGCTGGCCCTCGGGCGCGCGCTCCTCCTTCTTGCCCGCGACCAGCAGCAGGTTCTGCTGCGCGGTGATCGCGATCTCGTCGCGCGAGAAGCCGGCGATCGCCAGCGTGATGCGGTAACGGTCCTGCGCGATCCGCTCGAGGTTGAACGGCGGGTAATTGTCGGACGTCGCGGCGCGCGCGTTCGTCTCGATCATGTCGAACAGCCGGTCGAACCCGACGGTCGAGCGGCGATAGGGGGTAAGGTCGAGTCGCATGGTCAAATCCTCGTCTTGAGCAATCCAACATCAGCCCTGGCCCGCCTGTGCGCGGCCCGGGCACACGGCCCATCAGGCGCCGTGCGGCAGTGATCTGGTCACCCCGCAAAAACCTTCAAGATCGCACCGCCAAGATTTTCTCCAGGCTCCTGATAGCGCAGCTTTGCCCCTGCAAAGCCGTTCCCGATTGAACTCCCACCAAATCAATGGACTTTTAGCGCCAAGGTTCAAGGGAGACGATCATGGCCCATATTTTCGCGATGCTGGTCGCTGCGCAGGCGGCCGCATCACCGCTGCCCACACCCGCCGATCAGGCCGCACCCGCGCCGCAGGACACACAGCGCGACACCGGCCGGGTCGGCGCGGCACAGCAGGGCGGGGGAGACATCGTCGTCACCGCACGCCGCCGCGCCGAGACGATCCAGAGCGTGCCGATCGCGATGTCGGTGATCGGCGGCCAGGCGATCGCCGACACCGGCGCGTACAACGTCAACCGCATCACGCAGTTTCAGCCGACGCTGCAATTCTACTCGACCAACCCGCGCAACTCCGCCGCCAACATCCGCGGGCTCGGCGCGCCGTTCGGCCTCACCAATGACGGCATCGAACAGGGCGTCGGCATCTATGTCGACCAGGTCTATTACAGCCGCATCGCCTCGGCGACGTTCGACTTCACCGACACCGAACGGATCGAGATCCTGCGCGGGCCGCAGGGCACGCTCTACGGCAAGAACACCACCGCGGGCGCGATCAACATCTACACGCGCAAGCCCAGCTTCACCCCCGAGGCGCGGATCGAGCTCACCACCGGCAATCTTCGCTTCGTCCAGGCCAAGGCGTCGGTGTCGGGCCCGCTCGTCGACGACCGGCTCGCGATCCGGCTGTCCTCGTCGATCACCCGGCGCGACGGCACGATCCGCAATCTCCGCACCGGCAAGGACGTCAACGCGCAGGACAATCAGAGCCTGCGCGGCCAGCTCTTCTGGCACGCGACCGGCAATCTCGATCTCACGCTGTCGGGCGACTATAATCACCAGAACCCCGATTGTTGCGCGCAGATCTTCGCACGCGTCGGCACCACGCAGCGGCCCGTGTCGCGGCAATATGACGCGCTCGCCGCCGCGCTCAACTACACCCCGCCGTCGCGCGACGCGTTCGACCGCGTGACGGATCTCGACACCCCGCTGCGCGCGCGGCAGGAGCTGGGCGGCGCCGCGCTGCTCGCCGAATGGGATCTCGGACCAGTATCGCTGACCTCGGTCTCGGCATGGCGCATCTGGGACTGGAAGCCGTCGAACGACCGCGACTTCATCGGCCTGCCGATCACCTCGGTCTCCGCCAACCCGTCGCAGCAGGAACAGGTCAGCCAGGAGGTCCGCCTCTCGTCGAACGGCCGCAACACGGTCGATTACGTCGCCGGGCTGTTCTACTTCCACCAGACGATCGACACGCAGGGGCTGCAGGTCCAGGGCGCCGCCGCCAGCCGCTACCTGCTCAACCCGACCAGCGCGAACGCATCCAACCCCGCGGTACTCGACGGCCTGACCGCGACCAACACGATCGGCTTCAAGAACACGTCGGCGGCCGGATTCGGCAAGGTGACGTGGCACATCGCCGACAATCTGTCCTTCGCCCCCGGCCTGCGCGTCAATTACGACAGGAAGACCGGCTCCTATGTCTCGGTCGTGACGACGGGGGCGGGGGCTGTACTCAACTGTTCGACCACCGCGCAGGCGGCCAGTTCGGTCACGCGCGACCGGTGCAGCACGCTCGCGCCCCAGGTCTACACCCCCGCCTTCGACGACTGGAACGTGTCGGGCGACGCGACGCTCGCCTATGACGTCGCGCCCGACATCCACGCCTATGCGACCTATGCGCGCAGCTACAAATCGGGCGGCATCAACCTGTCCGGGCTCCCGCTCGACGGCGCGAACAACCCGATCCTCGCCTCGGCGACGGTCAAGCCCGAGACGGTCAACCATTACGAACTCGGCCTCAAGACCCAGTTTCTCGACCGCCGCGTGACGCTCAACCTCGCGGGCTTCTGGACCGAGATCAACGATTACCAGGCGACCGTCACCAACGGCCAGCTCGGCGTGCTGCGCGGCTATCTGGCGAATGCGGGCAAGGTGCGGACGCGCGGGTTCGAATTCGACTCGGCGTTCCGCCCGACCGCGCGCTTCAACCTCTACGTCAACGGCGCCTATACCGACGCCAAATATGTCCGCTTCGTCGATGCGCCATGCCCGCCCGAGCTGTCGGGCGGCACCACCGCGACCGCTGGCCAGAGCCCAAGCCCGGCAGGGACCCCGGGCGGGATCAGCCCCGCAAACTGCGACATTTCGGGCCAGCGCCTGCCGGGCATCTCGAAATGGGCCTTTTCCTACGGCGCCGAATACGACCTGCCCGCGCGGATCGGCGGTCTCGATGGCCAGGTGTATCTGGGCTATGACGGCAGCTACCGCTCGACCTTCTCGTCCAACCCGTCCGCCTCGGCCTATACCGACATCAAGGGCTATGCGCTCGGCAATGTCCGGCTGGGCTTCCGCGGCGAGGACCGGCTGAACGTCTTCGCCTGGGTCCGCAATGTCTTCGCCAAGGATTATTACGAATTGCTCGCGCTGCAATCGGGTAGCACGGGGCTGGTCGTCGGCCAGCCGGGCGATCCGCGCACCTACGGCGTCACGATCTCGCGCTCGTTCTGATACGGTTCACAAACGCTGCTCTACTCTATCTGCTATAAAGAGAGATCCGGGCGAAGGGTGAGAATTGGAAGCTCCCACTCTTCGTCCGGTGCCTGTTGCACTTCGGGGGTTCCGGGAACGGCGAATAGTGTATTCGTTGTAAGGAAAATGGCCCGGACAAGCAAACGCCCGGACCGTTTCCGATCCGGGCGCCTGCGTGACGATCGCTCGTCAGCCCCCATTTTGTCGCTTCCGCTCTGCACCTTCGGTGCGGCGTCAAAGCATTCCCCGAACCACGGCCGTTGCCTGTGTCTCAGCGAGGTTTTTGCTAAGTAATTGCGTGGTGTTTGTCACCCTGTTTGCGGGGCGCGCCACACGATTGGCAGGGGGCTGTGTCGAATCCGCAACAGACCAATCCAGACGCGGCCATGGTTGCCTCGCGCGGGGCCGCGTCCTAGAGCCGATGGACATCTCTTATAACGATCGAACCCCCGCACCCATGATCCTGTCACGCTATGAACGGATGATCGCCCGGCGCTATCTGCTGCCGGGCAAGGGCGAGGCGTTCATCTTCCTCGTCGCCTCGATCAGCCTGGTCGCCGTCATGCTCGGCGTCGCCGCGCTCGTCATCGTGATGAGCGTGATGAACGGCTTCCGCGCCGAGCTGTTCGACAAGATCGTCGGGCTCAACGGCCATGCGGTGGTCCAGCCGCTCGGCGGCCGGATGCCCGACTGGCGCGAGATCGTCGCACAGGCGCGCGCCACCCCCGGCGTCACCAGCGCGGTACCGCTGATCGAACAGCCGCTCGCTGCCACCTATAACGGCCGCGCGGAGGCGGTTCTCGTCCGCGGGATGCGCGTCGACGACATCCGCCGCAACTCGACGATCCAGGACAAGGTGCTGATGGGGTCGCTCCAGTCGATCACGCAAGGCTCCGGCCGGATCGCGATCGGCTCGCGGCTCGCCGAGTCGCTCGGTGCGCAGGTCGGCTCGGACATCTCGCTGTTCAGCCCGCAGGGCCAGACCACGCCGTTCGGCACCGTCCCCCGCATCGTAAGCTACAAGGTCGGCGCGATCTTCGAGATCGGCGTCTACGACTATGACAAGGCGTATATCATCATGCCGATCGAGGATGCGCAGACGCTCCTCCTGATGGGCGACGCCGCGGGCATGGTCGAGCTGAAGACCGTCGATGCGGACAAGGTCGGCGAGATCCTGCGGCCGCTCGCCGAGAAGATCGGCGGCCGCGCGGTCATCCAGGACTGGCGGACGATGAACGCCCAGCTGTTCGAGGCCTTGGCGGTCGAACGCGTCGCGATGTTCACCGTGCTGTCGATCATCATCCTCGTCGCGGTCTTCAACATCCTGTCCTCGCTGATCATGCTGGTCCGCGCCAAGACGCGCGACATCGCGATCCTGCGGACGATGGGCGCGACGCGCGGGGGGCTGATGCGGATCTTCATCGTCGTCGGCACGACGATCGGCGCGCTCGGCACGCTCGCCGGGCTCGGGCTCGGCTTCGTCTTCCTGTTCTACCGGCAGGGCGTCGTGAACTTCGTCCAGCTCGTGACGGGGCAGAATCTGTGGGATCCCTCGATCCGCTATCTGACCGAACTCCCGTCGAAGACCGATCCGGTCGAGATCATCGTGATCGCGCTGATGGCGCTGATCTTCAGCTTCCTTGCCACGCTCTATCCGGCCTGGAAGGCGGCGAGTACCGACCCCGTGCAGGTGCTGCGTTATGAATAATGGCCTTCCGATCGAGCGACGCAGCGCGCAGGCGTACGACTATGTCCTGCAGACCAGCGGTCTGACCAAAAGCTTCACGCAGGGTGGCGCGACGATCGACGTGCTGCGCGGCATCGACCTCGGAATCGCACCGGGCGAGATCGTCGCGCTGCTCGGCCCGTCGGGCTCGGGCAAGTCGACGCTGCTCCAGGCGGTCGGGCTGCTCGAGGGCGGGTTCCAGGGATCGATCAAGATCGCCGGTACCGAGGCGTCGAAGCTCAACGCGCACGAGCGCACCGTGGTGCGCCGCGACAGCCTCGGCTTCGTCTATCAGTTCCATCACCTCCTCCCCGATTTCAACGCGACCGAGAATGTCGTCCTGCCGCAGCTCGTCCACGGCGCGACGCGCGCACAGGCGGATGCGCGCGCGGCCGAACTCCTGACCCAGCTCGGGCTCGGCCACCGCCTCACGCACCGCCCAAGCCAGCTCTCGGGCGGCGAGCAGCAGCGCGTCGCGGTCGCCCGCGCGCTCGCCAACAAGCCCGCGCTGGTGCTGGCGGACGAGCCGACCGGCAATCTCGACGAGCATACCGCCGACATCGTCTTCGCCGAATTCGTCCGGCTGGTCCGCGAACAGGGCACCGCGGCGCTGGTCGCGACTCACAACGAGCGGCTCGCCGCGCGGATGGACCGCGTGTTCCGGCTGCACGAAGGCCGGCTGGCATGAGCAACGGGGCATGAGCTGGAACGCGACACCGACGCTCGTCGGGCGTCACGTCACGCTCCGCCCGCTGGTCGCGGCGGACAAGGATGCGCTGGTCGCCGCCGCGTCTGCGGATGATCTCTGGGACCTGTTCTACGCCAATGTCGCGCTGATGAAGGCGCCCGATCGCTGGCTCGCGGCGGCGTTCGAGCAGCAGGACTTTGGCCGCGCGCGGGTCTTCGCGGTGGTGGTGGACGGCATCGTCCGCGGCAGCACGCGCTTCATGCGGATGAGCGCGGCCAACCGGCGGCTTGAGATCGGCGGCACCTTCTACGCCACCGCGGTCCAGCGCACCGGCGTCAATACCGAGGCCAAGCGGATGCTGCTCGCCCACGCGTTCGACACGCTCGGCTGCGAATGTGTCCAGATCCGCACCGACAGCCTCAACAAGCGCTCACAGGCCGCGATCGAGCGGCTCGGCGCGAAACGCGACGGCGTGCTGCGCGGCCACCAGGTGATGGCCGACGGCCGCTTGCGCGACACCATCGTCTACAGCATCCTTCGCCACGAATGGCCGGGCGTCCGTCAGAACCTGACCTATCTGCTCGCCCGACACGAGGACCGCGCATGACCATCACCGACTTCACCGTGAAGGCCGCCAACGGCACCCCCGCGTCGCTCGCGGCCTATGCCGGCAAGGTGCTGCTGATCGTCAACACCGCCTCGAAATGCGGCTTCACCCCGCAATATGAGGGGCTCGAGGCGCTTCACCGCGACTATGCCGATCGCGGGTTCGAGGTTCTCGCCTTCCCCTGCAACCAGTTCGGCGCGCAGGAACCCGGCGACGCCGCGGAGATCGCGAACTTCTGCACGCTCACCTACGACGTGACCTTCCCCGTCTTTGCGAAAGTCGACGTCAACGGCGGCGAGGCGGACCCGCTGTTCGACCGCCTGAAGTCGGACGCCCCCGGCGTGCTCGGCTCGAAGGCGATCAAATGGAACTTCACCAAATTCCTGATCGACCGCAACGGCAAGGTCGTCGACCGCTACGCCCCCACCACCAAACCCGCGGACATCCGCACCGACATCGAAAAACTGCTCTAGAACTTCGGCTCGCGCCACCACCCCGGCGAAGGCCGGGGCCCAGTTGGAAAGGCCACAGTAACGAAGCGCAGACCTCAGTCAGCAACCTCCCCCCACTGGACCCCGGCCTCCGCCGGGGTGGTAGTTTTGGGCAGCACCCTCACCAAAAGACTGTTCCCCCGCAAAGGCAGGGACCCCGCCCGGACTCCCACCTCCTTTCCTACCACCCCGGCGAAGGCCGGGGCCCAGTTGGAAAGGCCACAGTAACGAAGCGCAGACCTCAGTTAGCAACGTCCCCCAACTGGGCCCCGGCCTCCGCCGGGGTGGTAACTGTAGGCAGCACCCGCACCACAAGGATGTTCCCCCGCGAAGGCGGGGGCCCAGACTGGCCTCCCGCCTTCGCGGAAGAACAGCCTCGAACCAAAAACCAAACCCCCCACCTCAACTCATCGCGTCCCAACCCACACCCCCCGCCATCGCGTCTGGTCGAATCACGCCGCAACGCCTACCTCTCACCCATGCATTCCGGTTACGTCCCGCTCCGCGTCTTCTCCTGCTACACCATGCTCGACGGCGCGATCGATCCCAAGGCGATCGCCAAGCAGGCGCGCGCGCTCGGCTTTCCCGCCGCCGCGCTGACCGACCGCAACGGCCTCTACGCCGCGATGGCCTATTCGGACGCCGCCAAGAAGGACGGCGTCCAGCCCGTCATCGGCGTGATGCTCGGCCTCAGCCGTCCCGACATGCCCGACGGCATCGCCACCCCGTTCGACTGGATCGCGCTCTACGCCCAGAACGCGACGGGCTATGACAACCTCTGCGCGCTCGTCTCGATGGCGCATCTCGACCGCCCGATCGAGATGCCCGCGCATGTCGATTTCGCCGCGCTCGAGCGCCATGCCGACGGGCTGATCGCACTGACCGCGGGCGGCGAGGGCGGTCTCGCGCGGCTGTTCGCGGAGGGCCAGCCCGACCGCGCCCGCGCCTATCTCGACCGCCTCCAGCACCTGTTCGGCGACCGCCTCTACATCGAGCTCTCACGCCGCGGCGACGCGACCGAGATCGCCGCCGAGGACGCGCTGATCGACATCGCCTATGAGCGCAACCTGCCGCTCGTCGCGACCAACCCGTGCTGCTTCACCGAAAGCGCGTTCGGCGACGCGCACGACGCCATGCTCTGCATCGCGCACTCGACCTATGTCGAGACCGAGGACCGCATCCGCAGCTGCCCCGAAGCGTGGATGAAGCCCGCCCCGGTGATGCACGAGATGTTCGCCGACCTGCCCGAGGCGATCGCCAACACGCTCGTCGTCGCGCAGCGCTGCGCGGTGATGGCGCCCTACCGCAAGCCGATCCTCCCCAGCCTCGCCGGCGATATCGAGGGCGAGGCGAAACTGCTCCGTGACGATGCCGAGGCCGGGCTCGAAAAGCGTCTGGCACGCATCACCGAGCTGCACGGAGAGGCCGAGGACGGCTGGCGCGACGTCTATCGCGCGCGGCTCGCCTTCGAGGTCGACGTGATCGTCCAGATGGGCTTTCCGGGCTATTTCCTGATCGTCGCCGACTTCATCAAATGGGCGAAGGATCACGACATTCCGGTCGGCCCCGGCCGTGGTTCGGGCGCAGGCTCGGTCGTCGCCTGGGCGCTGACCATCACCGATCTCGACCCGATCAAGCTGGGGCTCCTGTTCGAGCGCTTCCTGAACCCCGAACGCGTGTCGATGCCCGATTTCGACATCGACTTCTGCGAAACCCGCCGCGGCGAGGTGATCCGCTACGTCCAGGAGAAATACGGCCGCGATCAGGTCGCGCAGATCATCACCTTCGGAAAGCTGAAGGCACGCGCGGTGCTGAAAGACACCGGCCGCGTGTTGCAGATGAGCTATGGCCAGATCGACCGCCTCGCCAAGCTCGTCCCCAACCACCCGACCGATCCCTGGACGCTGGAGCGCGCGCTGAACGGCGTTGGCGAACTCGCCAAGGAATATGCTAACGACAATGGCGTGCGAAAGCTGCTCGATCTGGCGATGAAGCTCGAGGGGTTGCCGCGCCACTCGTCGACGCACGCCGCCGGCGTGGTGATCGGCGACCGGCCCTTGGCCCAGCTCGTACCCCTCTATCGCGATCCGCGTTCGGACATGCCCGTCACGCAGTTCGACATGAAATATGTCGAGGGTGCGGGCCTCGTGAAGTTCGACTTTCTCGGCCTCAAGACGCTCTCGGTGCTCCAGAAGGGCGTGCAGCTGCTCGCCAAACGCGGCATCAAGGTCGATCTCGACGCGCTCGAATGGGACGATGCCGGCGTCTACGCGCTGCTCCAGAAGGGCGACACGGTCGGCGTGTTCCAGCTCGAATCGGAGGGCATGCGCCGCACGCTGTCCGCGGTCCGCCCGTCCAACTTCGGCGACATCATCGCGCTCGTCTCGCTCTACCGACCGGGCCCGATGGATAATATCCCGTCGTTCGGCCGGCGCAAGAACGGCACCGAGACGATCGAATATCCGCACCCCGCGCTCGAATCGATCCTGTCGGAGACCTACGGGATCTTCGTCTATCAGGAACAGGTCATGCAGGCCGCGCAGATCCTCGCGGGCTTCTCGCTCGGCGGCGCCGATCTGCTGCGCCGCGCGATGGGCAAGAAGATCAAGGCTGAGATGGACGCACAGCGCGCGATCTTCGTCGAGGGCTGCGCCAAGGTGAACAATATCCCGAAGGCGAAGGCCAACGAGCTGTTCGACTTGATCGACAAGTTCGCCGGCTACGGCTTCAACAAGAGCCACGCCGCCGCCTATGCGCTGCTCGCCTACCAGACCGCGTGGCTGAAGGCGCACCACCCGCACGAATTCTTCGCCGCGTCGATGTGCTACGACCTGCACCAGACCGACAAGCTCGCGATCTTCACCGACGACATGCGCCGCCTCGGCATCGCCACGCTGCCGCCCTGCATCAACGCGAGCCAGGCCGAGTTCGACGTCGAGGTGAAGGACGGCGAACCCGCGGTCCGCTACGCGCTTGGCGCGCTCAAGTCGGTCGGCGAAGGCGCGATGGAGAAGCTCATCGTCGAGCGCGTCCAGAACGGCCCCTTCGCCGGGCTCGACGATCTCGCCAAGCGCGTCGACCCGCGCCTGCTCAACAAGCGCCAGCTCGAAACGCTCGCCGCCGCGGGCGCGTTCGACGGGCTCGAGCCCAACCGCGCCGGCATCCACGCCACCGCCGAGACGATCCTCGCGATCGCCGCACGCACCCACGCCGCCAAGACCAGCGGGCAGGGCGGTCTGTTCGGCGACGCGGAACCCGCGGGCGACGCGATCAAGCTGCCGCCGTCGGTCCGCTGGACGCTGAGCCAGCGGATGGATCAGGAGAAGGAGGCGTTCGGCTTCTACTTCTCCGCGCACCCGGTCGACCGCCACCGCCACATCGCCAACAGCCACGGCGCGCGCGCCTATACCGCCTTGTCGGAGCTCAACATTCCCGACGATGGCAGCCGCGCCGGCGCGACGATGGCGGTGCTGGTCGAGGATGCGCGCTATCGCACCTCCGCACGCGGCAAGCGCTTCATGATGGCGCAATGCTCGGACGCCAGCGGCCAGTTCATGGCGACCTGTTTCGACGATCAGGTCTCGAAGGATCTCGAGGACGCCGCCAAGGCGGGCGGCTGCGGCCTCATCACCGTCGAGCTCGACCGCAAGCCCGGCGAGGACACGCCGCGCGTCAGCATCAAGCGGATCCAGCCGTTCGAGGGGCTCGCCAACATCGCGCGCTTCCAGGTCGTCGTGACCATCTCGGACATGGCCGCCTTCGCCGGGCTCGCGTCCTTGCTCGCCGATCACCGCGGCGCGCGCGGCGAGGTGCGCGTCCGCGCGATGCTCCCGGACGGCGAGGTCAGCATCCTGCTCGGCCGCGATTTCCTGCTCGACGGCGAGCTTGCAGAGCACATCGAGTCGTTGCACGGTGTGACAAAGGTGGAGCTCAAGACCTCGGAAACGCGGCTGGCTCTCGTCGGATAACGGCTTGGGCCAAATGCTTGGGAGAGCGGGAATGCTGGGTGGAATGCAGGACTTCGAGCTTCGCGTCCCCCGGCTGATCGACCATGCCGCGCGCGAGCATGGGCGTCGCGAGATCGTCAGCTACTGGGCGGACGGCCGCGAGACCCGCACCGACTGGTCCGGGATCGCACGCGACGCGAAGAAGCTCTCCCAAGCGCTTGAGAAGCTTGGCGTCCGTCCCGGCGACCGGGTCGCGACGCTGGCGATGAACCACGCACACCACCTGATCGCCTGGTACGGCACGATCGGGATGGGCGGGGTGATCCACACGATCAACCCGCGGCTGTTCGACGAACAGCTCGTCTATATCGCCAACCACGCCGAAGACCGGGTCATTCTCTACGACAAGGCGTTCCAGCCCATTGTCGACCGGCTGCGCGGGCAATGGTCGAGCATCCGCCATTATGTCTGTTTCGACGATCTCGGCCCCGACGGCTTCCGCGCGCTGCTCGACGAGCAGGATGGCGACTATGCCTGGGTCGAGGGGTCGGAGCGCGATCCGTGCATGCTCTGCTATACCAGCGGCACCACCGGCAATCCCAAGGGCGTGCTCTACACGCACCGCTCGACGCTGATCCACGCGATGGCGGAGGTCGCGCCCTGGGTGTTCGATCTGTCCCCCAGCGCGGTCGTGCTGCCGGTCGTGCCGATGTTCCACGCCGCCGCCTGGGGGCTGCCCTTCGCCTGCGCGCTGTCGGGGGCGAAGGTGGTCTATTCGGCGATCAACGATCCGGGCGTGCTGTGCCGGCTGATGAACCAGGAGCATGTGACGCATTCGGCGGGCGTGCCGACCGTCTGGCTCGCGCTGTTCGGGCATATCGACGCGACCGGCGAGACGCCCGAGCATCTGAAGCTGGTGACGATCGGCGGCGCGGCGGCCCCGCGCGCGATGATCGACCGGATCATGGGCATGGGCGCGTCCGTCAAGCACCTCTGGGGCATGACCGAGACCTCGCCGATCGGCACCGCGGGCTTCGCGCCGCCGCACTGGGACATGATGACGCATGACGAGAAGCTCGATCTCGTCACCAAACAGGGCAGCGTCCCCTTCGGCATCGAACTGCGCATCGTCGACGATCAGGGGCAGGTGCTGCCGCGCGACGGCTCGATCGCCGGCTCGCTCCAGGTCCGCGGCCCCTGGGTGGTGCAGCGCTATTTCGGCGCGGACAGCGACGCGGTCGATGCGGAGGGCTGGTTCGACACCGGCGACGTCGCGATGCTCCACACCGACGGCACGATGCAGATCACCGACCGGTCGAAGGACGTCATCAAGTCGGGCGGCGAATGGATCAGCTCGGTCGATCTCGAAAACGCCGCGATCGGCTGCCCCGGCGTCGCGGAGGCCGCGGCGATTGGCATCCACCACCCCAAATGGGACGAGCGGCCGCTGCTGATCGTCGTCCGCAAACCCGGCAGCACCGTCACCGACACCGCGATCCGCGATCACCTGGCCCGGCACGTCGCCAAATGGTGGCTCCCCGACGCGATCGTCTTCGTCGACGAACTGCCCCACACCGCAACGGGCAAACTCCTGAAGACCGCACTGCGCGAACGGTTCAGGGACTTCACCCTCACCGACGCCTGACGCCCCGCGCTAAACCTTCCGCGGCGTCCGCTTGGCCTTGCGGACCCGCGGCTCGACCAGCATGTCCGCCGCCGCCTTGATCTCCTGCCGCAGTTCGTCGCGCTTCTCGTGGATCGACGCGATCACCGGCCCCATCGCGACGCCCAGGTCGACCAGCACCGCCTCCGCCAGCTGCAGCGAGCTCTCCAAGGTCTCCGGCACCGCATCGGTCACGCCCGCGCGGTAGAGCTCGGCGGCATGCGCGGTGTCGCGCGCGCGCGCGACGATCGGCAAATTGGGCGCCAGCAGCCGCACCCGCCGCGCCAGCCGCACCGTCAGCACCGGGTCGTCCATCGTCAGGATCAGCGCCTTGGCGGTATCCAGTTTCAGCCGGTCGACCAGTTCGGGCCGCGCGACGTCGCCGAACAGCACCGGATGCCCCTGCGCCCGCGCGGCCTCGACCGAATCAATATCCGCCTCGACCGCGACATAGCGCTGGCCGTGCACCGCGAGCATGTCCGCGACCATCCGCCCGACCCGGCCGAAGCCGATCACCACCGTCCCCGGACCCTCCTCGTCGATCTCGACATCGCCCGCATCCGCGGTCGACCGGCTTTCCAGCTGACGCGACACGGTGCGCCCGAGCTTGGCGAGCAGCGGCGTGATCGTCAGCCCGATCGCAGTCACCGTCTGCCAGAAGCTCGCGGTCGACGGCAGGATCAGCTGCGCCTGCGCCGCGGTCGCCAGCACGATCAGCGTCGTCTCGGACGGGCTCCCCATCAGCAGCCCGGTCTCCGCCGCCACCCCGCGCCGCGAATTGGCGACGCGCAGGAACAGGAACGTCACGACCGCCTTGGTCGCCACCACCCCCGTCACCGCGAGCAGCAGCGACGGCCAGTTCTGCGCGATCAGCCGCAGGTCGAGGCTCATCCCCACCGTGATCAGGAACACGCCCAGCGCCAGCCCCTTGAACGGCGCGGTGATCACCTCGACCTCGCTGTGATATTCGGTCTCCGCGATCAGCAGCCCGGCGAGCAGCGCGCCGACGATCGGCGACAGCCCCGCCGCGGTCGTCGCGACACTCGCGACGATCACCACCAGCAGCGACGCCGCCAGGAACAGTTCGGGGCTCTTGGTCCGCGCCGCCTGCCCGAACAGCCGCGGCAGGATCAGCCGCCCGCCGACATACATCGCCACCACCGTGGCCGCGCCGCGCAAGGCGACGCCTGCCAGGTTGCTCCACCCGTCCGCGGTCGCGGTCGGCGCGAGCGCGCCCAGCACGAAGATCAGCGGCACCAGCGCCAGATCCTCGAACAGCAGCATCGCGAACGCCCCGCGCCCGACCGCGCCGGTCGTCCCGACCAGCGGCAGCACCAGCGCGGTCGACGACAGCGCCAGCGCAAAGCCCAGGCCGATCGCACCCGCCCAGCCCTGCCCGATGAAATGCAGCGCGACCGCGATGATCATCGCCGACCCGATCAGCTCGGCCGCCCCCGTCCCGAACACCAGCCGCTTCATCGACCAGAGCCGTCGGAAGGACAATTCGAGCCCGATCGAGAACAGCAGCAGGATGATCCCGAACTCGGCGAATGGCTCGATCGCTTCGGGATTGGAGATCGTCAGGTAATAGAGCCACGGCACCGCCCCGGTGAGCGAACCCAGCCCCGCCGGCCCGACCAGCAGCCCGACCAGGATGAACCCGATCACCGGACTGACCCGGAACCGCGCAAACGCCGGAATCACCAGCCCCGCCGCCCCGAGAATGACGAGTGTGTCGCTGAAACCCTGATTGTCGAGCCGTAATGCCATCCCCCGACCTTAGGCGACGCCTCCCCGATTCGTCAGGGAATAATACCGCCCCACCGCCCGTGCGGTTCGCATTCCTGAGAGCGGCGGGCGTGGGGGGGGGCGAGCCGCGCCGGGCTAGGCTGAGGTGGGCCGAGCCGGGCCGGGCAATGCCGGGCACGGAACACCAACCCCACCCCAACCCGTCATCCTGACGAAAGTCAGGGCCCAGAGCCAAGGAGCACACCGCCCGTAACCCTGGATCCTGACTTTCGTCAGGATGACGGCGGTGGCGGGGCTCAGAGCAGGCCGGGGCGGGGGCGCGGCGGGGGCGCGGCGCGGAGCAGGCAGCGATTAACCAGCGCAAAACGAAGCTGCGCAAAGCCAAGCCCCGCTACTCGGCAACCACCCACGCCTCATCCCCCAACCGTCATCCTGACGAAAGTCAGGATCCAGAGCCAAGCAGCGCACCGCCCGTAACCCTGGGTCCTGACGTTCGTCAGGATGACGGCGGAGAGGGCCAGGACCGGAAAGCTAAAGCAGGGGAGCCGGAGAGCCGGGCGGGCCTTGGACGCCAGGCCGGTCGAGCCTCGCAGAGCCGCGAGCGCGCGGCGTCACGGAAGGCGGCCACCACCCAACCCGCACCCAAAAAAAAAGGCCCCTCCCGTTTCCGGGAGGGTCCGTCCGTCACGCCCAGTTNCTGCTCGAAGAACTGCTCGGTCGTCATCCAGGGCTGGTCCGGCCCGATCAGGATCGCGAGATCCTTGGTCATGTGGCCGTTCTCGACCGTCTGGACGCAGACGCGCTCGAGCGTCTCGGCGAACTTCGTCACGTCGGGCGTATCGTCGAACTTGCCGCGATACTTGAGGCCACCGGTCCAGGCGAAGATCGACGCGATCGGGTTGGTCGAGGTCGCCTTGCCCTGCTCGTGCATGCGGAAGTGACGCGTGACCGTGCCGTGCGCGGCTTCGGCCTCGACGGTCTTGCCGTCCGGGGTCAGCAGGATCGAGGTCATGAGACCCAGCGAGCCGAAGCCTTGTGCGACCTGGTCCGACTGGACGTCGCCATCATAGTTCTTGCACGCCCACACGAACTCGCCGTTCCACTTCAGCGCCGACGCGACCATGTCGTCGATCAGGCGATGCTCGTAGACGATGCCCGCTTCCTTGAACTTGTCCTTGAATTCGCTCTCGAAAACCTCGGCGAAGAGGTCCTTGAAGCGGCCGTCATAGGCCTTCAGGATCGTGTTCTTGGTCGACAGGTACACCGGCCATTTCAGGTTCAGGCCGTAATGCATCGACGCACGCGCGAAGTCGCGGATCGAGTCGTCGAGGTTGTACATCGCCATCGCGACGCCCGCCGACGGGAACTGGAACACTTCGCGGTCGATCGTCGCGCCGTCATCGCCTTCGAACACCAGGCGCAGCTTGCCGGGGCCGGGGACGAGGAAATCGGTCGCGCGATACTGGTCGCCGAACGCATGGCGGCCGACGACGATCGGGTGGGTCCAGCCTGGGATCAGGCGGGGGACGTTCTTGATCACGATCGGCTCGCGGAAGATCGTCCCGCCCAGGATGTTGCGGATCGTGCCGTTCGGCGACTTCCACATCTTCTTCAGGCCGAATTCGGTCACGCGCTGCTCGTCGGGCGTGATCGTCGCGCACTTGACCGCGACGCCGTGCTTCTGCGTGGCGAGCGCGCTGTCGATCGTCACCTGGTCGTCGGTCGCGTCGCGATGCTCGACGCCGAGATCGTAATAATCGAGCTGGATGTCGAGATACGGCTTGATCAGGCGCTCGCGGATCCATTCCCAGATGATCCGGGTCATCTCGTCGCCGTCGATCTCCACGATCGGATTCTTAACCTTGATCTTCGCCATATATCGTCCTTCGGGGGAGGGGGTTGGGGGAGCGTCTAGGGGAGCCGGCCCCGCCGATCAACCGTCGGGCGCGCCCCGATCGACGACCGAATGTCGTCCGAGGCAACCTCGAGCAACCTCGCGCAACTCCCGGTCCTGTCGGGAAAAGGCTGTTCATCGTTGTATCGCGCGTCCGGCACGGATAGACCCGCATGCTATGGCATCGCTCGACAAGCCGCCCGTCACGACCTCCACGGTCAAATGGCGATTTCCCGCAGTCCATCCGGAAGGCTATAAATACGTCGCCATCGCGACCGGCATCACATTGCTGCTGACGATGCTCAGCCATGTGCTGTTCTGGCCGATGGTCGGCGTCGTGATCTGGGTCGCGACCTTCTTCCGCGACCCCGTCCGCACCACGCCGCAGGGCGAGGGGCTGATCGTCGCCCCCGCCGACGGGCTGATCACGATGATCCAGCGCGTGCCCATCCCGCGCGAACTCGCCGGCGAGAATGGTCTCGGCGACGCCCCGCTGGTGCGCGTGTCGATCTTCATGTCGGTGTTCGACGTGCACATCAACCGCACGCCGATCGCGGGCACGATCCGCCAGGTCGTCTATATCTCGGGCAAGTTCCTCAACGCCGATCTCGACAAGGCGTCCGAGGAGAATGAGCGCCAGCATTTCGTGGTCGAGGATCGCAACGGCATGCGGATCGGCTTCACCCAGATCGCCGGGCTCGTCGCGCGCCGCATCCTGGGCTTCGTCAAGGCGGGCGACATGGTCGCGGTCGGCCAGCGGATCGGGCTCATCCGATTCGGCAGCCGTGTCGACGTCTATCTCCCCGATCATGTCGTCCCCCAGGTCTGTCTCGGCCAGCGCAGCATTGCCGGCGAAACCGTGCTCGGCCGGGTCGGCGGCGTGCCCGTCGGCGGCATTGCCCAGTGATCGATGGTCCTGCGATCGATGGTCCTTCGAATGATCGACCAGAGCATGATGGTCCTTTGAATGATGGTCCGGTGAACGGTCGGGACGGGACGTCTTACGGATCCGCCAGCCGCGCCGACGAGCCGCAGGCGGCGGGCCGTGCGATGCGGGCGCGCCGGCCGCGCCGCGGTCTGCCTCTGCGCGCGGTAGCCCCGAACGCGGTCACCGCACTGGCCCTGTGTTCGGGTCTCAGCGGCGTCCGGTTCGCGATCGGCGGCCAGTGGGAAAGCGCGGTCGCGATGATCATGGTCGCAGGCGTGCTCGACGGGCTCGACGGCCGGATCGCGCGCATGCTCCACGGCGAGAGCCGGTTCGGCGCGGAACTCGATTCGCTCTCCGATGCGATCTCCTTCGGCGTCGCCCCTGCGCTGATCGTCTATCTCTGGTCGCTCGCCGCGCTGCCGCGGATGGGCTGGATCTGCGCGCTGATCTTCGCCGTGTTCTGCGCGCTCCGGCTCGCCCGGTTCAACGCCAAGATCGACGAAAGCCATCAGCCGCACAAGTCCGCAGGCTTCCTGACCGGTGTGCCCGCGCCGGCCGGGGCAGGGCTCGCGCTCATGCCGATGTTCTTCTGGTTCTGGACCGACGAGCCGCTGTTCGCCTCGCCCTATCTCGTCGCACCCTGGATCGCGTTCGTCGCGCTGCTGATGGTGTCGAGTATCGCGACCTGGTCGTGGAGTTCGCTCAAGCTGCGTCGTAACGTCCGGTTCGAGGCGATCGCGCTCGTCGTCCTGCTCGGTGCCGCGCTCGTCAGCGCCCCCTGGCACACGCTCAGCCTCATCTGCCTTCTCTACATTGTGTCGATGCCGTTCAGCATCGCCAGCTATGCCAGGGTCCGCCGCCAGCGCGCCGGCGTCCGTAGCGGCGAGACGTCCAACAAACCGGGTCTCTGATCCGGCCGATCGAGCCCCTGGACTGCTAACCCGGGGCGGGCGATCCCCAGGTGGACCCCGTGTAATCCACAAGCCGGCCACGCCCGCGGATCAGTAAGGCGCCTGTCGATCAGGCGCCCAGGTCACACCGCCAAGGTTCAGGCGGCGGCATTCCAGCGCTGCGACGGCTGCGGCATGCCGGTCGAAGACCAGCGGCGGACCGCGATGCGGCGCTCGGCGCGCGCTAGCGTTTGCAGCGGGGCGAAGGCCGGCTCGACATTGCCCGATGCCAGGCTGACGATGCGCGACCATTGCGGTGCGATCGACGTCAGGATCACCGCGGTCGCGACTGCGAACGACCCCGAGAACACCATGAAGCTCACTATCATCATCCCGCTCATCTTCCCGCTCGCCTTCCCTGCAAATGCGAACATTGTGTTAAGGTTCGCAACACCCGGTCGAAAACATCGTTCCGTTCGTCGCATTTGGATCACCGCCGTTCCGGGGTGATTCTGCGCCGAGTCGAACCTCTGTTCTGTTCTGACCCCGTTATGTTCTTATTGCGTTCTTTTGTCAAGTCGGCGGTAAGCCGTTGCATTTGGCGCGGTCCCCGGCTAAGGGCCGCGCCTCTAACCCCGCATGGGAGGCATCATAGCCCGGTGCGTTTCGGTCATTCGGCCGGCACGTCATCCGCTTCCCAGAGGCACAACCGGAAGGACATATCCTATGGCGGCACCAGTCGTCTCGATGCAGCAGCTCATTGAAACGGGCGCACATTTTGGTCACCAGACGCATCGCTGGAACCCCAAGATGAAGCCTTACATCTTCGGTGATCGCAACGGCGTCCACATCCTCGACCTCTCGCAGACCGTGCCGCTCTTCGCGCGCGCGCTCGAATTCGTCTCGTCGGCCGTCGCCGGCGGTGGCAAGGTCCTGTTCGTCGGCACCAAGCGCCAGGCGCAGGAGCCCGTCGCCGACGCCGCACGTCGCGCGGGCCAGCACTTCGTCAACCATCGCTGGCTGGGCGGCATGCTCACCAACTGGAAGACCATCTCGGGTTCGATCAAGCGTTTGAAGACGCTCGAGGAAATGCTGTCGGGTGACACCGTCGGCCTGACCAAGAAGGAAGTGCTCCAGCTCACCCGCGAGAAGGACAAGCTCGAGCTTTCGCTCGGCGGCATCCGCGACATGGGCGGCATTCCCGACGTGATGTTCGTGATCGACGCGAACAAGGAAGAGCTGGCGATCAAGGAAGCCAACACGCTGGGTATTCCCGTCGTCGCGATCCTCGATTCGAACGTCTCGCCGGACGGCATCGCCTTCCCGGTGCCTGCGAACGACGACGCCGCCCGCGCCATCCGCCTCTACTGCGAAGCCATTGCAATCGCAGCGACGCGTGGTGGCCAGGAGCAGCAGCGCCGGACCGGTGCCGACATCGGCGCGATGGTCGAGCCGCCGAAGGAAGAGGCGATCGCCGAGCCGACCGTCGAGCCGACCGCCGACACGACGCAGGTTGCGGCGAACGCCGAGACCGCCGCAGAGTTCGCGGCCGAGGGTGAGCGCCAGATCGACGCATAAGCGTCGTCGCCGAACCGTCATGCGGGCGGGGTAGGGCATCTGGCCTTACCTCGCCCGCAACTACATTCAGACTAAAGAGGATTTACGGACATGGCTGATATCACGGCAGCAATGGTCAAGGATCTGCGCGAAAAGAGCGGCGCGGGCATGATGGACTGCAAGAAGGCGCTCAGCGAGAACGCCGGCGACATGGAGCAGGCGATGGACTGGCTGCGGACCAAGGGTCTCGCCGCCGCCGCCAAGAAGTCCAGCCGCACCGCGGCCGAGGGTCTCGTCGGCGTCGCCGTCTCGGGCACCAAGGGTGCTGCGGTCGAGGTCAACTCGGAGACCGATTTCGTCGCAAAGAACGATCAGTTCCAGTCGTTTGTCCGTGACGTGACGCAGATCGCGCTCGCCACCGGCGGCGACATCGACTCGCTCAAGACGCAGGCGATGCCATCGGGCAAGACCGTCGAGGAAGTCCTGACGAACAACGTCGCGACGATCGGCGAGAACCAGTCGCTGCGCCGTTCGCGCACGCTCGAAGTCAGCAAGGGTGCGGTCGTTCCGTACATCCACAACGCGGCATCGCCGGGCCTCGGCAAGATCGGCGTGCTCGTCGCACTCGAATCGGAGGCGTCGGACGAGGTGCTCCAGACGCTCGGCAAGCAGCTCGCGATGCACATCGCAGCGGCGTTCCCGAAGGCGCTGAACGAAGCCGATCTCGACGAAGCCGAGATCGAGCGTGAGCGCGCGATCGCGACCGAGAAGGCCGCCGAATCGGGCAAGCCTGCTGATATCATTGCCAAGATGGTCGAAGGCGGCATCGCCAAGTACCGCAAGGAGCATGCTCTGGTCAGCCAGCTGTTCGTGATGGACGGCAAGACCAAGATCTCCGACGTCGTCGCCAAGGCCGGCAAGGACGCGGGCGCCGAGATCAAGCTGGTGGACTATGTCCGCTTCCAGCTCGGCGAAGGCATCGAGAAGGAACAGTCCGACTTCGCCGCCGAAGTCGCTGCCGCCTCGGGCGTTCCGCAGGCGTAACAACGCCCTCCCTTTCCCGTCCGGGGAGAGGGAAGGGGCCCACGGCCCTTCGGCCGTGGGAAGGGTGAGGGGAGTGGCGAGGTCGCGAACCTCACGCCCCTCATCCGGCCCCGCTGGTCCACCGTCTCCCCGAGGGGAGAAGGATCACGGAGTAGCCGCGTACTACTCCGTCATCCCCGCGCAGGCGGGGATCCAGACCCTTCGCGGTCGGTGTTCGCTCGCGACGCCCCCCCCCCCTTCCGGGCCTCCATCTCCGCGGAAATGACGGCATTTCCCCTCGCGCGCCCTCCTGCGGTCGACGATTTTCCGTCTCCTGACCGCTCAGAGTCCACACAGGCACGTCGCAGCGCTTCACATCCCCGGCCTCGCCGCCTAAGGTCCGCGCCGCCCCGCCAATCACAATTCGAGATTTATGACGCCTCCGCGCTTCAAACGCATTTTGCTCAAACTGTCGGGCGAAGTCCTGATGGGACCCGCCGGTCTTTCGATCGATCCCACCGTCACCGCACGTGTCGCCGGCGAGATCGCCGACGTCCGCGCCAAGGGCTATGAGATCTGTATCGTCGTCGGGGGTGGCAACATCTTCCGTGGCCTCGCCGCCGCCGCCAAGGGCTTCGAGCGCGCGACTGCCGATTATATGGGCATGCTCGCGACCGTGATGAACGCGCTCGCGGTACAGAACGCGCTCGAGCAGATCGGCATCGACACGCGAGTCCAGTCGGCGATCCCGATGGCGAGCGTCTGCGAACCCTTCATCCGGCGTCGCGCCGAACGGCACCTCGAAAAGGGCCGCGTCGTGATCTTCGCCGCCGGTGTCGGCAGCCCCTATTTCACCACCGATTCGGGCGCCGCGCTGCGTGCTGCCGAGATGAAGTGCGACGCGCTGTTCAAGGGCACGTCGGTCGACGGCGTCTACAGCGCCGATCCGAAAAAGGACCCGGACGCAACGCGCTACGAGACGATCTCGTACAGCACGGTGCTGTCCGAGGACCTCAAGGTCATGGACGCGAGCGCGATCGCTCTGTGCCGCGACAATGATATCCCGATCGTCGTCTTCAACATCCGCGAACCCGGCAATCTTGCCGCGGTGCTGGCGGGTGATGGCGTGTCGACGATCGTCCAGAACGAGCAGGAGAGTTAAGATGGCAGCGTATGACAAGAGCGACCTGGAACGCCGCATGGCGGGTGCCGTCGAAGCGCTGAAGCATGATCTGGCCGGGCTTCGCACCGGCCGCGCGTCGACCGCGCTGCTCGATCCGGTGATGGTCACGGTCTACGGCTCGTCGATGCCGCTCAACCAGGTCGCGACCGTGTCGGCGCCCGAGCCGCGGATGCTGTCGGTGCAGGTCTGGGACAAGTCGAATGTCGGCCCGACCGACAAGGCGATCCGCTCAGCTGGGCTGGGTCTCAACCCGATCGTCGACGGTCAGACGCTGCGTCTGCCGATTCCCGATCTGACCGAGGAGCGTCGCAAGGAACTCGCTAAGCTCGCCGGCCAATATGCTGAAAAGGCCCGCATTGCAGTCCGTAACGTCCGCCGCGACGGGATGGACTCGCTGAAGGTCGACGAGAAGAAGGGCGTGTTCGGCGAGGACGAGCGCAAGCGTCACGAAGTCGAGGTGCAGAAGCTCACTGACAGCACGATCGCCGATCTCGATGCGACCGCGGGCGCCAAGGAAAAGGAAATCCTGGGCAAGTGAGGCCGCTTGGCGCTGCTTCGGCCGGAGCCTCCCAGGCTGCGTCGCTCGTCGCCGTTCCTGGGGGCGGCGCGGTGCCGCGTCATGTCGCGATCATCATGGACGGGAATGGGCGGTGGGCGAAGAAGCGCTTCCTCCCCCGCTTTGCCGGCCACAAGGCGGGCGTCGATGCGGTGCGAAACGTTACCCGCGCGGCGCGTGCGATGGGGATCGAGGCGCTGACGCTCTATGCGTTCTCCTCCGAGAACTGGCGCCGCCCCGCGGAAGAGGTCAGCGATCTCATGGGGTTGCTGCGGCATTTCATCCGCAGCGATCTCGACGAACTGACGCGCGAGAATGTCCGTTTGCGCGTCATCGGCGACTATCGTGCCTTTTCGCCCGATCTGGTCGCGATGGTCGATGATGCGATCGCGCGGACCGCGGCCAACACCGGTCCGCTACTCGCGATCGCACTCAACTACGGCGCCCATGCCGAACTCGTGCTCGCCGCCCGCCGTCTGGCCGAACGCGCGCGCGACGGGGTGCTCGATCCGGCGAGCATCGACGCGGCGATGGTCGAGGGTGAACTCGACACGCGTGATCTTCCCCCGCTGGACCTGATGATCCGCACCTCGGGCGAACAGCGCCTGTCGAATTTTCTGTTGTGGCAGGCGGCTTATGCCGAACTGCTGTTCGTCGACACGCTCTGGCCCGATTTCGACGGCGACGCGCTCGCCGAGGCCGTCGCGGCCTTTGGCGTGCGGCAACGCCGCTACGGTGGGCTGTGACGCTTACCGATCCCGAACGGGCCCCCGATCAGGCGCTTCGCACACCGTCCAACCTCAAGCTCCGGATGATCGCGAGCGTCGGCATGATCGTCGTCGCGAGCATCGCGCTGACGCTGGGCGGCATCGCCTTCTGGCTGCTGGGCGTGGTGGCCGCGCTGTTCATGATGGCCGAATGGGCGATGCTGCAGGGCGCCGACGCGAAAACCAGGCGCATGACGCAGTTCGCGCTATCCGTGCCGCTCGCGCTGATGGCGCCGGCCTCGCTGATCCTCGTCGTGCACGATTTCTTCACGCTGGGCCTGCTTGCCGGGGCGGCGTTCTTCGTCGTCATCACCACGCGTAGGCCTCCGCTGGCGCTCGGAATCATCTATTGCGGGCTGCCCGTGCTCGCGCTGATGATCATCCGGCGTCAGGAGGACGGCGTGCTTCTGACCCTCTGGGCGCTGTCGCTGGTCTGGGCGTGCGATATCGGCGCGTTCTTCACCGGGCGGTCGCTCGGCGGACCCAAGCTTGCACCCGTGATCAGTCCGAACAAGACTTGGTCGGGCCTGATTGGCGGCGTGGCGCTCGCGGGCATCGTCGCCGCGATCCTCCACGTCGAATATGCGCTGCCGTTCCACCTTGCGCTCGCCACGCCGTTTCTCGCGGCGCTGGCGCAGATGGGGGACCTGTACGAAAGCTGGTTGAAGCGCGTCGCAGGCGTCAAGGACAGCGGCAATACGCTGCCCGGTCATGGCGGCGTGATGGACCGTCTCGACGGGCTTGTCCCGGTCGCCCCCGTCGCGGCGTTACTCATCATGTTGCCGAGCTTATACTCATGAAAAGCGTCACGATTCTCGGTGCGACCGGGTCGGTCGGTACGTCGACGCTCGATCTCGTCGAGCGCGAGCCCGATCGTTTTCGCGTCGTCGCGCTGACCGCAAATTGTGACGTCGCGCGGCTCGCCGCGGCCGCGATCCGGACCCGCGCCGAATTCGCGGTGGTTGCCGACGAGCAGTGCCTGCCAGAGTTGCAGGCGGCATTGGCGGGAACGGGTGTCCGCGCCGGCGGCGGCCCTGACGCGATCGCCGAGGCCGCCGCATCGGGCGCCGACTGGACGATGGGCGCGATCGTCGGCTGCGCGGGGCTCAAGCCGGTTCTGGCTGCGATCGAGCAGGGCGGCACGGTCGTCATCGCCAACAAGGAGCCGCTCGTCTCCGCCGGCGACGTCATCTTGCGCGCAGCGGCACAGTCCGGGGCGACCCTGCTCCCGGCGGATTCCGAGCATAACGCAATCTTTCAGTGCTTTGATGCCGCGCGGCCCGAAGGCATACGGCGGATCATCCTGACGTGCAGCGGCGGGCCCTTCCGCGACTGGACGACCGATCAGATGCGCGGCGTGACGCTCGAACAGGCGGTCAAGCATCCTAACTGGTCGATGGGCGCCAAGATATCGGTCGACTCGGCAACGATGATGAACAAGGGCCTCGAACTGATCGAGGCCGCCCGGCTGTTCCCGATCCCGCCCGACCGGATCGAGATCGTCATCCATGCGCAGTCGGTGATCCACAGCTTGGTCGACTATGTCGATGGCTCGGTTCTGGCACAGCTCGGCCCGCCCGACATGCGCACGCCGATCGCACATACCTTGGCCTGGCCCGACCGGATGGCGACACCGATGGCGCCGCTCGATCTCGTCGGCATCGGCCGACTCGATTTCGCGGCGCCCGATCCGGTGCGGTTTCCCGCATTGCGGCTGGCACGCGAAGCACTGGACGCGGGCGGGGCGCGCCCGGCGATCCTCAACGCGGCGAACGAGGTGGCCGTCGACGCCTTTCTCAACCGCCGGATCCGCTTCCTCGAAATTGCCGCAATCGTGGAGGATACGCTGATACGCTACGATCCGGCCGCACCGGATAGCGTCGATGCCGTTCTGGCCATCGACGCCGACGCGCGGCGCCTTGCGAGCGAGCGTGTGAAGGATTGCGTGGTTTGATCGAAACGCCCGGTATCCTGTTGACGATCCTGTCCTTTATGCTCGTCATCGGACCGCTCGTGTTCGTTCACGAGATGGGCCATTATCTTGCTGGACGGATATTCGGGATCAAGGCCGACGCCTTTGCGATCGGGTTCGGACGCGAGATCGCGGGCTTTACCGATCGTCGCGGCACACGCTGGAGATTCGGCTGGCTGCCGCTTGGCGGTTATGTGAAATTCGCCGGGGACATGACCCCGGCAAGCCAGCCTTCCGCCGAATGGCTCGCCTTGCCTGCCGACGAACGTCAGCGGACATTCCAGTCGAAACCGGTTTGGCAGCGCGCGATTGTCGTTGCCGCAGGCCCGCTGGTCAATTTCGTCGTCGCAATCGTCATCCTCGCCGGATTCGCGCTCGCTTATGGCGACGTCCGGATGCCGCCGGTGATCGGGGCGACCGTTCCGGGCAGTGCGGCGGCACTCGCCGGTCTGCAACAGGGCGACCGGGTCACTGCGCTGGGCGGGCGTTCGGTCGAAACCTTCGACGACATGGCACGCTATGCCCGCATCCGTGCGGGAGAACGCACTCGCATTGATGTACTGCGTGATGGACGACTGGTATCGCGCGATGTCGTGATCGGTACCGAGCTACAGCGCGACCGGTTCGGGAATGAATATCGGATCGGCCGGCTCGGGATCGCCGGTGGCAAACCCATCGTCGTTCGCGTCGGTTTGCTCGAAGCACCGGCCGTCGCGGTGAAGCGGACGGGCGAGATCGTCTCGATGATGGTCGAGACGCTGGGCCAGGTGATTTCGGGCCGTCGCTCCGTCAAGGAGCTTGGCGGACCGCTCAGTATCGCCAAGGTCTCGGGCGAGCAGATGTCGCTCGGCCTCGATGCCTATGTCTTTCTGATTGCGTTGGTGTCCATCAATCTGGGGTTCATCAACCTGCTGCCAGTGCCGATGCTTGATGGCGGACATTTGCTATTTTATGCGATAGAGGCAGTCCGGCGAAAGCCCGTCGGTCCCGACGTTCAGGAATGGGCGTATCGCGGCGGTCTTGCGGCGATCCTCGCATTGATGCTTCTCGTGACCTTCAACGATCTCGGCAATTTCGGGTTGTGGAAGAATCTGGCCGGCTTGATCGGCTGACGCGGTTAGGGCAGGGCGGGCGCGCCCTTGCGTATGCAAGTTTCTTGGGGTGGGTTTGGTGACAGCAATCAACGGTTACACTTTGGCGCGTAACGGCGCCCTGCTCCTGGCAGGTACGATGCTGTCCGGCGTGCCGGTCTGGGCACAGGTTGCGCCTGCGGGTTCGGCCCCCGCTGCGCAGGCACGATCCGGTCCGCCACGTGCACAGGCGGCTGCCCCTGCATCCGCCCCTACAACGCCCGTAGCGGCGCCTGTATCCCAGACTCTGATCAAGACTTTGCGTGTTGAAGGTTCGCAGCGCATCGAGCCCGAGACCGTGTTGAGCTACACCAAGCTCCGCGTCGGCATCCCGTACACGGCCGAAACGCTCGACCAGGCGCTCAAGGACCTGCAGGCGAGCGACCTGTTTGCGGATTACTCGATCGCCGGGGTTGAGGACGGCAATATCGTCCTGCGCATCCGCGAGAATCCGATCATTAACCGCGTGATTCTCGAGGGCAACAAGGCGCTCAAGGCGGACAAGATCACCAAAGAGATCAAGCTCGCGCCGCGGCAGATCTTCACGCGCACCGCGGTCCGCCAGGACATCGCACGGATCATCGAGCTCTATCGCCGGCAGGGCCGCTTCGCCGCGGTCGTGGATCCGAAGATGGTCAACCTCGACCAGAACCGCGTCGATGTCGTGTTCGAGATCAGCGAAGGCCCGAAGTCCAAGGTCCGCCAGATCAACATCCTCGGCAACGAAGTGTTTTCGGACGACAAGATCCGCGGCCAGATGGCGACCAAGCAGGCACGGCTTTTCCGCCTCCTGTCCTCGGCGACCAGCTATGACCAGGATCGCCTGAGCTACGACCAGCAGAAGCTGCGCCAGTTCTACCTGACCGAGGGCTATGCTGATTTCCGCGTCACGTCCGCGGTCGCCGAGCTGACGCCGGACAAGAAGGACTTCATCATCACCTACGTGGTGGAGGAGGGCAAGCGCTACAAGTTCGGTGACGTCACCGTCGACAGCCAGATCCGCGACTTCGACAACAAGAAGCTCGCCTCGACGCTGCCGCTCAAGAAGGGCGAGTGGTATAACGCGAAGCTCGTCGAGGATTCGGTCGACAATCTGAGCCAGACCGCGGGCCTGTTCGGCTATGCGTTCACCGAGGTGAACCCGGAGTTCCAGAAGGACGTCGATACCCTCACCATGGGTATCAACTTCAACATCGCCGAAGCCAAGCGCACCTATGTCGAGCGGGTCGAGATCAACGGCAATTCTCAGACGCAGGACAAGGTCGTGCGTCGCGAGATCCGTCTTGCCGAGGGCGACGCGTTCAACAGCTTCCAGGTGAAGCGCTCGCAGGATCGCATCAACTCGCTCGGTTATTTCCAGGACAAGATGGAGATCAAGCAGACGCCGGGCTCCGCGCCCGATCGCGTGATCCTTGAAACCAATCTGGAAGAGCGCTCGACGGGCGAATTGCAGCTGTCGGCGGGCTATTCGAGCCTCGAGCGGTTCATCATCCAGGCGAACATCACGCAGCGCAATTTCCGCGGCAAGGGCCAGGAACTGCGCGCCGGCGTGAACTATTCGAGCTATTCGAAGTCGATCGAGCTGGGCTTTACCGAGCCCTATCTGTTCGACAAGAATATTGCGCTCGGTGGCGACATATTCCGGCGCGATTACAATTCGTTCAACTATGTCGGGAACGACCGCCAGACGACCTATTCGCAGGTCTCGACGGGCTTCCAGATCCGTGCCGGTGTGCCGCTGACCGAGTTCTGGTCGCTGTCGGGCCGCTACGGCCTGTCCTATGACGAGGTCGGCCTCGATCAGGCCTCCTATTTCACCAACGGCGTCTGCGACCCGCTCAAGGCCGGGCGTTACCTCTGTGAGGCACTCGGCAATCGCTGGACGTCGTCGATCGGCTATTCGCTGATCTACGATACGCTGAACAGCCGTTTGCGCCCGACCGCCGGGCAGCGCTTCTCGTTCAGCCAGGACTTTGCCGGTCTGGGCGGCGACGTGAAGTATATCCGTACGCGCGCCGAAGGATCGAAGTTCTGGAACCTCGGCAGCGGCTTTATCGGCTCGATCATCGCCGAGGGCGGCTATATCCACTCGCTCGAGAAAAGCCGTGGCGAGGGTGTCGATCGCGTCCGCATCACCGACCGCTTCTATCTGGGCGAACCGCAGTTCCGCGGCTTTGACATTCGCGGCGTCGGTCCGCGGGTCCTGCGCCAGCAATATGTCACTGCGGCCGATGGCACGCAGACGGTAGTGACCGATCGCAACCAGATCGTCGACGACGCGCTCGGCGGCCGGGCTTATTATCTGGCTCGTGCCGAAATCGAGATTCCGCTGGGCTCTGGCGCGCGCGAACTGGGGCTTCGCCCGACCATCTACGCGCAGATCGGCAGCCTGTTCGGCATCACCAAGCCATTGCCAACCGCGGTCTTCCCAACGTCGGTCGACGCGGCCGGCAATGTCACCGTGTTGCCGATCAATACGCCGCTGTTCGACAGCGCAGGCCGCCAGCTCTATTTCAACACCTACACGCCGACCGGTGCCACCGAAACGGCGCAGCGGGCGACGACGTGTCAGGCGGGCTATTCCGATACGCTCGGCGGGGCCTGCTCGGGCGCCGAAGCCAATGTCATCGCGACCAGCGCGATCGCGCCGTTCAAGGAGACGTTCCTTGGCAACTCGCCGCGGCCCCGTCTGTCGGTGGGTATCGGCGTGAACTGGAATTCGCCGTTCGGCCCGCTGCGTATCGATCTCGCCAAGGCCATCCTGACGCAGCCGGGTGATGACCCCAAGCTTATTACTTTCAACGTAGGGACACAGTTCTGATGACGACGTTCAAGACGCTTCTTCTCGCCGCAGCCGTGCTCGCACCGGCGGCGATCGTCGCACCGGCGCAGGCCCAGGTTTCTGGTATCGCGGTCGCCGACCCGCAGGGCGCGATCGCAGGCTCCAAGGCCTGGACCACCGCGCGTGGCCAGATCGAGACGACCTACAAGGCACAGCTCGACCAGGCCGAGACCCGCCGCCAGGCGATCGCCCGCGAACTCCAGCCGCTCGTGACCGCGTTCCAGACCGCACAGCGCGCGCCGACCCCGAATGCGGCGTCGCTCCAGAGCCAGGCGCAGGCGATCCAGGCACGCGAGACCGCGGCAAACCAGGAACTGGCTCGTCTGACCCAGCCGGCACAGCGCGCCCAGCAATATGTCATCGAACAGATCCAGGCGAAGCTCGGCGATGCGGTCAGCAATGCTGTCCGCGCCAAGAACGTGACCCTACTGCTTCGTCCGGATGCCGCATTGTTCGCACAGCCGGCTGCTGATATCACGGCGTCGATCACGGCCGAGCTCGACCGTCTCGTCCCGACCGTCGGCATCACGCCGCCCGCCGGCTGGCAGCCGAACCAGCAGGGCCAGCAGGGTGGGGCAGCCGCACCTGCCGCAGCGGCACCCGCCCGCGCGACCCCCGCCCGCGCGACCCCCGCGCGCACGACGCCGCAGGGCCGCTGAGAACATCGTCGGTGAGCACGGATAACGTGAACGTCGACGTGGCTGACGCCGCGCCCGGTCGATCGAGCGGACCGCTCGATATCGGCCGGGTGATGGCGGCATTGCCCCACCGCTATCCGATGTTGCTGGTTGATCGTGTCGTGGATCTCGTCCCCGACACATCGATCAGCGCCATCAAGGCGGTGTCGATGAACGAGCAGTTCTTTCAGGGGCATTTCCCCGGCAGGCCGATCATGCCCGGCGTGCTGATCGTCGAGGCGATGGCGCAAGCCGCCGGCATCTTGGCGGTCGAATCGCTCGGTCTCGCGGGTTCGGGAAAGCTTGTCTATTTCATGGCGATCGACGGTGCGAAGTTTCGCAAGCCGGTCGAGCCCGGGGTTCTGCTTCAGCTCGACGTGACGTTCGTGCAGAAGCGTGCAAGCGTCTGTAAATTCGCAGGGCGCGCCCTGGTCGACGGTCAGCTGGTCGCAGAAGCGAATTTTACCGCGATGATCGCCGATCCGCCTAAGGCGTAATTGCCGAAACGGGGGGCTGGCTTGCATCACGGCGTCGCTGTGTGTACGGGCCCGCCTTGCTTTAGGCTGGTCGGAACCAGCCGTTTATACCGGAGACATACGATGAAGGCCGATACGCATCCCGACTATCACATGATTACGATCCAGATGACCGATGGTACCAAGTACCAGACCCGGTCGACCTGGGGTAAGGAAGGCGATGTGATGACGCTCGAAATCGATCCGCTCGCGCATCCGGCCTGGACCGGCGGTCGTGGCACCATGCTCGACACTGGTGGCCAGGTCGCGCGCTTCAACAAGCGCTTTGGTGGCGGTCTCACGCTCCGCAAGTAATTCCTGTCCGACTGATGTCGGGCTGGCGAAAGACAGAACCGGCGTACGCAAGCAGCGTGCGCCGGTTTTTTCGTATTTTCCTCTTTAGCATCTGAATACTATGAGACCGTTGGTACGGCAGTACCGGGCCGCGCATTCGGACGACCCCACGGACGGGAGGGGCGGGAAGCAGGACGGGAGCGTTACAGGAGCGTCTCAGCCGACAAGGCGCAAAAATTGCCATAAAAGTGAAATTTGCATTTGACGGGATTGGGGAGTGGTCCTAGAGGGGTGTCACCGCAGCGAACGGCCACACGGTCTGGTTGCTGAGGTCGCAAAC